>NZ_NQYC01000001.1:600000-1200000 GCF_003600835.1 Bacillus sp. PK3_68 | reverse complement strand
AGAAATTTCTTATTCTGAAAAGATCATGAATCGCATTGGTTGTGAAGTGATCGATGTAACGAATAAAGCGGTGGAAGAAACAGCTAACATTATTTTGAGCAGGCTTGGCAAACGGAAATAGACGTTATTTACTGCAGCTCCTTCTTTCTTTTACAAGCTGAAATTGAATTGAAGGGTCGCGGTTTATACGGAAATCGAGAAAAGGAGGCTTTTCATTTTTAGAAGAGCTTCTTTTTCTTTAACCTGTGAAAAATCAATGGTTTTTTTGAATGAAATGTACTATAATAAAAAATTGTGATAAAAATGTATTTAAAAAAGGTTTAACACCTAAGGTAAAGGAATAAACTAATTGTATGCCACTTGGAAGGATATTTGCCGGACGGCAGATTATTGTTCGTTTTTTTTATGTTATTTCTCATTTGAGAAGGATTCTAATCAAGATTGTAGAATTATAATGCATAGGGCAAGAGAAATATGAAGGGATTTGTCGATTCTCTCTCTTATGCCGGATTGGAAATAACTAGGCACTAACAAAGGATCAGGCTGAGTGTTGCAGGCAAAGCAGCTTAGGAAAAGCAAATAATAGAAAAAGCTGCAGGAAATTTAGTTTTTTTATCGAACAATAGTATAGCTGGTGATGTATGTGACAGGAAAAATTCCTGAGGAAACCATTCAACAAATCAAGCAGTCACTGGACATTACTGAAGTAATCGGTGATTACGTTCAGTTGAAAAAACAAGGAAGAAACTTCTTCGGACTATGTCCATTTCACGGAGAAAATTCACCGTCTTTCTCTGTATCCCCCGATAAGCAAATATATCATTGTTTCGGGTGCGGAGCTGGAGGAAATGTTTTTTCTTTTTTAATGGAAATAGAAAATATCTCTTTCCAGGAAGCAGTTAGCAAGCTGGCTGCCCGTACAGGAGTAGCACTTGATCCTGCGCTTACAGGTGATAATCGCAACCGATCCTTTTCTGAAGAGCACGATCAGATAATAAAGGCTCATGAGTTATTGGCAAAATTCTATCATCATTTGCTAATGAATACAACAGAAGGCCAGGAAGCATTAGACTATCTGGAGAAGCGAGGGTTTTCAAAAGAACAATTGGAAACATTTCAAATCGGCTGGTCGCTTCCAAATTGGGATTTCACCGTTAAATTTCTTCAAAAGCGCGGATTTACTTCTGAATGGATGGAAAAAGCAGGTCTCATTATCCGAAGAGAGGAGGATGGAACCTACTTTGATCGCTTTCGCGGTCGAATTATGTTTCCTCTTCATGATGAGAAAGGAAAAGTGGTTGCTTTTTCTGGCCGGTCTCTTCATGATGAAAAGCCCAAATATTTAAATAGCCCGGAAACGCCTATTTTTAATAAAAGCCGCCTCTTGTATAATTTTCATCGAGCACGGCCAGCTATTCGTAAGCAACATTATGCGGTTCTCTTTGAAGGATTTGCAGATGTAATTGCTGCTGCAAGTGCTGGGATAGAAACAGGAATTGCGACAATGGGGACGTCATTGACTGATGCCCATATCCAGCAGATCAGGCGAACGGCCGATCAGGTTATTATTTGCTTTGATGGTGACTCGGCGGGAATACAGGCTGCTTTCCGTGCTTCTAATTTACTAAGTGATAGTAGCTGTGATATTAAAGTCGCTCTCATTCCAGATAAAATGGATCCGGATGATTATATAAAAACACATGGCGCCGAGAAATTTCGGAATAGCGTCATCGACACAGCTATGACCTTAACTGCCTTCAAAATGGAATACTACAAGCAAGGGAAGAATCTACAGGATGAAGGACAAAAGCTGCGTTATATCGAAGAAGTAGTAGCGGAAATTTCTAAATTAAAAAAAGCGGTAGAGCGCGATTATTATTTAAGACAGGTCGCCGAGCAATTCTCGCTTTCACTTGAGGCACTAAAGCAACAGGAAAAACAGCTTTTCTTTAAGGAAAGGAAGAAGCATTCTTCAAACGAGCGGACGTTTCAGCAAGCGCCAGCTTTACAAGCGCCTGTAAAGCTGTATCCTGCGTTTCAAACTGCAGAGCGGAGGCTCATTGCACATATGTTGAAAGATATAGATCTTGCTTACAAAGTAAAGGATTTGCTGAATGGCGGAACATTTAATATTGATGAGCATCAAGCTATTTTTACGTATTTACTTGGCTTTTATGAAGGAGGCAATGTACCGGATTCAAGTGCATTTATCAGTTTTCTCCCAAACGCCAATTTGCGCCGCCTCGTTTCGGATATAGAAATGATGATGGTCAGTGAAGTGATAAATGATGAAGCAGTGTACGATTATATAAAAGAAATAGCGCAATATCAAAAAGTGTTGGAAATAAAAGAAAAAAAGCAACGGCAGGTAGCAGCGGAGAAAGCAAAGGATTATCAAACAGCCGCCCAGCTTGCCATGGAAATTGTAAAGTTAAAAAAAGAATTAACTAAATAGGAAAAACACTGAGGCAAGGATTTTGGAAGGAGGGGGACGACTAATGGCTGAAAAGTCTACACGTTCCAAAGAAACTGAAGTAACATTGGAAAGAGCGAAAGAACAGATTGTTGAGATAGGCAAAAAGAGAGGCAAATTATCCTATGACTTCGTGGCTGATAAGCTGTCACCATTTGAAGTGGAGTCTGACCAGGTGGATGAATTTTACGAGTACCTTGGTGAGCAAGGAATCGATATAACAAATGATGAAGATGAGGAAGAAGATCCGAATCTTCACGAACTTGAAAAAGAAAGTGAAGAATTTGACCTTAATGACTTAAGCGTTCCGCCAGGAGTGAAAATTAACGATCCAGTCCGCATGTACTTGAAGGAAATCGGTCGTGTAGATCTTCTATCCGCTGAAGAAGAAATTGAACTGGCTACCCGGATTGAAGAGGGTGACGAAGAGGCAAAACGCCGTCTTGCTGAAGCCAACCTCCGTCTTGTAGTCAGCATAGCAAAGCGCTATGTCGGGCGCGGCATGCTCTTTCTTGACTTGATTCAGGAAGGAAACATGGGCTTAATTAAAGCTGTTGAAAAGTTCGATTACCGCAAAGGATTTAAATTCAGCACGTACGCTACCTGGTGGATTCGTCAGGCGATCACAAGAGCGATTGCTGATCAGGCAAGAACCATTCGGATTCCTGTTCATATGGTTGAAACAATTAATAAGCTAATCCGTGTTCAGAGACAACTCCTTCAGGATCTTGGCCGCGAACCGTCTCCTGAAGAAATTGCTGAAGAAATGGATTTAACTCCTGAAAAGGTACGGGAGATCCTGAAAATTGCGCAAGAACCTGTTTCTCTTGAAACACCGATTGGGGAAGAAGATGATTCCCACTTAGGCGATTTCATTGAAGACCAAGAAGCAACTTCTCCTTCTGAACATGCTGCCTACGAGTTGCTGAAAGAACAGCTTGAAGATGTTCTTGATACGTTAACAGACCGAGAAGAAAATGTGCTGCGCCTTCGATTCGGATTAGACGACGGACGCACTCGGACACTTGAAGAAGTCGGCAAAGTGTTTGGGGTTACCCGTGAACGGATCCGACAAATTGAGGCAAAAGCTTTGCGTAAGCTTCGCCATCCAAGTCGCAGTAAACGATTAAAAGACTTTCTTGAATAATACATGTTCAGCCGCCGGGTAGAATGCGAATGCCGGCTGGAATGTTTTATTCTTGCTCCGATGGTTTACTTCTTTTAAAGAAGTAAACTTTTTTTTATTTTTCATTAAAAGCAGGTATTTAGAGAATTTTCTCGAATGTGTTATGACAGGATGTGACCATGGATGAAAGATGAAAAAAAACACATAATTATTAAAGAAATTTATTTTTGGAAAGAAAATCATATGTTGCCGGATCATTATTGCGATTATTTGTTGACACTTTATACTCAAGGAGAAGAGCTGCCCGAAAACGCTGTCAAAAAATCAAGTTCAAAGCGGCTAACCGTCATCAGTTTGCTTGCTTCTCTTTTTTCGTATTTATTTCTTTATTTGTTCTATATTTTACTGAATTGTCTTTCCCTTTGCAAATGACGATTTTGGCAGCTTTTGTCGTTTTGTTGATCAGTCTAGCTATTTATTTTTCTAAAAAAGGTTTTTTTCTTCCGTTTTTATATGTAGCTGCAGCTGTTTTATTTTTAATTTTGACAGTCGAATGGCATGAGAAAATCTGGGGAGAGAACTCTAATACCCTTTATGGTTTGCTATTTTTACATTGTATAATTTGGTGGATAACAGGCAGGAAACTAGGCCAAATTTATTTTACGATCTCTGCATGGCTTGGCATAATATTGTTGATTGTTTTTATTTCCATATAATATAAAAAAACTTAAAAAAAAGAAAAAAGGGAAGAAAATGTGTCTAATTTACGACAAACGGGTAAAAACTTCTATGTAAGGGCTTTTCGTCTTCTTCATTTTCAAGTAGAATAGTAAGTGTTTGTACTTTCTATTTGTTATTTGTGTACATAAGGGAGGTTAAGAAATGAATCGTAATCCAATCATTCCGTTCTTATTGATTGCTGTGTTTGGCCTCGGTCTGATTTTCTTCCTTTCTTTAGAAGGTCTTGATAACTCTAAAGAAATGGCGAAAGAGGAGAAGGGTGAAGAGCAAACAGGTGATCAGACAGCGGGCGGCACTTTTGAACCAGAAGGCTTTTACAAGCAAACTTGTGCTGGTTGTCATGGCGGCAACTTTGAAGGTGGAGCCGGTCCTTCTTTGAAAGGTATTGGCGACAAATTGTCCAAAGATGAAATTAAAGAAATTATTACAAACGGTAAGGGCGCTATGCCTCCAGGCCTTGTGCAAGCTGAAAATGCTGATGCTATGGCTGACTGGGTCAGCAAAATTAAATAATGCAAGAGAAGTTCTTTGCCGGACGGCAAAGAACTTTTTTATTAGACATTTTCATATAGAATGGAAGCGGAATATTAAAATAAAAGTGGTGACACGATGAATATTAATCAATTATCAAAACGCTTAATGGCTGTAGCCTCTCGAATACCGCAACAAGCTGTTATAGCTGATATCGGCTCTGATCATGCTTATTTACCCTGTTACGCTGTCAAAAAGGGGCTGGCTGTCAAGGCTATTGCCGGAGAAGTGGCGGTCGGGCCTTTACAAGCTGCCAGACAGCAGGTGAAAGAAGCAGGGCTTGAAGAGAAAATAGCTGTGCGAAAAGGAAGCGGGCTCGAAGTCATTGCAGCTGGCGAGGTGGATTGTGTCACGATTGCCGGCATGGGAGGAACATTGATCACCTCTATTTTGGAAGAGGGAAAAGAGAAACTGCCGGGTGTGAAACGACTCATTTTACAGCCTAATCTTCGTGCCGATCATATTCGCAAGTGGTTATTAACGAACGGATGGGAATTAATCGAAGAAGAGATCATGGAAGAGGATGGAAAAATATATGAAATTTTGATCGCCGAAAAAGGGGATGCTGAAAGACCTTACAGCAGCCAAAAAGAATTGGAGTTGCTTACAGGCCCAATGCTTCTCCAGGAGAGAAGCGATGCATTTCTTAAAAAGTGGAAAAGAGAAGCAGCCCAGCTGGAGGTTGTCCTGGAAAATTTGAAAAAAGCGGGGAATCAGAAAGCGGCTGAGGAAAAAAGAAGAAGCATACTTCAGGAGCTTCAGCTAATCAAGGAGGCAATCGATAGTGAAGAAAACGAACGGCCATGAAATTATTCAATTGTTTGAACAGTTCTCTCCAAAAAGGTATGCAATGGAAGGGGATAAAATCGGCTTGCAAGTCGGCCGCTTAAATAAACCGGTTGAACGTGTTCTTGTTGCACTAGATGTATTGGAGGAAGTAGTAGATGAGGCGATAGAAAAAGATGTGCAGCTAATTATTGCTCATCATCCGCTAATTTTTCGCCCGTTAAAATCTATTGTGACAAGTGATCCAGCTGGCAGAATCCTTGAGAAATTAATTAAGCATGATATTGCTGTTTATGCGGCCCACACAAATTTGGATGTGGCCAAAGGTGGGGTGAATGACCTTTTGGCAGAAGCTCTTGAATTAATGGACACGGAGGTACTAGTGTCGACGCTTGAAGAGGATTTAAAAAAGCTCGCTGTTTTTGTACCAAAGGATTATGCAGAGAGTATGCGTGAGGCGCTCGGTCAAGCGGGAGCTGGATTTATCGGAGAATACAGCCATTGTTCATTTTCGACAGACGGAATGGGCCGATTCATGCCGGGGGAACAAACTAATCCATATATTGGCCAATCAGGACAGCTGGAAACAGTAGAGGAAGTAAAAGTTGAAACGATCTACCCGAAGAGCCTGGAAAAAGCAGTGCTGTCTGCTATGCTAAAAGCACACCCATACGAAGAAGTAGCTTACGATATCTATTCGCTTGATAATGAGGGAGAACGACTTGGTCTGGGAAGAATCGGCAAATTAAAGGAGTCGATGACTCTGCATGAATTTGCTGAGCATGTGAAAGACAAGCTGGATGTTAAAGGGGTTCGTGTGGTCGGTCAACTAACCGATCCAGTAAGGAAAGTTGCTGTTCTTGGAGGAGATGGAAACAAATATTTCCAATCTGCCAAGTTTAAAGGGGCAGATGTATATGTCACGGGTGATTTTTATTACCACACTGCTCATGATGCTCTTGCAGCTGGTTTAAATATAGTAGACCCCGGACACAATGTAGAAAAGGTAATGAAAACGGGGACCGCCAATAAAATGACTGCGCTAGCTGCTGAGAAAAGCTTTGATGTGGAGTTCATCCCTTCTGCTATTCATACAGATCCATTTACATTTATATAAAAGCAAACAGGCTGATTCCTCCTGAAGGATCAGCCTGTTTAGTCACAACTACTTGCTATTAACGAGTCGTCAATGTGGATCTTTTCACCTTTGGTAAAATTTTATTCAACGGGACTTTTTTCTCTCGAGTCCACGTGCTTTCGTCATTCGGATCAAATTGTTCTAAAAACTGAATAACTTCTTTTACAATCGGTGTTGGAGTAGACGCTCCAGCAGTTACAGCTGCCGTCTTCGCATCCTTTATCCAGTCGATTTCGATTTCGGAAACATCGGCTACCCGATAAGCCGTTGTGCCGGCAATTTCCATAGAGACTTGAGCTAGACGGTTGGAATTGTTGCTCTTAGGGTCTCCAACAACAATTAACACATCTGCTTCACCCGCTTGTTCTGCTACCGCTTCCTGACGGACTTGGGTAGCGAGGCAAATTTCTTTATGCATCTCTGCGTGCGGATATTTTTCCTTAATTTTGTCCATGATGTCAGCTACGTCCCATTGGCTCATCGTCGTCTGGTTAGTAACAATTATCTTAGGGCTCTTTATCACCAACTTGTCGACGTCTTCAGGTTTCTCAACTAAATGAATGATCTCAGGGGCGACGCCTAATGCACCTTCTGGTTCAGGATGGCCTTTCTTTCCGATATAAATGATCTCATATCCTTCTGCTTTCTTTTCGCGGATTAAATCGTGTGTCTTTGTAACATCAGGGCAGGTAGCATCAATAGTCACAAGATTCTTCTTGCGGGCAAGCTCTCTTACTTCCGGAGAGACGCCATGGGCAGTAAAGATAACTGTTCCTTTATCGACTTTTTCAAGTATTTCTCTTCGGTTGCTGCCTTCGAGTGTAATGATGCCTTCTTCTTCGAATGCGTCTGTTACATGCTTGTTATGGACAATCATTCCAAGAATATAGATCGGACGCGGCAAGCTTTTATCTAGAGCGGCGTTCCGGGCGATGACCATCGCATCTACTACGCCGTAACAATATCCTCTCGGGGCGATTTTAACTAGTTCCATAAAAAAACCTCCTATTTTTATAATCGGAGTAAAAAGTGTACGAATTCATTATATAGGAGGAGGCTGAACTTTGGAAGTAAACAACCGTTTCTTAAATGTAAAGTTTCGGTGTGGATGATTTAGATGTTGGCTTTGAAGTAAGCTCATCATCTCTTTCCGACTGTGATTCGATTTGTTCTGCTACCGGCTTCTCTTCTGTTTTTGAAGTTTCTGATTGCTGTTTTTCTTTCTTTTTTACTGGCTCTTCAGATGGGCTCTCGGTTTTGTTCTCTTCTTCTGCATCAGGCATAGACTTCAATCCTTTATACAGCTTCCACATAGAGGGCAAATTTTTTACCATGGGACCGTACTGTTCAACGATTGGCCCTATTTGCTGAACAGTTTTCAGTACTTGCTGCGTGTTAGCCAACATCTGTTGTAAATTCAGAGGATTGGTTAACTTTTGGGCAGCTGCGCCTGCGCCTTGGCGCTCAAACCCAGTTAGGCCAGGGCCTCCCCCTGTCCCTTGTCTTAGAAGCCCGAGTAGCCCCCGTCCGGTTCTTCTCGGCATACCAGGAGGCGGAGGAGGAGAGAAGCCTCTCATCGGAGGTGGATAGTAATAGCCGGGCGGAGGACGATTGCCGCGTGGAAAAGGGATCATAACTAATTCATCCTTTCATATATTTTTCTTCTTCGTTATTGTATGCGCTAAAAAGCAAAAAGGTTTGCTTTGAAAATGAACGAATCATCCGGAGCCCTTTGATTTATAGAAAGTTTTGATATAATATCAGAATGGAGAAAAAGGCTTATTCAAGCCAAAAGGAGTGTCACACTTGGCAAATCATCAATTCGAGAAATACGGGTTTCAACCGTTTATTAATAAAGGAATAGAGCAATTAGGTTTTTACGAGCCAACAGATATACAAACAAAGATGATCCCGCTTATTCTAAAAGGGGAAAGTGCGATTGGACAATCCCAAACGGGAACAGGGAAAACGCATTCTTATATTTTGCCGATCCTTCAGCAAATAAATCCGGCTAAAAAAGAAGTACAGGCTGTTATCACGGCACCGACGAGGGAGCTTGCTAATCAAATTTACCAGGAGATTCTAAAGATTACTCGCTTGTCTGAGGAAGAAATTACAGCTCGCTGTTATATTGGCGGGACAGATAAGCAGCGAGACATTGAAAAGCTGAGAAATCAACCGCACATTGTTGTGGGGACACCTGCAAGAATTAATGACTTAATCCAGGCGCAGGCGCTATCTGTTTATAAATCTAAGGTGCTTGTAGTGGATGAAGCAGATTTGATGCTTGACATGGGATTTATTGTTGATGTGGACCAGATTGCTTCTAGAATGCCTGAGCAATTAAACATGTATGTTTTTTCAGCAACGATTCCTGAAAAGTTAAAGCCTTTTTTGAAAAAATATATGGAAAATCCAGAATATATTCATATTCAGCCTAAACATATTTCAGCAGAAAATATCAATCACATTCTCGTGCCGAAAAAAAGCCGGGAAAAGATTGACTTGCTGTTTGATATGCTGCAAGCATACAACCCATATTTAGCCGTAATCTTTACTAACACAAAACAAAAAGCTGATGAAGTGGCAGACGCCCTGCTGGAAAAAGGCTTAAAAACAGGCCGGATACATGGGGACTTATCACCGCGTGACCGGAAGAAGATGATGAAGCAAATACGTGATCTAGAATATCAATTCATTGTTGCCACGGATCTGGCGGCACGGGGAATTGATATCGAAGGGATCAGCCATGTCATCAACTACGAGTTGCCAAAGGATCTAGATTTTTATATTCATCGGGCAGGACGGACCGCGAGAGCAGGCTCTTCAGGAATATGTGCAACAATCTACACTCCTTCTGATGAAGATGCTCTTGTCCGATTAGAGAAGATGGGTATTACATTTAGCCATGCGGATTTGCGCAGTGGCGAATGGACCGAGCTTGTTGACCGTAATCAACGGAGAAAACGTGAAAAAGCAGCAGACGAAATTGATGCTAAAGCAAAATCAATTGTTCGCAAACCAAAAAAAGTAAAGCCGGGTTATAAGAAGAAAATGCAAAGAGAAATGGTGCAATTTAAAAAGCGTGAGCGCCGTTTAGAAACAAAGCGTACTAAGAAGAAGTAAGAGGTGAATGAAAAGGCCTGCTGCAGCAGGCCTTTTTTGCTGAAAAAGATGTATTTTTCTAGTAAAATAATGAGCGGTAAAGGAGAGATAGATATGTTGAAAATTGGATCCCATGTGTCAATGAGTGGGAAAAAAATGTTACTTGGGGCAAGTGAGGAGGCCGCTTCTTACGGTGCAAATACATTTATGATTTACACGGGAGCTCCACAAAATACGAGAAGAAAAAAAATTGAAGAGCTGAATATTGAAAAAGGCTGGTTTCATATGAAGGAAAATGCCATGGTCGATATCGTTGTTCACGCTCCATATATTATCAATATTGGCAACACAATCAGTGCGAACACATTTGAACTTGGTGTTACTTTTTTACGCTCTGAAATAGAGCGGACAGCCGCTCTTGGAGCCAAACAGATCGTGCTTCATCCAGGCGCTCACGTTGGGGCAGGAGCAGAAGCGGGTATCAAAAAGATTATTGAAGGGCTAAATGAGGTGTTAACAAAGGATATTGATGTGCAAATTGCCCTGGAAACAATGGCTGGCAAAGGATCGGAATGCGGAGTTACTTTTGAAGAGCTGGCAACGATTATGGACGGAGTATATTTAAATGATAAATTATCAGTTTGTTTTGATACATGCCATACCCATGATGCTGGTTATCCTATAAGAGAGGATTTTGACGGAGTGCTTGATCAATTTGACCGCATTGTTGGAGTAGAACGGATCAAAGTTTTGCATATTAATGATAGTAAGAATGAGCAGGGAGCGAGAAAAGACCGTCATGAAAATATCGGCTTTGGACATATTGGGTTTGAAGCACTCAATTATATTGTCCATCATCCTCAGCTAACAGAGATTCCAAAGATACTGGAAACACCTTATGTAGGTGAAGATAAAAATTCTCGCAAGCCACCTTACAAGTTTGAAATTGAGATGTTCAGACAAAACGCATTTGATGAAAATGTGCGTCAGAAAATATTGACTGTTAATTAACAGTTCGCACTTTTTACGAGAGTCTGTTAAAAACAGGGTGGTTTTGGGTAAAGGCTTAGTCTTGTAAACCCAGATAATCTTTTCCTGCTGAAAATTAGAGAGCACACTTTCAGCAGGAAAAGACAACTGCTTATCTGGAATAAATAAGCGCATGTTGACTTGGACATTGTTAAGAATCGAAAGCCCTGTATCTTTGTTATTGTAAAAAAGTTGTGAGTAGTTTGTTTAGTTTTTTGGCAGTTTGTTCATTGGTAATGGCGGCGATTTCCCTCAACAGATTTGCCCTCTCATATTCATTAAATAAATCGACTTTCTGGCTTTGCAAGCGGCGTGCGATTTTTTCAGCCTCTTCTCTTCTCAATGGGATATCAAGTCCTTTCGCATACTTTAACAGTTCATCCCCTGTCATCGTTTGAGCTTTTTGGTTAATTAAGTGCTGTAAAAATTTCATTGGCAGTCACTCCTTTTCTTCTATGTTTAATGTATGAAAGAAAGAAAAGAAGGTGATTCAAGAACACCGTTGTTCCAAAGGAATACTTTACAATAAAAGGAATGATGTTATGCCTAAGCAGCATAAAAAGGAAAAAAAATCTCATGTTTTCTATCGGCTTGTGATGATTCTTGTCGGGGCAGCCTTTGCAGCAGCATCTATTGAATTGTTTCTTGTTCCCAACAATATTATTGACGGTGGCATTATTGGCATCTCACTAATTTTAAGTTATTTGTTTAAGCACCCCCTGCTGAATTTCTCTACATTCGTCGTTTTATTAAATATCCCTTTTTTATATTTTGGTTATAAGCAAATTGGGAAAACATTTATGTTTTCTTCTCTCTTTGGCATCGTATGTCTTGCCGTATTAGAACATAGCTTTCAACAAATAGGCCCATTTACTGATCAGCCCGTCTTAGCAGCAGTGTTTGGCGGCCTGCTTCTTGGATTAGGGGTAGGACTCGTTATCCGTCATGGAGGAACGCTTGATGGGACAGAAATACTTGGTATTTTGATGATGAAAAGGCTGCCTTTTTCAGTTGGCGAATTTGTGATGTTTATTAATGTATTTATCTTTGGATGGGCCGCTTTTGTGCTAGGTGCAGAGAATGCCATGTACTCAGTGATGACATACTATATTGCTTTTAAAGCCATTGACACAGTCATTCAGGGTCTCGAAGAAACGAAAGCTTGCATTATCATTTCGGATTTTTACGAAGAAATGGCTGATGTGATCCTTCATCGTCTTGGACGGGGAACAACAAAATTAAAGGGGAAAGGCGGGTCTACTGATTCGGATAAAGAAGTTCTCTATGTAGTGGTTACACGGCTGGAAGTGACCAAGTTAAAAAGTATTATTAACGATGTTGATCCAGATGCTTTTCTCACAGTGATGAATACACATGAAACGAGAGGAAGCCACTTTAAGACGGCTATTCACTAGGAGCATTCGGAACTGTTCTTGAGCAGTTCCGATTTACTTTTTTCAGCAGATAGTGTATACTTCATTTTGTTTATAAATCGTAATCATTCTTATAAAGGAGACACTTCAATGAATCAATCACCTGTCATTGAAATCAAAAACGTGTCCTACCGTTATGACCGGGATAATGTGTTAGAAAACATTCAATTATCTGTCCCTAAAGGGGCTTTTTTAGGTTTAGTAGGTCCGAATGGCTCGGGAAAATCGACTTTACTCAAACTTATTTTAGGTTTGTTAAGAGTAAAAGAAGGGGAAATCTTTCTGTTTGGCACATCCCAGAAGAATTTTAAAAACTGGGACCGTATTGGATTTGTTTCACAAAAGGCAAATTCCTTTAATACCGGCTTCCCTGCCACGGTCTATGAAGTAGTAGCGAGTGGGTTAACAAAAAAACTGGGGCTTTTTCGTTTGCCTGGCAGCAAAGAAAAGCAAGCAATTAAAGCAGCAGTAGCAGCGGTAGGAATGGAGCAGTTTCTTACACGGAACATTGGAGAGCTTTCTGGGGGGCAGCAGCAGCGCGTATTTATTGCCAGAGCCATTGTGTCCAAGCCGGACATTCTTATTCTCGACGAGCCGACTGTTGGTGTGGACAGTAAAAATGTCGAATCATTTTATGAAATGCTTTCTTATTTAAATAAGAAAATGGGCATTACCCTTTTATTGGTAACGCACGATATTGGCATTATTAGTGATAAAGTGACGCATGTAGCCTGCTTAAATAAGTATCTGCACTTTCACGGCAGCATGAAGCAGTTTGAAACGCTTGACGAAGAGGACCTATCGGATTTATATGGTCATGGAATCCATTTGCTTGATCACCATCATGATCATCAGGAGGCAGATGTATGATTGAAGCGATCAGTCAATATGAATTTCTTCAAAATGCCTTTTTAACAGGTATGATTATCGGTGTGATCGCACCGTTGCTCGGTGCTTTTATCGTTGTGAGAAGGCTGTCGCTGATCGCTGATGCGCTCAGTCATGTAACACTGGCCGGTATTGCTGCCGGACTCTATTTTGGCCAGACGTTTACTTTTCTTGCTTGGTTAAATCCAATGTATTCCGGCATGGTGTTTTCTGTGATTGGTTCCTTGTTCATTGAACGGCTCAGAACCGTCTATAAACATTATCAAGAGTTGGCCATTCCAATTATTTTATCCGGGGAATAGGCATAGGCGTTATCTTTATCTCATTGGCAGATGGATTTAACACAGATTTGTTTAGTTACTTATTCGGAAGCGTCAGTGCTGTCAGCCGTGAGGATTTGTGGCTGATCTGTCTGATCAGTATCATCGTTATCGCAACTGTATACTTATTGTATAAAGAACTATTTTTATTATCATTTGATGAGGAGCATGCGAAAGCTTCCGGTATCCCAGCGAAATCCATTCATTTTGTGTTTATCATTCTTGTTGCTCTCGTGATAGCGGCGTCTATGCGTATTGTAGGTGTGCTACTTGTGTCTGCGCTTATGACTTTGCCTGTGGCAGCTGCTATACGGATGGCAAGAGGGTTCAAACAGACTATCGTTTATTCTGTTCTGTTTGGTGAGATCGCCGTGATCACCGGACTGATCAGTGCCTTTTATTTGGATCTCGCTCCCGGTGGAACGATTGTAGTGGCATCTATTCTCATTTTACTGATTGTCATTTCAGCTAAAAAATTCATAAAGGCGGGATGAAAAAGATGAATTTAACTGAAGCGGTCGAGCTTTTGAAAGAAAAGGGCTATAAACAGACAGGCAAGCGCGAAGACATGCTAGAATTGTTTGCACGAAAAGATAAATATTTAACAGCAAAAGAAGTGCTCGAAGAAATGAAGGACAGTCATCCTGGCCTCAGTTTCGATACGATTTACCGAAATTTGGCGCTGTTCGTGGAAATGGGGATTCTAGAGGAAACGGAATTATCCGGTGAACGGCATTATCGTTTTACTTGCTCACATCAAGAGCATCACCATCATTTCATTTGTTTAGCCTGCGGGAAGACCCGGGAAATACATTTATGCCCGATGGATCACATTCATGGGCTGCCGGGCTATGAAGTTTCAGGCCATAAATTTGAGGTGTATGGCACATGTCCGGCGTGTTTGCCAGCCGCCCAATGAACAGCCAATTGGTGTTCTGTATTCGTTTGTCTTTATAAAAAAGATGCAGCAAAGGTCAAAGCTGACTTTTGCTGCATCTTTTTTAGTTATCCTTCATTTATCGAATGGCTTTCTCCGAGTGAATCCATTCATTTACCCATTGTTCTGCCTGTACCCAATTATTCACTCGAATAACACCTTCTGGAACGGGATCTTGGTTATAAGGTGTGTTAAACAACAGGACGGGAATACGTAGCTCTTCATGAATGCTGACGGCATTGTCGTGTTTATCTTCAAAAAAGATATCAACTTTATACTGCTTCGCTGCTTTAATTTTGTCATGAGAGCCAATCAGCTCAATGTGATCATATAAGATATCTTGCTTTTTAAACCACTGTTCGGTTACATCCATCAAGTGACTTCTGCGGGCGCTAATGAAAAAGAGCTGAAATTCTTCTTTCCATTTTACCAGAACCTCTTTAGCTCCTTCTGCAAGAGGAGAGTTCGAGTAAATGATCGGCTCTCTTTTGTTAAACCAATTACTGAAGCGTTCCGCCGGGATGCCTAGTGCTTCAGATAAATCGTATTTTTTTATATCATCAAGTGTAATATTTAAAGAAAAATCTTTATTGATGAATGGAATTAAACTGGTTGGGCATGTAACGGTTCCATCAATGTCAATGCCAAAACGCTTTTCTTTCATATTCTTTACTCCTTACATTGGGAAATCTTTATCAAAGTGTACCATATTTTGGCGCAGATTGTTATGAAAGACAAGGCCTGACTGAATAATTTTAAAGTAAAAGCCAATACTATAAAAGCTCCTTAAATGATAACAGTGAGGGGATGAGTAACAATGGACAACAAGTTCGACAAAGATCCGATGCCAACAGGCGAAACAGGAATGTACAAAGAAACTGGACTGTATAGAGAGGAAACAGGTGCTGAATTGGCTGAGCCTGTTCCTGTGCGTCAAGAAAATCAGGTAGACAATAATCGTGAGGGTCAGGTGAATAGAACGACTGGCGGGCGCGGAATTGGATATGCTGGTTTAATCGTTTCTGTTCTCGCGTTATTTATTATGCCTGTTCTATTTGGTATTGTTGGTATTGCTCTTGGCTTTTTCGCAAGAAGCAGGGGAGAGCAGACCCTTGGTGCCTGGGCAATTGGCATAGGAGCCGCTGCAGTAATTATGGGCCTGTTTGTTTTACCCTTTTTTTAGATAACAAAAAGCCTGGCAAATGCCAGGCTTTTAAATATTTTGCGCTTCAGCTGCTTGCTTCTGATAATATTCCTCAGCAATTTTGTCAATTTCTTTCTTTAGTTCCTCTACCATCGTTTCTTCCGGCACTTTACGAACGATCTGGCCTTTTCGGAACAATAATCCTTCTCCACGGGCACCAGCGATACCGATATCGGCTTCACGTGCTTCTCCTGGTCCGTTAACGGCACAGCCAAGCACGGCTACTTTAATTGGAGCTTTGATTTTTTGGATATATTCTTCCACTTCATTAGCGATGCTAATCAGGTCAATCTCGATCCGACCACAAGTTGGACAGGAGATTAAAGTAGCAGCATTGGAAGAAAGGCCAAAAGATTTCAGTAGTTCTCTCGCCACTTTTATTTCCTCGACAGGATCAGCGCTCAAAGAAATGCGAAGTGTATTGCCAATGCCTTTGCTTAAAATAGCTCCAAGGCCGGCAGCGCTTTTTACTGTTCCTGCAAACAAAGTACCAGACTCTGTAATACCGAGGTGAAGCGGATAATCAAATGCTCTGGCAGCTTTCTCATACGCTTCGATAGCTAAATTAACATCTGAAGCTTTCATGGAGACGATGATATCATGAAAATCAAGATCTTCCAGAATTTTAATGTGATGCAGAGCACTTTCTACCATGCCATCCGCTGTTGGATAACCATATTTTTCTAGGATGCGGCGCTCCAAACTTCCGGCATTTACGCCGATGCGAATTGGAATGCCTTTTGCTTTAGCTGCATTAACTACAGCTTCTACTTTTTCACGGCGGCCGATATTACCAGGATTAATCCGTATTTTGTCTGCTCCGCCTTCAATGGCTTTCAAGGCGAGCTTATAGTCGAAATGTATATCAACTACTAATGGAATATTAATTTGCTTTTTTATATCTGCAATGGCATTTGCCGCACGCTCATCAGGACAAGCAACACGAACAATTTGGCATCCTGCTTCTTCAAGGCGATGAATCTGTTGGACCGTCGCCTCTACGTCATGAGTTTTAGTAGTTGTCATACTTTGAATAAATAGTTCATTGCTTCCGCCGATGGTTAAGTTTCCGACTTTCACCGGGCGTGTATTTGAACGGTGGATAATTTCACTCAATGGTGATTCGCCCCTTTTCATTCTGATAAAAAGCTGCTTCAATCATCAATTGTACCAGTAATCGGGCAGATCTGACAAGAAAATGACAATGGAAAAAGACTTTCCTCTTATCGAATAGTTATAAGCTCTGCTTTCAGGCGTTCGATTGTTTTGGCTGGTCCGGTACGGAGAGGAATGAAAGGCGTCAATTCCTTTTAATTGTTCAGCTTATGTTCCTTTTTGATACAGTGGAAATTTATAATGTTCACCTATGCGGATGTTATCAGGAGAAACGCCCTGGTTTAGCTCTTGAAAATCTGCGATTGCAGTTTCAATATCCGCGGGAAGCTTGCCGTTATGAAGGGACGCTAGAATAGACAGAACCGTGTCACCGGTTTTTACCTCTCTTTCTTCATAAGGTAAGGCCGGCAAATAGTTGCTTTCTGCGTTTGCTTCTTTTTTTGGCTTTTCTTCTATATGGGGCAGCGAGCCGTTTGTGAAATCATTCCAAATGCCAGCTGTGATGATCATAAAAGCGATAAATAGCAAAAAATTTCTCATCTTTCCACCTCTTTTTACCAATATATGCTTGTCCAAAGGAAATAGAACAAAAAAAGAGGCGGAGATGAATTATTTTGCCACGGGCTGTTTTTTCGATTTGGGCAGCGGGATGGAAGAAACAGCAAGAAAGAGCATAATGGCAGTGATCAACCAGTCGATAAGAAAGCTAAAAGAAAGTATAATGCCTGCCAAACGCAGGAGAGTAAAAACTATAATAGCAGGTGTCATTGCATAAGCGGCCAAGCGCCAGCTTTGCCGGTAAAATAATTTTCTCCCCGTTAATTGCTTGAAAAGCATGCCGAAGGCCGCAAAAATAGATGCCTTTATAAAACTAAGGCAAGAGGTGAACAGATAGTAGAGAATAAAGAGAACCGGTAAGAAAATAGCCGAATATGCTTGCAGAGAATGAGCATATTGGATGACTTCTTCCTTGTCTATGGCTGTTATACCCGGAATGTCGTAGGAAACTGTTTGCAGTTGGCCACCTACAGATAAAACCAGTTCTTCTTTTAAAAGCCCGATAGCCTGATCCTTTTCTGCTAAATCGTTCGCGGCAACGGTGCCTGTTGAATCAATAATAATGTCAGTCGTTCCTTTCTTTATCCACTTCGTTTCAGGAGAAGGGGATGTAAGCTGGCCGTGTTCAATGGTGAATGACGAAACCTCTTGTTGAATGACTTCTCGAAAAGAAGAAAGGCCGCTCGTTGCCAGCAGGCTGAATTGAATAAAAAATGGCAAAGAAGAGATAAGCATTAATAGGAAAATGTAAGAAATGGTTTTGCCTATTCCCTGAAAGCGAAAAAAAGAAATCGTTTTGGGAGAGTATAGACTTTTCCACAACTGTTGAAAAATATTCATAGTAAGAATCCTCCTTCTCGTTATTCTATTCTGATTTCTTTCTAATTTTCAAGCCTAGCTTTAATAGCTCGGCTTTTTTTGTAACGGAAATGTAACATAACCCCTCTAATGTTAATCAATTGTAAATTTTTCGTATAGGTCATTTACTTCTTCCTTGCGATTTATTAATAATTGTAGAGGATTGCAAGTTTTGTCGAATTCATCTAATTAGGAGTTGAAAAGATGGGGATTAACGTCCAAGAAATGATATTCCAGTTTCTGGGAGGACTCGGTATATTTTTATATGGGATAAAGTTAATGGGGGATGGACTACAGCAGTCAGCAGGAGATCGTTTGCGCGACATTCTTGACCGGTTTACAACCAATCCGCTCATGGGAGTTTTGGCAGGAATTCTTGTTACGGTCTTAATCCAGAGCAGTTCTGCGACTACCGTGATCACGGTCGGATTGGTGAGTGCTGGTTTTATGACGCTAAGGCAGGCAATCGGAGTGATCATGGGAGCTAACATTGGCACGACAGTAACCGCCTTTATTATTGGTATTGACGTCGGGGCCTATTCCCTGCCTATTTTAGCGCTTGGGGCTGTATTTATCTTCTTCTTCAAAAGTAAAAAGCTGCACAACATAGGAATGATTCTTTTCGGATTCGGTTCATTATTTTTTGGCTTGGAGCTAATGAGTGATGGAATGAAACCACTGCGTTCGTTAGATACGTTCCATGATTTGACCGTTAACATGAGTTCGAGTCCTATCTTAGGTGTAGTAGTCGGAACCATATTTACCGTTATCGTTCAAAGTTCAAGTGCTACTATTGGAATCTTACAGGGGTTGTTTGCAGAGAATCTGTTGGATTTGGACGCAGCCTTACCGGTTCTTTTCGGAGACAATATTGGTACGACGATCACAGCCGTCTTAGCTTCAATTGGCGCTTCTGTAGCGGCAAGACGAGCGGCTGCTACCCACGTATTATTTAATATTATTGGAACGATCATCTTTTTAATTATTCTTCCTTTATTTACACAGTTTATCCTTTATTTAACAAGTGCCTTGAATTTAGAGCCGAAGATGGTGATCGCCTTTGCTCATGGTACATTTAACGTGACAAATACGTTAATTCAGCTTCCTTTCGTTGGTGTACTTGCAATAATTGTGACAAAGCTTATACCAGGTGAAGATACAGTCATTGAATATAAAGCGAAGCACCTTGATCCTATCTTTATTGAGCAATCTCCTTCCATTGCGCTAGGCCAGGCAAAGGAGGAAGTCATCCGCATGGGGCAGTTTGCTGTTAAAGGAATGGAAGAAGTGCATACGTATTTAAAAACAAAAAATCAAAAGCACGCTGATATGGCAACCCAGGTGGAGGATGCTTTAAATAATTTAGATAAAAAAATTACAGATTATTTAATCCATTTGTCAGGTACCTCACTGTCAGAAGCCGAGTTGGAGAAGCATAATACATTAATCGATGCCGTACGTGACATTGAGCGAATTGGTGACCATTGTGAAAATATTATTGAGCTGATTGATTACCAACAGGCAAATAAAGTAAAAATTACCGATCAGGCAATGGCCGATTTAGAAGAAATGTTCTTATTAACAATTGCAGCTGTCAACAAGGCAATTAAAGCGTTAGATGAAAACGACTTGAATTTGGCTAAAGAAGTAACTCAAAAGAAGAGTTAATTGATAAAATGGAAAGAAAGCTGCGCAAACAGCATATTTTACGCATGAATGAAGGGCTCTGCACAGGACAAGCTGGCATTGTATTTGTTGATATCATTAGCAATCTTGAACGAATGGGTGATCATGCCGTTAATATTGCAGAGGCGATCCTTGGCCTTAGGGATGTATAAAGAAAGTTGATGATAATAATAAGCGGTCGTCTTTCTGAAAGGGTGTTACAGAAAGCACGACTGTTTTTTCTTTAAATCCGATAAGCTTTATTATTGATTAGCGCTTTCACTTTTGTTAATCTTATAGTTGAAGTCTGCGAAACAAATATTACATAGGGAGGAATTTATTATGGCATTTCAATTACCTGAATTACCTTACGCATATGATGCATTGGAGCCTCATATTGACAAGGAAACAATGAATATCCACCATACGAAACACCACAACACATATGTTACAAATTTAAACAAAGCTCTTGAAGGACAAGATGAATTAGCAAACAAGTCAGTGGAAGAAGTAATCGCTAACTTAGATGCTGTTCCAGAAAGTGTGCGCACTGCAGTACGCAATAATGGCGGCGGCCATGCGAATCACTCTTTATTCTGGCAACTTCTATCTCCAAATGGTGGCGGAGAGCCAACTGGCGAATTAGCTGATGCCATTAGCAGCAAATTCGGCAGCCTTGACAAGTTTAAAGAAGAATTCGCTGCTGCAGCTGCAGGCCGCTTTGGTTCTGGATGGGCATGGCTTGTTGTTAACAACGGCGAATTAGAAGTAACAAGCACACCAAACCAAGATTCTCCAATCATGGAAGGGAAAACTCCAATCCTTGGTTTAGACGTTTGGGAGCATGCATACTACTTAAATTACCAAAACCGTCGTCCAGATTACATCAACGCTTTCTGGAATGTTGTTAACTGGGATGAGGTAGCTAAGCGTTATAAAGAAGCGAAATAATTATGAAGCGAACCGATTTTTTCGGTTCGCTTTTTTTGAATAACTTTCTCCTTTTCTCCAAACGCTATAAAGGGAAAGGGGGATGCATCTTGTCGATCATTCGAAAGAGATTCCGCCACTTAGCGCTGTCAAAGGATCTTGGACTGCTGCTGCTTATTGGCGGCTTATATTCCCTGAGTGTGGCGTTGTCCAATACGTTTGTAAATATTTTTTTATGGAGGCAGTCTGGCCAGTTTATCGATTTGGCTGTTTATAATTTGACGGCAGTGATCTTTGAATTGTTGTCTTACATTGCTGCCGGCCAGTGTGCAAAAAAAGTAGACCGTGTCGTTGTATTAAGAATGGGTGTGTTATTTCTCGGCTTCTTTTATGTAGCCGTGCTGTTTATCGGCAACCAAGCATCGGATTGGATCATACTGCTTGGCGCGCTGCTCGGTGTCGGTTATGGGTTCTACTGGCTTGCTTACAACGTGTTGACATTTGAAATTACAGAACCGGAAACGAGAGATTTTTTTAATGGCTTTTTCGGTTCTTTACTTTCAATGGGCGGAATGATTGGCCCGATAGTAGCCGGTTTTATCATCAGCCGTTTTGCTTCTAATACCGGGTATTTCATTATCTTTGGCGCTTCTCTTGGCTGTTTTTTTATCGCTGTTTTATTGAGTTTACTATTAAAGCGTCGCCCTTCAAGCGGCCGCTTTCAGCTGCTGGAAGTTTGGAAAGAAAGAGACCGTCATCCGGATTGGAAACGAGTGCTGAATGCCCACTTTTTTCAAGGATTGAGAGAAGGGGTGTTTGTCTTCGTTATTTCAGTCTTTGTTTTCGTTACAACTGGAAGTGAACTCGCTCTTGGCACGTATGGATTAGTTTACTCTGGCGTTTCCTTCTTCAGTTATTCACTGGCTGTTAAATTAGTAAAGAAACAGTATCGGAAAAAAGTGATTTTTGCGGGCGGAATTGTGCTTTTTCTGTCGCTGTTTCTCATTATAGTGGATATAACGTTCACTAGGCTGCTGATTTATGCGGCGATTATCGCTATCGCTTATCCATTTTTGCTTGTACCTTACTTGTCCATGACCTACGACGTAATAGGCCGAAGTAGAGAGGCCGCAGAAAGAAGGGTAGAGTACATCGTGGTCAGGGAAGTATTTATTAATGTTGGTCGCATTGTTTCCATTTTGTCTTTTATCGTGGCCATCACACTGTTTGATGAAAGAGAAAGTATTCCGGTGTTGCTCGTCATTCTCGGAGCCGGACATAGTTTGATTTATCTATGCATTAGAAAAGTGAATATGCAGACTGTTAGAGACTTGGTTAATTAACCCAAGTCTCTTTTTAGGCTTGGATGTAGAAAAAAAACAAGAAGTTGTTTAAAATGGAAAAAGAGAATAATAGATTTTTAAGAGAGAGGATAATGTAATGGTGAAAAAAACAAAGAGAAAGAAGAAGACACATGTTCCTTTTCGGATGAACATGATGTTTTTTGTTGTCTTTTTGCTTTTTTCGATCTTAATTTTCAGACTGGGGATTGTGCAAATTGTCCAGGGGGAAGATTATCAGCGGAAAATTGAGCGAACAGAAGACGTGACAGTAAATGCAAGTGTACCGCGTGGGAAAATCTTTGATCGCAATGGCCAGATTGTGGTGGATAATGTTCCGCAAAATGCCATCACCTATACGCGTAAAAAAGGGGCTTCACAAGAGGAAATGCTGAAAACAGCAAAAAAACTCGCGAAGCTGATTGACAAAGAGACGGATCAAGTGACTGAACGGGATAAAAAAGATTACTGGCTTATCAAAAATGAGGAAAAGGCAAAGAAGAAAATTACCAAAAAAGAGTGGGAAAAGGCCAACCAAAACGAAATTTCATCAAAAAAACTTTATCAAATGCAACTTGACCGGATTACGGATAAAGATTTAAAGACATTAACAAACGAAGATTTAGAAGTGCTTGCCATTTATCGTGAGTTTACTTCTGGTTATGCGATGACTCCACAAGTTGTTAAAAATAAAAATGTAACGGAAGAGGAGTATGCAATCGTTAGTGAGAACTTGGCATCTCTTCCAGGAGTGAATACAACAACTGACTGGGACCGAGCATACTCTTATGATGAGACGCTCAAAACAGTACTTGGAAATATTTCTTCTTCCCGTGAAGGTCTGCCAAGAGAGATGGTCGATTTTTATCTTTCCAGGGATTATAGCCGAAATGATCGCGTGGGTAAAAGTTATATTGAGTATCAATATGAAGAAGTACTTCGGGGCCAGAAGACTAAAGTAAAAAATGTAACAGACAAATCTGGGAACATTCTTGATTCTGAGATCGTTCGGAAAGGACAGCGCGGGAACGATTTAATCTTAACCATTGATATGGACTTGCAAGTTGCTGTAGATAAAATCATCGAAGAAGAATTAGGAAAGGCGAAGAGACAGGGAGGCCATCCGCTTCTGGATAGGGTTTTTGTTACAGTAATGGATCCGAACACTGGGGAAATATTAGCTCTTTCCGGGAAAAAGTATGAAGTGAATAAAGGAAAAGCAGAAATGCTTGATTTTGCACTAGGAAACCTTACCACTTCTTATACGATGGGCTCTGTCGTTAAAGGAGCAACCGTTCTAACGGGATATATGACTGGGGCTATTCATCCGGGAGAATATATTGTTGACGAGCCTTTACGATTTGCAGGATCAGGAGGCAAGACAAAAAGTTCCTGGTTTAACCGGGGTGGCGCTATGGGGATTAGTGATCAATATGCGTTGATGCGCTCTTCCAATGTGTATATGTTTAAGACGGCCATGAAAATTGGCGGTGCGAAATATCGTCCGAATGGTCCGTTAAGAATTGACCCGGATACTGTACCGACAATGCGCCGTTATTTCAGCCAGTTTGGCCTTGGGGTGCGCACCGGCATCGATTTACCAAATGAACAAATTGGTTTTCAGGGAGAGATAACGCAGCCTGGTCTGGCCCTTGACTATGCAATTGGTCAATTTGATACGTATACACCATTGCAACTCGCCCAGTATGTTTCTACCATTGCGAATGGTGGTTATCGCATGAAGCCGCATATTGTGAAAGAAATTCGTCAGCCAACAGCAGAAACAGGCAAGATTGGTCCGGTTACAGAAGAGATCCAGCCGGAAGTACTTAATCGCCTAGATGCAAGTTCAAGTGAAATTAAGCATGTGCAAGAAGGTTTTCGAATGGTAATGAGTGGTTCACAAGGAACAGGTAAAAAGTATTTCTCTAGTGCTCCATATAGTCCGGCTGGCAAATCAGGAACGGCAGAAGGACAATATGATGGTCCGAAGCGAGAGCAATATTTAGAAAATGGACAGCCGTTGCCGATGACCTGGAATATCAACCTTGTAGGTTATGCACCTTATGATAAGCCAGAAGTGGCTTTTGCCGTTGTTGTGCCATGGGCTTATCAAAGCGGTGGCAGCTCATCATCAATCAATTATATTATTGGCCGAAAAGTGCTTGATAAATATTTTGAATTAAAAGAGCAAAAAGCAAAAGAAGAAACGTCCGCTGTCGTTGTTGAAAAGGACGTTCGCTCAAAAGATGAAGAAGATGGCGAAGTGGAAGAAGAATAAAATCCTGTTATATCTACAAAAGGCACCTCCAATTGTCAGACAGATCTGGCAGCTGGAGGTGTTTTTTATTTGGAGAAAAGTAAGTACCCATGGTGTAAACGACTTGTTATTAAGCTATTTTTGTATTCATCATTTGTATCTTTATTGTTGAATAATGACGATTTACAAAACGTTAACATTCTATTAAAACCCGTTTAACAGTTTTCAGATAATCTGATTACTGTAAAGAACAACAAAAACTTACAAGTTGGTAGGGGGAGAACGGAATGAAAAAGATAAAAGTGTTGACAGGTTTAGCAATGATGAGCACAGCGCTCGTGCTGGGAGCATGCAACAGCACAGGCGGTGAGGGAAATGCTGAACAATCAGCAGAAGAAAATAAACAAATGCAAGGAAACATACAAATTGACGGCTCCTCTACTGTTTTCCCAATCATGGAAGCTGTTTCTGAAGAATATATGATGGAACAGCCAGACGTAAAAGTAACTGTTGGTTACTCGGGTACAGGCGGCGGGTTTGAAAAGTTGATTGCTGGTGAAACACAAATGAGCAACGCATCTCGTCCGATTAAAGATGAAGAAAAGGCAGCATTAGAGGAGAAAGGAATAGACTTTACAGAATTTAAATTGGCTTATGACGGTCTTTCCGTCGTTGTAAATAAAGATAATGATTGGGTGGACAACCTGACAATCGAGGAATTACAAAAGATTTGGGTTGATAACGGCAAACCAAAAAAATGGTCTGATATTCGCAAAGGATGGCCAGATGAAGAAATCAAACTTTACTCTCCGGGTACAGACTCTGGTACGTATGATTACTTTGATGAAGTGATTCTCGATGGTGCGCAGATCGACAAATCAGCGGTATTGTCTGAAGACGACAATGTGCTTGTACAAGGAGTAACAGGAGAGAAGAGCGGGATTGGGTATTTTGGATATGCTTACTACTTAGAAAACAAAGACAAGTTGAAAGTTGTTCCGATTGACGCTGGAAAAGGTGCAGTGGAGCCGACAAACGAAACAATTGAAAGCGGCGAATATGCTCCATTATCCAGACCATTATTCACATATGCTGCTAACAAGGCAGTTGCAGAAGATAAAGCAGTTTATGATTATTTGAAGTTCACGATTGAGAATGCAGGCACATTATCGGAAGAAGTTGGCTATGTCAAGCTTCCAGAAGAAGAGTATAAAAAAGGCTTAGAAACACTAGAAGGTTTAAAAAAATAATCCGAGAACAGTTGAAAGCACAAGCGGGATAGAGAAGCTCTACCCGCTTGTGCAAGGTTGAAAGGAGTTTTCATCTTGAAAGCGAATAACGAACGAAAGAGCCCAGTCCAGAGCCTGCTTGAGAAAAAATATCAAAATGGCTTTCTGAGCAAGAGCGAAAAAGTGATTCCAGTTCTTCTCTTTTTAATGGCGGCTGTCTCTGTTGTCACCACAATCGGAATTGTCCTGACCTTAATTGTTGAAACGTTTACCTTTTTTAAGCAAATACCATTAGCTGAGTTTTTAACAGCAAAAGAATGGTATCCATTCTCTAAGACTGATGCAACATACGGAATTCTGCCTTTATTTATAGGTACATTGAAAATTACTTTAATTGCTTCCTTAACAGCTGTTCCCATCGGTCTTGCTGTTGCTATTTATTTAAGTGAATATGCGTCAGAAAGAGTTAGAAAGGTAATGAAGCCGACATTAGAGGTGCTGGCAGGAGTACCGACAATTGTCTACGGGTTCTTTGCATTAACATTTGTTACTCCATTGCTGCGATCTATGTTTCCTTCATTGGAAATGTTCAATGCCGTCAGCCCAGGGATGGTAGTTGGTATGATGATTATTCCGATGATTGTATCGCTTTCAGAAGATGCCCTTTCCTCCGTCCCCGAATCAGTGCGCCAAGGGGCTTTAGCACTCGGAGCGACCAAGTGGGAAATGACTTGGCGGGTTGCTTTTCCCGCAGCATTATCAGGAATTATCGCATCCATTGTACTGGCCGTCTCCCGTGCCATTGGTGAGACGATGATCGTTTCTATTGCAGGAGGTTCGACACCAACGGCTTCACTGGATTTGACGACTTCGCTACAAACCATGACCTCTTACATTGTTCAAGTCAGCACGGGTGACGCCGGATTTGGCACAACTATTTATTACAGTATTTATGCAGTCGGCTTTACGCTGTTTCTTTTTACACTCGCTATGAACATGCTGGCACAGAGAATTTCCAGAAGGTTCAGGGAGGAATATTAATGGAGAATGTACAAAAAAATATACGCACAGATGAGATGGTTGAAAAAATTCCGATTCGTCTCTTGAAGAATAAATTATATAAAGGCTTGTTTTTCTTTGCTGCCTTTTTTACTTTCATTCTATTAATTGTGCTGCTTGCACAAATTTTTTCGCAGGGGGCTTCCCACCTTTCATGGGACTTCTTGCAAAACTTTGCTTCCAGACGACCTGAGCAGGCAGGCATAAAAGCTGCTTTAATTGGCACAGTGTGGATGATGGCCGTCGTTGTGCCTGTTTCTTTGCTGCTTGGTGTTGGTACAGCTATTTATTTGGAGGAATATGCGAGTAAAAATCGATTAACTCGTTTTATTCAAATGAATATTTCCAATTTGGCTGGCGTGCCTTCTGTTGTTTTTGGTTTATTGGGATTAACGATCTTTGTGCGAATTCTCTTTTTTGGAAACAGTGTCCTGGCAGCAGGCTTAACGATGAGCTTGCTCATTCTTCCTGTTATCATCGTTGCTTCTCAGGAAGCGATCCGGGCAGTGCCAAAAGAATTAAGAGAAGCATCCTACGGACTTGGGGCTACGAAGTGGCAAACGATTTTGCGAGTGGTCTTGCCTTCTGCTATCGCAGGTATTCTAACCGGAAGTATCCTTGCTTTCTCTCGCGCGATTGGAGAAACGGCTCCGTTAGTTGTTATTGGCATTCCCGCATTTGTTGCGTTTCTACCCAAAAATGTGTTTGACCAGTTTACGGCTTTGCCTATGCAGATTTATAACTGGACGAGCAGACCGCAGGAGGAGTTTCACTTCCTTGCAGCTGCCGGGATTATCGTCTTGCTGGTTATTTTGATTCTAATGAATTCGGTCGCTGTGTGGATCCGCAACCGTTATGAGAATAAGCGCTAAATAGACAGTTAAAATGAATGAGGAGGAAACAAGATGGCACTAGTCGCCTTTAAAACAAAAGAGAAGAGAATCAAAGAACAAGCACCTGTTGAGCGTCAAACCGTTTATAGTACAAAAAAATGCAATCTCTGGTATGGGAATCATCATGCATTAAAAAATATTAATCTTGATATGAAAGAAAGAGAAGTAACAGCCATTATTGGTCCTTCAGGATGTGGAAAGTCAACTTATATTAAAACATTAAACCGCATGGTTGACCTCGTTCCCAATGTTAGAACATCCGGAGCCATTGAATATCGAGGAAGAAATATTTTTAGCAAGGACTTTCATGTTGAAGAATTGCGTACGAGAGTGGGCATGGTGTTTCAAAAACCAAATCCGTTTCCAAAATCAATTTTTGAGAATATTGCTTTTGGATTAAGGATTCATGGAATCAAAAATAAACAAATCATTCATGAAACGGTCGAGAAGAGCTTGCGCCAGGCAGCCATTTGGGATGAAGTAAAAGACAGGCTTCACGAATCTGCTTATGGTTTATCCGGCGGTCAGCAGCAGCGTCTTTGTATTGCCCGCAGCCTTGCGCTAGAACCGGACGTTTTATTAATGGATGAGCCGACTTCGGCGCTTGACCCGGTTTCTACTTTAAAAGTAGAAGAACTGATCCAGGAGTTAAAGGAAAAGTATTCTATTATTATTGTCACGCATAATATGCAGCAGGCTTCACGGATTTCTGATAAGACAGCTTTCTTCCTTAATGGAGAAGTAATCGAATATGATGACACATATGCTATTTTTAACCATCCAAAAGATAACCGCACAGAAGACTATATTACAGGACGGTTCGGCTAAGTGCCTGATAAGCTAATCTCCTTTCCTGAAATACATGAGGGAAAAGCGCTGTTGTTAGGCAATGAAGAAAGTAAAGGCTGCCCTTTGAGGGGCAGCCTTTACTTGGTTGTTAAAACAACAGCTATTTCTTTCATTGACATTGAGGGGTGAACCGTATGTTCACCGACTTGAAGTTTTTCCGCATAGCCATTTTCAGTTAAATAATCGTTGAATTTTTCACTGTCTTCTACTATTCCGGCTTTTTTTAGAATTCGGCCGACTTCTGAAGAGGACATGCCGGATTCAATGCGTAAGGTATAGTTTTTTTTACGGCTTGTGCTTTCTTTTTTTGCCTGTTCTGTTGCTTTCTTACCCGTATTATTTCCTGAAGTTACCTGGTTTAATTTCTGCTCAAGTTGTTCTTTTTCTTGCTTTTGCTGTGCCGCTTCTTTTGCGGTCCATACGACATATTGTTTTTTTTCAAGACTTTGGACCATTTCTTTCTCGGGCAATGATGATGAACCAGCTGCTTCCCTGTAAATGAGTAAGGCAAGGGCGGAGGCAAGAAGGCCGAACGCAAAGGCTCTCATGGTTTGCTTATTCATGCTATCATCCTTTCCCTTCATTCCTATACGGGGCTAAAATCTGCCGGACTTGCGAAAGAGTCAGGGAGGATTGCCTGGAGATCTCTTCCATTTTAGCTCCTTGATAGTAGAGGGAGATGACTTGATTTTTCAAAATTTCGTTTATGCCAACAGTCGTTTCGCTAGTGGAGGCTGTTTCTTGAAAAGAGGTGGCAGGCGTTCCGATTAACAGCTCTTCTTCAAGGACTTTTATCTTTTTCTTTAATTGATAGGTCTCTTGCAAAAATTGCATAGACAAGTCTTCTACTTCTTTTTCAAGCAGGCGCGAGCGATCTTTCAGGAAAAAAGATAACAAAAGAAAGCCGATGCCTGCTACAGCCAGCCCAATGATTAGTCCATCCATTTTTATTCACCTCATTGCTTATTATAACGTGAATAAAGGTACATTCAAACCAGTTATTTGTTGTGCAGGACGTCTTTGTTTCGGACTCATGAAGAATTTTTTATTACACTGCTGAATAGTAAAGTCAGACTAGCATTTATAGAAGAAAAGTGCTATTATAGAAAAGTCGTAAAGAAGATACAATTGTATTGAAAAGTTTGGAGGGAAAAAAAGATGCGCGTAAATATCACTTTAGCATGCACTGAGTGCGGTGATCGTAATTATATCTCTACTAAAAACAAGCGTAACAATCCTGATCGTCTTGAACTGAAAAAATATTGTTCTAGAGAAAAACGTGTTACTGCACACCGTGAAACAAAGTAAGCAGCGGGGATTTATTTCCTGCTGTTTTTTTGTACATAAAAAGCCGAGCACCTAAAGAATGGAGGCGGACCCTTGATGAATAAACAAATGGTAAGGCAGCGAGTAAAAGAAGAACTGTCGAAGTTAGACAGGCTTGCCTATGAACAATTGTCTTTTCAAATTGCCCGTCGATTGTTTTCTTTAAAGGAATGGAAGGAAGCGAAGACAGTAGCAGTGACGGTTTCTAATGCGCCGGAAGTAGATACATGGCAAATTATTCGACAAGGCTGGCTGGAAGGAAAAAGGATGGTGGTGCCAAAGTGTATACCAGCGGAGAAAAAGTTGAACTTTTACAAGCTGACATCATTTACTGAATTAGAAATGGTTTATTTTGATCTGTACGAACCCATTCCTTCTTGTAATCAGCTGGTAGAGCGCTCGCTGATGGATCTGATTATTGTACCGGGTCTTGCTTTTTGCCGATCTGGCAGCCGTCTCGGTTTTGGAGGGGGCTATTATGACCGCTTCCTAGCAGGATATAATGGAAACACTGTGGCACTTGCTTTCTCTCAGCAATTGATGGAGCAACTTCCAAGAGAACCTCATGACTTACCAGTACAACAGATCATTGCGGAAGAAGAAGTCATTGTTTGTGAATCGGAAGCCAAGTAGTCTACGCTTTACATTCGCTTTTTCCATTCGTTATAGTTACTGTAAAAGAAAACGAATAAAGGCAGTGGTGAAATGGGTTCTTATGAAAATAACTTGTTTTGGAAGCTGGCATATTTCCTGGTTGTAGAACAAGATTATCAAATTGTTCAAGTGGATGAAAATCGTCAGGAAATGTTATTTGAAAACTTATCTAATAAGCCGGCACAGTTTATTCGAATGATATATAGTGACCTGGACTGGAGCAGCAGAATGCGCCGTGATATAGAACAAGTAGCAGCTATGGGAGAAAGCATTAGAAAGCAGTTGGGCAAGCGGGAGCTAACAGTAGTCAATTTGTATTTATCTCTCTATCCGCCAGTTGACGAATACGAATCTTATTTAAAAGAACCCGTTTACTTTCCAAAAGGAAAGCGGACAAAAGTTACATCGGTCTTGTTTGCTCAGGGACAGATGCGTGAAGCAGCAGACTCATTTAGCCGCTTATTTCCCGGAGGGTTAGAGCCCGCTTTCTTTGAGCCGGGTTCTGAGGAAGAAACCGTTGCCTATAAAAGGGCCGCTCTTGTTCATTCGGTGAAAAGGAGCGAGGAAGATAAAAAGGTCTTTCATTTTTCTACGCCGTTCTTTTCCTATATATTTATTGCCGCTCAAGTTATCGTGTTTTTTTTGTTAGAGCTAACCGGAGGCAGCACCAATTCAGAAAACCTAATCCGTTTTGGAGCGAAGTTCAACCCGCTCATTCTTGACGGAGAGTGGTGGCGTTTCTTTACTCCTATCTTTTTACATATAGGCTTCTTGCATTTGCTGATGAATACCTTTGCTTTATATTTTCTTGGAACAGCTGTAGAACAGATATATGGACGATCTCGCTTTCTTTTCATTTATTTATTTTCAGGGTTCATGGGCACGCTAGCCAGCTTTGTGATGAATTCTAATTTGTCAGCCGGTGCGAGCGGAGCCATCTTTGGCTGCTTTGGAGCTCTTCTTTACTTTGGTGTCATTTATCCGCGTCTATTTTTTCGAACAATGGGCACGAGTATCATTGTCATTATTTTAATCAATCTCATCTTTGGCTTTTCAGCATCAGGAATTGATAACGCTGGACACATTGGTGGTTTAATCGGCGGCTTTCTAGCTACTGGTGCCGTTCATTTTCCAACAAAGAAAAAGCCAATGATGCAGCTTGCTTTTCTCGCAGCAGCTTGTTTATTATCGGCGGGTGGTCTTTATTTGGGCTTTTCTGAATAAAAAGCATGAACGGATAACAAGTTAAAGAGCGAGGATTAGGCAACAGGAAAACTTAGCAAGGGAGCCGTTGATCAAGTTGAAAATGATGTGGGATGTACAGCAGCTTTTGAAGCGGTACGGTATTTTCATTTATGTTGGTGACCGTCTGGCTGACTTGGATTTGATGGAAGCAGAACTGAGGGACTTGTATGATTCCCAATTGCTAGAAGTAAGAGATTTTCAGCAGGCGCTGCTCGTTATAAGACAGGAACGTAGACTTGAAAAGGAAAAGCGCAGCCGCCAATAATCTTCGACAGAGAGGGACCTTTTGAAAAGGTTCCTTTTTTTGTAAAAATGAAACTTTTATCCTTCGTTGGTCGTATGATAAAAGGCTAGAGGATGGGGTGTCAAACTATCATTCTACAAAATCTCTATTTTCTCACGTTTGCTTTTTTGTAAAAAAAGTATTAAGATTAGCTATGATGTTTTTATAGTGGACGGTCTTTATACAAAGCAGTAATCTGTACGGTGCGTATTAAGGAGGTTATTGGATGAAAGGAACCTTACGCAACAATGTATCTTTAATCGCTGTTGTCGTTTTGTTCTTATGGATTAAAACGTATATTATCTATCAAACGAGCTTTAAAATTGAAATTGAAAATACATTGCAAGCATTTATTCTCTTTATTAACCCATTGAGCTTTATTATGCTCATTATGGGGATCAGTATGTTTTTTAAAAGTGATAAAGCTAGAAACCGTTATTTAATCATCACGAGTTTCTTGTTGACTTTCTTGCTTTATGCGAACGTAGTTTTCTATCGTTTTTTCAACGATTTTATCACTATGCCTTTATTATTTCAAACAAGCAACTTTGCTGACTTGGGCAATAGTGTGACAGAAGAGTTTAAATGGTATGATATTTTCTATTTCGCCGATCTTATCGTGCTTATGGTGATCTTAAAAGTAAAACCTAAATTAGTAAGTTTTCGTTCCATGACAAAAATGAATCGTCGGGCCTATTTTTTAGCAGCGGCCGCGATGTTCTTTTTAAATCTGGGTCTTTCTGAAATTGAACGTCCGCAGCTTTTAACAAGAACATTTGACCGTGAAATGCTGGTGAAGAATATAGGGACATTTAACTACCACATTTACGACGTCATTTTACAATCGAAGTCCTCTGCACAGCGGGCACTTGCTGATGGCAGTGAATTGGCGGATATTGAAAACTATTCAGATGCCAATTATGCCAAACCAAATGATGATTTATTCGGCGTGGCTAAAGGCAAGAATTTAATTATGGTATCTGTCGAATCCACACAAGAATTTGTGATGAATAATAAAGTAAACGGCCAGGAAATTACACCGTTTATGAATCAATTTGCCAAACAAAGCTTATACTTTAATAACTTTTACCACCAAACAGGACAAGGGAAAACCTCAGATGCTGAATTTTTAACAGAAAACTCGCTTTACCCGCTAAGCCGTGGGGCCGTTTTCTTTACCCATTCAGGCAATGAGTTTAATTCCATGGCAGAGAAGTTAGGGGAGAACGGCTATTTCTCTAATGCAATGCATGCCAATAATAAAAGCTTTTGGAATCGGGATATTATGTATAAGTCTTTAGGATATCAGCGTTTTTATGAAGCTGGAGATTATGAGATCAATGAGGACAATAGCGTGAACTGGGGAATGAAGGATGGGCCGTTTTTTGAACAGTCCGTACAGCATATGAAGGAAATGCCGAAACCATTTTATTCAAAATTGCTTACGTTAACGAACCATCATCCGTTCTATTATGACGAGGAAGACCAGTTCATTGATGAATTTACTTCCAACAGCGGTACGCTAAACCGCTATTTTGTCACTGTACGTTATACGGATGAAGCATTGAAGAAATTTGTGGAGGATTTAAAGGCTTCCGGGCTTTATGAAAACTCCGTCATTGTTCTTTACGGTGACCACTATGGGATCTCTGAAAATCACAATGAAGCAATGAGCCAGTACTTAGGAAAAGAAGTTACGCCATTTGTTTCAACACAGCTGCAGAAAGTGCCATTCATGATTCACATTCCTGGTGTGAAAGGAAGAGTGATTGATAAGGTAGGCGGCCAAATTGATGTTCGTCCAACACTTCTGCACTTGCTTGGAATCGAAACAAAGGATGATTTGCAGTTTGGACAAGATTTATTGTCTGAGGACCATGAAAATCTCGCTGTGTTCCGTGATGGCCGGTTTGTAACGAAAGATTATGTCTACGCAGACAATAAATGTTGGGATAAAGCAACGGAACAGCCAACTGACAAAAACTACTGCACGCCATATATAGAAAAAGCGGCAACCGAATTGAATTATTCTGACCGAATCATTTACGGTGATCTGCTTCGTTTCTATGACCCAAATTCAGCTAAAAAGTAAGATAAATTAAAAAACCCTGCCGACAACCGGCAGGGTTTTTTTATCTGGGATGACTATCAAGGAAAGTGATTAAAGGAAATAAAAAATCCTCTGCTGTAAAAAACAGGAGAGGATTTCGTCTAAAGAGTGAATTAAGCAGCAGGATACCCTTGATGGATAAGTGTCATGATTGTAAACCATCCGAATACTCCTAGAGTGCCGAGTCCAAAAATAATGCCTAAAAGGTTTTTGTTTTTTAAAGCGTTTACTGTGCTGAACAAGGCAAGAAGAGTTATGAGAGTAAAGATAATCACTAAGCCGTACATAAGTCAAACTCCTTTCCTGGATCACTTGATAATGATCGACTAAAGATAATTATGTAAAATCAGTACATATTCATCACTATTCTATAGTTTTTTTTAATGTTTGTCGAGTTGAAAAATCATAGTTCTTTAAAAAGACACGATTCGCTGGTACGATAAGTATAGTCATAAGGAAAGGCGGGAGAAGGTAGCATGAACTGGACGCAATTGCCGTTAGGCGCACTGCAAACTAATTGTTATATATTATCTAATGAAGAGAGGGAGTGCATTGTATTTGATCCGGGAGCAGAGGGAGAGAAGTTGGTTGAATGGTTAAATCAAAATCATTTAAAGCCCCTTGCTATTTTGCTTACACATGCCCATTTTGATCATATTGGGGCAGTTGAGCAGGTGAGGAAGGCGTTTGATATTCCTGTTTATTTACATAAAGAAGAAGCAGAATGGCTAACTAATCCGGATTTAAACGGTTCTGCCCGTTTTCAATTGGGGAAAGTTAGCGGTCAGCCAGCCGATCATCTTCTAACAGATGAGAAGTCATTAACAGTAGGCCCGTTTTCTTTTCAGCTGTTTCACACACCTGGCCACTCGCCGGGGAGTGTCTCTTATTTTTTTGATGAAGGAAATGCTGTATTCGCCGGGGATACGTTATTCATGGGAAGCATTGGACGGACGGATTTACCGGGCGGGAACCACGAGCAGCTAATTCACAGTATTCATAATCATTTATTGACCTTGCCAGAAGAAGTGATTGTACTTCCTGGCCACGGACCAGCAACGATGATTGGTGATGAAATGGAGCGCAATCCGTTTTTAAACGGCTTCTAAAAAAAGTGAAGGCTGTCTTACGCCGGCCGGACCTTCTTCTCTTGAATGGAGAAACAGGTTTGTGCCCTAGTTTGGACAGCCTTTTTGATATTGGGCAAAATAAAAAAACCGGTCATTATAGACCGGCTGACAGAACCATGAATTAATGGCCTGCTCCAGGAGTTACCATAAAGGTAGTCCAGTAAGTGTATCCACAGAAGAATACAGTTAAGTATGCTGCAAAAAGGTACACGTACATACGTTCAGTTAAATTTAAATAGCCTACAATTAAGAAGAATCCGGTCTGGCCAAGGAATAGTAAAGCCGTTTTATGCATATCGCCAAGATAGAACATGACAGCAAAGATTCCAGTCCAGAATGCTAATACGCGAAACATGCGGTCCATTATGTATCCCTCCTTTATTCGTCACTCCATCAATATCTTATTATAATGGAATGAAGATAGTATTGTAAACATACTTTCAGTCACTTTGTGAAGATTGCGTGATATCTCTATCTTATGGTGCCGTTTATTTTGTATTTTACTCTAACCCCGTCACTCGCCAGTAATAAATAGCTTTCAGTAAAATTAAAAAAGCAGGAGGGGTTTTTCGAATGTTGTCGAATATGGTTAATGAACGAGAATGAAAGGTGGTGAAATAAAAAGAAATGGTTATTGAAGAAGCTGTCGAAAAGCTTTTGCAGGAGGCCCTTGCTCTCCGTTCGACGGATATCCACTTTATCCCCCGTAAGCACGGTTACTTCGTCCAAATCCGCTCCCAAGGCGAGCTTATTCCTCATAGTCAGTTCTCCATACGTGAAGGGGAAAGACTGATTTCCCATTTTAAGTTTATGGCCTCGATGGACATCGGAGAAAAAAGAAAGCCGCAAAGTGGTGCATTTCAACTTGAAATTTCAAGCTTTTTGGTCTCTTTGCGCATCTCTACTTTACCCACTGCCCTTTCAAAAGAAAGCCTCGTCATTCGCCTTCTTCCTCAACAGGAGGTACCCGACCTGCTTCAACTTTCCCTGTTTCCAAACTCTGCTAGAAAATTGCTTGCTCTTTTAGCGCATTCTCATGGATTAATTATTTTTACCGGCCCGACCGGCAGCGGTAAAACGACTACCCTTTATTCTTTGATCCAGCACAGTGCTAGCGAGCATGGCCGCAACGTCATTACTCTTGAAGACCCTGTGGAAAAACAAAATGATCAGTGGTTGCAAGTGCAAGTGAATGAAAAAGCAGGAGTAACTTACTCAACGGGATTAAAAGCTATTTTAAGACATGATCCTGACGTGATTATGGTAGGAGAAATTCGTGATGAAGAAACGGCCAGAATTGCTATCCGTGCTTCACTTACAGGCCATCTCGTTTTGACTACCTTGCATACGCGCGATGCAAAAGGAGCAGTGTTCCGACTGCTTGAATTTGGTTTAAAATGGCATGAAATTCAGCAAACGCTGATAGGTGTAACAGCCCAGCGTCTTGTTAATCTTCTGTGCCCAGCATGCGGAACCAACTGCTCTCTGCACTGTGTTTCGGAAAAACAACGAAAACAGGCTACTGTGTATGAAATATTGAGCGGGTCGGATCTGCAGGCTGTACTAAATGAAGCAAAAGGAGAGCCGTGCTTTTACCACTATCCATTATTAAAACACTTATTAAGAAAGGGGATCGCTCTTGGATATCTCTCTCAAACTGAATATGATCGCTGGGTATTGGAGGAAAAGAAAAGCGGGGAAGTATCAAGGGGAATTCATTCTCAGATTGGGAGAGATGTTGAACCAAGGGTTTACGATGAGTCAGGCCCTTGAGTTTTTGTTGATGAATTTTGACCGCAATCATCACAAATCAATTCAGAAAATCCGTTCTGAGTTAAATGACGGGACATCTTTAAATGAGATTCTTCACATGCTTAACTTTCCATCAATGATTTGTCTGCAAGTGTACTTTGCCGAAAAACACGGTCGTTTGCCGGAAACGCTAATATATGCGGGGGAGCACTGGAAAAAGACCGAGGAGGCAAAGGAAAAGCTAGCGAAGCTTCTTCAGTACCCGATATTCTTGTTGTTTCTTTTATTTATGCTGTTGCTTCTTTTAAATCAATTTTTAATGCCGCGATTTGAAGAGCTGTACGCTGCTCTCAGCTTTGCCCCGAGCGGAAGTACCCTCTTGCTTATTGCTTTTTTGCAACAGGGCCCCTCCTTCATTCTACTAGCTGCTGCTGGTTTGGCAGTTGCTTCTCTATCTTTCTTTTTTCATTATCAAAGACAAACTCCTCGAAGTAAAATTAATTGGATGGTGAAAATCCCAGTTCCCTCTACTTATTTCACTTTATTTCTTACCCGTTTATTCGCTAAAGAAGTTTCTTATTTGCTACAAAGCGGCTTTGCTGTTAATGAAGTGCTGCTGATTTTACAAGAGCAGACCATGCATCCGATATTAAGACAGGTTGCTTTAGAAATGAATCTTCATTTAGTGACTGGACAGTCCCTTGCTGAGTCAGCGGAGCAAGTCTCAGGTTTTGTTCCCGAGCTGCCCCGTATTCTCCGACATGGGGAAACGAATGGGCGGTTAGCTCAAGAGTTGCTCTTATTTAGCCAGTTTTGCGATGTGATCATCGAGAAAAAGATAAAAAGAGGACTAGCCGTTTTGCAGCCAGCTATCTTTTTGTTTGTCGGCCTCGTAGTTGTCGCCATTTACTTGTCAGTGATGCTGCCTATGTTTCAAATGATGGGTTCTATTTAAAGAGGGAGGATGAGCCGGTGAAAATAAATCGTCTAGTAAAAAATGAATCAGGGTTTACATTAATTGAAATGATGATTGTTTTATTAGTCATTTCAGTATTGTTATTTATCGCTATTCCAAATGTAGCAAAACAGAGCCGCAATATTAATAGCAAAGGATGTACAGCATTTAAACATATGGTGCAAGGACAGGTGCAGGCTTACCGGATTGATTTAAAGAAATTTCCATCATCCGTCGGGGATATGGTAGAGAGCGGTTATTTAAGAAGCGATGAAACAGCTTGCCCAAATGGAGACCAATTAAAGATTGGAGCCGATGGAGAGGTATCAATTGTTAAATAAAATAGAACGGTGCGCAAGATCAGATGAGGGCTTTACCCTTGTTGAAACGATGGTCATTCTCACAGTTATAGTCGTTTTACTATCGGTAGCTGTGCTTCCTTTTCCAAGGGTAGCTGCTGACTTTGAAAAACAACAATTTCTCAATCAACTGCAGGCAGACCTGTTTCTCGCTCAGTCGTATGCTATTGCCAAGCAAGAGGTAGTGGAAGTGAGGTTTATTTATACGGAAAATCGCTATACCATTCGGCCGCTGACTGCTCCTACGAACTTGTTTGTTCAAAGGAGCATGCCTGATACTATTCGATATGTGGATGGATCGTTAGCCAAATTATCTTTTTTGCCGAATGGGAATACAAGCAGCTTTGGCACCGTTCATTTTGAATACCTTGATCGTCACATTTCGTTGATTTTTCAAATTGGCAAGGGGAGATTTTATGTTAAAGAACAATGAAGGGGGCTTTACACTTGCAGAAAGCTTACTATCTTTAATGGTCATAGCCATGCTAGCCGCTTTTATACTGCCATTGATGGGGCAAATGACAGGACAATCCAAAGCCCTTTGGGAGAGGCAAAAGGGGATGAGGCTTTTATATGAAGAGGGGGCAAAGCAAATGATTGAAGGAGAAGACTTTCACGTGGTCTATGAGAGAGAGGGAGAGAAATATGATATTTCCTGGGAAACGAGCATTGGATCAGCTTGTTTTGAAGTATCGGGAGAAGTCTACTGTATTAAGAAACAATAGGGGGTTTACAATCGTAGAGTCTTTGTTCGTTTTACTCATCTTTATCAGTATTGCTGCTCTCTTCCCGCTTATATACGGAGCAGTATATCAGACAGAAGAACAACTTAAGCCGGAAAGAAGGGCAGAGTGGGAGCTGTTTGTACTGCAGCTTAGAAAGGAAATAAATGTTTCCCATTCTCTTCAAATAAGCGCGCAAAAACTGACGTTTATTCAAGGAACAGATGTTATTTCAATTGAAAAATATAATGATGGCGTAAGAAGAAGAGTGGGTGGCAGAGGGCATGAGATGATTCTTCAGCAAGCTTCATCCATACAATTTTATCCATGTGGTTCACTGTTGTGCGCGGAGGCAGGCTTTAAAAATGGTGAGAAAGAAAAGGCACAATTTCATATATTTGCAGGAGAGGCTATATGAAAGGTGTAATCACCAATGAAAAGGGAGTCATTCTTCCTTATACACTTCTACTTTTCACTATTGTTTGCACAGCTGCCATTTTCGGAACGGGTATTTTTGTGAGCAAGCAGAAGACAGCTTTGTTTTTGACAGATTATTATGAAACAAAAGTGATAGAATCAATGACCCTTCAGGAAATTCTTCCCTTGTTGGAACAAGGAACCTCCCTGTACGGCGAGTATCGTACAAATCGCGGAAAAGTCGTTTATGCCGCTCAGCCCAACGAGGGAGAAGAACTAGTAGTGGTTCATTTAAAGACCAATAAACCGGATTCCCGCTTTTCAACAAAAGTTATTTACAGCATGACGGAGAGACGGATTATCCAATGGGTTGAATAAACAGCGTTTAAAATAAGGCAAAACTGGAAAAAATGACACCGACTACAGGAGGCGGTGTATATGAGCGACTATGTAAGATATTTTGTAGAAACGTTTCTCGGTTATTTTAGTGAACCGAAAAAAGTAAGGAAAGAAAAGCGACACCAAAAGCGGGCTGGCCGTGCCAACTTTTCTTTTAGGTGGTTCGGCCTGCTTCCATTAGCGCTGCGCCAGCTCTTTCATAAAAAGTGATGGCCAGCGCTTTTTATCTATGAGTGCAAATAGATTACACCGCCATTAATAATATCTACATGAATCTTCGGAGAATACTGTTTTTCCAATGCGGCCTTTTCAATAAAATAAGCTTCGGGCTTCTCCTCATCTTCATAAAAATAATCAAGTAAGACCAAATCCTCTTCCCATTCTTTCTTAGCTTTTACCGCCCAATCATGAGTTTCTTTTTCAAGTCGGGATGTCAAAAAACGTTGAAGCCTTTTGACGCCGCTTTTCGGCTTGATTAAAGGAGTAATGGTAAAAGAAAAGTCAGGGATTTTTGATACTAATAGCTTCCGATTGAGTACATTCATAAATTCTTCTTGAATTGCTCCATTAATTAAATTGAGGCCCAGTGAATGAAAGATATCTTTTTTGTGATTTGCTTCATAGGAGACCTTTATATTAACTAAGAGCCAGGGCTGAAGCGGCTGCTGGCTGCCAGACTCTCTCTGTTCGTAAAGTCGGATGAAACTTGTATGTTTCTTTGCTGATTCAAAAATTTGCTGTAAGCGCGGTGTACCGAAATGCACGCTTTCTCCTTCAATATTCGGAGGCGCTTTTGCCTGATCGGTAATCAGTGTTAACGAAAGTGGTTCTGCCTTCATTCCAGTTTTTTCGGCATAATGCCAGTAAAAGGGCCGGTTCATTAGTTCCTTATCAATCTCAGGAGTCAGCTTTACACAGAGGGCTCCTTCTGTTTCTTGTAAAAATGTGCATTCAGCTGCTCTAAAATAATTTTCAAGAAATAGATGAATTTCGTTTTTCACTAAATGATTCCTCCTCTTCATGCCACTCGTTAGCCAGATCAATGACAGCTTCAAGGTTTTTCATCTTGACGCGCAGCTCTCCTTCCGTTCTTGAGTTTTGAAAAATATCAGCCAAGTGTTCCTGCATATTGGGAATGTCCATTTTCTCTAAAATATCATCTAATTGTCCGACAGCTTGTTCAAATAAATGGATTTTTTCATAAAGAAGCTGCAGAATTCTGTCTTCAATCGTATCTTCAGTGCTGAAATTGTAAATGCGTACATCTTTCGTTTGCCCGAAACGATGAACACGGCCAATTCTTTGTTCAAGGCGCATCGGATTCCAGGGAAGGTCAAAGTTAATGACATGGTGACAAAACTGCAGGTTTAATCCTTCTCCGCCAGCTTCTGTAGCAATTAAGACTTGTGCCTGCTTTTCAAAAAGTTGTTTCATCCAATCTTTTTTCCCGCGCTTAAAGCCACCACGAAAAGGAACGGACGAAATGCCGTTTTGTTTAAAGAACCATTGCAAATATAATTGAGTGGCTCGATATTCAGTAAAGATAATGACTTTATCATTAATAGATTGAACGAGTTCAAGCGCTTTTTCCGCTTTTGAGTTTCGTGTTACATTTTGGATGTGGGACAAAACGTTTTGGAAACTCTCCGGAAAATCAAGATGATCTCCGTACAGCTTTCTAGCCATGTTCTTCAAGGTAAAAAAGACTGCCTCTTTGCTGCTGCAAGCTTCCCGTTGCAAAGTAAGCAAAGAAAAGGAAGATCGTACATCGTCAGGCTGGCTGCGAACGAAATACTCAAGAGCCTGATAGAGGGAACGTTCTTCTTCTGTGAACGTTACTTTTACTGATTCTACTTTTCTCGCTGTCCATTCCACCCCTGTATCCTGCCGGCGGTTACGAATCATCACTTTATTCATTAGCTTGATTAAATGATGATGATTTTGTACCTGGCGGTCGCCCTTTTTAAACCGCTCTGTAAATTGTCCTTCGCTACCAAGATGGCCGGGCTTTAATAATGAAACAAGATGAAACATTTCATCAAGACGGTTTTGAATAGGTGTTGCCGTTAAAAGCAGGCAAAACTTCTTTTTTAAATGACGGACAAACTGATAGTTTTTGGTTTTATGGTTTTTTAATTTATGAGCCTCATCGATAATGACTAAATCATAGTCTTGTTCATAGATCTTTTCTTTGTGAGGGCTTCGCTTCGCCGTGTCGATAGACGAGATGACGATGTCATGCTGATCCCACGCATAAAATTTTTTCTGAGCGATAGCAGGAATATAAAACTTACTATTTAATTCATTGGCCCATTGGGAGACAAGGGAAGCTGGAGCTAAAATTAACACTTTTTTCACGAGGCCACGGATCAAGTATTCTTTTAATACCAATCCGGCTTCAATCGTTTTTCCCAGCCCTACTTCGTCCGCTAAAATCGCTTTTCCATTCATTTCTTCCACTACTCTTCTAGCTGCTTCAAGCTGATGGGGCAAGGCCGTAAGCTCTGGTAAAAAGCTAGGAGCTAACAATCCTTCAAAATTCGGCACCATCATTCGTGTTTCCATGTTTACAGTTGATTGAAAGAGCGGCCAATTGCCCCACGGCCCGTCTTGTTCTATTCTTTTCTCTAATTCTTCTTCCCAGGCGTGATTAAAATAGATTTCCACATTCATTTGAAAAACTCCTTTATAAAATATGTTGCCGAAACCTTACCTTTAATGGTAGGATGTAATTGAACAAAATATTATGTCATTTTACAAAAAAGCGAACATTCTTGATTCGTATGAATCAGATGTTCATAGTATGCCCATTTATTAATTAAATATAGCGAATGAAGGCGAGGGGAGAGACTGTTCATACAGCGCCGAAGGAGCAAACAAGCTTTTTGTGAATCTCTCAGGCAAAAGAACTCTTGCTGGACGCGACTCTGGAGAGCGTTTCGTAACGAAACCACCAAAGAAGACAGCCTGTTCATCAGGTTAAACTTTCAGGTTCAAGGACAGAGAACAACTTTTATAAGCTGTTCTCTGTCTTTTTTTATGCAAAAATAATGGGCTGAACCGCGAGAATGACAATGAGAGAGGGGTAGGGAAATGGGAGAGTTAAAGCGCACGCCATTGTTTGAATGGTATAAGCAGTCTGGAGCAAAAACAATTGACTTTGGAGGATGGGAGCTGCCTGTTCAGTTCTCAAGCATTAAGGAAGAACATGAAGCTGTCCGGACAAAAGCAGGACTTTTTGACGTTTCCCACATGGGTGAGGTTACTGTAAAAGGAGAAGGCGCATTGGCTTTCCTCCAAAAGATGATGACGAATGATTTGTCAAAGCTGCAGCCGAACCAAGCGATGTATACAATTATGTGCAATGAAAAAGGCGGAGCTGTTGATGATTTGCTTGTTTACATGCTTGCTGAAGAAAATTACCTGCTTGTTGTCAATGCTGCTAACACAGATAAGGATTTTGCCTGGCTAAAGAAGCATCAGGCAGGAGACGTGCAAATCGAAAATGTATCAAAAGACTGGGCACAGCTTGCCATCCAAGGGCCAGCCGCAGAAGGAATCTTGCAAAAGCTTGTATCTGACTTGGATTTGGGCGAAATCAGGCCTTTTAAATTCCGTCAAGAAGTCAGAATCAATGGGGTGCCTGCTCTTGTGTCACGCACTGGTTACACGGGAGAAGACGGCTTTGAAATTTACAGTCGCAGTGAGGAGGCCCCTAAGCTGTGGCAGGATCTTCTAGAAGCAGGTGAAGAAGATGGGCTTCTTCCATGTGGTCTTGGTGCCCGTGATACTTTGCGGTTTGAAGCAAATCTAGCGCTGTACGGTCAAGAACTGGCAGAAGACATTTCTCCAATTGAAGCGGGCTTAGGCTTTGCTGTGAAAACAAATAAAGATGATTTTATCGGGCTGGAAGTTCTAAAGGAACAGAAAGAAAATGGTCCGGAGCGAAAACTGATTGGTCTTGAAATGATTGACCGGGGGATTCCGCGCCATGGATATACTGTTTTTTCAGGCGAAGAACAAGTTGGTCATGTGACAACCGGCACTCAGTCGCCGACTTTAAAGAAAAATATCGGGCTCGCTTTAGTAAAAGCAGAATGTGCTGTACCTGGTAAAGAACTGCTGGTGGAAGTCCGCGGTAAGAAGCTGGCAGCTAAAACTGTAAAACCGCCATTCTATAAACGTTCAAAATAAAAGAAGAGGGAAGGGAAAACATTATGAAGCATCGTTACTTGCCGATGACAGAAACGGACAAAAAGGAAATGCTTGCAGCAGTGGGTGTCCAAACAATAGACGAATTGTTTGCGGATATTCCTGAAAAAGTACGCTTTCAAGGATTATATGATATTAAGAAAGCGAAAGCGGAACCAGCACTCAAAAAAGAATTAAGCTCACTGGCAGCAAAGAATATAAATGCCAAGCAATATGCTTCCTTTTTAGGAGCGGGCGTATATGATCATTATACCCCTTCTATCGTGGATCATGTAATTTCCCGTTCGGAGTTTTACACAGCGTATACACCGTACCAGCCGGAAATCTCCCAAGGAGAGCTGCAGGCGATCTTTGAGTTCCAAACAATGATTTGTGAATTGACAGGTATGGATGTGGCCAACTCTTCTATGTATGACGGAGGTACAGCGTTGGCGGAAGCGGCTATGCTAAGTGCGGGCCAGACGAAAAGAAAGAAAGTGCTCGTGTCAGAAACCGTTCACCCAGAGTCGCGCGATGTGTTAAAAACATATGCTAAAGGTCAGAACATTGAGGTAGTCGTTATCCCTCATAAAAATGGCGTAACAGATATTGAGCAATTAAATACATTGGTGGATAACGATACAGCAGCTGTTATTGTTCAATATCCTAACTTCTTTGGAGCTATTGAGTCACTTTCTGAAGTGGAAAAAGCAGCTCATAGCGCAAAAGCAATGTTTGTCGTTTCTTCTAACCCGCTTGCTCTCGGTGCGTTGACGCCTCCTGGAAAGCTTGGAGCGGACATAGTGGTCGGCGATGCGCAGCCATTCGGCATTCCAGCTCAATTTGGCGGGCCGCACTGCGGATATTTTGCGGTGACGAAAAAGCTGATGCGTAAAGTTCCGGGTCGCCTCGTTGGCCAGACGCATGATGACCAAGGACAACGCGGCTTTGTATTGACGCTTCAAGCACGTGAGCAGCATATTCGCCGTGACAAAGCGACTTCCAATATTTGTTCCAATCAGGCGCTTAATGCTCTTGCGGCCAGTGTAGCAATGACAGCTTTAGGCAAAAAAGGAGTACGAGAAATAGCGGTACAAAACTTGCAAAAAGCATTTTTCGCGAGAGAAACATTAAAGCAGCACGGCGTAGACATTGTATTTGACGGGCCTGTATTTAATGAGTTTGTGGTCCGCCTGAATAAGCCAGTAAAAGAAGTAAATCAAAAGCTGCTCGAAAAAGGCATTATCGGCGGCTATGATCTTGGCCTTACTTATGAGGGACTGGAGAACTGCATGCTTGTTGCTGTGACAGAAATGCGGACAAAAGAAGAAATTGAACTCTTTGCAAAAGAATTGGGGGATAGCCATGAATAAGAAGGACCAGGAGCTTATTTTTGAATTGTCTCAGCCGGGGCGGATTGGCTATAGTCTGCCTGAGTTGGATGTGCCAGAAAAAGATTTATCTACCCTTTTGCCGGCAGGATACTTGCGGGAAGAAGAGCCGGAACTTCCAGAGGTTTCTGAACTGGATATTATGCGTCATTACACAGCACTTTCAAATAGAAATCATGGAGTGGACTCTGGATTTTATCCGCTCGGTTCTTGCACGATGAAATACAATCCAAAAATCAATGAAGACGTTGCTCGTTTGGATGGCTTTGCCCACATTCATCCGCTTCAGCAAGAAGAGACTGTGCAGGGGGCGATGGAGCTGCTGTATGATCTTCAAGAACACTTAAAAGAAATTACGGGCATGGATGAAGTGACACTTCAACCAGCAGCTGGAGCTCAGGGTGAGTGGACGGGATTAATGATGATCCGTGCTTTCCATGAAGAAAATGGAGAGTTTAACCGTACGAAGGTCATTGTGCCTGATTCTGCTCATGGCACAAACCCGGCTTCTGCAACAGTTGCCGGGTTTGAAACAGTGACGGTAAAATCAGGAGAAGACGGTTTGGTTGACTTAGAGGATTTAAGACGGGTAGCTGATGAAACAACAGCCGCGCTCATGCTGACAAATCCGAATACGCTCGGCTTGTTTGAAGAGAATATCTTGGAAATTGCAGAGATTATTCATGGCGTCGGCGGCAAGGTGTATTATGATGGTGCTAACTTAAATGCGGTGATGTCAAAAGCTCGGCCTGGGGACATGGGATTTGATGTCGTTCACTTAAATCTTCATAAAACATTTACCGGTCCTCATGGCGGTGGCGGTCCGGGTTCCGGTCCTGTCGGTGTCAAGAAGGACTTAATTCCTTATTTGCCGAAGCCAGTGCTGGTTAAAGAAGAAGGAGTCTATCGTTTTGACTATAATCGTCCGCAGTCTATTGGCCGCGTGAAGCCTTTTTACGGCAACTTCGGAATCAACGTTCGTGCTTACACGTATATCCGCTCAATGGGGCCAGACGGCTTAAAAGCAGTAACAGAATATGCCGTGTTAAATGCCAACTATATGATGCGCAGGCTTGCTCCTTACTTTGATCTACCATTTGATCGTCATTGCAAGCATGAGTTTGTATTGAGTGGCAAGCGCCAGAAAAAACTCGGTGTGCGCACGCTTGATATCGCTAAGCGTCTGCTTGATTTTGGCTTCCATCCGCCAACAATCTACTTCCCGTTAAATGTGGAAGAATGTATGATGATTGAACCGACAGAAACAGAGTCAAAAGAAACACTTGATGCGTTTATTGACGTCATGATCCAAATTGCGAAGGAAGTTGAAGACAACCCGGAAATCGTTCAGGAAGCACCGCATACAACGGTAATTGGCAGGCTTGATGAAACGGCCGCCGCTCGTAAGCCGGTTCTTCGCTACGAAAGAGAGCTGCAGAACGTTTAATTTAATAGAAAAAACTGCCTCTTTGAGGCAGTTTTTTACTTGCTTTTCACTTTTCCAGTCCAGCTTTTAAAGCCGCCTTGCAGGTGATAAAGGTCACGGTAGCCTTTTTGTATAACGTTTGAGCCGCTCTGCCGCTGCGCAGGCCGCTTTGGCAATACAGATACACTGGCTTGTCTGGGCGGATTTCTTTCATGCGCGTTTTCATTTGTGTAAGCGGAATGTTGCGTGCGCCTAAAATATGGCCGGCTTCAAATTCGTTCGGTTCACGGACGTCAATGAGCTGAGCTTTACGGTAACCTTTAATGAACTCTTCCTGCGAGAGCGATTGGACCGCTTTTTTCCGGGAAAAATACATATATAAAGTATACAGAATAATGGCGCCTAAAATGGCAGCTATTGTATAAAGCAATGGATACACCCCTTCCTTGTAAACATGCACTGTTATCTATTATAAACGTGGGGAAAGGAAGAATCAAAAGAAATAAACGAGTGATAACTCTTTGTTTTTGTCTCTGCTTTTGATACACTAAGTGGGTGAATTTATCATAAAAAGGGCGGCAATCATCATGGAAAAAGAGATTTGGAAATTTGTTGATTCCGGACGCCAAACAGCAGAGTTCAATATGGCAATGGATGAGGCGCTGCTGGAATGGCATAGCGAGGGAAAAATCCCGCCAGTTATTCGTTTTTATGGCTGGGAACCGGCTGCGTTGTCAATCGGCTATTTTCAAAAAGCGACAAAAGAAATAGATCTGGATGCGGTAAAACAGCATGGCCTCGGTTTTGTCCGTCGTCCAACCGGCGGAAGAGGCGTGCTTCATGAGCATGAACTGACGTACAGTGTGATCGTGACGGAAGAGCATCCGAACATGCCTGCAGGTGTAACAGAGGCATACCGAGTCATATCTGAGGGGATTTTAAAAGGATTCCATCATCTTGGACTGGAGGCTTACTTTGCTGTTCCCCGGACAGACGAAGAGAAGAACAGTTTAAAGAACCCGCGCTCTTCGGTCTGCTTTGATGCACCTAGCTGGTATGAACTTGTAGTTGAAGGCCGGAAGGTAGCAGGAAGTGCACAAACAAGGCAAAAAGGTGTTATCTTGCAGCACGGGTCTATTTTGTTGGATCTTGATGAAGACAAATTGTTTAGCTTATTTACCTATCCAAATGAGCGCGTGAAAGAGCGGATGCAACGGGCGTTTAAAAGCAAAGCGGTTGCCATCAATGCGATCAGTCCCCATAAGGTGACTTATGATATGGCTGGGACAGCCTTCAAAAAAGGATTTGAGGAAGGGCTTGGAGTAGAACTTCAGCCATATGAGTTTACTGCAGAGGAAATTGCTTATATTGAACAGCTCGCGAAGGAAAAATACGCTTCAGATGAATGGAATTTTAAAAGATGAATCATCAGGCGGAAGAGAAACTAGCCTTTAGGCTTGTTCTCTTTTTTTGCGAAAAAAAGAAAATAAGTGGAACAAAGAGCAAGCTTGAAAATTTTTCTTATGCCGGTAATATTGCTGTTTTCCTTAGTGAAACCTCGTTTTTATTGCTGAAGGCAGCCGTTTTTCGGCTTGACAAAAAAATGTTTTTAACTCAATATATAGTAATGTATCAAGAAAAACAAACACAATATATTGTGTTTGTTTAGTTTTTAGTCACAAAGCATGGGTATATAATGTTTGAATGACCGTGAAATATGTAGAAGAAAAGGAGCTGTGATTATGTCTGTTGCGTCACAAAAGAATATGTCCCTCAACATCGACAGATTGAACAAAGACATCAGCGTCTTCCCTCAAGTTCATCCTGTCACCTCTGATATGAAAATCACTCATAAAGGGGTTTCACGTCTTGTAATGATCGACCGCTATTCGTTTAAAGACACAGAGAAAGTCACGTTAACGGAAGGCGATTTTGTTGTGTTAACGATTAAAGAGGATCCAAAGTTCCCGGCACGGGGAATTGGCTTCATTACTAGCATTGACTGGCAGAAGAAAAAAGCAGAGGTGCTTGTCGATGAAGAATTCCGTGGGGCCCTAGATGACCCCGCAGAACAGGAAACAGGCCTCATTCGCCGTCCTCTTGATGTGATTGAAAAGCCTCTGGAAATTTATTACGAGCAAATTGCTAAGCGAAACGCAACAGGTCTTGCCTCTGTAGAAAAAACTGAAGAGAAGCGAAAAGAGTGGTTCGAGAAATTTTATCAAGAGCTTGTGAACTTAAACTTTATTCCAGCGGGGCGTGTTCTTTATGGAGCGGGAGCACAGACGGATGTAACTTACTTTAACTGTTACGTTATGCCGTTTGTTCCTGATTCACGCGAAGGCATTTCTGAACATCGTAAGCAAGTAATGGAAATTATGAGCCGCGGCGGCGGTGTCGGCACGAACGGTTCTACCCTTCGTCCGCGCAACACGCTTGCCAAAGGCGTTAACGGAAAATCATCCGGATCTGTTTCTTGGTTGGATGACATTGCGAAACTGACACACCTTGTTGAGCAGGGCGGATCGAGACGCGGTGCTCAAATGATTATGTTAGCCGACTGGCATCCAGATATTGTAGAATTTATCATTTCCAAAATGCAAAATCCGCGTATTTTACGCTATTTGCTTGAAAATACAGAAGACGAACAGATCAAAAAAGCGGCGAAGGACAAGTTGAACTTCAAACCGCTCACTGAACGCGAAGAAGCGATGTATCAGGGCGTTGTAAATTATAAAAACATCCCTGGCTATGGTGGCTTCAGTGCTGAAATTATTAAAGAAGCAGAAGAGAAGTTACGAACAGGCGGAACATATACTGTCCATAATCCTGAATTTTTAACAGGAGCTAACATCTCCATTTGCTTAACGAAAGAATTCATGGAGGCAGTCGAGAAAGATACGGAATATGAATTGCGCTTCCCGTCCGTAGAAACGTACAGCAAAGAAGAAATGGCCTATTACAATGAAAATTGGCATAAAGTCGGCGATGTACGCGAATGGGAGAAACAAGGACATGCCGTGCGTACATACCGTAAGATCAAGGCTCGCGAACTATGGAACTTGATCAATGTTTGTGCAACATACTCCGCGGAACCAGGCATTTTCTTTATTGATAATGCTAACGACATGACGAATGCTAAGGCATATGGCCAACAAGTAGTAGCGACAAATCCATGTGGAGAGCAACCGCTCGCACCGTTTTCCGTCTGTAACTTAGCGGCAGTGAACCTGGCAGAAATGGCAGACAAAGAAACAAAAACAGTTAATTTTGAAAAGCTGAAAGAAACCGTCCGCACAGGAGTAAGAATGCAAGATAATGTGATCGATGCGACTCCTTACTTCTTGGAGGAAAACAAAAAACAAGCACTTGGCGAGCGCCGTGTCGGCTTGGGCGTTATGGGACTTGCTGACTTATTAATTTACTGCGAGAAAGAATACGGCTCACCAGAAGGAAACGAGCTCGTAGATAAAGTATTCGAAACGATCGCTACAACAGCCTATAGAACTTCTGTTGAATTGGCTAAAGAAAAAGGCAGCTTTCCTTTCCTTGAAGGAGAGACAAAGGAAGAGACAAACCGTTTACGCCAGGCATTTATCGACACAGGTTATATGAAAAAAATGCCAGAAGACGTCCGTGAGTCTATTCTTGAAAATGGTATTCGAAACTCACACCTTCTAACGGTTGCCCCAACAGGTTCCACTGGAACGATGGTGGGAGTGTCTACTGGTTTAGAGCCTTACTTTTCCTTTACGTACTATCGCAGCGGACGTTTAGGCAAGTTTATTGAAGTGAAGGCAGATATTGTAAAAGAATACTTAGATCGTCATCCGGAGGCGGATCCAGACAAATTGCCAGAATGGTTTGTAACGGCTATGAGCCTTGCTCCGGAAGCACATGCGGATGTTCAGTGTGTCATTCAGCGTTGGATTGACAGCTCGATTTCGAAAACAGTAAACGCTCCGCGCGGTTATACAGTCGAGCAGGTGGAAAAAGTGTACGAGCGTCTTTATAAAGGTGGCGCAAAAGGCGGTACCGTATACGTAGACGGCAGCCGTGATTCACAAGTACTGACATTGAAAGCGGAAGAAAACAGCTTTGATGAACAAGAGGAAACAAAAACAAAAGAACATGAGAATCATGTCGTGCTTGTTGATACCATTCAAGAAATTCGCTCTACTAATGTGACTATCGGTAGTGAGGTCGGCAATACATGTCCAGTCTGCCGTAAGGGAACAGTAGAAGAAATGGGTGGTTGCAACACATGTACGAACTGTGGCGCTCAATTGAAATGCGGCCTGTAAAAAGTTAATTTGTTTGAAACAACCCCCCACTCTGTGGAGGGGTTGTTTTTTATTAGTGATTTGTTTCCTTTGGAAGGAAGAAGGGGCTTTCTTTATAGGAAATCATACATAGTGAATTTTGAATGGGCAAGAAAGCTATCGATTCTGAACGGAACTTTAAGATTTTCGTCTAGTCCAAGCTTTCGCCGCTTACACATATAAAAAGAAAATAAAAGAGGAGAGAAGGGAGTATGAGAATTGACGGCGTTTTTTCTGGCGGCGGAATTAAAGGATTCGCACTCGTCGGCGCTTACGAGGCAATCGAAAGCCAAGGCTTACGGTTCGTAAGAGTGGCAGGGACGAGTGCCGGAGCAATTATGGCCGCTTTGATTGCAGCGGGTTACACGAGTGCAGAGTTAAAGAGGGCAATAAAAGAAGTAGAGGGAGAGGATCTGCTTGACGATACATTATTTGATCTACCGTTTGTTCGCTGGCTGAAGATTTATTTTACACTTGGCTTGTACAAAGGGAAAAAGCTGGAACAATGGCTGGATGGCTTGCTTAGGCAAAAAGGAATTCGTTCCTTCGGCGACCTGGCACCAGGAGCCTTACGAGTTGTAACCGCTGATATTACAAACGGGCGGATACTTACTTTACCTGATGACTTGCCTGCTTACAGAATTAACCCTCATTCTTTTCCGATTGCCCGGGCGGTGCGGATGAGCTGTACGCTTCCTTATTTCTTTCAGCCTGTCAAACTGTCTGTACCAAATGGCAAAGCACTCATCTTGGACGGCGGAATGCTGAGCAACTTTCCGCTTTGGCTGTTCGATGAAGAAAAAAAGCAAAAGCGCCCTGTACTTGGGATTAAGTTAAGTACACGAACGATGCAAATGCCGAGACAAGTAACCAATGGAGCGGATTTATTTGGTGCCATTTTTCATACGATGAAGGACGCCCACGATGCGCGGTATATTTCTAAAAGGCATGCAAGAAACATTGTGTTTATTCCGGTAGAGGGTACCGCCGTAACGGATTTTAGCTTATCAGACGAAAAAAAAGACGCCCTCATTCAAATAGGGCGCGGATATACAGAGGCATTTTTAAAAAGATGGTGTTACTGACAACCGGGAGTTAAGAAGATGCCCGGTTATTTTTTTTGCCTTTCTTTCCTTCAATCACCGTTAAATGCTTCGTTCTTTTTCGGCGAAACGGTTTTTTCTTTTTCGAGGAAACCGTTGAGGGAGAAGAAGGTTTTGGGCGCTTTTGCTTTTGCAGTCTTTTCTTTGACTCTTTTGCTGCTTTAGCAAAGGCCTTGTCTTCCGTACCACCGCCAAGTCTTTTGCGAATGACTAGACGGTAAATGAAATAAATAACTACAGCAGTAACCGCGAGAATAATAAGCTGCCGTGCCAAAGCTCCAGGTGAATAAAGCAGCATGGAAATTAAGCCAATGGCAGCGAGTCCCATGAGTGTATAGGCAATGACTGACCGGATTGTCAAAAAAGCCACCTCCTAACGAGCTGTTAAATAAGCTGTTATTTACATATTAGACAATTTCCTCTGTACTTAATCCCCTTTTCGTTCTTTCTTCTATTGCTAGTAATTTTTCAAATGAAGCGATTGCTACTTCCACTTGATCATCTTCCGGCTCTTTTGTTGTTAACAGCTGAAGCCATAAGCCGGGATAGCCAAGATAGCGAAGAATAGGAATATCCCGAAGTTTATTTGTCAGCTGCAACACTTCAAATGAGATGCCGAGAACGACCGGAATAAGAGCGATTCTGTTTAATACCCTGACGTAAAGTGGATCAGTCGGAACGAGCATATAAATGAAGATACCAACAATCACAGTGAACAAAATGAAGCTTGATCCACAGCGATAATGGAGACGCGAGGCAGCCTGCACGTTTTTCACTGTTAGTGGTTGCCCGCTTTCAAACGCATTAATTACCTTATGCTCAGCTCCATGATATTGAAACACTCGTTTGATGAGTGGAGTTAAAGAGATTAAGTAAATATAAACAAGCAGGAGAACTAGCTTGAAAAAGCCTTCAACTAGGATTTGCGCAAAATTGCCCGAGAAAATAGGGCGGGTAAGTTCCGCAAGAAAGACTGGAACAAGTGTAAAGATAAATTTTCCAAACAAAAACGACAGAATGCCGATAGCAGCTACGCCAAGAACCATCGTCCATTTTGAAGGTTCTGCCGCCTCATTTATTTGACCATCTTCATCCGGATCCAAATCATAGCGTTCCTGTGCAAAATTTAAATGCTTAGAGCCGGTCGCTGCTGAATCCAGGATCGCAAAAATGCCGCGTAAAAATGGGATTTTTTTCAACTTCTGCAAAGCAGGTTTAGGTGCTCTTGGCAAATGAAAGAATTCAATTGAACGGTCTTTGCGGCGAATGGCTGTTACCGTATGGTGTTTTCCTCCAAACATAACGCCTTCTACCAGTGCCTGCCCGCCATAAACTGGCTTTTGCTCACTCATCTTATACCCTCTTTCATTATTAACAGATGTAAAAATGTAAAAAGCTTCTATATACATATTCTATCCCTTATTAAGCAAAAATAAAAGCTGAATCACTTAGTAATCTTTTTTTATAATGCTTTAACTCATTTTTGGAGGTGTAGGATGGTGAACAAGCGGGAAAAAGAGCACAAAGCAGAATTTCCTTTAAGTTACGCATTAGTGATCGGCCTGTTCGGCGGGATAATATGGGGTGGCCTTGCGCAATTTGCTGCTTACTTTCATTTTATGACGATCGACATCAATGCGGTCGTTACATATGTCAATATTCCAAAAATTCACAGCGGTTTCTGGAAAGTACTATCTGGCCTGATATTCCATACAGGAATATCACTACTCCTAGCCATAGTGTATTATTTCTTGCTGAGGAAAAGTAAAACGATCTGGTCGGGCGTGCTCTTTGGCGCGGCGATTTGGGTTTTCTTATTTGTGATTATCCATCCACTTCTCGCTAGTATTCCTTCTTGGCAAAAATTAAACGTCAATACATTGTCCACAACTATTTGTCTGTTAATCCTTTACGGGCTATTTATCGGCTATTCGATTTCCTATGGGTATGAACAACATCTTTTGAAAGAAAAAAGATTAAATGAGCGGAAAAAGGCAAACGGCTAAGTAGTTTTTGTAATTTTAAATATGTTAAAATATTCATGTAACTAAATTGGTGGAGCGGAGAGATTACATGAAGAGCATCCTCTTATTGAACGGACCAAATTTGAACCGGCTGGGGAAACGAGAGCCGGAGATTTACGGCAGTGAAACCCTGCAAGACCTAGAAAGCCGTATTATAGCTAGAGGAAAAGAGTTAGGAGCATTTATCAGCGCGTTTCAGTCTAATCATGAAGGAGAATTAATTGACAGAATTCATCTAGCTGCTGATGAAAAAATGGATGGCATCATCTTTAACCCGGGGGCCTTTACTCATTACAGTTATGCAATTAGAGATGCGGTTGCGTCTATTTCTGTACCGGTCATCGAAGTGCATATCAGCAATATTCATAGCCGTGAGCCCTTCCGTGAGCATTCAGTCATAGCGCCTGTAGCCGCTGGGCAAATTGCCGGTCTAGGGTTTATCGGTTATGAACTAGCTTTACAGGCACTTATACATATCTAAGGGAAGGGAGAAACTAATGATTAAAATAGAGAAGCTGCGCACGCAGATGAAAAAAGAGGGAATTGATGGTTTGCTCGTGATGAGTCCTTATAATCGCCGTTACCTGACGAACTTCACAGGATCTGCAGGAGCAGCGCTTATTTCCGAAGAGAAAGCTATTTTTATTACCGATTTTCGATACATGGAGCAAGCCGGGAAACAAGCAGAGGGATTTGAGATAGTTCAGCATAAGGGAACGTTGTACGAAGAGGCAGCCGCGCAAGCTGAAAAGCAAGGAATCAAACGCCTTGGATTTGAAAAAGCATATACAACTTTCCAAACTTATGAAACGCTCAAAGGTCTCTTTAAAGATGAATTAGTCCCTACAAGCGAAATGATTGAAAAATTGCGCTTGATTAAGGATAATTCAGAGATTAAGATATTAAAGGAAGCGGCCGATATCGCTGATGCAGCCTTTAAACATATCATTGAATTTATCCAGCCGGGCATGACTGAGCTGGAGGTTTCAAATGAGCTGGAATTCTTCATGAGAAAATGGGGGGCAACCTCTTCATCTTTTGATACGATTGTAGCTTCCGGCAAACGCTCAGCTTTGCCTCACGGTGTAGCAAGCGATAAGGTGATTGAAAAAGGCGATATGGTGACATTGGATTACGGGGCTTATTATCAAGGGTATGTTTCCGACATTACCCGGACCATTGCAGTCGGAGAACCGTCCGAACAAATGAAGGAAATTTACCAGATTGTGCTGGATGCCCAGTTAAAAGGGATGGAGCAGATCAAGGGAGGCCTGACGGGCAAAGAAGCGGATGCTATTACCCGCGATTATATTACCCAAAAGGGGTACGGAGAGCATTTTGGCCATTCAACCGGCCATGGCATTGGGCTTGAAGTTCACGAAGGGCCGGCGCTTTCTTTCCGTTCTGATATGGTTCTTGAGCCGGGAATGGTCGTTACGGTTGAGCCGGGCATCTATTTGCCAGGCATTGGCGGCGTACGCATTGAAGATGATACGTTGATTACAGAAACAGGCAATGAAACGCTCACGCATTCCACAAAAGATTTACTCATTCTTTAAGGAAACAGGAGGAAACACAACATGATTTCAGTAAACGATTTTCGTACAGGTTTAACAATTGAGGTAGACGGCGGCCTTTGGCGCGTAGTCGATTTCCAGCACGTTAAACCTGGAAAAGGAGCGGCATTTGTTCGTTCTAAATTGCGTAACCTGCGTAACGGCAACATTCAGGAAAAAACATTCCGTGCGGGTGAAAAAGTAGAAAAAGCACAAATCGATCACCGCAGAATGCAGTACTTATATGCAAATGGCGACCAGCATGTATTCATGGACAATGAGTCTTATGAGCAGATTGAATTGCCTGCTTCTCAAATTGAACATGAGCTGAAGTTTTTAAAAGAAAACATGGAAGTTTCCATTATGATGTATCAAACAGAAACATTGGGAGTAGATCTTCCAAACACGGTTGAACTAAAAGTCATCGAAACCGAGCCGGGCATTAAAGGCGACACCGCTTCAGGCGGAACAAAACCTGCAACTGTTGAAACAGGATTAACAGTACAAGTTCCATTCTTCGTTAACGAAGGGGATGTCCTTGTTGTTAACACAGATGACGGAAGCTATATTTCTCGTGCCTAATAGTATGAAAGCCGCTCCTTTAGGGAGCGGCTTTTTTTTATATAAGAATTCATGATAAAAGAGATAAAAAATAAAGAAATGTTGAAATGGCGGAGGGATTCTGGCCATTTTTTCTTTTGATAGAACGGAGTCGGCATATCTTGAAATTAGGCACATACATTGAATAAAAAGGAGGAGAAAAAGGAGGAAGCGTTCATGGAAACTGTATATGCTTATCTGCCGCAAACATTAAAAGAGACAATCAATGCCATGCCATCCGAATTAAAAGGAAAAATTGAAGAAATTAGGGTGCGCATCGGCAAGCCGCTCGAGATTATTGCTGGCCGCCCTTTTCATTTGTCTCACATCGTTACCCTTGAAGAAGGACAAGCGCTCGTCAATAAATTAAGTCAGCATTCGTTTTATGCGTTTGATGAAGAATTAAGATGCGGCTATTTAACCATTGAGGGGGGACACCGTGTTGGCCTGGCGGGAAAGGTCATTCTTGAAGAGGGAAAAGTAAAAGCTTTACGCTATCTTTCTTCCTTTAATTTAAGAATTGCCAGGGAAAAACCGGGTGTTTGCCATCCGCTGATCCCCTGGCTTTTTGATGGGAAATGGAAAAACACACTCATTATTGGAGCGCCACAAACGGGAAAAACTACTCTGCTCAGAGATTTGGCAAAAACCGCAGCTACAGGTATGGAGCAGAGAAACATTGCACCAGTAAAGGTAGGGATTGTGGATGAGCGTTCGGAAATTGCCGGCTGTGTAAAAGGGATTCCACAGCTTGATATTGGCTTGCGGACAGATATTCTCGATGCTTGTCCAAAAGCGGAAGGAATGATGATGATGATTCGCTCCATGAGCCCAGATGTGCTGGTGGCGGATGAAATCGGGAGAGCAGAAGATGGACAGGCTGTAGCGGAAGCGATCAATGCAGGAATTAGATTAATAGCTACTGTTCACGGTTCAAGCTATGCCGAAGTGATTCGCCGGCCGATTGTGAAAGCTATGATAGAAAGCGGAACATTTGAGCGGTTTATCGAGCTTTCTTCCGAGAGAGGAGTCCGGTCATTTAAAGTGCTTGATCATTTGGGCCAGGAGCTGACTTCCCCGGCAAGGACCGTTCAATGAAGTGGGCAGGTGCATTGATCATATTGTTTGCTTCTATTTGGATTGGCGCGGAGCAATCAAAGAAATTAAGCGACAGGCCGAAACAAATTCGTTTAATCCGGTCTGCTTTACAATCGTTGGAAGCTGAAATTGTATATGGGTTTACCCCTTTGCATGAATCGGCCAGAAAATTGTCCGAGCGGCTGCCAGCGCCTATAAATGAACTGTTTGCTTTATTCAGTGAACTGCTCACATCAACCGAATTAGACGCCAAGGAAGCCTGGCGGAAAAGCTTGGCAAAAATTTGGCCCCATACAGCATTGCTGGAAAGTGAGAGATCTATCTTACTAGAATTTGGAGAAACGGTAGGCAAGCATGACCGTATAACAGAGCAAAAACAGATTCTTGTGACACTGAAACACTTAGAACGCCAAGAAGAAGAAGCGCGTGAGAAGCAAAAAAGGTATGGGAAAATGATGAGAAGCTTAAGTCTTATGGGCGGTCTGTTAATCGTGCTTCTGCTGTTTTAGCAGAAAGGGGGAAGAAAATGGGCATTGAGGTGGAAGTGATTTTTAAAATTGCCGGTGTCGGTTTAGTCGTGGCATTCCTCCATACGATTTTAGAACAGGTAGGGAAGAAAGAATATGCCCAATGGGTGACACTGCTGGGCTTCGTCTATATTTTATTTCTGATTGTTTCCATCGTAGAGGAATTGTTTGACAAGATTAGAGAAGTTTTTTTATTTCAGTGATGGGAGAGGAGAACCATTGAAATTATCCAAGTAGCTGCTGTTGTTCTTGTGACAGTTTTTTTGGCTCTTCTCTTGCAAGAACAGCAGCCGATTTTTGCTTTTTTACTCGTAATGTTTGTTGGATGCGGTCTGTTTTTATTTTTAGCTGATCGAATTGCGGAAATTATCCTCATGATTAAAAAGCTGGCAGCCCGGGCGGATGTCGAGTTTGTCTATGTGGAAACGATTTTAAAAATTATTGGTATCTCTTATATTGCTGAGTTTGCGTCTCAAATTACAAAAGATGCCGGCCAGGAAGCATTGGCCGCCAAGATGGAGCTGGCAGGCAAGGTCATTATTTTATCGATGGCTGTGCCCATTTTAACAATTTTAATTGAAACAATTTTAACGATGCTTCCAGGAAAATAAGTGACAGTTCTCAACCGGAGCATGTTAGCTGACTAATTGGTTACCTGATTTTCAAGTAAGCGATGAGGCGGATAGAGGATTGAGTTCGTATTTGCCGACCAATCTACATGGCTATTTACAAACAGCGGCAGGCAGGAAAGAGATAGCCGAGGGAAGGCGGTGAGAAAGGTGAGGATCTGGCAAAGAATCGCTTTACTCTTTCTGGCGCTCTTATTCTCCGCTGCTGCCTCTACACAAGCAGAATCGGAGGAAGAGAGGAGCAAAGATATAGGAGCAGTCGCTGAGGAACAGCTTGGGGAGCTTGGAATGGATGAGCTGTCTGTCTATTGGGATCAGCTCTTGAAAACATATGGACAGTATCTGCCAGAAACAGAACAGCAACCACTGAGCGCTCTTTTTAAAGAAGGACAAGCCTTTTCTATTGGTGCTTGGGCAAAAGGTCTGCTAGGCTTCGTTTTTCATGAGTTATATGCCAATGGAAAGTTGCTCGGAACCCTTATTCTATTAACGGTTTTCTCTGTTTTTCTGCAAATTCTTCAGAATGCTTTTGAACAGGGGACAGTAGGTAAAACAGCCTACAGTGTTGTGCTGATTGTACTTCTTATTCTAGCATTGAACAGCTTTCGACTTGCCATGGAATACGCCACGGATGCTGTGGATCAAATGATCCAGTTTTTGCTGGCACTCATGCCGGTTTTGCTGGCGCTTCTTGCCTCGACGGGAGGAGCTATTTCAGCTACTGTATTTCATCCATTTTTGTTATTTCTGATGAATATTAGCGGATTGGTCATTCAAAAAGTCGTACTTCCACTATTGTTTTTCTCTACTTTGCTAAGCGTCGTCAGTTTATTTTCTACTCATTATAAAGCAACCAAATTAGCTGACTTGCTCCGTCATTGGAGTGTTGGGCTTTTGAGTGCCTTCATGGCGATATATTTGGCCATTGTCTCCATTCAAGGCTCGGCCGCAGCGGTAGCAGATGGGCTGGCCATTCGAACGGCAAAGTTTTTTGCCGGCAATTTTATCCCGGTTGTTGGAAAGATGTTTACGGAAGCGGCGGATACGGTTATGAGTGCTTCCCTGCTGTTAAAGAACACTGTCGGGATTGCAGGAGCGGGAATTTTGCTGGTGATTGTCGCTTTCCCTGCTTTGAAGATCTTTGCTCTTGTCATTGTATATAAGGTTGCTGGTGCTGTTTTGCAGCCGCTTGGTGACGAAACGATTACAGAGTGTCTTGAGATCATCGGGAAAAATATGACTTACGTATTTGCTGCATTAGTCATTGTTTCTTTCATGTTTTTGCTATCCATCGTCATTCTCGTCGCAGCTAGTAACGTGACGATGATGATTCGCTGAAGAAAGGGACGAAGCCTATGGCTTTTTTTACTGACTGGCTGGAAAGTGTCATTGCTTTTCTGTTATTGGCTGCTGTGATGGATTTGCTCATGCCGTCCAATCGCTTTCAGCAATATGCAAAGGTGGTCATTGGATTGCTTTTACTGTTTGTAATGCTGCAGCCATTGTGGAAGGTTCTTTCAGTGAATATTGAAGAAGAGCTGTCAAAGTGGGCAGAGAGCACGATAACTAATCAACAGGCAACTACAGCTGTTGCCAACAAACAAAGCAGCTTGGAGTCTTCTAAAGAGCTATTCATTTTAAAAGAGAGTGAACAGCAACTGCAGGCGCTTGTAGAGAATGAACTGAAGCATACATTCCATAAGCAGATTGTTGATATCAATATTCAGGTGAGCAAATGGGAGAATTCTTTGCCAAAAAATATTGAACGCATTGATGTATACATGGCTTCACTCTCAGCTGAGACAGAAGGTCAATATGTAAAAGAGGTTCGCATTGACTCTTCCGAACAAACAGAGCCCATTCAAAAAGAAGAGAGAAACCTAGCTTCTTTTCTCTCAAAAAAGTGGAATATTCCGATGGAGCAATTGAATATTCATATGGTAGAGGAGGGGGACAGCCTTGAGTGATCGTAAAAGCCGCTTTAAGTGGCTGCAATCCTTAATCCCATCTAAAAAAAGCGGAGAGGAGAAAACAGCGAACAAAGCAAAATGGATGGCAATTGCCGCCATTATCGGTATTAGTTTTATGCTTCTAAGTGATTTGAAGGATAGGGGAGAAATAAATGCTGTCCTCCCGCAAGACTCTTCTGAGGAGGAGGGAAATGAACAAACAGCGCCTGCAAAGGAAGATTTTGAAAAAATCTATGAGCGGGAGCTTACCGCTGCTTTGGAGCAAATCGCTGGTGTCAGCAATGTTACAGTTGTAGTTACTATTGAAGCATCCGAGAGAAAGGTATTTGAGAAAAATACAGCTGTAAAAACACAGGAAACAAAGGAACAGGATAAGAAAGGTGGGGAACGTACCATTACTGACCAAACAAGGGACGAAAATTTAGTTATGGTGAAAAAAGACGGAGGGGAAGCACCCGTCATTCAGGAAATGAAAAAACCTGATATCCGTGGCGTCCTAGTTGTAGCGGAAGGGGCCGAAAATATTCAAGTGAAAAAATGGATCATTGAATCAGTAACCAGGGTGTTAAATGTGCCAAGCCATCGTGTGGCAGTCATGCCGAAAAAACCAAAGGAGGATGCTTAAATGTTATTAAAAAAACAAACTGTCTGGCTGCTGACAATGCTAAGTTTAGTTGTTGTTCTATCGGTCTACTATATTACTTCGCCCGAACAGCTATCTCCGGAAACAGCTTCACCCGTAGAGGAAGGACAAATAACAACTGAAGTGGCGGAAGAAAAAGTAGATGGCAGTAAAGTGACGGACCAAGAAGCAAAGAGCACAGCGGGTGATAAGCAGGCAGCTATCGTTACCGAATCAGCAGGCGATGAAGCGTTTGATATGCTTCGTCTGGAGATGCAAGATGACCGCAATAAGATGAAAGAAGAGCTAACATCAAAAGTAGCGTCGAAGGACTTATCTGCTGAAGACAAAAATGCAGCTTATGAAGAAATGGAGAAGCTGACAGAATTAGCTACAAAGGAAAATGTGCTGGAAACATTGATTAAATCTAAAGGATATTCTGATGCGCTCGTTCGGGCAGATGGAGAGAACATTCGTATCACTGTAAAGTCCAATGAGCATTCAGCAGCGGCTGCAAATGAAATTATCCGCATGGCGAAGGACGAGCTTGGCAAGCAGCAGCCGATCGCTGTTGAGTTCCAGCCAGTTAAATAGATGAGGGTCGAATACTTTTTATCGACTAAGGGAAATTCCTGTCAGGACAGGTAGTCATCTGTCCTGACAGGGTTTTTTTATGAAAGTCCGGATTTATTATTTCATCTTAATAAAAAAAGGGATAAAATGAACCATACAAGCTTCAGCTAATTTTTCAGTTGAAGTTCCACTAGATATTATCGTAAGATGTTAGTATCTAGTCATAATCTTTCAAGGGGTGTCCATTAATGAAAGTACAGGAAATTAGAGAATTGATTAAGCTTGTCGATCAATCGTCAATTGAAGAGTTTGTATTTGAATCTGAAGGCAGTAAAATAGAAATGAAGAAAAATTCAGGTGTTACATATTCAGTTGCACCGCAGGCAGCACCTGTACAAGAGCCTGTGCAAGCTGCGCCTGTACAAGCGGCACCGGTTGCGCCTGCTGTAGTGGAACCAGCTGCTGTTCAGGAAACACCAACACCTGAAGCGCCAAAACCAGCCGCTTCAAACGAGAATTTACATAAGATTACTTCTCCTATGGTAGGAACATTCTATGAATCACCTTCTCCAGATGCAGACCCATACGTAAAAGCAGGCTCGAAAGTTTCGGCAGACACAGTCGTATGCATCGTAGAAGCAATGAAACTCTTTAATGAAATTGAAGCGGAAGTAGATGGAGAAATTGTAGAGGTTCTTGTAAAAGACGGCCAGCTGGTCGAGTATGGCCAGCCGTTATTTTTAGTGAAACCTTAATAAGGGAGAGAACGGAATGATTAACAAACTATTGATTGCCAACCGCGGCGAGATCGCAGTGCGGATCATCCGTGCCTGCAAAGAACTCGACGTGGAAACAGTCGCTGTTTATTCCGAGGCCGATAGAGAAGCTCTCCATGTCCAGCTCGCTGATGAAGCGTACTGTATTGGACCGACGGCTTCTAAGGACAGTTACTTAAATTTTACAAACATTGTTAGTGTGGCCAAGCTGACGAATTGCGATGCCATTCACCCAGGTTACGGCTTTTTGGCAGAAAATGCTGACTTTGCCGAGCTATGCCGCGAATGTAACATTGTTTTCGTTGGCCCGTCACCGGAAGCTATTACACAGATGGGAACGAAAGACGTAGCCCGTGAGACGATGAAGAAAGCCGGAGTGCCAATTGTGCCGGGGTCTAATGGGATTATTCAATCGATTGAAGACGGTCTTTCGACTGCTGCTGAGATCGGCTACCCTGTCATCATCAAAGCAACGGCAGGCGGCGGCGGAAAAGGCATTCGTGTAGCGCGGGATGAAGAAGAATTGAAAAAAGGCATTAATATGACGCAGCAGGAAGCGGCTACGGCCTTTGGAAATCCAGGAGTATATTTAGAGAAGTTCATTGAGGATTTTCGTCATGTTGAAATTCAAGTGCTTGCTGATACACATGGGCATGTTCTCCATTTGGGAGAGCGTGACTGTACGATTCAGCGCCGCATGCAAAAGTTGCTGGAAGAAACTCCTTCGCCAGCACTGGATGAAAAGACCCGAGAAGAAATGGGGAATGCTGCTGTTAAAGCTGCGCAAGCTGTCGAGTACACAGGAGCAGGAACAGTCGAGTTTATTTATGATTACCATGAAAGAAAGTTTTATTTCATGGAGATGAACACCAGGATTCAAGTAGAGCATCCGGTGACAGAAATGGTAACTGGTGTGGACTTGATTAAAGAACAAATCCGGATTGCCTCTGGAGAAGAGTTGTCCTTCACTCAGGAAGATGTAGAATTTACGGGCTGGTCTATTGAATGCCGTATAAATGCGGAAAACCCAGAGAAAAACTTTATGCCTTCTCCAGGAAGAATTACAGACTATATGCCGCCAGGAGGCTTTGGTGTCCGCGTGGATTCAGCCGCTTATCCAGGCTATATGATTCCACCGTATTATGATTCTATGATTGCTAAATTAATCACATATGGAGCAACACGTGAAGAAGCTATCGCCCGCATGAAAAGAGCATTAAGTGAATTTGTGATTGAAGGCATTCATACAACTATCCCGTTCCACTTAAGATTGCTTGAGCATGAGCAATTCGTTGGTGGAGAATTCAACACAAAGTTCCTCGAGAAATATGATGTAATGAAGACGGAGGTGTAAAAAATGGCAGAAAGCAATCAAACAGCTAATCAAGTATTAGAAATGAGCAACGGAGACAACGGTCTTGGTAGAATTGAGATTGCACCGGAAGTGATTGAGGTCATTGCTGGTATTGCTGCATCGGAAGTGGACGGCGTGGAAAAAATGCGCGGCAGCTTTGCATCTGGCGTAGTAGAGCGCCTCGGCAAGAAAAACCACGGGAAAGGTGTCCGTGTTGACTTAACGGAAGAGGGAATTAAAATCGATGTATATTGTGTCATCGCATTTGGCGTTTCTATTCCAGGGGTTGCTCAAAAGATCCAAGACGGTATTCGACAGGCATTATTGAATATGACTGCGTTAGAAGCGGAAGAAGTAAACATTCACGTAGTTGGTGTCCAATTTGATACAAAGGACACAAAAAACACTGAAAGCGATTTCGCTTCAGAGGTGTAAACAAAAAACCAAAGGGCTTTTCCCCTTTGGTTTTTTCTATAGGCAGGTTTTTTCAGAAGAAGATGTGACTTCGTTTGAATATGTGCTATTATCTTTTTATAATGCAGAAAAAGGCCAAATAAAGGAGCTTGAAATACATGAAAAGACGTACAGCACGTGAGAAGAGCCTGCAGGCACTTTACCAAATGGATGTAAGCGGCGCAGAACCGGAAGAAGCGATCAAGAATGTTTTAGAAGAAGAGCCGGCTGATGAATATTTGAGCAAAAGTGTAAAAGGGACTTTTGAGCACCTGGAAGAAATTGATGCAATCATCAAAGCCCATTTAGAAAAATGGTCCTTTGATCGCTTAGCGAGAGTGGACCGGAACATTCTACGGCTTGCCGTATTCGAAATGAAGTATGAAAATGATGTACCAGAGAAAGTAACTATTAATGAAGCCATCGAATTGGCCAAACAATTTAGTGATGAGCAATCAGGCAAATTTATTAATGGTGTGCTATCAAGAGTAAAAGAAACTTTATGATTTAGTGGAGAGCGAAGGGAGAAGAACAATGACAGCAGCTATTATCGACGGCAAAGCAATTGCAGGCGATATTCGTACTGAGTTAAAGAAAGAGATTGCAGAACTGAAGGAAAAGAGAATAACACCGGGATTGGCCGTTATATTGGTTGGGGAAGATCAAGCCTCCCATACATATGTGCGCAACAAAGAAAAGGCTTGCGCTGAAGTAGGCATTCATTCTGAGATTTACCGCTATCCGGCAGATTTGTCAGAAGAAGCGCTTTTGCAAAAGGTAGCAGAGCTTAATGAAGATCCGGCTATCCACGGAATTCTCGTCCAGCTGCCTTTGCCGGCACATCTATCCGAGGACAAAGTGATTGATGCAATCTCTCCGGAAAAAGATGTAGATGGTTTTCACCCAGTAAACGTAGGGAAAATGGCGATTGGCAAAGAAGCATTTTATTCGTGTACTCCGTATGGCATTATTAAAATGCTTGAAAGGGAAAATATTTCTTTAGAAGGCAAGCATGTCGTTGTCGTTGGCCGGAGCAATATTGTCGGCAAACCGGCAGCTCTTCTGTCGTTAAAAGAAAGCGCAACGGTCACTGTTTGTCATTCAAGAACAAAGGATCTGTCCGCTTTTACCAAGCGGGCGGATGTAGTGATTGCTGCAGTTGGAAAAGCAAAATTCTTGAAAAAAGATGACTTCAAGCCGGGAGCAATCGTTATTGATGTCGGCATGAACCGGGATGAAAACGGCAAGCTATGCGGCGATGTGGACTTTGAAAGTGCGAAAGAAATAGCTGGTGCTATTACGCCTGTACCAGGCGGGGTAGGGCCGATGACAATTACCATGCTGCTTTACAACACAGTACAGTCAGCGAAGCAAAAAGCAAAGCAGGCTGTTAAATAATCTTTCTATGAAAAGCTGTCTCCTAATCATGTTATAATGAGGAGGCAGCTTTTTAGCTGTTGTGAAAATCATCAAGTGATGACCGTGATACCTTTTTAAGGAGCCTGTCTTTGACGTCTGGCTTCTTATGCATCCAAATCACTTGTCCTCCATGAAGCCAGAAAACGACTTTTTGCAGGAAAGAACATTTTGCTTGTCTAGATCCATCAAGGCGCTTGCGCATTTGTTTTTCGAAAAGGTGGAATGAGAAATGGAAGTAGAACGTTATTTAACTGTTAAAGCCTTAACAAAATACATAAAGAGAAAGTTTGATGCCGATCCTCATTTAACAAACGTCTATGTTAAAGGGGAGATTTCCAACTTTAAAAGCCATTCAAGCGGGCACATGTACTTTACATTGAAAGATGATAAAGCACGGATTCTAGCTGTTATGTTTTCATCTGCCAATCGCTCGCTGAAATTTCAGCCAGAAAACGGCATGCAGGTGCTGGTCACAGGAGATATTACTGTCTACGAAGCGGGCGGGCAATATCAAATTTATGTAACCTCTATGCAGCCGGACGGTATCGGCAGTTTATATCTAGCTTTTGAACAACTAAAAACGAAGCTTGCGAAAGAGGGGCTTTTTGATGAGAATAGAAAAAGGCCGCTGCCCGCATATCCGAAAACGATCGGTATTGTAACTTCCCCGACAGGAGCAGCTGTTCGGGACATTATTACAACGATTAAGCGTCGTTATCCAGTGGCAGAAATGTTGATTTATCCTGCTCTCGTTCAAGGGGCGAATGCCGCTCCATCCATTGTAGCAGCCATTCAGCGAGCAAACGATGATGAACGGGCCGATGTACTGATTGTCGGGCGTGGCGGGGGATCCATTGAAGAGTTGTGGGCTTTTAATGAAGAAGACGTAGCCAGAGCAATTAATTTTTCGGCCATCCCTGTGATTTCAGCCGTCGGGCATGAAACCGATGTAACGATTGCTGATTTTGCGGCTGACAAGAGAGCGCCAACACCGACGGCTGGGGCCGAAATGGCTGTTCCGCATCTCGAAGAAGTATTGGAGAAGGTATTCGTTCGGAAAACAAGATTGATTCGGGCGATATCGGAAAAAGTGAGACGTGAGAGAAAAAGATTTGAAAGTGCCAGAAGTGCTTATATTATTCGTAATCCACAAGCGTTATATAGGCAGCAGCAGGAACGGCTCGACCGATTAACAGATAGGCTTGAAAGAGGACAATCTGTGTATATAAAAAATACAGCAGCACAAGTCAGCAATTTAACAGAAAGGTTGCAGCGGAGTCATCCAAAACGAAAGATTGATGAAGCAAAGCAGCAAGTCCAACGTCTGGATGCTTCTCTTTCTCGAGAGATTGGAACGCTTTTGCGAAGTAAAAAGGAAGAGTTGCGCCAGCACCTTTCCATGCTGGATGCATTGAGTCCTTTGAAAATCATGGAGCGCGGCTACAGTCTCGCTTATGATGAAGAAAACAAGCTTGTAAAATCAAGCGGTGAGGTGCAGGTCGGCGAGCAGGTGAAAGTGCAGCTTGTTGACGGAAGTTTGATTTGTCAAGTTGAATCAATTGAGGTGAAAGAGAATGGAAAATAAAGAGATCACATTTGAGGAAGCGATGGAAAAGCTGGAGTCTATCATTATGAAGTTAGAAGAGGGAGACGTGCCGCTGGAAAAAGCATTAAGCCTCTATCAAAAAGGGATGGAATTATCCGGGTTTTGTCATGCGCTTTTAAGCCAGGCGGAGGAACAATTAGCAAAACTAATAACAGATGATGGCGAAAAAGATTTTTCTGTTGATGAGGGGGAATAAACATGGCGGCTACACTGTCTGTTTTTATGAAGGAATACAAAGAAGTTTTAGAGAGAGAATTAAAAGAGTTAATTGCTGAATTGCAAGCACCCTCCGTGTTGAAAGAAGCGATGGACTATTCGCTGCAGGCTGGGGGCAAACGCATCCGTCCCATGTTAATTTTTGCTACGCTCGCTTCCTTTGGGGAACATCCTCGGACCGGCCTTGCAGCTGCTGCAGCACTTGAAATGATTCATACATACTCGCTGATCCATGACGATTTGCCGAGCATGGATGATGATGACTTGCGAAGAGGACAGCCTACAAACCATAAGGTATTCGGAGAGGCGGCTGCTATTCTAGCAGGAGATGCCTTATTAACGTACGCTTTTCAAATAATAGCTAAGTCTGAGAGTTACTCAAACGAGCAAAAAGTAACGTTAATTGAATGGCTCGCTGAGGCAGCAGGTCCCGAAGGAATGGTAGGCGGCCAAATGGCTGATATTGAAGGGGAAACAAAAGAGCTAACACTTGCTGAGCTGGAGTACATTCATAAGAATAAAACAGGCCGTTTACTCGCTTACAGTGTAATGGCTGGTGCTTTACTCGGGGGAGCAAATGAAGAACAACTGGCGCATTTTCAGCAATATGCTTTCCACATTGGTCTTGCGTTTCAAATCCAAGATGATATTTTAGATGTGGAAGGGTCGGAAGAAAAGCTTGGCAAACGAGTTGGCAGTGACTCTGCCAATCATAAAAGTACCTATCCAGCCTTGTTGACGATGGATGGGGCAAAAGACCAATTGGCCAAGCATGCAGAATTAGCACGTGCGGCGCTTTTGCAAACGAATACAGACTCGGCCTTGTTGCTCGAGCTTGTTGATTTAATTGCTACACGTGATCAGTAAGAAAATTGGCTAAAATTGTTGTGATTTGTTCTGTGTGGTATAATGATAGTATTACTTTCATCAAATTGCCGTTATCACACTTTGTGTTAGCGGCTATTTTTTCAAAGTATTTCAAGAAAAAGCAAATCAGTCAATTTTTCAGGGAAAAGTTGTGTAAAATAATGATCACGTTATAATAAAGAAAGTGAAATGACACAGTTATGAAAGTGAGTGATCCGATTGGATCTGTTATCTATTAAAAGTCCTGCCTTTTTAAAGGGCTTGACGATTGATGAATTAAATGACTTAAGCATGGATATTCGACAATTTTTGATTGAGAATTTGTCTAGAACAGGTGGCCATATCGGCCCTAACCTTGGGGTTGTTGAGCTGACCGTTGCTTTGCATCGCTGCTTCAATAGTCCTCAGGACAAAATTTTATGGGATGTCGGCCACCAATCGTATGTTCATAAAATATTAACTGGACGTGCTGGGCAATTTGAATCACTCCGCCAATATAAAGGGCTATGCGGCTTTCCTAAAATGGCAGAAAGCGAGCATGACGTATGGGAGACCGGGCACAGTTCTACGTCTTTGTCGGCGGCAATGGGCATGGCGATTGCCAGAGATTTAAAGAAAGAACAATCCTATATTGTGCCTGTGATTGGCGACGGAGCATTAACGGGCGGCATGGCTCTCGAAGCACTGAATCATATTGGCCATGAAAAAAAGAATATGATCGTCATCTTAAATGATAATGAAATGTCCATCGCTCCGAATGTAGGGGCTCTTCACAGCATACTTGGACGACTGCGGACCGCCGGCAAGTATAATTGGGTGAAAGATGAGCTTGAAGGTTTATTGAAAAAAATTCCGGCAGTTGGCGGAAAAATGGCCCAAACAGCCGAACGCTTAAAAGACAGCTTGAAATATTTACTCGTTTCTGGGATGTTTTTTGAAGAGCTTGGGTTTACTTATCTGGGGCCGATCGACGGACACAATTATGAAGAGTTATTAGAAAACCTGCAATATGCTAAGAAAACGGAAGGGCCAGTTTTGTTACATGTTTTAACTAAAAAAGGAAAAGGGTATGGCCCAGCAGAATTGGATACAAAGGGAACATGGCACGGAACCGGCCCGTATAAAATTGATACTGGCGATTTAATCAAGCCGGTCGGACAGCCGCCTGCCTGGAGTGCGCTTGTCAGCGAAACTGTCAGAAAAATCGCCCGCAAGGATGAACGCATTGTGGCGATTACACCAGCCATGCCTGTTGGCTCCAAGCTGCTTGGCTTTGCGGAAGAGTTTCCTGACCGGATGTTTGATGTCGGAATTGCAGAACAGCACGCTGCCACTGTTGCTGCCGGATTGGCTACCCAAGGGATGAAGCCTTTTCTGGCGATTTATTCTACGTTTTTGCAGCGGGCATATGACCAAGTTGTTCATGACATTTGCCGTCCAAACTTAAATGTATTTATTGGCATTGATCGAGCAGGGCTTGTCGGTGCAGATGGAGAAACCCACCAAGGTGTATTCGATATCGCCTTCCTGCGTCACATACCAAACATGGTCTTGATGATGCCAAAAGATGAAAATGAAGGCCAGCATATGGTTCATACAGCCATTCAATATGACAATGGGCCAATCGCTATGCGTTTCCCACGCGGCAATGGGCTGGGAGTAGCGATGGATGAAGAGCTGAAGCAAATTCCGATCGGCTCATGGGAAGTGTTGCGTGAAGGCACAGATGCCGCCATTTTAACTTTCGGCACAACGATCTCAATGGCGTTGAAAGCGGCAGCTATGGCAGAAAAACAAGGGCTATCAGTAAAGGTGGTCAATGCCCGCTTTATCAAACCGTTTGATGAATCAATGTTAATGAGTATATTCGAAGCTAACATGCCGATTTTGACGATCGAAGAAGCTGTTCTCCAAGGGGGCTTCGGCAGCGCTGTGATTGAATTTGCTCACGATCATGGATTTTATGGACAGGTTATTGATCGCATGGGAATTCCGGATTGCTTTATTGAACACGGCAGTGTGAATGCGCTGTTGGAGGAAATTGGTTTGACGGAAGAGACAGCTGTTCGCAAGCTGGCAGCAATGACACCAAAAAAACAGAAAAGAGCATGAGTATGAAAGCAAAGAAAGAACGCATAGATGTACTGCTCGTGGAAAGAGGGCTTATTGAGACGAGAGAAAAAGCAAAGCGGGCTGTGATGGCCGGTCTTGTGTATTCTAATGAAGAACGGCTTGATAAACCAGGTGAAAAGATCTCTTCAGATGCTCCTTTGCAAATAAAGGGGAATGTGCTTCCTTATGTAAGCCGCGGCGGTTTAAAATTGGAGAAAGCACTAAAGGTATTTGATTTAAAAATTAAAGATAAAATTATGATTGATATCGGCTCATCGACGGGGGGATTTACCGATTGTGCCCTGCAAAACGGGGCGAAGCTGTCTTATGCACTTGATGTCGGTTATAATCAGTTGGCCTGGAAGCTGCGCCAAGATGAGCGAGTCGTCGTCATGGAACGGACAAACTTCCGCTATGTGACACTGGCAGATTTTAGCAAAGGAGCTCCTGAATTTGCCACTATTGATGTATCTTTTATCTCGCTTTCGCTCATTCTTCCTGTTTTGAAAACCCTGCTTGTGCCCGGAAGTGACACAATAGCGTTGATTAAACCGCAATTTGAAGCAGGAAAAGAGCAGGTTGGCAAAAAGGGAATTGTCAGAGAGCCGGCTATCCATAAAGAAGTAATAGAAAAGATCATCAGCTTAGCGCTCGGACTCGGGTATGATGTTAAAAACCTTTCTTTTTCCCCAATTACCGGGGGGACGGCAACATTGAGTTTTTGATTCATTTAAATTGGCCACAGGCAAAGGCTGAAACAGGAGAGAACTTTTTAGAGGAGTCCGTTGATTCAGTTGTTAAGGCGGCTCACTCTGAATTGAAACAAATAAAAAAAATAATTAGCCGAAGGAGAAGACTGGTCAGGAATTTCCGGCCAGTTTTCTTGTTTATTAACCATCGGCCATCAAGAGAAAAAGCAAGGCCCATTACCAACATTATTTACCGAATAAACCTTATTGTCTGAAAGCTTTCCCTCGCTATACATAAGAAGTTAAATAAGATAGAATGTTGTATATTAAAGCATATTTATACGATTCCCGAGGTGGTAAACGATGAATAAAGGACAACGTCACATTAAAATTAGAGAAATTATTGCTAATAATGAAATAGAAACACAAGATGAATTAGTGGATTATCTAAAAGAACTCGGTTACAACGTTACACAGGCAACCGTTTCCCGGGATATTAAAGAGCTTCACTTAGTTAAAGTTCCATTAATGGATGGCCGCTATAAATACAGCTTGCCGGCGGATCAACGATTTAATCCCCTGCAAAAGTTAAAGCGTTCGCTGGTAGACTCTTTTGTCAGCATTGATTCTGCTGGACACTTTGTCATCATGAAAACACTTCCAGGAAATGCCCAGGCGGTCGGTGCATTGATTGATAATTTAGATTGGGAAGAGATCATGGGGACTATCTGTGGGGATGATACCTGCCTGCTCATTTGCCGCGCTCCAGAGCATACAGCTGTGATTTCAGAACGCTTTTTAGAAATGCTTTGATTTGAGGTGAACTGATTTTGTTACAGGAACTGTCCATACGCAATTTTGCTATCATAGAAGAACTTCATGTATCGCTGGAAAAAGGGCTGACTGTGCTTACTGGTGAAACCGGAGCCGGGAAATCGATTATTATTGATGCCGTTCACTTGCTTGTAGGCGGCCGTGGTTCGTCCGAATTTGTTCGTCATGGAGAAAAGAAGGCTGAAATAGAAGGAATGTTTCAAATTGACAGCCCCGATCACCCTTGTTTGGAAAAGGCGCAAGAGTTCGGCATTGATGTCGAAGAAGAAGCGATTGTCATTCGACGTGAAATCTCTGCAAACGGCAAAAGCGTGTGCCGCATCAACGGCAAGCTTGTAACGATCGGGATTTTGCGTGAGGTAGGTTCAGCTCTCGTTGATATCCACGGCCAGCATGAACATCAGGAGTTAATGGATGCCAGCCAGCATTTACGCCTGCTTGACCATTTTGGCGGAACGGAAGTGTTAGCAGCGAAGGATAGCTATGCGGAGGTTTACAAACGTTATGAACAAACGGTCAAAGCTATTAGCCAGTTGAGCGAAAATGAGCAACAGATGGCTCATCGATTGGACTTAATTCAATTTCAGCTTTCAGAAATCCAAAAAGCAGACTTACGGATTCACGAAGACGATGAACTTATGGAGGAGAAAAGAAAGCTGAGCAATTTTGAAAAACTGTATGAATCTGTTCAAAATGCCGCCAATGCCCTGCAAGGTGAAGGAAAGGGACTCGATTGGATTGGATTGGCCATGACTCAGTTAGAGGCTGCAGCTGAGATTGATGAGTCATATAAATCAGCCTACGAAGCCGTATCCGAGAGTTTTTATGTGCTTGAAGATGCCGCTCGACATGCAGGCTCAGCTTTGGATGGTCTCGAATTTGATCCAAATCGACTTAACTTTATTGAAGCAAGACTAAATGAAATCAATCAGCTGAAAAGAAAGTATGGAGGCTCTATCGAGGAGATTTTAGAGTATGGAGCCAAAATTGAAGAGGAAATTGACACGTTAACTAATAGAGAAACGCATATTGAAAAATTGCGTCATGAACTCTCAGCGTATGAGAAGGATTTGCTGCTTGAAGGAGAGCAGCTAAGCCATTTAAGACGGAAGGCTGCCAAGAAATTGACGGATGCCATTCATCTCGAGCTTAAGCAGCTATACATGGATAAAACAGTGTTTCAAATCCAATTCGCCACAATAGATGGAAAAGACGGAGTCCAGCCGAAGGTCTTTAAAAAAGATGGCCTTGATGAAGTAGAGTTTTATATTTCAACGAACCCGGGAGAACCGGTTAAACCACTTTCTAAAGTAGCATCGGGTGGAGAATTGTCACGGATTATGCTCGCCATGAAGACAATTTTTTCGCAGCACCAGGGCATCACTTCCATCATATTCGATGAAGTAGACACAGGAGTTAGCGGTCGTGTAGCTCAAGCTATCGGCGAGAAAATATATGAAGTCGCTGTCCATTCACAAGTGCTTTGTATCTCCCACTTGCCACAGGTGGCCGCTATGGCTGATACTCACTTATACATTTCAAAAATGATGAAAAATGGGCGGACGAAAACCCTAGTGGAGCCATTGAAAAACGAAGCAAAGGTCCGGGAGATTGGCCGCATGATCTCTGGAGTGGAGATGACAGATTTAACGAAACAACATGCAAAAGAACTGCTCGATCTGGCTGCCTCGTTAAAAATAAAATAAAAAGAAAAGCTGCTCTTGCGGCTTTTTTCTATCTTTTCATTTATAAGTTTAGAGCATCTCGGAAAGAGATATAAAAGTCCAATCGATATGGTTACGTCGGCAAAGGAGAAGGGGAGATATGTTTATAGCGGTAAGTGATTTTGTGTTTAATTTGGGTGTTGCTACTATTTTATCCATGATCATGGGATTGGAGAGAGAAATCAAGAAAAAGCCTCTCGGTTTAAAAACATGCGTCGTTATCGGAATTACCAGTTGTTTGCTTACCGATGTTTCCATTGAGGCGGCTAATCATTTCGCTATTCCTTACGAAAAACCAATGGATCCGCTCAGGCTTGCTGCCCAAATTGTATCAGGAATTGGTTTTTTGGGAGCAGGTGTTATTTTAAGAAGGAACAACGATATCATTTCCGGACTGACTACCGCAGCCATTGTTTGGGGAGCCGGAGCGATTGGCATTGCCTGCGGGGCCGGCTTTTGGATGGAGGCCATCATTTCCACCTGTCTAATTATTATTAGTGTAGAAATTTTTCCGGTTATATTTAAATGGATTGGTCCTAAATCCTTAACGGAAAAGCAATTAAAGGTAAAAATTATCGTTGATAATGATGATAAAATGACTGAAATACTCAAACAAATGAAACAGAAGGGCATGAAAGCCCATAAAGTTCGGATTAAAGATGTGCAAGAAGGAACGCTCCAACAATTGGATTTAACAATTTTGGTGAATGAGAAATTGTACGCCACTGATGTCTATCATGAGTTGAAACAAATAAAACACGTCATCAGTGTAGAAATGGAAGCACTTTGATCGCCTGCCCTATGCAGGCTTATTTTTTTTGCTCTTTTTCATTGTCAGTCGCACCCAACTGTGGGCAGCTTTTTACGTAATAATTGACGCTCTTCAAGGAAAAAGTATAGATACAGCCGGCAAGTCGGGCTTGATTAGAAGCGAGGAGAGTGAACGGTTTGAACAAGTATACATTCAATACAATCACTGGTGGAATTCTCCTTGTTTCATTTGTAGTATGTTTCGTTATTTCTTCTTTTATAAATAGCGTTTATGCTGCAGGCATCGGACATTCAGAAAAAGATAAAACCTCAGCGGCAGCAGACTATACGCTTAATGATGAAGCCGAGCTTTTGCAGCTGGCAGGCTTTCCAGAGAAAAATGAAAAAGCAGCAGCAGCTAGCAAAATCCGTGTTATTCCAGGAGGGCAATCAATCGGCATTAAATTGAATACATTTGGTGTCCTTGTTGTTGGCCATCATCTTGTGGAAACTGTTGGCGGCAAGCAGTCGCCGGGAGAAAAAGCAGGAATTAGGATTGGCGATATGATTACAGAGATCAACGGAAAAAAAATTAAAAAAATGCAGGACATCAGCGCATTTGTTCAACGGGCGGGACAAGAGGCTACACCGCTCCAAGTGACAATACGCAGGAATCAAAAAGTTGTTCATACGGAATTAAAGCCGTTAAAGGATAAAAATGAACAATCATTTAAGATCGGTTTGTATATTCGTGACTCTGCCTCAGGCATTGGAACACTCACTTTTGTAGAACCGGAGTCAGGGAAATATGGAGCATTGGGACATGTCATTGCCGATGCAGATACAAAAAAACCAATTATCGTTCAAGGTGGAGAAATTGTAAAATCAAAAGTGACGTCCATTGAAAAAGGCCGCAATGGCAACCCGGGTGAAAAGCTGGCTCAGTTTTCGACCGGCCAAAAAAAGCTGGGTGATATTAAAAGAAACAGTCCATACGGCATATTTGGACGCTTAAACCAGCCGATTTCCAATAATTTAGTGAAGAAATCTTATCCAGTTGCTTTGTCTCATGAGGTGAAAGAGGGACCAGCTAAAATTTTAACAGTTATAAACGGGGAAAAAGTGGAGTGGTATGATATAGAAATCGTGAGCACCATCCCCCAAAAATATCCTGCAACAAAAGGGATGGTTTTAAAGGTGACAGATAAGCGGCTTCTTGACAAAACAGGAGGAATTGTTCAAGGGATGAGCGGAAGCCCCATTATTCAAAATGGAAAAGTGATTGGTGCGGTCACACATGTGTTTGTCAATGACCCTACATCAGGATACGGTGTTCACATTGAATGGATGCTCAATGAGGCAGGGGTTTCCTTGACGGGAACAGAGAAGAGTGAAGCGAGCTAAACAAGCGGAGCAATCCGCTTGTTTTTTTATAAATGAAAATGGAAGAAATTCGTCGAAAATAAAAGAAAATCAACGAAAAAATATATATTATTAAAATTTAAAGGAAATCATTTCCCTTTGTCGAAAAAACTATTAGAATAAATGTACACTTGCGAGAGAGCAAACGGATGGGGAGGAATTTAACTATGTCTAAAATAAAAGTAGCTATTGTTGATGATAACCGGGATCTTGTGAATATGCTTGAAGAGTACATCTCTTCTCAGGAGGACATGGAAGTCACAGGAAGGGCGAGCAATGGACAAGACTGTTTGGATATGCTGCCTGACGCTAAGCCAGACGTACTCATTCTGGATATTATCATGCCTCACGTCGATGGATTGGCCGTTTTGGAAAGAATGAGAGATCTTGAACTTGAAACGGTTCCTAATGTAATCATGCTAACGGCTTTTGGACAGGAGGATGTTACGAAAAAGGCGGTGGAGCTCGGTGCCTCCTATTTTATGCTGAAACCATTTGATATTGAGAGTTTGTTTAATCATATCCGCCAGGTAAGCGGTAAAGAAAACTCGATGATGCGGCGTTCGTCGCAAGAAACATTAAAACAACCAGCAAAAAAGGCGGTTAATCTTGATGCAAGCATCACAAGCATCATTCATGAAATCGGTGTGCCCGCCCATATTAAGGGATATATGTATTTGCGTGAAGCTATATCTATGGTATATAACGACATTGAACTGCTTGGGTCTATTACCAAAGTTCTTTATCCAGATATTGCAAAAAAATATAATACAACGGCCAGCCGTGTAGAGCGGGCGATTCGTCATGCGATTGAAGTGGCTTGGAGCCGGGGGAATATTGATTCAATCTCTAGTTTGTTTGGCTATACTGTCTCCATGACAAAAGCTAAACCAACCAACTCGGAATTTATTGCCATGGTAGCAGATAAGCTCCGTCTCGAACATAAAGCTTCTTGAAAGCGAAAGGATGCTAATAATACCCGTAAGTAAAGCCGCCTGCTAAGTTCGTGGTACATAGCAGAAGGTAGAGAAAAAGGATGTGTTTCTATGACCGCTATCTTTGCTCATCGCGGCTTTTCTGCAATAGCTCCCGAAAACACACTAGCCGCTTTTAAAGCGGCAGAAGCAGCAGGAGCTGATGGCATTGAACTAGATGTTCAGCTGACAAAAGATGGACGTCTTGCTGTCATTCATGATGAGAAGTTAAACCGCACGACAAATGGTCAAGGCTATGTGAAAGACTGGGAATGGAAAGACCTGTCACAGTTAGAAGCGAAATATAAGTTTCCAGAAGCCGTTCATGACATTGGCATTCCGCTTTTGGAAGATGTGTTTGAATGGATGCGGGAAAATGAACTTATTTGTAATATCGAGTTAAAAAATAATGAGTTTCCCTACAAGGGAATGGAAGAAAAAGTGATTCGGCTCATCCGTCAATTTAACTATGAAGGCCGCGTGATTATTTCCTCTTTTAACCATTACTCGCTAACTTATGTATACCAGCTCGCACCGGATTTAGAGACCGCAGCTCTTTATTCTGCCCATCTTTACATGCCATGGAAATATGCTGAGGCTATTCGGGCGGGAGCTATTCATCCGAATATTCGCACAGTCAAAGATGAGATTATCCGTTCAGCCGTTGAGAATGGTATTCATATTCGGCCTTATACAGTCAATAAAGAAAAGCAAATCCGCTGGCTAATTGAAGAAGGCTGCTCCGGTCTGATTACTGATGACCCGAAAACAGCTTTATCTATTCGAGACAGTGTGTTAGATGTGTAAAAAAGCTCCTTATGCGTTACCTGCCAAAAAGCAGAAACACATAAGGAGCTTTCATTTGTCTTTAAATCGGTTTTGTACTTTATTGTTTTTTCGATCCCTGTAGAAAATAAAGCCAGCAACAAATCCCAGCCCGCCAACAAATAGAACGAGGCCAATCAGAAACTGCAGCCATAGAAACGGAAAAGGAGGCTGCAGTATGCCAAATAGCATATCCCTCATTAATTTTATACCAAGTCCCGCTAAGAAACCGGGGATAACTAAAACCAATAACGCCAGTAGTCGGATCATTTAGTTTTACTCCTTCAACTCTTACTCACAAAAATCATATCCTACCTATAAAATTTGTCAAGCGGGATTTACAGGTATAAAATAAGAGCATGCAAGAATTTGCAGGCTGAAAGAAAGCGGGGGATGGCTTCATGCAAACAGCTTTAATTATTGGCGGTGGACAAGGCGGCCTTTCAGTTTTAAAAATATTGATGGACAGCCAAATGATGAAAGTAATAGCGGTGGCAGATGTAGATAAGGGGGCCCCGGCTATTCGTTTGGCACGGGAGATGGGGATTTCGACAGGGCAGAATTGGCAGTCATTCATGAAAAAACAGCCCGATGTCATTATTGAAGTAACCGGAGACAGCTGTATATTCGAAGCAGTTCGCCAATATGATCCCAATGCTGTTGTGATTCCAGGTAGTGTCGCTTATATACTGGCTCAGCTCCTTAAACAAAAAGAGGAACTAATTATGCGGCTGAAAAATCAGTCGTATCAATATGACGTCATCTTTGAATCCATTGATGAAGGAATGATCGTCATCGACCAGACAGAAAAGATTATCCTGTTCAATAAAAGTGCGGAACGTATTCTCGGGGTTAGGAAGCAGAACGCCATTGGGCAGCATGTGACGGAAATTGTACCGAACAGCCGCTTGCCGGAAGTGTTAAAACATAAACAGGCGGAAATTAACAGGGAACAAAAGTTGACAGAGAATGAGAAGATTATTACATCGCGGTTCCCAATGATCACAGCAGAAGGAAAGGTCATTGGAGCTTTTTCTATTTTTAAAGACATTACCGAAGTTGTTAATCTGGCTGAGGAGATCACTAATCTCAAGGAAATTCAAACGATGCTTAAGGCGATTATTTTTTCTAGTGATGACGCCATTTCAGTAGTAGACGAAAAAGGAAGAGGTTTGCTCATTAATCCGGCGTACACGAGATTAACCGGTCTCAGTAAAAAAGAGGTGATTGGAAAGCCCGCGACCATCGATATCTCAGAGGGAGACAGCGTGCATTTGCAAGTGCTTGCCAAGAAACAGCCAGTACGTGGTGTGAAAATGTATGTCGGTCCTAAAAAAAAGGAAGTCGTTGTAAATGTCGCCCCTATTCTTGTAGATGATAAGCTGAAAGGCAGCGTAGGCGTTATCCACGATTTAACAGAAATTCAATCGTTAACGAAAGAACTCGACCGTGCAAGACAAATTATTCGTACACTGGAAGCAAAGTATACATTTGAGGAAATCATTGGCTGTTCTGAAGAAATGAAAGTTGCTGTGGAACAGGCGAAAGCTGGAGCGAATACACCGGCAACCGTTTTGTTAAGAGGGGAGTCTGGGACTGGAAAAGAATTATTTGCTCACGCCATTCACAATGCTAGTGATCGCCGCTACAATAAATTTATCCGTGTTAACTGTGCAGCTCTCACAGAATCATTATTGGAGAGCGAGCTGTTTGGCTATGAAGATGGAGCTTTTTCAGGTGCCCGTCGCGGCGGCAAAAGGGGATTATTTGAAGAGGCAAATAACGGAAGTATTTTTCTCGATGAAATTGGTGAGTTAAGCGCCAACATGCAGGCAAAACTTTTGCGTGTGTTGCAAGAGCAAGAGATTGTTCGAGTGGGTGGAGCAAAATCTATCGCTGTTAATGTGCGGGTTATTGCGGCTACAAATGTTAATTTAGAAAAAGCGATGGCGGAGGGGACATTCCGTGAAGATTTATATTACCGGCTTAACCGGATGCCTATACATATTCCCCCACTTCGCAATCGAAAGGTAGATATCCCGCTTTTGTGTGAACGGCTCATCGCAAAGATCAATCAGGATTACGGAAGAAATGTCGAAGGAGTAACTTCTGAAGCAATGGAACGGTTGATGAACTATTCTTGGCCAGGTAACGTGCGGGAATTAGAGAATGTTTTGGGCAGAGCGATGATTTTCCTAAATTACAGCGACAGTTTCATTGATGCAGCTGCTCTGCCGCCGTTGTTGGAGGGAAAAAAGGAAATGAGCAGCATAGGAGATGAGTGGCGGGATGCTGGCAATCAAAAAGGGCATTCACTGCAAGAAATGCTGGATCTCTATGAAAAAGAAATCCTCCAATCACGCTTGGCTAAAAATAATGGAAATAAAACGGCAGCAGCTAAAGAATTAAAAATCTCCATTAGGAATTTATACTACAAGCTAGAAAAGTATCAGTTGCATTGAATTGCCTGCAAAAAATTGCACGGTATGCAAGCAACTGCAGAGAACGAATTGGAAAATAAAGCGTTTTCATAAAGGTGTTAGTGGCATAAGAATTGCATTATTAAGGTCAGACAGAGAATGTTAACGACTTAGAATAAGGAGGATGAACAATGGAAATTTTTAAATATATGAAAACATATGATTATGAACAGCTCGTATTTTGCCAAGATGAGGTATCGGGGTTAAAAGCAATTATCGCTATACATGATACAACATTAGGACCTGCGCTTGGCGGCACAAGAATGTGGACCTATGCATCGGAAGAAGCAGCTATTGAAGATGCTCTTCGTCTGGCACGAGGCATGACATATAAAAATGCAGCCGCAGGCTTAAATTTGGGCGGCGGGAAAGCGGTGATTATTGGTGATCCCCGCAAAGATAAAAATGAAGAAATGTTCCGGGCGTTCGGCCGGTATATCCAAGGGTTAAATGGTCGGTACATTACAGCTGAAGATGTTGGTACAACAGTAGAAGATATGGATATCATCCATGAGGAGACAGATTATGTCACGGGGATCTCTCCTGCTTTCGGTTCCTCTGGCAATCCTTCGCCGGTTACCGCTTATGGTTGCTTTGTCGGTATGCAAGCAGCAGCCAAAGAGGCTTTTGGCACAGACTCACTCGAAGGTCTCACTGTTTCGGTGCAAGGAGTAGGAAATGTCGCTTATCATTTATGCCGGCATTTACATGAGGCGGGAGCCAAGCTAATTGTAACGGATATTAATAAGGAGGCAGTAAAGCGGGCTGTCGATGAGTTTGGTGCTGTAGCGGTGAATACTGATGAAATTTATGGGGTCGAGGCCGATATTTTTGCTCCATGTGCTCTTGGAGCAGTAATTAATTCATCCACTATTCCTCAATTGAAAGTAAAAGTGGTCGCCGGCTCTGCCAATAATCAATTAAAAGAAAACAAAGACGGTGACGAACTGCATGAACGTGGCATTATTTATGCTCCTGATTATGTAATTAATGCCGGCGGTGTAATTAATGTGGCGGATGAACTGAATGGTTACAATCGGGAGCGCGCCATGAAAAAGGTTGAGCAGATTTATCATAACATTGAAAGAACCATTAATATTTCCAAGCGTGATCACATTCCAACCTACCAGGCGGCGGATCGCATGGCTGAAGAGCGAATTCAGAAAATGGGCAAGGCAAGAAATCAATTCTTATTGAATGGCCATCACATTTTATCAAGACGGAAACATTAATTGAGAAGCGGAGGGGTGCTCTTGCAAGCAAAAGCATTCCGCATGCTCGTTATGTATGTATCTAAAGAAGAAGTGATAGCGGGCGTGTTTAATAATCAAATAGCCGTATTTGAACAAGCTTTTCCATATGAAAAGAAGACGCCGGCGGAGCTGTGTCTTCATTTGCTGGCTTCACTTGATAGAGAAGGAATGAACCTTTCAAAGCTTCAGGTCGTTTGTGTACCGAGATCGTTGGATACAACCCTGGAAGATGGGAAGAAAGAAGTCGACTATGGGTAAATATGGCCTGTTATATCTCAGGCCAATTAAACATCCCTGCTTATTTTGTGGTTTTCAGTCAACTCCCACAAACAAGATGCAAATATTCCACTTACCAAGGGGATCGCTATTTACTCTCTTTGGCAGAGCAGACCCTTTTCATCTTAACGGGGGATGATTAATATACTAGGTATGGACCAGAGAAAGAGGAGGAGAAGATTTGGCTGAAGAATATGATTTAGTTATTCTTGGCGGAGGAACGGGCGGATATGTTGCTGCGATTCGTGCGGCACAGCTTGGTTTAAAAACAGCAATTGTAGAAAAAAGCAAGCTCGGAGGGACATGCCTTCATAAAGGGTGCATACCGTCTAAAGCCCTGCTGAGAAGTGCAGAGGTATTTAAGACTGCCAAAAAAAGTGAAGAGTTTGGAGTAACAACAGGCAGCGTAACGTTAAATTTTGCAAGGGTACAAAAGCGGAAGCAGGACATTGTAGATACGCTTTACAGCGGTGTGCAAGGATTAATGAAAAAAAATAAGATTGATATATATGAAGGGTTTGGTCGCATTTTAGGTCCATCTATCTTCTCCCCGATGCCAGGAACGGTGTCGGTTGAAATGAATGACGGAACCGACAATCCCATGCTTATTCCTAAAAATGTTATCATTGCAACAGGCTCCCGTCCGCGTTCTCTGCCGGATCTTCCTTTTGATGGGGAAACCATTTTATCTTCTGACGATGCATTAGCGCTTGAAAGCCTTCCAGCATCAGTCATTATTGTCGGAGGGGGCGTAATCGGCATTGAGTGGGCTTCTATGCTTGTTGATTTTGGAGTCAAAGTAACGGTTCTTGAATATGCAGATCGAATTCTACCAACAGAAGATATGGAAATTTCCAAGGAAATGGAGCGCTTGCTCAAAAAGCGCGGAGTAGAGATAATCACTCGTGCAAAAGTGCTGGCAGAAACAGTGGAAAAACAAAATAGTTCTGTGACCATTCAAGCAGAAACGAGTGAAGGACAGAGCACTCACAAAGCAGAGAAACTGCTCGTGTCCATTGGCCGACAAGCAAACACAGAGGGCATCGGCCTTGAAAATACAGAGATTGAAGTGGAGAAAGGGACTATAGCCGTCAACGAATTTTACCAGACGAAGGAGTCTCATATTTATGCCATTGGAGATGTTATTGGCGGCTTGCAGCTTGCTCATGTGGCTTCTCATGAAGGGATAACGGCTGTTAACCATTTAGCTGGGGAAGAAGCAGACCCGATTGATTATACAATGGTGCCTAAATGTATTTATTCCAGTCCCGAAGCAGCAAGCGTCGGCTTGACAGAACAGGAAGCGAAGGAACAAGGATATGAGTTAAAAACTGGCAAGTTTTCTTTTCGTGCAATCGGAAAAGCTCTCGTCTACGGAGAAAGCGATGGCTTTGTTAAAATAGTGGCAGATAAAGAGACGGATGACTTGCTTGGCGTTCATATGATTGGCCCTCATGTAACAGATATGATTTCAGAAGCGGGTCTCGCCCGTGTACTTGATGCAGCTTCATGGGAAGTGAGTCATGCGATTCATCCGCACCCAACGCTTAGTGAAGCGATCGGGGAAGCGGCTCTTGCTGTGGAAGGTAAGGCCATTCATTCATAAGGATAGAAAGAAGGGAGAGAAATAGCTATGGCTGAAAATCGTCACACTGCGATAGGATTAAGTGATACAACAGTGCTGGAAATGTATGAAACAATGCTGCTTGCCCGCAGGATTGATGAGCGGATGTGGCTTCTTAACCGTTCAGGAAAAATTCCTTTCGTTATTTCCTGCCAAGGTCAAGAAGCGGCACAAGTAGGAGCGGCTTTTGCCCTCGATAAACAAAAGGATTATGTGCTGCCGTATTATAGAGATATGGGAGTCGTACTAACCTTTGGAATGACAGCAAAGGACCTGATGCTTTCTGGTTTTGCAAAAGCAGAAGATCCTAATTCGGCCGGCCGTCAAATGCCTGGGCATTTTGGCCAAAAGAAAAATCGAATTGTAACAGGGTCTTCCCCGGTTACTACCCAAGTTCCTCATGCAGTTGGAATCGCCTTGGGAGGGAAGATGGAAAAAGAGGACATCGTTGCTTTCGTTACTTTTGGAGAAGGTTCCTCCAACCAGGGGGATTTTCACGAGGGAGCCAACTTTGCCGGTGTGCATAAATTGCCTGTTATTTTTATGTGCGAAAATAATAAATATGCGATCTCAGTGCCTGTAGAGAAGCAACTGGCATGTGAAAACGTTGCTGATCGGGCGCAGGGATACGGCATGCCTGGCTTTACCATCGATGGAAATGATCCGATAGAAGTATATAAATATGTAAAAGAAGCGGCAGATCGGGCGCGGCGCGGAGAAGGCCCAACGTTGATCGAGACAGTCTCCTACCGTTTAACAGCCCATTCATCAGACGACGATGACCGTACTTACCGCTCACCGGATGAAGTGGAAAGAGCAAAATCAAATGACCCAATCATCACGTTTGGCAATTACCTGAGAGAGACGGGTGTGCTGAATGATGAAATTGAAAAAGAAATTAATGATCGCATTATGAAAGAAGTCAATGAAGCGACCGATTATGCTGAAAATGCACCGTATGCAAATCCGGAAGATGCATTGACTTACGTATATGCGGAGAAGCAATAGGGGGAGAAAAGGATGCCGGTAATTTCTTATATAGATGCGGTTACAATGGCGATGCGCGAAGAAATGGAACGGGATCCGAGAGTATTTGTTCTCGGGGAAGACGTCGGAAAAAAGGGCGGTGTCTTCAAGGCGACAGCCGGTTTGCATGAGCGGTTCGGAGAAGATCGTGTAATGGATACGCCGCTTGCAGAATCGGCGATTGCGGGAGTAGGCATTGGCGCAGCGATGTATGGTATGCGGCCCATTGCTGAAATGCAGTTTGCTGATTTCATTATGCCGGCTGTGAATCAAATTATCTCAGAGGCAGCCCGCATTCGCTATCGCTCGAATAATGACTGGAGCTGTCCGATTGTCATTCGGGCGCCATATGGCGGCGGAGTGCATGGGGCCTTGTATCACTCTCAATCAGTGGAAGCAGTATTTGCCAATCAGCCAGGCTTAAAGATTGTTATGCCTTCCACTCCTTATGACGTAAAAGGCTTGTTGAAAGCAGCTATCCGCGATGAAGACCCTGTCTTGTTCTTTGAACACAAGCGGGCTTACCGGTTAATTAAAGGAGAAGTGCCTACAGAGGACTATGTACTCCCGATCGGCAAAGCGGATACTAAACGCAAGGGAGAAGACATTACCGTCATTACTTATGGACTGTGTGTCCACTTTGCTATGCAAGCGGCAGAGAAATTAGCAAAGGATGGAATCGAAGCAGAAATACTTGATCTTCGTACCGTTTATCCACTTGACAAAGAAGCAATTTGTGAAGCAGCAAAGAAAACGGGAAAAGTTCTGTTGATCACGGAGGACAATAAAGAAGGCAGCATAATGAGTGAGGTAGCGGCCATTATTGCCGAGAACTGCCTGTTTGATCTCGACGCTCCTGTTAAACGATTGGCAGGCCCTGATGTGCCAGCAATGCCTTATGCACCGACTATGGAGAAGTTTTTCATGATGAACCCGGACAAAGTAGAAAAAGCTATGCGGGAATTGGCCGAGTTTTAAGGCGAACATAGAGAGAGGAGGTTTTTTTGTGGCAATAGAACAAGTAACGATGCCCCAGCTTGGGGAAAGCGTCACTGAAGGTACCATTAGCAAATGGCTTGTCCAGCCGGGGGATCATGTGAACAAATACGACCCAATTGCTGAAGTGATGACAGATAAAGTAAATGCGGAAGTGCCTTCTTCCTTTACAGGCACGGTGACAGAGCTTGTAGCGGCTGAAGGTGAAACGCTCGAGGTCGGAGCCGTCATCTGCCTGATGGATATTGAAGGGGCAGGAGAGAAGAAGGAGTCATCCCTACAGGAGGCTTCTGACGCTGTCCAGTCAAAGCCGGCAGAGGAGACAGAAACGAAGGCGGAGAACAAAGCCCGGTATTCACCGGCTGTTTTAAAACTTTCCCAAGAGCATAATATTGACTTAACGCAAGTGAATGGGTCCGGAAAGGGCGGACGGATTACGCGTAAAGACTTATTGAAAATAATAGAATCCGGTGAAGTGAGAGCACCGCAGCAAATGGCTCCCCAGCCAAAAGCAGCTGCCCCAGAAAAAACAACAGCTCAAGCACAGGCAAAGCCATCGGTTTCCTCCATGCCGGGAGATATTAGCATGCCGGTGAGCGGCGTTAGAAAAGCAATTGCTGCGAATATGGTCCGTGCTAAGCAAGAAGTGCCGCATGCGTGGACGATGATGGAAGTAGATGTAACAAATCTTGTTGCTCGCCGTGACGCTTTAAAAGAAGAGTTTAAGAAGAAGGAAGGCTTTAATTTAACTTATTTTGCTTTCTTTGTGAAAGCTGTTGCTCAAGCTTTAAAAGAATTTCCACAAGTAAACTCGATGTGGGCGGGCGATGAAATTATCCAAAAGAAAGAGATTAATCTTTCCATTGCCGTGGCCACAGACGATGCTCTATTTGTCCCTGTGATCAAGCAGGCTGACGAGAAAACAATTAAAGGCATTGCCCGTGAAATTCACGAGCTGGCCGGCAAGGTTCGCTCCGGCACACTCAAGGCGGAAGATATGCAAGGGGGAACCTTCACAGTAAACAATACGGGGTCATTCGGTTCCGTGCAATCAATGGGAATTATCAATTATCCGCAAGCAGCTATCCTGCAGGTAGAGTCTATTGTAAAGCGTCCTGTTGTCATGCCGGGCGGCATGATTGCTGTGCGTGACATGGTGAATCTTTGTCTTTCATTGGATCATCGTGTGCTTGATGGACTAATCTGTGGCCGCTTTTTACAGCGTGTAAAAGAAATTTTGGAGAACATTTCAGCGGATACTTCCGTTTATTAAAAAGCAAAGGAAGCTGACCAGCTGGCGCAAGGCCAACGGTCAGCTTCCTTTTTGCTGTTTTTGTATTTGATACAGAAAGCTTGATAAGAAAATAAGCAGAAAAATGATTCCGGTTCCAGTGGAAAGCCACTCACGTTTCCCGGTATTAAATAAAGCGTGCATACTATAAGAGATGATCATATTCATGAATAAAATCACTGCTGCAACGAGAAGGCTTACAATAGCTGCTTTTAAATAAGTAACAAAAGTTATCACGGTTGCTGCTCCATCGTTAATCCTTCTTCAAAAGACAAGTTAGCCGGTTCATCGAGCAGTTCAGCTGTCACTTCCAAATTTGTCGTTGGAACAGATGTACTTACCTCTGTAAATGTAAATCCGTCCATCCATACGTGTCCGATGCCGGATAATAATACACCGAAGGAAATAACTGAACTGTCTTCTGTTACATCAAGGACAATGGAATACAGATTCCAGTCTGTACTGCCGGTAATTGGCCGGTTGTTCATATTATCGAATTGCAGCACATCTCCTGCCGCGTTGTCTACTCTCATCCACATGCCGGCAAATTGGTCAACTTTTTCTGTTTTAATGTAAGCAGATAACTTGACTCGTTTTCCAAGAAATTTAGCTGCTTTAAATTGTTGCATAATCGTAGCAAATTCGTCTGCATTTTGAACAGTGACCGATTTTAAATAACCGGAACAATTTCCTTGATGCACAACTTTCGTATCTGTTCCCAGCTCATAATGGAATGGATGACTGCCGCTTAAAAACCATCCTTTTGCCTCTTTATGATTGTCCATGTTTCCGCCTCCATTTTTGATTAAGATTGGGCCTATCAATTTGCGGTATTGCCCTGGGGGCATGTGGAACATTTTCTTGAAGGCTCTTGTAAAAGATTCCTGTGTTCCAAAATGAAAATCCAGAGCAATGCTAATGATCGGTTCGTCTGTATAACGAAGCAAAGCCGCTGCCTGGGTCAGCCTTCTGCTCCGTATATATTCCGCTATTGTCATGCCGGTTTCTTTTTGGAAGATCCGGTGAAAATGATACAAAGAAAAACCGGCATAGTCCGCTATCTTGGCGGCTGTCAGTTCGTCGGTTAAATGCGCCTCGATAAAACGAATGGTTTCTTGCAAAACAGGTTGATAATTCATTGGCTGGCCTCCTTTATAAACAGCATAAATGAAGAGAAGATTTGGTTCTTGACTTTTCTTGCTATTTTTTCAAAAAAAAGCTACCGGTGATTTTTCCGGTAGCTTCATAGCTTATTTGAATAAACCAGCGATCCAGTCAACGATTCCTTGCAAGAAATCAATAATAGACTGCAGGATGCCTTTGCCTTCATCAGAGTTTTTGAATTCGTTCCATTTTTCTTTTGCTTTGTCAATTTGCTGGTTAACCTGATCCCAATTAATATCAAGATTTTTCATTTTATCAAACAGAGCAGAAAGCTGGTCGATTTGATCCTGTGTCAGCTGAATATTTAGCTCGTTCGATACATTGTTAATAATGACTTTAATTTCTTGAATCGTTTGCGGGTTTTCCTTTGCAACTTCTTCTTTTATGCGCTGAATCAATTCAGTCGCTTGCTTTTCACCGATTTGATCGCCGAGTTTCGCTGTGGTAACCATTTCTTCATTGGCGACTTGTTTTTGTTCTTCCGGAATTTTTTCACCGGTAGACGTTTCATAGGCTTTAATCAATCCGGTGAGTGCGGCGGTACCCGATACCTCAAACGGAGCGGTAATATAAATGTCTGCATCTTTTACACCTGCTGTAGACAAAGCATTCGTATACATTTCTTTAGATACCCAGGAAATATTATTCGTCTGGACATTAATTCCGTATCCTTTTTCCTTCATCGTAATTTTACTGGATGAAAGGGCTTTTGAACCAATTTGTGCTTTCGGTATATACTCACCTAAATATTTATGCTCTTCTGCGTTGGATACGGTGACAGTAGTGACGTCAGTTGGAACGTCCATTTCTTTTAAGATTTGTTCTTTTTGAGCAGGTGATAAATTTTCGCCGAGAGTTACGATTACGTCGCCGACGGCACTGTCAGCATGCGCTATCGTGGTTAAGCTTAAAAACAATACTCCCAACCATGCGAAGATTTTTCTCATTTTTTTCTCCCCTATTTCAGTTTCCTTCGAATAAGAAGGTAAGGATAGCATAGCATGTTATCAAAAAATTTTCACGGATGGGCCATAAGAAAAAGAGATGGATGTTTTTTAATGGCTTCTCATTGATGGAAATGGCTGGTTTAGATAAAATAATGATAAAGAAAGAGTTAGAATTTTTAAGAAATAACATTTAGAGCGAGGCGAAGGAGAGGAGATTGCATGGAAATTCAAGAAATGAAAGCCCAGCGTTTTCCAAAAGTGACGATGGAGGAGTGGGAAAAAGCAGCAGAGGCTTCCTTGAAAGGAAAGCCATTTACAGCTCTTCATGCGGCCACTTATGAGCAAATTTTATTAAAGCCTTTATACGGAGCAGAGACTGCCACTTTAGATGTCGAGCAGTACCCAGGCTTTCCTTCGTATACGAGAGGATTTTATAAAGGCGGTTATGCAGAGGTCCCTTGGAAAAACGCCCATGTTATTAAAGCAGATAATGGCGCCATTTTAAAGGAGAAGCTTATGGTTGCACTTAAGGAAGGCCAAGATGCTATAGCGTTTTCAGCAGAAGATATACCTGCCATGACGTTCACTGAATTTTCAGCCCTCCCTTTAGAGAAATATCCATTGTACATAAACACCAAAGACCACTTTCTTGCTATCGCTTCCTTCTTATTAAAGTTAAAGCCTGATAAGCTAACTGGCATAGCTGGAACAGATAGTATTTCTCTGTATGCACAAAAAGGACTTGTTCCGGATGAACGACTGCTCGCTCTACAAGCAGAAGCCATAACAGAATTAAAGAAAGCGTTTCCTAAATTAAGAACAATCCATATTGACATCACTCCTTATCATGAAGCGGGGGCAAATGCTTTTCAGGAAATTTCTCTTGCTCTTGCTGAAGCGGTATTTTACATTGAATGGCTGAAAAAAGAAGGCTGGTCTCCGGCCGAAGTAATTGAGAGCATGTCTCTTCATTTCGCAATTGGTTCACAATTTTTTATGGAAACAGCCAAGCTGCGGGCTTTTCGTCAATGCTGGACCGCCCTTTGCCAGGCGTACGGCATAACGGAAGACAGAATAAAAATCCCAATCGGGGCAGAAACATCGGCTTTCACCTTATCCAAACTGGACAGTCACGTCAATATTCTGCGCACGGGAAGTGAAGCGTTTTCAGCTGTACTCGGAGGAGTGGAATATTTACAGGTTAGATCCTTTGATGAACTCAGAGGTATGCCATCTGCTCTTGGGGAGCGCATAGCGAAGAATATTCCACTCATATTAAAAAATGAGTCTCACCTTGAAAAGGTAATTGATCCTGCAGGAGGCTCTTATTATATAGAGGTGCTGACAGCAGAACTCAGCCGATTAGCGTGGGAAAATTTTGTAACTATTGAAGAGGCAGGTGGGATTATTGCCGGGTTGAAAGCCGGTACTATCCAAAAAGAGCTCGCTGCTATTTTTAAGAAGCGAAGTGCAGACCTTGCTACACGGATAAAATCAATGATTGGAACGAACATTTATGCAGATCTCCATGAACAAAAAATCATAGAAAAGCCAAAGTTAGCTATGCTTTTAGCTGAAAATACAGTATCTTCCTTCCAGGATATAAGAAGCCAAATAGATGAAGAGACAACGCTTGCTGAATTGCATGTAAAAGACAGTGGTGATGAAATTATTCCAGTTAAGAGTCAAAGGCTCGCCGAACCATTTGAGAGATTAAGAGAGAGAGCAGAACGAATAGGAGCACAGGCGGGGCTTATTTGCTTAGGGAAGCTGAAGGATTTTAAACAGCGGGCTGATTTCGTAACGGGCATACTAGCTGCGGGCGGCATTGCTGTCCAGCGAAGCATAGAGTGCGAGACACTTGAAGAAGCTGTACAGTTCGTTAAGGAAAGCGGTTTATCTTATTACTGCATTTGCGGTAAAGATGAGTCCTATACCGCGTTTGGCCCACGGCTTGTGGCCGCAGTAAAACAGATAAATTCTTCAGTCGGAGTTGAAGTGGCGGGCAAGCTTCCTGAAGAGACTAAAGCGGAATGGCAGAAGGCCGGCTTGGACGGACAAATTTACAGCGGCCAGAATCTAATCGAAAAAGTAACAGAACTGCTCGATCATTTGGAAGGAGTGACGGCATATGAGTAAACCTGATTTTCAGCGATTCACCCCAACGAGCACGAAAGAATCCCTTTCTTTTCAAGAGTGGAAGGCCGCTTTTGAGCAGGAAGTAAAGCAGGCCCTTGATGAATGGGTATTTGAAACGAATGAACAAATCCATCTCCATCCGCTTTATACAAAAGAGGCGCTTGAAAAGATGGAACATTTACAGGATTTTCCCGGCGTCGCTCCCTATACACGCGGCCCCTACCCGACGATGTATGTAAATCGGCCGTGGACAATCCGCCAGTATGCCGGCTTTTCCACTGCGGAAGAAAGCAATGCTTTTTACCGCCGCAATTTGGCCATGGGACAAAAAGGGCTGTCCGTTGCTTTTGATTTGCCGACTCACAGAGGGTATGATTCTAACCATCCAAGGGTCGTCGGAGATGTAGGAAAAGCGGGGGTCGCCATTGATTCTGTGGAGGATATGAAAGTTTTATTCGACGGTATTCCGCTCGATCAAATGTCGGTATCTATGACGATGAATGGAGCGGTTCTGCCGATTATGGCTTTTTATATTGTCGCTGCCGAAGAACAAGGTGTAGCTTGTGAAAAACTTTCCGGTACCATTCAAAATGATATTTTAAAAGAGTATATGGTAAGAAACACGTATATCTATCCGCCGGAAGTTTCCATGCGTATTATCGCGGATATTTTTAAGTACACATCGGAGAATATGCCCAAATTCAACAGCATTAGTATTTCTGGCTATCATATGCAAGAAGCCGGAGCGCCGGCTGATATTGAACTTGCCTATACGCTTGCAGATGGGTTGCAGTATGTGCGGACAGGATTGCAGGCGGGCATTGAGATTGACTCTTTTGCTCCGCGGTTATCATTTTTCTGGGCAATCGGCATGAATTATTTTATGGAAGTGGCTAAAATGCGGGCTGCCCGCCGGATGTGGGCCCAGTTAATGAAGCCGTTTGCACCAAAAAATACGAAGTCGCTGGCTTTGCGCACCCATTCACAAACTTCAGGCTGGAGCCTCACAGAGCAAGACCCATTTAACAATGTGACGCGAACGCTTATTGAGGCTCATGCAGCTGCCATGGGACACACTCAGTCACTGCATACAAATGCATTGGATGAAGCGATTGCTTTGCCGACTGACTTCTCGGCCCGAATTGCCCGTAATACTCAGCTGTATTTACAAGAAGAGACCGGCATTACGAATGTCATTGATCCATGGGCAGGCTCTTATTATGTAGAGACACTCACTCATGAATTGATGGAAAGGGCATGGCAGCACATAGAGGAAGTAGAAGAGCTTGGCGGAATGACAAAGGCGATTGAAACAGGGCTCCCTAAGATGCGAATCGAAGAAGCGGCTGCAAGACGCCAGGCGCAAATTGACTCGGGCAAAGAAGTGATTATTGGAGTCAACCGACACAGACTGGCCGAGGAAGAGCCAATTGATATTCTTGATATCGACAATACAGCGGTACGGCTCAAGCAAATTGAACGTTTAGAGCAAGTGAAGTCGACCCGCAATGAAGAGAAAGTAAAGGAAACACTAAGGGCACTCACCCGGGCTGCAGAAACGGGAGAAGGGAATTTGCTTGCGCTAGCTGTCGAGGCAGCGAGAGTACGGGCGACACTAGGAGAAATCTCTGACGCCATTGAACAGGTAAGCGGAAGGCATCAGGCTATTATCCGATCAGTAAGCGGTGTATACAGCTCTCACTTTTCCGATGAAGAACAGATTGCTGAAGTAAAGCGGCTGACTGATGAATTTAATGAACAGGAAGGACGCAGACCGCGCTTGCTGATCGCTAAAATGGGGCAGGATGGCCATGACCGGGGGGCAAAGGTCGTCGCTACTGCTTATGCTGATTTGGGATTTGATGTTGATATCGGGCCATTGTTCCAAACGCCGGAGGAAACGGCTTTGCAGGCGGTAGAAAACGACGTGCACGCCATCGGTGTCAGCTCATTGGCTGCGGGGCACAAAACCTTGCTTCCAGCTTTAATTGGCGAATTGAAAAAATTGGGCAGAGAGGACATTATTGTTTTTATCGGCGGTGTCATTCCCGCCCAAGATTATGAGTTTCTCCGGGCCAGCGGAGCAGCTGGTATTTTCGGACCCGGAACGGTTATTCCAGTCTCTGCCCAAAAAATTCTCGAGGAGATTTATCGCAGGCTCGGTTACGAGGAAGTGGAAGAATAATGTTGAGAGAAGAGCACCTACCGGACAACGAGTCGGCCCTTCACGTAAGAAAAGGTGTGACCTCTTCCCATGACGGTTTCGCTTCTCCTCAAAAGAAACGATTTCGAAAAAAAGCAGAGCAATTGCCAGATGTACAGGAGCTGGCCGCCAAAGTGATTGCAGGGGAAAGAAAAGACCTCGCCAAAGCCATTACTTTTATCGAAAGCAATTCGAATAGCCATTATGCATATGGACAGGAGCTGTTACAGCAGCTTCTTCCTCATACGGGAAGATCCATTCGCATTGGTATTACCGGCGTGCCTGGAGCTGGAAAAAGCACATTCATCGAAGCATTTGGTCATATGCTTTGTGAGAGAGGATATAGAACAGCTGTGCTGGCAATTGATCCCAGTTCCTCTATCTCGGGAGGAAGCATTCTTGGAGACAAGACGCGGATGGAGTCGCTGGCTAGGCATCCAAATGCATTTATCCGCCCATCTCCTTCCGGCGGTACGCTTGGAGGGGTGCACCGGAAAACGAGGGAAACCATGCTTCTTTGTGAAGCAGCCGGCTTTGAGGTTATTTTGATTGAAACGGTCGGTGTCGGCCAAAGTGAATTTATCGTCCGCAGCATGGTTGATTTTTTCCTGCTTATTATCTTGACAGGCGCAGGGGATGAGCTGCAAGGAATGAAAAAAGGGATCATGGAGTTAGCGGATGCTATTGTCGTTAACAAGGCAGACGGTCATAATAAACAGCTCGCTGAAAAAACAAAACGAGAATTTAATCAGATTCTTCATATGCTTCAGCCGGCAACAAAAGGGTGGGCATCACAGGCATTCACCTGCTCTTCGATTGAACGAAAGGGCATCCCTGAATTATGGGACGTGATCCAGGAATTTGAGAAAAAAATGAAAGCAGCCGGCACGTTCGATGAACGACGCCAGCTGCAAACGAAAGAATGGTTACATGCTCTTATTGTAGAACAGCTGAAAGCGACTTTTTATCAGCATCCATATGTTATTGGCAATTTGGCGGAAATGGAAGGTAAAACAATGACAGGCGAAATAACGCCAGCTCAAGCAGTCACCGACTTGTTTTCCAACGTTTACCGGCAGGAGGAGTAGACAAAACAAAAAATGGCTGATGCTCAGAGAGCATCAGCCTTAAATCAGGGAGTTTAGGGGTACGGATCTAGTTGCCTTATTTATCTTCCCCTGTTCGGCGTTTTTAAACCATATTTATAAAAAAAATACTAGATTATTTGAAAACATTGCGCCGTTGTCTTATCATAAGGGTACACGAAAGTGGATAAAGGAGTGGTATGAGATGAGTATAGATTTTAATTTTTTAATGAATGATGTGGTTCGTCAAGCGCGTGAGGAAATCACAGCTGCTGGATATACACAGCTTCAAACACCGGAAGAAGTAGAAGAAGCACTTGCTAAAAAGGGAACAACGCTTGTAATGATTAATTCCGTTTGCGGCTGTGCCGGCGGTATTGCCCGTCCAGCTGCTGCTCACTCGATTCATAGCGATAAGCGCCCGGATCACCTTGTGACAGTCTTTGCCGGACAGGATAAAGAGGCCACAGCCAAAGCACGTAGCTACTTTGTCGGTTACCCGCCGTCCTCTCCATCTTTTGCTCTTTTGAAAGACGGGAAATTATGCACAATGGTGGAACGCCATGAAATTGAAGGACATGACCCAATGTCTGTTGTCCAAAAGCTTCAAGAGGCTTTTGACAAATATTGTGAAGAAGTGTAAATATATATATTGAAACCTTGTCATCGTTATGGCAAGGTTTTCTTTCACTACAAACTGATTCTTCAGCACAGGAGACTATTATGTTTAAAATAGGGTATCGGACGGCAAAAACAGCTGTCGGCACAACCGCAGCTATCATGATTTCCCAGTGGGTGGGACTTGAAAACTTTGTGTCAGCGGGAATTATTACGATCTTATGTATTCAAAATACAAAAAAGAAATCACTGCAGGCTGCGCAGAGCCGTTTTTTTGCGTGCGCAGTGGCTATGCTTTTTTCTTCCGTTTTTTTTGAGGGAATTGGCTATTATGCGCCTGTAATGGGGCTTTTGCTCTTATTTTTCATTCCGACGCTTGTGGCCCTTAAAATCAAAGAAGGGATTGTTACAAGCTGTGTCATCATCTTGCATATTTTTTCTGCCGGGCAAGTAACGAAACAGCTTATTTTTAACGAGTTTTGTATTATTTCAATTGGAATTGGCGTTGCTTTGCTTATGAATCTTTATATGCCAAGCGTAGAGAGAAAACTGTATAGCCTTCAGGAGGAAATTGAACGGAATTTTACATCTATTTTTCACGAAATAGCTCTGTATCTGCGCAATAAAGATCATATGTGGGATGGAAACGAAATTGTGAAAACAGAGAAGCTGATCAAAGAAGGAAAAATGCTCGCTTTTAAAAATGTAGAGAACCATTTGTTAAGGGATGATACCATCTTTTACAGCTATTTTGTTATGAGAGAGAAGCAGTTTAACATCATTGAGCGGGTTTTAGGCATTGTGACCTCAATTTCTCATCAAGTGAAGGCGGCACTTGTGCTTGCTGACTTTATGGATGCTTTAAGTACCCGCGTTCATCCTGGCAACACCGCATTGCTTCACTTAAAAAAATTATACGATTTAAAAGCTGAAATTGATCAAATGGATTTGCCGGACACACGGGAGGAATTTGAGGCAAGGGCGGCATTGTTTCAGTTCATTAAAGAGATGGAAGAGTATTTGCTGATCAAAAGCTCCTTTAAAGGGCTGAAAAAAGAAACAGCCGCTGAGCAAAAAAGAAAGCCGGCCCCTCAGATAGAGTAGGCCGGCTTCTTGTCTATGTTATAAGAACATAGATAATCCGAAAAACAGGGTAGAAACGAGCATGGCTAGCAGCATAATATAAACGACTACTTTTTGAACGATTTTATTTCTCATGAAAGCTTGTACGCTCCTTTTAGTATTCCGAACAGGACTCTTATTTGTTTCTATCATAGCGGTTTTTTCGTAAAATCTCAAGTTAGATTAACGGGATAAAAGCATTAAAAAAGAAGGGATTTTTGGATTCTTATCGAAGACTACACATGTTTCAGTTCTTTTCAAAAAGGGGGCCATTACGATGAATCGAGTGGATCATATCGGTATTGCAGTTAGCTCGCTGGAAGAGACGTTGCGTTTTTATACCGAGCAGCTTGGACTTACCTTAATTAAAACAGAGGAAGTACTTTCGGAGCAAGTAAGAGTCGCTTTTATAGATGCCGGAAATGTGAAGTTTGAATTGCTTGAACCGATGAGCAGTGAAAGTACTGTGGCGAAATTTATTGAAAAGCGGGGCCAAGGCATCCATCATGTGGCCTTTAAAGTGAAGAATATTGAAAAGCGCATTCAGGAGATAAAAGAAAACGGCATTCATATGATCAATGAAACACCAAAGCCAGGGGCTGGCGGAGCGGAAGTGGCCTTCATGCATCCTAAATCGGCACATGGTGTGTTGTTTGAGCTTTGCGACAAGAGCAAGATGGAAGGAGAAAGAAAATTATTATGACAACGCCAGATATTTTCACGAGCATTAATGAGCTGTATGACAGACGCCGGGAGGTAGAGCTGGGCGGCGGTGATGAACGAATTGAAAAGCAGCACGAAAAAGGCAAGCTGACAGCTCGCGAGCGGATTGATTTGCTTGTTGATCCTGACTCATTCGTTGAGATTAATCCGTTTATTGAGCATCGCAGTACATATTTTGGATTAGAAGGCGTGAAAGGGCCGGGCGACGGAGTAGTGACGGGCTATGGGAAAGTAAATGGCCGCCCTGTTTATTTATTCTCCCAGGATTTCACCGTTTTTGGCGGTGCGCTTGGAGAAATGCACGCTAAAAAGATAGCCAATGTGATGGACTTGGCAGCGAAAAACGGAGCCCCTTTTATCGGATTGAATGACTCGGGAGGAGCGCGTATTCAAGAAGGCGTCGTTTCACTGGACGGTTACGGGCATATCTTCTATCGGAACGCAATCTACTCTGGCGTCATTCCGCAAATTTCTGTCATTATGGGGCCATGCGCAGGAGGAGCTGTGTATTCACCAGCTATTACCGACTTTGTTTTCATGGTTGACGAAACGAGCCAGATGTTTATTACCGGGCCAAAGGTTATTGAAACCGTCACGGGAGAAAAAATTTCTTCCGAAGATCTTGGCGGCTCAAAGGTACATAATGCGATCAGTGGAAACGCCCATTTCCGCGGCAGTTCTGAGGAAGAAGTATTAGAGATGGTTCGCAACTTGTTGACTTATTTGCCGCAAAATAACGAAGAAAAACCCCCGATGGTTGAATCCTGCCCGGAGAATGATTACCGTGAAGATATAACAGATATCGTGCCTTTTGATGGGCTTCGTCCTTACGATGTTAGAAAGGTCATTGAACAGGTAGTAGACGAAAGCTCATTCATGGAAGTGCAAAAAGAGTTTGCAAAAAACATTGTCGTTGGTTTTGCTCGCATCAAAGGAGAAACGGTTGGCCTCGTCTGTAATCAGCCAAAATTTATGGCTGGAGGGCTGGATATTGATTCATCCGACAAAGCGGCACGGTTTATCCGTTTTTGTGATTCCTTTAATATTCCGCTCATTACGTTTGAAGATGTATCCGGCTTTTTCCCGGGGGTAAAACAGGAACACGGCGGCATTATTCGCCATGGGGCAAAGATTTTATATGCGTATTCAGAAGCAACTGTGCCAAAAATCACGGTCATTTTACGCAAAGCCTATGGTGGGGCATACGTTGCTCTTAATAGTAAGTCTATAGGTGCGGATCTTGTGTTCTCTTGGCCTAATGCAGAAATCGCCGTCATGGGGCCACAGGGGGCAGCAAATATCATCTTTGCAAAAGAGATTGCAAACAGTGAAAATCCGGAAGAAACACGAGCGAAAAAAATTGAAGAATACCGGGAAAAATTTGCTAATCCATACGTCGCTGCTTCACACGGAATGGTTGATGATGTGATTGATCCACGTGAAACAAGAATAAAGCTAATTCAAGCGCTTGAAATGATGAGAACGAAAAAAGAGGAGCGTCCGAAGAAAAAGCACGGCAACATTCCGCTTTAACATTTTTCCCCGTCCGGAAACTTTATGTACCGGGCGGGGATTTTTCTATGTGAAAGATTTGGAATTGTCCAGTGGAAGGAGTATACTGAAAATGGAAAGAAGCAGGGAGGTACATAAGATGATTAATAAAGAACGGTTAGTGAATGAATTTCTTGAACTAGTTCAAATTGATTCAGAAACGAAAAATGAAGCCGCCATTGCTAAAGTGCTGACAAGCAAGTTTGAAGCACTCGGTGTACATGTGTATGAAGATGATTCCGCTGCTAAAACTGGGCATGGGGCCGGCAATTTAATTTGCACGCTTGAAGCTACGAAGGACGGAATAGACCCAATTTATTTTACATCCCACATGGATACGGTCGTTCCGGGAGTCGGCGTAAAGCCACGCATTGAAAATGGATATGTCGTGACAGATGGAACAACCATTCTTGGCGCAGACGATAAAGCAGGACTTGCTGCAATGCTTGAAATGATTAAAGTGTTAAAAGAACAAAATTACAGACACGGCATGATCCAATTTATTATTACAGCAGGAGAAGAGTCTGGCCTTGTTGGGGCAAAAGCGATGGATTCTTCTCTTGTGAAAGCGAAATTTGGCTATGCATTGGATAGTGACGGCACAGTAGGCAACATTATTGTAGCCGCTCCGACACAGGCGAAAATCAAGGCAGAGATTTTTGGGAAAACAGCTCATGCTGGCGTTGCACCTGAGAAAGGGGTATCTGCCATTACGATTGCCGCAAAAGCGATTGCAAAAATGCCGCTCGGCCGGATTGATAAGGAAACGACTGCTAATATTGGCCGCTTTGAAGGAGGTCAAGCAACGAATATTGTTTGTGACTATGCTTCTATTTTAGCAGAAGCACGCTCACTTGTTCCGGAGAAGATGGAGGCACAAGTAAGCAAAATGAAGGAAGCGTTTGAACAAACAGCGGGAGAAATGAACGGTCGGGCAGACGTGCATGTAGAAGTTATGTATCCGGGATTTAAGTTTGGCGATGGAGACCATGTTGTTGAAGTGGCTAAGAAAGCGGCTGAGCGTATCGGCCGTCCAAGTAAATTGTTAACGAGCGGCGGAGGCAGTGATGCCAACGTGATTGCGGGCTTTGGTATTCCGACAGTAAACCTGGCTGTCGGCTATGAGGAAATTCATACGAAAAATGAAAGAATGCCTATTGAAGAACTTGTCAAGCTCGCTGAAATGGCAACAGCAATCGTAGCAATTACTGCTGAGGAAGAATAAAAGATTGCAGAGCAGCCGGCCTTCTCTTTCAGAAGGCCGGTTTAAAAATATAAACATGCAACTCTTAAAAAGCACTAGTTAACGGAAAATACGTGAAGACGATTGTAACGCGCGCAGGCAGCAGGAATAGCGAACAATAAAGAAATCTGATAATGATTTTTATGCTGGTCTTTTTGCCTATTCCCTTCTCCTTATGGTACATTAGAAGAAAAAGCCAGAGGAGGCGTTTTCGTGCAATTAATAAATAAAGCGGTTATTTTCGAGAGCGGTCAGGAAGAATATGCGGTTCCGGTACAGTCAGTAGTTTCTATAGAAAAAGTAGAATTCATTAATCCTATTCCTCATATGCCTTTTTATATGAGAGGGATCACTAAAGCGAGGGAAGAGTTAATCCCGGTCATTGACTTTGAATCGGTCCTTTACGATCGACCTCTCGCTGAATCAGAGGACGCACGGCTGCTCGTCGTTCAAACAGAGGCTTTGTCTGTGGGCTTTCTAGTAAAAGAAGCAAAAGAAATTATTGATGTTCCCGCAGAGTCTTTAAAGCAGCTGGGAATCGCTTCTTATGAAAAGACGAAATATTTCACAGGAATCGCAGCTTTTTCGGAGCGCATGGTAACAATTGTTGATCCGGACATATTAGTTTCTTCGCTCGAAGGGATTAAGGAGATACAAGAGTACATGAAAAATCATAAAGTACCGTCTGCCTGAGCCATAAAAAAGCACAGAACCTATTTATAGTTCTGTGCTTTTTTACTTAGTTAGCTTGTTGAACTTCTAAAATAGCATCCTTTAAAATATCGACAAGTTCATTTATTTCTTTCTCGTTAATGACGAGCGGCGGAGCGAAGACGATTGTATCTGATTCTCCAAAAGTGACTGTGCGTAAGATGAGTCCACGCTTTCTTGCTTCTGTAATAATTTGCGGAGCAAGTTTTTTCGGGAAGCGTTCGTTTGTTTGTCGGTCTTTGACGATTTCCAGGGCGCCAATCAAACCGAGGAAACGAACTTCTCCAACGATGTCTGTTTCTATTTGGAGCCTTTTTAATTTTTCGTGAAGCAGCGCTCCCATTTCTTTTGAGTTTTGCACGAGGTTTTCTCTTTCAAGAATGTCAATGTTTTTCAAACCGACCGCGCACGCTGTTGGATGACCGCTATACGTAAAGCCATGCAGGAGAGTGCCTTCGGATAGGTTAATAAAGTCTTGATGAATATGGTCACGAACAACGACAGCACCGAGTGGAATGTAGCCGCTGGAAATCCCTTTGGCAAGCAGCATAACATCCGGTACAATGTCCCAATGCTCGCAGGCAAACATTTTTCCTGTTCGGCCGAATCCAGTAATAACTTCATCGGCAATGAGTAAAATATTATATTCGTCACAAATTTTGCGAATCTCTTGGAAATAACCGTCCGGTGGAATATTTACTCCTCCCGCTCCTTGAACAGGCTCTGCAATAAACGCAGCAATTGTGTCGGCTCCCTCTGCTTCAATTGTCTTTCTCAGCGCTTCCGGTGAAAAAGATTCAGTGTGAACGAATCCCGCAGCAAGAGAAGTAGTCATATGGTGAAAGTCTTGGATGCCAGTAGCGCTTGTAGAACCGACTGCCACTCCGTGATAAGCACGTTGACGGGAAATGATTTTTGTTTTGTTGGGCTGACCTTTTATTTTCCAATAATGGCGAACGAGCTTGTATGATGTATCATTCGATTCAGACCCTCCGGAAGTGAAAAAGACAGCATTTAAATCTCCTGGCGCCATTTCTGCTACCTTAGTTGCCAGGCGGATAGCCGGTTCATTACTGAAAGTAGCAAAACTTGAAGCGAAGGGAAGAGTTTCTAATTGTTCTTTCGCCACTTCAGCAAGCTCTGTCCGCCCATAACCAACGTTGACATTCCAAAGGGATGCCATGCCTTCCAGGTACTTTTTTCCGTTAATATCCGTTAAATAAACGCCTTTTCCTTCTTTAAAAATAATAGCTGGCCCATTTTCCTGCTGTTCTTTAATCGAAGAAGTAGGATGGATAAAGTGTTTCTTATCAAGTGATGCTAATTCATTCGTTAATGTTTCATGTACTGCCATTTTTGTTCACCCCATTATTTGATAGTTCTGATTTTACTGGAGAACAGTTGGTTAATCAGAAGGGAAAAACCATGATCCATTTTTGGTAGTATGGCCCAAAAGTGAGCAGGGACGTATGAGACCCTGACTATGATTGATTATTTGTAAACAGTCACCTATCCAAGAATGACTAACCAGTGCTCAATGTTGACTTGTTGTTTTTTAGTACAATAAAAGCCAGCAGTATTCAACCTGATGAATAGGCAGGCTGGTACAGACTGGCTATTTGACTGCTGAAACAATTCTGGAAGGAAAAGTGAGCAGACTAAACAGTTCTTATTCATATAAATTGGATAGGTTTTTCAGGTTTACAAAAATAGTGAAAAGAGGAAGCTCATTTAATCACAGTTTATAATATTAAAAAAAGTTTGTAAACGGTTTTTCCTTCTTATTTAGTTGCCGCGAATATTCTAACGAAGAGGAGGACTAGCACTTTTAGGAGAATGCATGTTCTTTTATCTTTTTCGTTGTATAATAAGGGGGAATATTTATTTAAAATCACAGCGGGAAGTGGAGAGATTGGAAGAGTTTTATCCGAAAAATGGTCGTGTAATCTTTCATATTGATATGAATAGTTTCTATGCTTCGGTAGAAATCGCCGATGATCCCTCTCTGCGAGGCAAGCCGCTGGCGATTGCCGGAAACCCAAAAGAGCGGAAGGGCATTATTGTCACCTGCAGCTATGAAGCGAGACAATACGGGGTAAAAACAACGATGACTGTTCGGGAAGCAAAGCGGTTATGTCCAAATTTAATTATCCTCCCCCGAATTTTGAAAGGTATCGGGAGGCGTCTCGGGAAATTTTCCGTGTTTTTTCCCGATACACCCCACTCGTAGAACCTGTATCTATTGATGAAGGATATTTAGATATAACCAATAGCTATTCACTTGGGAGTCCGCTTGATATTGCTCAGGAAATTCAGCAGCAAATTCTTGAGCATTTACTATTACCATGCAGTATCGGCATTGCTCCGAATAAGTTTTTGGCTAAAATGGCTTCAAACATGAAGAAGCCGCTTGGCATTACTGTATTAAGAAAAAGAGAGGTGCCATCAATTTTATGGCCTCTTCCTGTCATAGAAATGCATGGGGTCGGGCAAAAAACAGCAGATAAGCTAGCTGCTGACGGAATTTTAACGATTGGAGATCTAGCTAAGGGGAACGACCAGTTGTTGAAGAGCCAACTTGGCATTAGAGGAATCCGTTTAAGAGAGCGGGCCAATGGGATCGATAGACGCAAAGTGGATCCCGATGCTGCCAATGACTTTAAAAGCGTCGGGCAATCAATTACACTGCCAAAAGATGAGACAAAACAGCAGGAGCTTCTCAATGTGCTCCACCAGCTCTCTGAAAGAGTAGCTGTCCGCCTGCAAAGAAAGGAAGTGCTAGGGGGGCAATTAGTGTAATGATTCGCTATAAAGACTGGAAGACTATCACCCGAAGTAAAAAGCTACCTAGACCGACGGAGAGCCCGGAGGATATTTTACGGGAAGCCAAACATTTATTTTTAAAGCATTGGAACGGAAACGGCGTCCGCCTGCTCGGTATTACACTGTCCGATTTGGTGGAGAAAAGACAGGCAGATATACAGCTTGATTTATTTTCATATGAGCAGGCGGCTAAAGAAGAGTTATTAGCAGAGACAATGGAAATGCTAGGAAATAAATATGGAGAAGGAATTATCCAGCGGGCAAGCAAAAAGAGGCCGGATGGCAGCAAAGCCGTATCCGGCCTTAAGCAGAAAGATAGTAAGTTAGAGGGCGAGTGAAAGGGATAGGCAGCTATTGCTTAGGAGTGTTCACCCTCAATGGCGAAAAACTGTTTAATTTGCCGTTTAAGTGTAATAGAGGGGCTGTTCCTTCCGATTTTTTTTCATCCTTTAGCCAAATGCTGTCTTTGTCAACTGCGCAAGCATGAGCAATAATAAGGCCGATGTTTGTTTCCAGTTCGTCACTTTCTACTACTATATAGGGAATCTTGTATTGAATAGCCAATTGAATGTAAGGGATTAAGTACATGTAATCAAGATCGCTGTTTAAGCGCATTTCTCCTTCACGAATAATCGAGACCCATTTCTCTACTTCTTCTCGTCCCTGCTTTTTATAGATTTGTTTGGCTGTGAGTGCACCCTCAATCCGCTCTCTTTCTGTTCCCAGGTATTCTTTTGCTCCATCAGACAAGGTAGTAGCGGATGTTTTGAAAGCTGATTTTAATCTTTTCAAAAGCCCAACCTCCCTCTGTGTAGACAGCATTTTACTTTGTATACCCTTAACTGTTGCAGATTAACGTATTTTTTTGTCTTATTGTTAAATTTTTTTAAGGAAGTGGACAGGATGGACATTTTATTTTTAGGAACTGGGGCAGGCATGCCAGGAAAATTGAGAAATGTAAGTTCGCTGGCATTAAGAATGTTGAACGAAAGGGGAACCGTCTGGTTATTTGACTGTGGGGAAGCGACGCAGCACCAGATCTTACATACCTCTCTTAAGCCAAGACGAATTGAAAAAATATTTATTACCCATTTGCATGGGGATCATATCTTCGGTTTGCCGGGCCTGCTTGGTAGTCGCTCTTTTCAGGGGGGCGAGCTGCCGCTAACGGTTTATGGGCCGAAAGGAATCAAAGAGTTTATTCAGGTCTCTATCGGCATAAGCGGGACAAGACTGCAATATGAGTTAGACATAATAGAAATAGATGAAGGGCTTGTATTTGAAGACGATCAACTAATAGTAACAGCTCGCCGGCTTGACCATGGAATCGAGTCGTATGGATATCGTCTTCAAGAAAAGGATAAGCCGGGAGTACTGCTCGTTGACGAGTTAAAAAAAGATGGGGTACCTCCGGGACCTTTATATAAGGAAATTAAATTGGGGCATGCGGTTAGGTTAGAGGATGGCCGGCTCATTGACCCGAGTAAATATACCGGACCGCAGCAAAAAGGAAAAATTATTGCGATTCTTGGCGACTCAAGACCCTGCGCGGCGGCTGTTGCTCTGGCCCACGAAGCGGATGTACTGATTCACGAAGCCACTTTTTCAGCAGAAAATCCGCAGATGGCTCATGACTACTTTCATTCAACAACAGTTCAGGCTGCGGAAATGGCCAAACAGGCTGGAGTCAAAGCGCTCGTTTTAAATCATATTAGTTCAAGATATACAAAAGAAGAAGCAACGAACCTAAAAAGAGAAGCGGAAGAAATTTTTGCGCCGGTCACGTTGGCGCATGATTTCATGGAGTTTTTAATTTAAAATAAAATCAGAAAGTAGAAAGTCTATTTTCATTAAGTAAGCTTACTTAATGAAAATAGACTTTTTTGTTACCAGCCCCGTTCGTATGGCACGGGAGCTTCAATTTCTGTTTTTAGTTCTATTGCGGCCCGCCGAGGCCAGTATGGATCACGCAGCAGCTCGCGTCCGAGAAAAACTAAGTCTGCCCGTTCGTTGCGCAAAATTTCTTCCGCCTGGGTAGGAGAAGTGATCATGCCAACAGCACCGACAGGGATGTCAGCTCCGTGTTTGATAGTTTCAGCGAATTTCACCTGGTAACCAGGAAAGACGCTGATCTTGGCAGGTACTACAGCTCCTGAGCTTACATCTATTAAATCAATATCCAGGTCTTTTAGCTGTTTGGCGATTTCGCTGTAATCCTCAGCATCCAGGCCATTTTCATGATAGTCATGGGCTGACACGCGGACAAACAGCGGACCGCTCCAAACGTCCCGGACTGCTATAATCACTTCTTTTAGAAAACGGAATCGATTTTCCGGGCTTCCACCGTACTCATCTTCCCGATGGTTCGTTAACGGGGAAAGAAATTCATTGATCAAATATCCGTGGGCCCCGTGAAGTTCAATTACATCAAAGCCGGCTTCTTTTGCTCGTCTAGCTCCATCTGTAAATGCTTGGATGGTTCGTTTAATGTCACTTTCCGTCATTTCTTTCGGTGTTTTCATTGTTTCATCAAATGACAGGGCAGTAGGGGCAAGAATCTCGCCTCTCACTTCTGATTTACGTCCGGCATGAGCGAGTTGAATACCAATTTTCGCCCCATGAGCCTGCACAAGTGGAGCGAGTCTCTTGAACCCTGGTACATGATCATCGCTCCATATACCAAGATCATGCTCGGTAATCCGGCCTTCAGGCGTGACGGCGGTTGCTTCCACCATAATCAAGCCAACCTGGCCGACAGCCCGGGCTGGATAGTGAACGAGATGCCAATCATTGACTTTGCCGTCCTCTTCAGCGGAGTACATGCACATAGGTGACATAACGATCCGGTTCTTTAAAGTAACATCTTTGATAGTGTAAGGTTCAAATAATTTCCTTGCCATTGGAATCCTCCTTCGGTCTGTGCCACATTCCATTATAGCAAGGCTTTTTGAACAGTGAAAATGATCAGCTTATTGTTTGATAGGATTCTGATAAGGCAGACCAAGACGTTTCGACTGGGCAGTAGCTTCAATGATACAGTTCACAAAAGCCTCTTTTACTTTTTTGTCTTCTAGAATTCGGATGCCAGCTTCTGTTGTGCCTCCCGGACTTGTTACCCCTTTGCGGAGCTGTTCGGCTTTCCCTTCTGAAGCGGAAAGCATCTCAGCTGCGCCAAGCAGCGTTTGAATAATGAGCGGCTTTGCAGTTTCTTTTTCAAGACCAATGGCTTCCGCTGCTTGTTCCATTGCTTCGGCTACATAGTAAATATAAGCGGGTCCGCTTCCCGAAAGGCCGGTAACCGCATCCAGCTGTTCTTCCTTTACTATTTTCGTGAGACCAATAGAAGAGAAAAGGGCAAGGGCCGCTGTTTTTTGCTGCTCTGTTACATGCTCATTAATCGCAATCGCCGTCGCGGATTTTCCAACTGCAGCAGATGTGTTTGGCATGGCGCGGACGACTGCACAAGGGCGTCCTGTCTCCTGTTCGATAAAATGAGTGGTGACACCTGCCATCAATGTAATGATTAACGAGGAAGGGGATAGGTAAGCTTTAATCTTTTTTAAAGCATCTCTTGCATCTTTTGGTTTCATAGCTAGCACAACAATGCCGCTGTCCGAAAGCATGGATTCTATCTCATAGCTGGTATGAATGCCGTAGCGGCCTTCCAGTTCCTGAAGCCTGTCTATATCCGCTCTGTTTGTCGCATAAATATCGCCAGCAGCCAAAGCACCGCTTGATAAGGCACCCGAAATCATTGCTTCTGCCATGGAGCCGGCACCGATAAATGTCGTTTTCATCTGAACATCCTCCTTTAATAAAAGTGAGTCGATCAATAAACAATAAAAAACACCCTTTCGTCCTCTAATAAAGGACGAAAGGGTGTTTGCTTCCGTGGTACCACCTTTGTTTGCAGAAACGAATTTCCGCACACTCTGGCCCGATAACGCCGGGTTTGCGTTTAGGTTTTCCTAAAGGCTCAAAAGGCAGGTTCAATAAAAAAGCGGGTGATGGAGCTTCTCAGCCGGCGGGCCCCATTCTCTGACACCATTTTTTATTTACTAATCCTTTTTCATCGCTCGTTTATTTTTAGAATGTTCTTTTAACTTATTATAGTTTGAGTTATATGTGATTATGCAAAAAACACTCTTATCTGTCAAGGGATAATGAAAAAATAAGTCAAATTTTCCAGCGGTATTGTGTGAAAATAATGACAAATTACTATTGAAACGCTAAAATGGATAAAAAGATTATTTTTTTGAAATAAAGATATGTTTATTATGATGCAGGTAGGTGTTTCTTTTATGAATGTAGAAAGCTTTGGCGATATTATAAAAATCACATTGCCGACACCTTTTCCAGTCGGTGATGTAAATGTTTTTCTAATAAAAGGAGATCGTTTAACGCTGGTGGATGCGGGTGTAAAAACTGCGGCTTCCTTTGAAGCGTTCACCTCGGGCTTATCAGAGGTGGGGTATACAGTTGAGGACGTTGAACAAGTGATTTTGACTCATCATCATCCCGATCATATTGGGTTGCTTGACTTTCTTCCTGAAGGAATTGATATTATCGGGCATCCATACTGTAAAAAGTGGCTCGCGAAAGATGACGAGTTTTTACAGGAGAATTTTCTGTTTTTCCGGGAGCTTTTTTTACAATCCGGTTTGCCTCCTGAAGCAGAAGCTGTGTTTGGCAAAATACAATCACCGCTAAAATTCAGCAGCGAAAAAAGTGCCCTGACGATCGCTGTGCAGGAAGGAGATCAGCTTCCGGGATTGCCGGATTGGCGTATTTTCGAAACGCCTGGCCATGCCCAAAGCCATCTCGCTTTCTTTCGGGAAAAAGATGGTGCTTTGGTGGCGGGCGATCATATTTTGGCGACCATCTCTTCCAATCCGTTGTTGGAGCCGCCGCTGATTCCAGGAACAGAACGACCAAAGCCACAGCTTCAATACAATCATTCACTAAAAAAAATGATGGGTTTTCCAGTTGATATCGTCTACACAGGGCACGGGAAAGAAGTGAGAAATATCGTTCCGCTTATCACTCGTCGTTTGGAGCGTCAGCATGAGCGGGCGATGTCCGTAAAAGAGATGCTGCAAGAAAGGCCGCTTACTGCATTCGAAGTATGCATGCGTCTTTTCCCGGCTGTATACAAAAAAGAGACGGCTTTAACGATGTCAGAAACGGTGGGCCAGCTCGATTATCTTCTCGATATTGGTGAAGCGGGCGCAGAGCAGAATGACCAGGGTGTTCTGTTTTATTTTCCTTTGTGAGGAGGGGAAGAACAATGAGTCGCTTGCAAGGAAAGACAGTCGTCATTACGGGGGCATCGAGCGGCCTGGGGATGGAAATCGCTAAGCAGACAGCAGCAGAAGGAGCGCGGCTTATTTTGCTGGCTCGCCGCCAGGAGCGTCTGGAAGAGGTGAAGGAAACGCTGAGCCGTACTTTTTCTGCTGATGTTCGTATTTACTCCGTAGACATTAGCAAAAAAGCCGAGGTTGAGAAGGTCTTTTCCCAAATGCTTGAAGAGGTGTCTGCTATCGATATTCTCATCAATAATGCAGGCTTTGGCATATTTAGCGAAGCGCATGAAGCCAGGTGGGAGGAAACGGAAGCGATGTTTAAGGTGAATGTCCTTGGCTTGATTGCCTGTACGCAAATGGTCATTCCACATATGAAAGCTAGGAAAAGCGGCCATATTATCAACATTGCTTCACAGGCAGGGAAGATGGCTACACCTAAATCGAGCATCTATGCAGCAACAAAGCATGCCGTTCTCGGTTATACAAACAGTCTCCGTATGGAAATGGCGCGCGATGGAGTTCATGTGACTGCAGTGAATCCGGGACCAATCGCTACAGAGTTTTTTACGACAGCTGATCCCTCCGGTTCCTATGCGAAAAATGTAGCGCGTTGGATGCTGAAGCCGGAGAAAGTGGCCCGTGAAGTGGTAAAAGCAATGAACACAAATAAAAGAGAAATTAATCTGCCGAGGTGGATGAACACCGGCAGTGTAATTTATACCTTGTTTCCTCGGATTGTAGAAAGACTTGGCCGCAAAGCGTTTTTTAAAAAATAGGTGCTGTTAAAAATGAGGGGTTGTTCTTCAAGCATCGATTGAAGCAGAAAGCGGTCGCCCACAGCAAAATCAACCATCAAGTACAACAGAGACGAAACATAGAGCAATAACGCGTTTGTATGTGCTCGCTTATAGGTCCATAAGGTGGCACAAGTGAAAGTTGATAGGATGATCTTAGGCGCCAGGTGTTGAAAAAACATCTGGCACCTTTATGTATTTGTGATAAATGCGTACACTTCATCCTCAATAATCTCGTGCCATTCCCCCTCCTCAGCATAGCGACGATTTTGAATGCGTTCCATCAGCAGGCTATAAACGTTTTCTGCTTCATTTTCTTCCAATATAAGATAGTACTGAGATAGGCTTTGTCTAATCATTTTTTTCATAAATGCTTTTTCCAAAGAAATTCACTCCTCTATTAGTGGGGAAAAAAGAGCCGCCAACAATGGCGGCTCACAGGCTCTAATAAACACCCGACTTTCGCTGCTTGCTCTGCTTATGACTGGTAGGTTACTCTTTGCCTTGTCAGGATCGAGTAAGTGTTGTTAATCATAATAAGAAGAGAAAAATTTACTTTTCTTTTTCTTCTAATACTTGTTCCGCACGGACACAGGATTCAAACTGTCTCCGGTGGGAAGCATCACAAAAAGGCATTTTCTGTGATTGACCACAGCGACAGAGTGAAAATACCGGCTTTGTTTTAAATACATTTCCATCCATATCAATTAGTTCTACATCCCCGGACACTTTAAAGGAACCATTGTCCATTACTTTAATCTGAGCTTTTGACATTTCATTATCCCCTCTCTTATCATTGACTCAGTTTGATAGTATAAAGAAACAGGCTAAAAATCAATCACCTCTCTTTGAAAGGAGTAATCAAAATGGAGATCCATATCACAGAACAGGCAGCTGGAAAGCTTTCAGACAAACTGGGAGGCGGTAAGTATTTAAAGCTTTACTATGACACGGAAGGATGCGGCTGCGGAGTGAACGGTATTCCGACATTGTGGATTACAACTGAGGTGTCGGCGGGCGATGTGGAAATACAGACAAACGCGATGTCAGTATATGTGGAAAAGTCTCAAATGTTATTTTATGCAGATCGGTTAACGATCGGTTTGTCCGGTGCTAATCATTATCGGCTCAGCAGCCCGGGAGAAATTTTAAATGGACGGATGAATATAGTAAATCATTCATAAAAACAAATCATTCCCGCTATCTGCAGCGGGAACGACGGTCTATTTCTTTTGGTAATACATATTTAAAAAGCGGTCGATTGCTTTTGCGTAAGCCTCGGGGTTCTCATTATAGGATTGGGCATGAGCGCCTTTGGGAGCGAGATAAATGTCCTTCGGGGCCCTCTTTTGCTCATACAGCTCTTTCGTCATATCCGGGAGAATGTAAGTATCCTCTTCACTATGAATAAAGAGAACAGGCTTTCTAATATTCTTCACTGCGTTAAGTGGAGAAATATCCGACAGACGAAAGCGGCCACGCATTAAAACAGCCCAATTGGTGAGATGGACGAGTAGATGCGGTGCTGCTTTGATCTCGCGTTTCATTTGATGAGCGATCTGGGCTTGGAAATCAGAAAAAGGGCAGTCTGCGATATAAAAATCTGCACGGTCTTCAACGAGGCCAGCATACAAAAGCAAGGTGGCTGCTCCCATCGATTCGCCATGAATGCCAAAGGACACGTTGTTGCCCTCTCGCCGAATAAGCTCATTAACCACTGCCTGCAAATCTTCTTTTTCATAATAACCGTAGCTGGTTGTGCGGCCGCCTGATTCTCCATGGCGACGGTGATCATAAATAATGCCGTTAAAGCCCCGCTCCAGAAATAAATTCATATATTTAATAGAATTTGTTTTTGTTTCAGTGACACCGTGGCAGAAAATCATGTATGGGCCGCCTGGATGAGGAGTGACAAACACAGCGCGCAGCTGGTAGCCAAAAGGAGAATCAATCCATACCGCTTCCTTTGGCAGTTGCTCGTATTGTTTACTATCCAGCCGTTTGGCCTCCACCTCGCGTTGGTAGATGAAGTCTTCGTTTTTCTTTCTCATGTGCAAAATGCGGCTCGATAAATAAAAGCCGGCTGCAACAGTCAGCGCTGCACTGGAGCCAAGCGCTGTTATCCATTTCTTCATTTATGGTCACCTCGGAAATTTAATATTTTCAGTGTACCATTTCTAAAAAGAAAGATCATTTGAACTCGTTGCCTTGTCCTGTGTAAAATAAAAATAATAAGATGGGGAGGAAGAGCAGGAACAATGAAAAAGAGAAATCAAACCAAGAAAAATGACAAAAAAGAGGAACAGCTAACATTGAAAGACACGTTGAATGCGGGCATTCTTGAGCAGTTGAAGGAAAAACAAAAGAAATTAAAAGTGGAAGAAGAAGAAAAAAAAGCCGCTGCCGAACAGCAAAAAAAGAAGAGCGGCGCCGGCGCGAGAAGAATAAGAGCTTTGTGGAATTATTAAATGAAAGCCCCATGGATTGGAAAAAGTTTAAATAAAATTATTTTTTATAGTCCGGAGCGGCCCATCAGTGGCCGCTCCGTTTGTTTATCGGTGTTGTACGTATTGATTCGCTTTTGTCAGCTGCTGGATAAGCTGGAGTTCTTCTTCTGAAAGAGGAGCTTCTTTCACCGCACGGACATTTTCTTTCAGTTGACTGACAGAGCTGGCTCCTGCAACAACAGCAGCAACACCTTCATGTTGTAATAGATAACGCAGAGAAAGTGCGTTTAACGTACGTGCATCTGAAAGTTTATGCTCAAGTTCATTCAACAGATCAGTAAGTTCTGCTGAAGAATAATCAAGAAAGCCCCTTTCCTGAAACTTGCCTATTTTCTCTCTCCAGCTTGTGCTTAGCAAGCCTTTAGCAAGCGGTCCGCGGGCAACAATGCTAATATTATGCTCTTGAAGGAGCGGCAATACTTGTTCTTCAGGACGGCGGTCCAGCGGGCTGTATTGCATCATTACGCTATCGATAGAAGAACGGGTAGCAAATTCACGAATAACATTTGGACGAATGGAAGAGATACCGTATGCACGGACTAGCCCCTCTTTTTTTAGATCTTCAAACGCTTCAATTATTTCCTCTATTGGATCGTCCATTGTTCCTCCATGCAGCTGGTAAAGGTCAATATAATCCGTTTGAAGGCGAGTAAGGCTATGTTTCACGGCTTCTTTTATGTATGTCTTTGATGGGTTCCATGACCAGCCTTCTTTGCCTTCTTCCCATCGGTTTCCCACCTTTGTCGCAATGATCACTCGCTCTCGTACCGGCTTGAGCGCAGCACCAACAATTGTTTCATTTAGCCCAAAATCGTATAAGTCCGCTGTGTCAAAATAGTTGATGCCTTCTTCCAGAGCCGTTTCGATAATAGTTTGAGCTGCCTGTTTATCTTTTCCAAGTGACATGCAACCCAGAGCGAGTTCGCTCACAAGCAAATCAGACTTGCCGAGCAGGTTTTTTTTCATTTCATTCAGCTCCTTTCTTCTGTTATCATAGCGAAACGAGAAGCGTTCGCCAAATGATCTGTCCAGTTCATTTTAGCTTATTGAGTATGATAAACTGAATAGGAAATAAAAGGAGTGATGAAGGTGAAGAAATTTGAAGAAAAGACCATTGACACAGAAATAATATTTGAAGGAAAAGTTATTCAGCTGCAGGTGGATAATATTCAACTGCCGGATGGCAAGCAGGCAAAAAGAGAGATTGTGAAGCATCCCGGGGCTGTGGCTATACTCGCATTAACGAATGAGGGGAAAATTGTTCTTGTGGAACAATACAGGAAAGCACTGGAGCGTTCTATCGTAGAAATTCCGGCTGGGAAGCTAGAAAAAGGTGAAGGGCCTGAAGCGACTGCCCGCCGTGAATTAGAAGAAGAAACGGGCTACGTTTGTCAAAGTCTGAAACTTCTGCAGTCTTTCTATACATCGCCAGGATTCGCGGATGAGATTGTTTATTTATATTTAGCAGAAGGATTGACTCAGAAAGAAGAACGGCTGCAGCCGGATGAAGATGAATTTGTTGAATTAATGGAAGTCACGCTGGGGAAGCAGAGCAACTGATGGAAGAGCAGCGGATTTGGGATGCGAAAACAGCTTATGCTATTCAATATTTACAGTTGCAAAAGGCATTGACAGAGTAAGAGCAGCGTAAGGCAGTCTGCAAAAATCATTCAAACGATTCATGTCATCTAAGCATATCCCCCCTTTTTTGCACATAAATTGAACTAATGGCAAAAGGGGGAGCTTATATGCAGAAAAAGTTATCGTCGATTATGGTTGGCCGCCATATTCAGGCCCATGCTTCTATTTATTTATTCGTCAGCGTACTGTTTTTTATGGGAGTGGTATTTGGAGCAATTGTGGTAAATAGTTTATCGCTCGCTCAAAAAGAAGATTTAGCTTATTATCTGCAACAATTTTTTGGACAAGTATCTACCGGACAAATGGCTGATTCCGAGGATTTGTTCCAACAGAGCCTCATGCATAACTTGAAATACTTAGGCTGCATGTGGCTATTCGGTGTTTCTATTATCGGTTTGCCGCTAATTTTTATCTTCCTGTTTATGAAAGGGATTGTCATCGGCTTTTCAGTCGGGTTCCTCGTCCAGCAAATGGACTGGCAAGGCTTTTTTTAGCTGTGGCAACCATTCTTCCACAAAATTTGATTATTATCCCGGCGTTTATTTTTATTGCTGCTATATCAGTCGCTTTTTCCTTACAATTGATAAAGAAAATTTTTATGAGACAGGCTGGGCAATTCTATATTACTACCCTTTTCTCAAGGTACCTCCTCTTCTTTCTGCTGGCAGCTGGGATGGCTGCTTTAGCGGCAGGAATTGAGGCATACATTTCTCCTGCTTTAATGAAAATCGTGATAAAATAATGATTTCTATATGATAATCATTATTAAAAAATATATTGTAATGATTTTATTTTGCAACTTCCTGCCAGTTTGATATAATAAAAATACATCGGCGAGGGAGGGGCTAAATAATGGAAAGCCGGATCGAACGTATTAAAAAACAATTACATTCTGCGAGTTATAAATTGACACCCCAGCGAGAAGCCACTGTCCGGGTGCTGCTTGAACATGAAGAAGATCATCTGAGCGCAGAAGATGTCTACCTCCTCGTTAAAGAAAAGGCGCCTGAAATAGGGCTGGCAACTGTTTATCGAACGCTGGAATTGCTGAATGAACTGAAAGTTGTTGATAAAATAAATTTTGGAGACGGCGTGTCCCGCTATGATTTACGTCAAGAAGGGGCGGCTCATTTCCATCATCACCTTGTCTGTATCGAATGCGGAGCTGTAGATGAAATTCAGGAAGATCTGCTTGAAGATGTAGAGAAGGTTGTAGAACGTGATTGGAAATTTCAGGTAAAAGATCACCGATTAACTTTTCATGGCATTTGCTGGCGTTGTCAGGAAAAAAGCGAAACAGAAGAAACGAACAAAGAATCACTCGAAACACAGCATGCTGAATAAAAAGCCTTTCGCCTGCCGGAAGGCTTTTTGTTTTAAATGAAAGTCTGATGTTCTAATCTTCGCCCGCCTGCATAAGCTTGTGTATAAAAAGCAAGTAAGCGGGGGGCGCGCATGTGAAACGGGATTTAGCAAAAGCGATATGGCGGACAGGAAAAGTATTTATTTTCTTTACGGGCTGTACATTATTATTCTACAGTGCGATTGTTTGGGTCCAACATGAATATGAAGAAAAGCACCGATATAAAGAGCCGGAAGGAGAAGCGATGAAAGTAGGTCTTCGATTGGATGAAAGTGCTGATCAATGGCTCGAGCGGCTGCTGCTTTTTTATCTTGATGGGGAGTAGTGACAATGAAAGATCATTTACAAGATTTTATTCATTATATGATTGTTGAAAAGGGGCTGGCAAAAAATACGGTTGCCGCCTATGAACGTGATTTAAAACATTATCTATTATTTTTGGACAAGGTAGAGCAGCTCACTTCTTTAAACGAGGTGACGCGAGGTCACATCGTTCAATTTCTCGGCCACTTAAAATCAGAAGGGAAATCAGTGAAAACAATAGCCCGCCATGTTGCCTCTGTCCGCTCTTTTCATCAATTTCTTTTGCGTGATAAAGCTGTGGAGAATGATCCTTCCGTCCATATAGAACCGCCGAAAATGGAAAAGACGCTGCCGAAAGTGCTTAATTTAACCGAAGTTGAAGCGCTTCTTGAAGCTCCTGATCCTTCCACTCCTTTTGGAAAGCGCGACCAGGCCATGCTTGAGCTGTTGTATGCTACTGGTATGCGGGTTAGTGAATTAACTTCTTTGAATTTGGATGATGTCCATATTACTATGGGGTTTGTCCGCTGTACCGGTAAAGGGAACAAAGAACGGATTATCCCGGTTGGAAAAACAGCTATACATGTTCTGGAAGCCTATTTACAAACAGGACGGCCAGCACTGAAGTCAAAAAAATATACAGAGGAAGCACTGTTTTTAAATCACCATGGCAAACGTTTGTCAAGACAAGGCTTCTGGAAGATTTTAAAGGCGCTTGCCAAGAAGGCAAATATTGAGAAAGAGCTGACGCCTCATACGCTTAGACATTCCTTTGCGACCCATTTACTTGAAAATGGAGCGGATTTGCGGGCTGTGCAAGAAATGCTTGGACATGCCGACATCTCCACTACGCAAATTTATACGCATGTCAGCAAAACAAGAATGAAAGATGTGTATTCCCAGTTCCATCCAAGGGCGTGATGATTCATCAGCAAAATAGCTGCTCTACAAGTGGACGATATTCCTTCCGAATCCCATGGGATTCGGAAGGAATATCGTCTGCGGTAGAGCAGTTTCTTTTTGCTTGTAAAAGCACCCATGATTTCATAAACTTAAATAAGTGGATAGTCGTCAGACATCTGACAGATAAACGATGGATTATTCAAATGCGAATAGGGTATCATGGCAGTAAGAAAACTTAATAAGGGAGGAATTGAAGTGACAGCATCTACATACAAACGCATCCATTTGATTGTGATGGACTCGGTGGGAATTGGCGAAGCTCCTGACGCCGAAAAGTTTAATGATTTGGGAGCGGATACAATCGGTCATATTGCGGAAAGAATGAACGGATTAAATTTGCCTCATATGGAAAAGTTAGGGCTTGCTAATATCCGAGAGATTCAGGGGTTAAAAAGATGGAGCAGCCGCTTGCTTGCTATACAAAAATGCAAGAAGCTTCAAATGGAAAAGATACGATGACGGGGCACTGGGAAATGATGGGGCTGCATATCGAAACGCCATTTCAAGTATTCCCGGACGGGTTTCCGAAAGAATTAATTGACGAACTGGAAGCAAAAACAGGAAGAAAGGTTATTGGCAATAAGCCGGCAAGCGGAACCGCTATTTTAGATGAGCTAGGCCCTGAGCATATGGAAACAGGAGCAATCATTGTATATACTTCGGCTGATTCGGTTTTACAAATAGCAGCACACGAAGAAATTGTACCATTGGATGAACTTTACCGGATTTGCGAAATTGCTAGGGAATTAACTTTGGATGAGAAATACATGGTGGGTCGTATTATTGCCCGGCCATTTGTCGGCCAGCCTGGTGCATTTGTCCGGACATCCAACCGCCACGATTATGCTCTTAAACCTTTCGGACGCACAGTAATGAATGAACTGAAGGATGCTAACTACGATGTCATTGCCATCGGGAAAATTTCCGACATTTTCGACGGCGAGGGTGTGACAGAATCGATCCGCACTAAATCCAACATGGATGGCATGGATCAATTTATTCGTGTATTTGACAAGGACTTTACTGGTCTTAGCTTCGTTAACCTCGTTGATTTTGATGCGCTGTTTGGCCATCGTCGTGATCCCGAAGGTTACGGCCGTGCACTCGAGGAATTCGATGCGCGTCTTCCGGAAGTATTTGCCCAAATGAAAGAAGATGACTTGCTCATTATTACAGCTGACCATGGCAATGATCCAGTTCATCATGGAACGGATCATACAAGAGAATATGTGCCCCTGTTAGTGTATTCCAAGCGGATGAACGAAGGAAAAGAACTGTCAACCAGAAAAACCTTTGCAGATGTTGGCGCAACGATTGCCGAGAACTTTCAGGTAAATAAGCCGAGTCACGGGAAAAGCTTCTTGCAAGATTTGTCATAAGGAGAGAGATGGATGTTTAAAGAAAAAATAGAACAGGCTGCTGCGTTTTTAAAAAAAGAAAGCAACAAAAATCCCAAGATTGGCTTGATTTTGGGTTCCGGCCTTGGTGTGCTTGCTGATGAAATTGAAAGGCCAGTGAAGATTGATTATAGCCAAATTCCTAATTTTCCACTGTCAACAGTAGAAGGCCATGCTGGGCGGCTTGTATTCGGCACACTTTCCGGGAAGGAAGTAATCGCCATGCAGGGACGCTTCCATTATTATGAAGGATATTCTTTTGAACAGGTTACTTTCCCTGTGCGTGTCATGAAAGCGCTCGGTGTGGAAACCATCATTGTTACAAATGCAGCAGGCGGCATCAATGAATCATTTCAGCCAGGGGACTTAATGATTATTACTGACCATATTAACAATATGGGGGGGAATCCGCTGATTGGACCAAATGATAGTAGCCTTGGTGTCCGTTTCCCTGACATGTCAGAAGCCTACAGTAAAGAGCTGCAACAGCTTGCGAAAGAGACAGCGGAAAAAATTAACTTATCTGTACAAGAAGGCGTGTATGTAGGGAACACTGGCCCTGTGTATGAAACACCGGCGGAAGTCCGAATGGCGCGGATACTGGGCGGTGATGCTGTCGGAATGTCCACTGTACCAGAAGTGATTGTTGCCCGCCATAGCAGTATGCAAGTGCTCGGTATTTCCTGTATTTCTAATATGGCGGCAGGCATCCTTGATCAACCGCTTACACATGATGAAGTAATAGAGACGACAGAGAGAGTCCGAGCTGATTTTCTCCGTTATATTAAAGAAATTGTAGGATCAATGTGAGGAGTGATTCCATGAGAATAGTCGACCTTATTCAAAAAAAGCGCGATGGGGAGCAATTGACGACTGAAGAAATTAACTTTATTGTTGAAGGCTATACGAACGGGACAATCCCTGACTATCAAATAAGCGCATGGTTAATGGCCGTTTATTTTCAGAACATGACTGAAAAGGAACGGGCAGATTTAACAATGGCAATGGTAGCATCAGGAGATCAGATCAACCTTAAAGCTATTGAAGGAGTGAAAGTGGATAAGCATTCTACAGGCGGTGTCGGCGACACGACCACACTCATTCTCGGCCCGCTCGTAGCGGCGGCAGGTGTACCGGTTGCAAAAATGAGCGGCCGGGGGCTCGGCCATACGGGAGGAACGATTGATAAGCTTGAAGCGATTGATGGGTTTCATGTAGAGATTACGAATGAGCAGTTTATTGAGCTTGTGAATAAAAACAAAATAGCGATCATTGGACAGAGCGGCAATTTGACACCAGCTGATAAGAAGCTTTATGCCTTGCGCGATGTGACAGCTACTGTTAACAGCATTCCGCTCATTGCCAGCTCCATTATGAGCAAAAAAATTGCTGCTGGGGCCGATGCCATCGTGCTTGATGTAAAAACTGGAGCAGGAGCTTTCATGAAAACTTTGGAAGACTCCCGCGAACTGGCAAAGGCCATGGTGAATATTGGCAATAATGTCGGGCGAAAAACAATGGCGGTTATTTCTGATATGAGCCAGCCGTTAGGATATGCCATCGGCAATGCGCTGGAGGTAAAAGAAGCGATAGATACGCTAAAAGGTGAAGGACCGGAAGATTTGACAGAGCTTTGTCTAGTCCTTGGCAGCCATATGGTCTATGCTGCTGGAAAAGCTGATTCATTGGAGGATGCTCGACAAACACTGATCAAGCTAATCAACAATGGAGAGGCGCTGGATAAGTTTAAGCTCTTCATTAAAGCGCAAGGAGGCGACAGTTCAGTAGCTGATCATCCTGAGCGGTTGCCGCAGGCAAAATACAAAATTGAATTGCCTGCAAAAGAGGACGGATGGGTAGCTGAAATCATCGCCGATCACGTAGGAACAGCTGCTATGTGGCTCGGAGCAGGGCGAGCCACGAAAGATTCGGACATTGATCTTGCTGTAGGAATTATGTTAAATAAGAAGATTGGCGCCAGTGTAAAAGCAGGAGAATCACTTGCTACCATTTACAGCAACAATGAAGACGTTGAGCAGGTAAAAGAAGAGCTGTATAAAAGTATTCTTCTTTCTAAAGAAAAAGTAGCACCGCCTATCTTGATCCATGAAGAGATAACAGGCTGACAGGATTTTTTGTAGGCATGTACCTGTTAGTGCAGGCAAAATTTCATATGCTAGCTGAAAAGAAGCATCTTTTAAAGAGATGCTTCTTTTTTTTGTATAAAAATAAAGAATATGGAAAAAATGGGTGTATATCAAATGGGAATTTTACCACTACACTGGAGGTTATTACATGATGAAGCGAATATTTCTATCAATTGTCGCTATTTTATTTATTTCTTCTGCTGTTTTGCCGTCCTTCGTGGCTCATGCTGCAGAGGAAAAAATCAATATGGCTGAACAGTCAAAGTCTGCCGTCTTATTAGAGCGGGACACAGGAGCCATCTTATTTGAGAAAAATAGCCGCAAACCACTCCCGCCAGCTTCAATGACGAAAATAATGACGATGCTGCTCATTATGGAAGCGATTGAGGATAAAAAAATAAAGTGGGATGACAAAGTCCGTGCTAGTGAATATGCAGCCTCAATGGGAGGCTCACAAATTTTTCTAGAGCCGGGTGAAGAGATGACGGCACGCGAAATGATGCAAGGCATTGCTATTGGATCTGCGAATGATGCCTCCGTTGCCATGGCTGAACGGATAGCAGGAAGCGAAGAAATGTTCGTGAAAAAAATGAATCAAAAAGCGAAAGAGCTGGGGCTAAAACAAACAAAATTTAAAAATGCTACAGGTTTGCCGGAGAAGGGTCACTATAGTTCGGCGTATGATATGGCCATCATGGCAAAGGAATTGCTAAAGCATGAGGGAATTACTAAATATACGGGTACATACGAAGCCTATCTGCGCGAAGACAGTGAAAAGAAATTCTGGCTTGTAAATACGAACAGGCTCATCAAGTTTTATCCAGGTGTAGATGGATTAAAAACAGGATTTACAAACGAAGCCAAATATTGCCTGACGGCTACAGCTTCCAAGGGAAATATGAGAGTGATTGCTGTTATTTTTGGTGCGCCGACTCCGAAGGATAGAAATGCTCAAATTACTAAAATGCTCGACTATGGATTTCATCAATATGAGGTCACTCCTTTATATGGAAAAGGAAAGGTAGTCAGTTCCATCCCATTATCAAAAGGGAGCAAAGCAGGTGTACAATTAGAAACAGCTGATAAAATTTCTGTGTTGATGAAAAAAGGAGAGAAGAAAGGAAAGTTTTCAAAAGAAATCAGCCTGAAGAAAGATATACAGGCGCCGGTTAAAAAAGGAGAACAGCTTGGAGAGTTAATCATTAAACAGGAAGGAAAAGTTGTTTCAAAAACGCCGCTCGTCGCAAAAGAGAACGTTGAGCGAGCGAGCTGGTGGCAGTTCTATAAAAAGGTATTCCATTATTTCTCAAAAACAAACGATGCTTAATGCCGAAAGAACAGCTCTTTTAGCGAATTCATTCTAGTTTTGTCAGAGGGAAGGATTGCATAGCGGAATCGTCGAATTGCTCTCTATCAAGGTTAAAGGGGGACTGTCAATGAGTTTAACAGTAGAGCTTGAAGTAATCGATCAGGTGCTCTGCCTGCGGCTGGCGGGTGAATTAGATCATCATACAGCTGAATCGCTACGCGAACAGGCAAGCGCAGCGATTGAAAAAGAAGGTGTACGGCATATTATATTGAATATTGGCGATTTAACATTTATGGATAGCTCAGGTCTCGGTGTGATTTTAGGGCGATACAAGCATATTAAACAAAAAAATGGAGAGATGGTTGTTTGTTCCATTTCCCCGGCCGTTCGGAGGCTGTTTGAGATGTCAGGGCTGTTTAAGATTGTCCGGATGGAAGCATCGGAACAAGAGGCGCTAGAACGATTGGGGGCTGCCTGCTATGAGAAATGAGATGAATGTTCAATTCAGTGCACTTAGTGAAAATGAGTCATTTGCAAGAGTAACAGTCGCAGCGTTTGTTGCTCAGCTTGATCCGACGATGGATGAGCTTACAGAAATTAAGACGGTTGTTTCAGAAGCAGTTACAAATGCTATCATTCACGGATATGAAGGCAATCCGGCAGGAACGGTTTATATCTCGGCAGTTCTAGAAGATGGAGTCGTTGATCTGATTATTCGTGATGAAGGTGTTGGCATGGAAAATATCGAAGAAGCAAGAGAGCCTTTGTTTACAACAAAGCCTGAGCTAGAGCGGTCGGGTATGGGATTTACTATTATGGAAAACTTTATGGATGAAATTGAAGTGATTTCACATAAAGGAACAGGCACCATCATTCGATTAAAAAAGCAGCTTGCAAATAAAAAAGCCATGTGTAATTAAGGGGTCCGGCTATGGATGTCGAAATAAAAAAACAAAAGACGGAAATTTTATCAGACGCTCAGCTGAAACAATTGATTAAGGAAAGTCAGGAAGGAAACCAGGAAGCGAGAGATACCATCGTCGAGCGCAACATGAGACTCGTTTGGTCTGTTGTCCAGCGCTTTATTAACCGGGGATACGATCCGGACGATCTGTTTCAAATTGGCTGCATTGGTTTGCTCAAGTCAGTGGACAAGTTTAATTTAAGTTATGACGTGAAATTTTCCACATATGCTGTGCCGATGATCATCGGTGAAATCCAGCGATTTATCCGCGATGACGGTACTGTAAAAGTAAGCCGCTCTTTAAAAGAAATGAGTAATAAAATCCGTCGGGCACGTGAGGAACTGCTGAAACTGCACAGCAGAACACCAACTATTCAAGAAATAGCGAGTTATCTGGATATCTCTCCCGAGGAAGCCATTATGGCTCAAGAAGCGGCCCGATCACCATCTTCTATACATGAAACGGTTTATGAAAACGATGGCGATCCTATTACTTTACTTGATCAAATGGCTGATAAAAGCAGCGAACATCCTTTTGATCAAGTCATATTGAAAGAAGCGATCAGGGAATTGGAAGAGAGGGAGCGACTGATCGTATATTTACGCTATTATAAGGATCAGACACAATCAGAAGTAGCCGTCCGGCTCGGAATATCACAAGTCCAAGTGTCCAGGCTGGAAAAGAAGATTCTTTCTCAAATGAAAGAGAGGATGAATGCTACGTAGAGAGAATAAAACCGATTAGGTTAATACCTAATCGGTTTTATTTCGTCCTGAAAGCTGTGCATGATTCTCTCTCTTCCGCTCATACTAACTACTAACAATTTATTTAACAGGGTGGGAGAATTATGGAAGCTCCGATTTACATCCGGCTTCGCCACCGTATCCGGCACCAAGTGGACTTGCCAGTGCAGCTAAAGGAAATTGCGGAAGTGAGTGCGCCGGAAAACTTATTGTCTGATCTGTCATCTACGGTGATTTACGAAATTAAACAGGAAGATGGACAAATTATTATTATTGATGCCATGACAGTTGTAGAAACGTTAAGTCAGCATTGGCCGAGTATTGATATTCAATTTATTGGGCCCGCTCAGACTATTATCGACACAACGCCGTTATCAAAGAGGTTTTCCTTGCCGCTTTTTTTATTGGTTTGGTGTTTGCTCTTTGTTGGGGCTGCTCTTACCATCATGAATTTTCATGAAGATGTTAGCATGCGCGATGTGCAGATAAAGATATATGAGATCGTTACAGGAAAAAAGACAGACTATCCACTTATTTTTCAAATTCCTTATTCAATCGGTCTCGGAGCTGGCATGGTATTATTCTTTAATCATTTATTTAAAAAGAGATTTAATGAAGAGCCAAGCCCGCTTGAGGTGGAAATGTTTAATTATCAGCAGGATTTAGATCAGTACGTAATTTTACATGAAAGAAAAGAAAGCAGGAACGATGAATGATGGCTCTTCTTCGTGATCTCTTCGTAGCATGGGTAGGCTTTGCTGGAGGGCTGGCAGTAGGAGCGGGTTATGTAGGTTTCATTACTGTTCTAGGCATTATTCCCCGCCTTATGCAAATCACAAAAACATGGAAGAAAATTCGAAGCTATGAATGGGCCATTATTTTAGGGGTGATGGCAGGCACACTCGTCAGTTTTGTGCCCGTTGCTTTGGGATTGCCAGCGCTTCTGCTCGTTCCCGTTGGATTATTGAGCGGTATTTTTATTGGTTTGCTAGCCGCGGCGTTAACGGAAGTGCTTAATGTTTTTCCAATATTAGCAAAGAGAATCGGTGTTCATGAATACATTATCGCACTGATGATGGCCCTTGCACTCGGGAAAGTGGCTGGTTCATTGTTTCATTGGCTTTACTTTGTTTATCAACAAAGGGTTTGATCAGACAGCAGGGAGGATTCTACATGATAGATCAGCAATTAAAAGTCCCAAAAGATCCAGAAAAAATGGATCGAATCATGAAAGAGAAGATTGGTCTCGGAGAAAGCTACGATGCCGGAGTTCGAAAGTTTACGATACTCGGGAAACAGGTGCATATTTACTATATAAACGGCTTAGCCGATTCAGATTCTATTATTAAGATTCTCACTGTGCTAACAAGGCTGGATGGAAAAGAAAAAAGAAGTCTGTATGCTGCAGAGACAATTGAAAATCACCTGGCTCATGAGTCGGTCGAGCAAGTTGAAAATGTAGATGAGGTCATTGTCCAGGTGTTATCAGGGCTAATGGCGATCGTAATTGAAGGCAGTGAAAAGGCGTTAGTTGTTGATGTTCGCAGTTATCCTGGCCGTCAGCCTGAGGAGCCGGATACGGAAAAGGTCGTGCGCGGTTCGAGAGATGGATATGTTGAGAATATTGTGGTTAATACCGCTCTGACGAGAAGAAGAATCAGAGACGGCCGCCTCCGTTTTGAAATGACAAAGGTGGGGAAGCGCTCTAAGACAGATATTGCTGTTGCTTACATTGAAGGCGTCGTAGATCCTGATCTTGTTAAAATCGTCAAGCAGGAATTAGATGCCATTGAGATTGATGGCATTCCGATGGCTGATAAAACCATTGAAGAGTTTATCGTCAAACAAGGATATAATCCGTACCCGATTGTCCGTTACACGGAAAGGGCAGATATCGGAGCGGTTCATTTACTGGAAGGGCATGTACTTTTGTTTATAGATACGTCGCCAAGCGTCATTATTTTGCCAGCAACATTCTTTCATCATATGCAGCATGCGGAAGAATACCGGCAATCTCCAGCGGTAGGTACTTTCGTTCGCTGGATTCGCTTTATCGGTGTTCTGCTTTCCCTATTCTTATTACCCTTCTGGCTGCTTGTTTCTCTTGAACCGGATCTGCTGCCAAAGACTATGGAGTTTATCGGACCGAATAAAAAGACTAATATCCCGCTCTTTCTTCAGTTGTTCATTGCTGATATTGGGGTTGAATTTCTAAGAATCGCGGCTATTCATACACCAACTCCTTTATCAACAGCCATGGGATTAATCGCTGCCGTACTTATTGGCCAAATTGCTATCGATGTCGGCTTATTTGTGCCTGAGGTGATTTTGTATGTAGCCATTGCAGGGATTGGTACCTTTGCTACACCGAGCTACGAAGTCAGTATCGCTAATAAGCTACTCCGCATGCTTTTGCTTGTTATCGTAGCCATATTTAAGTTGCCGGGATTCGTCATTGGCTGCACAGTGATTATTATTTACCTAGCACGTATGCGCGCTCTGAATACGCCTTATTTGTGGCCGCTGCTGCCATTTGATCCGAAAGCATTTTCTCAAGTGTTTATCCGACGAGCTATCCCTGGATCGAAGCTCCGCCCCAGCATTGTTCATCCGGAGGATCCTTACCGGCAGCCTCCACAAAAATAACGATGTTGAGGAGAGGAGAAATGTATGGTATATTACTTTTAACCTAAAATTTGTTTGCTAATAGACAGTCTGCGGAAGAGCAGCTGTCTATTTCTTCTAACTTACACGAGTGATAAAACAACAAGCGAGGCAAACAAAACTCCAAGAATCGAGGTGAGGGTATGCATACATATGGAACAGCCTGTATAAATAAAGAAGGGCATTTAGAAGTTGGAGGAATTGATGTTGTCAGCTTAGCTGAACACTATGGCACCCCTCTGTATATTTATGACGTGGCATTAATTCGGGAAAGGGCCCGAGGGTTTAAACACACATTCGAACAGCTTGGCGTGACGGCCCAGGTTGCTTATGCAAGTAAGGCTTTTGCCGCTGTCGGTATGATGCAGCTTGCAAATCAAGAAGGCTTATCTTTGGATGTAGTGTCCGGCGGAGAGCTTTACACTGCGATGAAAGCTGGCTTCCCGGCTGAACGTATTCATTTTCACGGCAACAATAAAAGCCGGGAAGAATTGATGATGGCGCTTGAATACCGCATCGGCTGCATTGTGGTTGATAATTTTTATGAGCTGGAATTACTGGAGTCCATTTGCAATGAAAAAGGGGAGAAAGTCAATATTTTGTTGCGTGTTACTCCTGGAATTGAAGCACATACTCACGACTACATTTTAACTGGGCAGGAAGATTCTAAGTTTGGGTTTGATTTGAATAATGGACAAGCAGAAGAAGCCTTAAAAAGGGCAGTGGAGATGAGGGGAATCGAATTGCTGGGCCTTCATTGCCACATTGGTTCACAAATTTTTGAAACAACGGGCTTCAAATTGGCTGCTGATAAGATTATTAACAAGCTGTCCGAGTGGAAAGATCGCTTCCAATTTGAATCCAAAGTTTTAAATCTTGGCGGAGGGTTTGGCATTCGATATACAGAAGAAGATGAACCTCTTGCCCCTTCCAAGTATGTAGAAGAGATTATTAAAGAAGTACAGAAAAAGACGGCTGAGCTTGGTCTTGCCATGCCTGAAATTTGGATTGAGCCGGGGCGGTCACTCGTCGGTGACGCAGGGATTACTCTATATCGCATTGGGTCTGAAAAATCTGTCCCAGAAGTCAGAAAATATCTGGCTGTAGACGGGGGAATGAGCGATAACATTCGCCCGGCCTTATACGATGCCAAGTACGAGGCTGTACTTGCCAATCGGGCGAACGATCCGATAGAAGAAACGGTATCCATTGCAGGAAAGTGCTGTGAATCTGGTGATATGCTAATCTGGGATTTACCGCTTCCTAAAGCATCGAATAATGATCTTCTTGCAGTCTTTTGTACAGGCGCTTACGGCTATTCCATGGCGAATAATTATAATCGTATTCCGAGACCGCCAGTCGTGTTTGTAGAGAATAGCCAGGCTGAATTAGTGATTAGAAGGGAAAGCTATGAGGATCTGGTCAAGTTAGATTTACCGTTAAATGTAACAGTGAAGCAGTAGCTGCCCGCCGTCGACTAGAGGTGAAATACGTTGAACAAGAAGAATGTATGGCTCTTTATCATATTGCTATTGTTCTCCATTGGATGGGGATGCTATTACGCATTTTTTATTATGAAATAAATGGAAGGGAAGTTGCTTAATTCCCAAAGCTTTAGTAACATAGTAAATGGCGAAAAGATAGAGAAATTAGCAAATGTATATTGAGAATTAAACTGAAGAGGGACTTGGGATGCTGATTCGTTATAAAAAAGCTTTTGAAAAAATAGCTATGGGTTTGCTGTCGTTCATGCCTGAAGAAAAAGACATTAAAAAACTTCAAGAGACGATGAAATCGTATGAAACAGCAGATGACTGGCAATTATATTTATGGAAAGAAGAAGATATTGTAGGCGCAATAGGAGCTAGGATCACAGCTGATAAAGTGGAAATCCAGCATATTAGCGTAAACCCATCCTACAGACAGGAAGGAATTGGGAAGAAAATGCTAAAAGCGTTGAAAGACCTTTATTCCGATAAGCATCTTGTACCTAATTCGTCTACATCTGCTTTCTTTTATAAGTGCGAACAAGAAGAAGACCCGGTATAATGACGCCGGGTCTTCTTAGCTGTGTTAAAAATAATAAAGGGAAAAGTACGATTTACTGTATTGTTGGAACGGTGTCGCTTAGTTATAGGAGGCGACACCTAAGTCGGCCACGTCCAATGATTTTTACGGATTAGCAGGCGGATCGGTTGTCGGAAGAAGTTTATGCCGTTCTTTTAACGACTGTTCACGGGCAGCAAGAACATGGGAACGGTCCCTCAATAGATGTTTGTTATACAGGTAAGATGGATCTTCTTTTAAAAAGGACGGGGCACAGCTTGCATGGAAGCGGCGATATTGCTCAACCACTTCTTTGTCTGCAAAGGGAATGGCCATTTCAGTAAATGCTTTTTCCTCCTTTATTTCTTGCAGGCGGTGTTCAAACTGGCTGATAAATGCCTCGCTGTCGATCCCCAGTTCGGTCAGTTCGCTTTTTCGTTTTTCAAGAATTTTTAATGCCTTAGCAGCTAATTTTTTTGCCCCAGCCAGGTTGCCGCGGCGATGATGATATAAAGAAACGGCTGTTTGAATCAGCCCGACCCAAACAGAGTCCCGTGATTGATCGGTTTTTTCTTTCCAATATTCCTCAAGCACCTCGTGGCATTCAAAATAATCATGACTTTCATGGAAATGAACCAAAAAACTCAAATACGGTAGCGGAAAAGAATACATGAACGTCCTCCCAAATGGATGTGCTTACTGCTTCTACTTTACCACGCTGCCAGCATTTCAATCAAATTGAAAAAATGGCTGGACACAAAACAGTATTCCTCTATACTAAAAACAGGAGATGGATTGACGGATTTGAAAAAGAACTGGTGATGAAGAATGCAATATAACGTAAAAACAGAAGTATTTGAAGGGCCGCTTGATTTGTTGCTTCATTTAATTCAGCGGCTGGAAATAGATATATATGATATTCCAATGGCAGAAATTACGGAACAATACCTTCTATTTATTCATGCGATGAAAGAGCTGGAACTCGATCTTGCGAGTGAGTATTTGGTGATGGCCGCTACTCTTCTTGCCATTAAAAGCAAGACGCTTCTCCCTGTTCACGAAGAAGAAGAGACAGAGGAAGCGTGGGAAGAGGATCCCCGTGAAGAACTGGTTGAGCAGCTGGTGGAATACAGGAAGTTTAAAGAGGCAGCTAAGAAGCTCCAAGACAAAGAGTTGGAGCGAGGGCAGTTCTTTACAAAGGCGCCAAGTGACCTGACGGCTTTTAGCAACGAAGAACCAACAGCAGCCAATTTAAATGTAACAGTGTATGATATGCTCGGGGCGTTCCATAAGCTCCTTCGACGAAAAAAATTAAAGCGGCCCTATGTCGCCACCATAGCGAGACAGGAAATTCCGATTGAAAAGAGGATGGATGAGATTTTATCCAGGCTGAAACGAAGCGGAAAGTTATTTAAGTTTGATGAGTTATTTACTGCAGGAGACAAGGAAGTGCTAGTGGTTAGTTTTCTAGCTGTCTTGGAGCTGATGAAGCAAAATGAGGTTATAGTAGAACAGCAAGAAAATTTTTCAGAGTTGTTCATCCGGGCGAAAGGAGGAGCAATCGATGACGGTTGTTAATTGGCTAGGCATAACAGAGAGTTTGCTTTTTGCGGCAGGTGATGGTGGACTGACTTTAAAGCAGCTCGCTCAAGTACTTCAAGTAGAAGAGTTTGAAGCTGCAGGCATTATAGAAGAGCTGAAAGAAAGATATGAGAAGGATGAAGAGCGAGGCATTGGATTGATCGAATTGGCAGGCACTTATCAGCTGGCAACGAAAAGAGAACATGCTCCTTATTTAAAGAAACTGGTTGAGAGCAGCCAGCCGCAGACGCTGTCCCAGGCTGCACTTGAAACGCTGGCGATCATTGCTTATAAGCAGCCGATCACCCGAGCAGAAATCGAAGAAATCCGCGGAGTAAAAACAGAAAGTGCCCTTCACACCCTTACGGTCAAAGGGCTGATTAAGGAAACGGGGCGAAGCGAGGGGCCAGGACGGCCGATATTATATGGCACAACGAAAGAGTTTCTTGATTGTTTTGGAATGAAGGATTTGGCGGAGCTTCCGCCGCTTTCTGAAGAGCTGGCCTCTTCTGAACCGGAGGAAGCTGATTTGTTTTTTGAACAATTTGAGCAAGTGTTTGCAAACGAATCTTAAAAAAGCGGCGGCTGCCGCTTTTTTTGTTTTCTATCCATTCTAAATATGCTCGTTTGGCATATATTTGTACAAATGAGCAAGGGAGAGAAGAGTGGATGAAAAAAAAGCTGCCAATTGCTATCCTGGCTTTCCTGCTGTTTCTGACATCCGGGGCCTCTGCAGCAGCAGCCGGACCGAGTGCAGCGAGTGCTGTATTAATGGAACAGCAAAGTGGACGGATCCTTTATGAAAAAAACCCTCATGCTGTCATGCGCATTGCCAGCATAACAAAGATTATGACAGCTATCATTGCGATCGAATCGGACAAGCTAGATGAAAAAGTGAAAGTAAGTGAACGGGCTGTGCACACGGAGGGTTCCTCTGTTTATTTAAAAAAAGGAGAAAAAATTCCGCTTGAGGATTTAGTGTACGGCCTCATGCTTCGGTCAGGAAATGATGCGGCAGTGGCTATTGCAGAGCATGTTGGCGGAAGCGTGGAAGGTTTTGTGTACTTAATGAATGAAAAGGCCAAGGAAATCGGTATGAAAAATACAAACTTCGCCAACCCCCACGGGCTGGATGACAGTGAGAAGCACCGTTCTACCGCTTATGACATGGCATTATTGACGCGATATGCTATGAAAAATGCCAAGTACCGTAAAATCTCCGGTACAGAAGTATATAGATCACCCGATCCGGAAGGCGAGTGGGACAGAATTTGGTATAACAAAAATCGCTTGTTAACAGAAAAGTATAAATACTGTACAGGTGGAAAAACAGGTTATACGAAGAAAGCAAAAAGAACGCTTGTCACGACAGCAACAAAGGGCGATATGGATTTGATTGCCGTCACATTGAATGCACCAGATGACTGGAATGACCACATTTACCTCTATGAACAAGGATTTGCAAATTATGATCCTAGAATTATTCTTCAAAAAGGAAAGGTGAAAGCGGGAAATCACCCGTTTTATAAAGATCGTCTTTATTTAAAGCGAGAGGTGTTCTATCCTTTGACAAAGAAAGAAGAAAAGAAGGTTGCCGTTCGCTATCAGATGCTCAAACCAAAAAAGCAATGGGAAAATGGGCAAGCGCCGGCTGTAGTAGGACGAGCAGAGGTATATTTGAAAAAGAAAAAGCTGGATTCAGTTCCGATTTATTATAAGGCAGAAAAGCAAGAGAAGGACACATCAATATGGAAAAAGTGGAAGGACTGGTTGCCTTGGTCATGAACGGCGGGATAAAGAATGGTTAACTTTATATGGGTAGGGCTGACAATCATTGGACTGATCTTTGCCGCGGTAAATGGAAAAATGGCAGAAGTAAATGAAGCGGTGTTTAAATCGGCTGGTGAAGCAGTAACGATTTGTATCGGGCTGGTTAGCGTGCTCGTCTTCTGGCTCGGCTTGATGAAAATAGCCGAAGAAGCTGGCTTATTAAAGAAGCTGGCCCGGTTATTTGAGCCGTTTGCCAAAAGGCTTTTTCCCGATATTCCGTCCGGCCATCCGGCAATGGGATACATTCTTTCTAATATGACCGCCAATTTTTTTGGGCTTGGAAATGCCGCTACGCCCCTCGGCATCAAGGCGATGGAGGAACTGAAGCGGCTGAATGGCGGGAAAGCGGAAGCAAGCCGGTCTATGATTACCTTTCTCGCTATTAATACATCAAGTATTACTCTTATTCCAACGACCGTACTCGCTATTCGCTTTTCCTATCATTCCGCTTCGCCTGCTGAAATTATTGCACCCACAATTTTAGCTACAGCCTGTTCAGCGGTAGCAGCTATAGCAATTGATCGTTTTTTTTATATAAGAAGAAAAAAAAGGGAGGGGAAGTAAGTGGCCTGGCTTTCTCTCATGTCTATGTGGATCATACCAATCATGATTGCTTTTATTCTATTGTACGGCACATTTAAAAAAGTACCCACGTATGAGAGTTTCGTAGAAGGGGGAAAGGAAGGCATCCATATAGCCGTTTCTATTATTCCCTATCTTATTGGAATGATGGTGGCGATCGGAATTTTTCGGGCTTCAGGAGCATTGGATAGTTTAGTAGAATGGGTGAGACCTGTCTTGCTATGGATCGGTTTGCCGCCGGAAGTATTTCCGCTTGCTATTATTCGCCCGATTTCTGGAAATGCAGCACTGGGCATGGTTAGTGATTTAATCGCTGTTCATGGACCAGATTCTTTCATCGGCCGGCTTGCTTCAGTCATGCAGGGAAGCACTGATACAACCTTTTACGTGTTAACTGTTTACTTTGGTGCGGTCGGCATCAAAAAAATGGGGGACGCTTTAAAAGTTGGGCTATGGGCTGACGTAGCAGGATTCATTGCAGCACTCGTCATTGTTTCCTGGATGTTTTAAGACGATGTATTCAAACGGCTTAAAGGGACTATATAGACAAATGTTTCTATCTTTCATAAATAATCAAACAGCGATTGTTGCAGAGGGCTCATGGCTATCTGCAACAATCGCTTTTTTGTGGCTGAATTCCAAGAGAAGCCTCGCTCTTTTCTTATTTGGATGGATGTGTAATAATGCATAAGGACACATACTGAAACGTTGAGGTGAAAAGAATGGAACGGCTACAAAAGGTGATTGCTCAAGCCGGTATCGCTTCCAGGCGGAAAGCGGAAGAGCTGATTATTGAAGGAAAAGTAAAAGTGAATGGAAAAGTTGTAAGAGAACTAGGGACAAAAGTAGGGGTTTCTGACCGGGTAGAAGTCGGCGGGGTTCCGGTGGAGAGAGAAAGAAAAGTATATTATTTATTTTACAAACCGCGCGGAGTGATTTCCGCTGTGTCAGATGACAAACAACGGAAAGTAGTAACCGATTTCTTTCCATTTGTAGAGCAGCGAATTTTTCCGGTAGGCCGCTTAGACTATGATACATCAGGTTTGTTAATTGTAACGAACGATGGAGAGTTTTCTAACTTGCTTACTCACCCCCGCTACCAAATAGATAAAACGTATGTAGCCCGCCTGAATGGGATTCCGCAGCGTCATTTGCTTAAGAGATTAGCAACAGGCATTCAGCTTGAAGATGGCAAAACAGCACCTGCAAAAGTGAAGGAACTGTCCGTCGATAGAAAAAAACAGCGGTCACTGATTGAGATCACGATACATGAGGGGAGAAACCGTCAGGTACGGCGCATGTTTGAAGCAATTGGCTTTGAGGTGCAGAAGCTGAAAAGGGAACGCTATGCTTTTTTGAATCTAAATGGGTTGAATGCAGGAGAATTTCGCGAACTGACAACTCATGAAGTGAAACAGCTGCGTACACTAGCTGAGACAGGCTCTCTGCGATAGATGACTAAACTGTCACATATCCTTCAAATCCCTTTTTAGCAACAAAAAGACAAAATGGTATAATGGGGGTAGTTTTGAAACTTTTTTGTCGAATAACTACAATTAAACTTCCCATTCATTGAAGGATAAGTAGAAAAACACATGTCTATACTTCATAAGGAGGGCCCAAGGACTTGAACAAAAAGAAAAAAAGGTTAATCGTACGCTCTATTATTTTAGCGGTACTTGCGGTAGCGGTTGGCTATACGTTTTACTCGAATTTAACGAAAGAAGCGCGCGGCAACTTGCAAAAAGGAGACAAAGCGCCTGATTTTGTTTTGACAGATTTATCGGGGAAAGAACGGCAGTTATCCGACTATAAAGGAAAGGGCGTTTTCTTGAATTTCTGGGGAACCTGGTGCGAACCATGTAAAAAAGAAATGCCTCATATGGAAAAGCTGTCTAAAGAATTTAAAGCCCAGGGAGTGGAAGTCCTTGCCGTCAATGTTGGTGATTCTGAGTTACAGACGAAAAAGTTCGCCAAGCAGTATGGCCTGACTTTTCCGATTGCTATTGATTCTACAAAAGAGGTTCAGGATGCTTACGGAATTAATCCGCTTCCGGCTACTTTTATGATTAGCCCTGAAGGAAAGGTTGAAGAAATTGTTATTGGTGGATTAGTGAAAGAAGAACAGGTGCGAGCTTTGTTTGAAAAAGTGAAACCTTAACTTAAGGAGTTTGAGTATGGCGAAGGTAAAATGTGAATGTGGCCACGTAAATCCACATGGAACGATTTTATGTGAGTCCTGCGGCAGGGCACTAACTGAAGAAGCGCAGAAAGAAAAGCTGCATGATATGCGTTACGAAGGCAGTGCCCGTCGGTCACAAACGTATAACAAAACGATTGTTGACAAGATCTGGAATTTTTTCTCTTCCGTTAAGGTTGGTATTTGGTTAATTGTATTAACGTTAATTGCTTCCTCTATCGGAACAATTTTTCCACAAAAGCTATTTATTCCGAACAATGTGGCTCCGGAAACTTATTATGAGGAGACCTACGGAACGGCCGGCAAAATCTATTACACGCTTGGGTTTTATGATCTATATAATTCTATTTGGTTTATTGGCTTAATTGCAGCAATCGGCGTGTCACTCGTTATTTGTAGCTTGGACCGTGTTATTCCGTTATATCGGGCGCTAAAGAACCAGCGCGTCGCCCGGCATGGTTCGTTTATGAAAAAACAGCGCTTATTTGCTTTAAAAGAAGGAGCGCTTCAGCCTGAAGAGCTTGATAAAGTAAAAGAAAAATTGAAAAGCAAACGTTATCATATCCGAGAAGAAGATGGCAGCCTTCTTGCTGAAAAAGGGCGCTTTTCTCGTTGGGGTCCTTACGTCAATCATATCGGATTAATTATTTTTTTAATTGGAGCGATGCTTCGATCCGCAGATGGCATGTATACGGACGCAATGCTATGGATTCGGGAAGGAGAAACACTTGAAATCCCGGGTACAAAGGGAGAGTATTACTTAAAAAACGAAAAATTCACCATTGAAAATTACGATGAGAAGAAAGATCCGGAAGTTTTCAAGGAAGCGCTCAAACGAACAGGGAATGTCGTTAAAAATTATCAGACCGATGCGGTTCTTTACAGAGATGAAAATCGGGATCTTCCAGGGGCAAAGCCAAAGCTTGTAAAGGTGAAAGATGCGGAGATTAGGGTGAATGAGCCGCTGAAATTCGATAAATTCGCTCTTTATCAGGACAGTTACAGCAAAGATGAAATGAAAGCAATGGAACTGGCCCTGACAAACAAAGCGACACAAAAAGAAGCGGGCAGAGTGAAAGTTGATCTCTTTAATCCAAAAGATACATATGATCTCGGCAACGGATATAAAGTCGAAATTGTTGGTTACTATCCTGATTATGATGGCATAGGGTCAGATGGAGAACCAAAAACAAAATCTCCCCTTCCGAACAATCCGGCTTTCTTATTCAAAATGGTTTCTCCCGAGCATCCGAAAGGGGAAATCAGCTTTACAGCGATCCGTCAAACGCTTGAACCTGTAGGGAAAACCGATTACAAAATGGAATTCAGAGGAATTGAAACACGGAACATCTCAGCTTTAACCGTGCGTAAAGACTTGACTCTATGGATACTTGGTGTAGGAGGAGCCATTTTTATGATCGGAGTGATTCAGGGGGCTTACTGGAACCATCGCCGTCTGTGGATTCGTCAAATAGACGGTGAAATATATGTTGCTGCTCATACGAATAAAAACTGGCATGGACTAAAAAGAGAAATCAATTCCGTGCTTGAGGACACGGCCATTCCAATGCCGGAAGATCAACAAGGATAAGAAAGATTTGTTTAGAAGAGTAGATTCGGAGGTTGGCTTATTCGGCTAAGGCTCATCCTTTATAACAATAAAATAGCAGGAGAGAGGAGTCTAAGACACGGAGCCAACAATCGACTAGAGTGTGACATAGCTTAATTTAAAAGGAGGAATCGTTCTATGTCCGATTTAGTCCAATGGAGCGGGAATTTGCTATATGCTTCATTTATTATGTATTTGATCGCGACATTTTTCTTTGGCGGAGCCATTCGTCCAAAGAAAAATGGAGAAAAACAAGCAGAAAACCGCTGGGGCAAATTAGGTATTACAGTAGCTGTGCTTGGCTTCGCTTCCCAGCTAGGTTACTTTTTTACTCGATGGGCTGCTTCAGGTCATGCGCCTGTAAGTAATCTATTTGAATTTATTACATTCTTTTCAATGATGCTAGTTGGCGCTTTTATCATTATTTATTTCATGTATCGTCTTCCTGTGCTCGGCGTGTTTGCCTTGCCGGTTGCACTGGTTATTATTGCTTATGCAAGCATGTTTCCGCGTGATATTAGCCCGCTCATTCCGGCTCTCCAAAGCCAATGGCTGCATATTCACGTAACAACTGTGGCAGCCGGGGAAGGCATTCTTGCCATTAGTTTTATTGCTGGACTAGTTTATTTAGTGAAAACGATTGATCAGTCCAAGCGCAGCAAACAGACGATTTGGCTCGAACTCATTATGTATAGCCTTATTGCGGTTGTAGGGTTTGTCGCAGTAACAACTACCTTCACGCTATCCGGTTATGAAGCGCAATTTGAGTATGTTAACAAAGAGGGCAACGTAGCTAAAGAGACGTTTACTGTACCGGCGATTGTGGGTCCAAATGAGGGGAAACTATTAACGAAAGATAAGTTTGAACCGATTGTAGACATGCCGGCCTTTATTAATTCGAAAAAATTGAATACGACGATCTGGTCACTTGCTGCTGGTGCATTATTGTATGGCCTGATTCGCCTGCTGACAAGAAAACGCATTGGAGCCCTTGTTAAGCCGCTCGTTAAAAATGTGAACACGGATTTAATGGACGAGGTCAGTTATCGCGCTATCTTAATCGGTTTTCCTGTCTTCACACTTGGCGGTTTAATCTTCGCCATGATTTGGGCGCAGATTGCTTGGACAAGGTTTTGGGGATGGGACCCGAAAGAAGTATGGGCGCTCATTACTTGGCTGTTCTATGCTGCCTTTTTGCATTTGCGCTTGTCAAAAGGATGGCATGGACAAAAGTCAGCTTGGCTGGCTGTAATCGGGTTCGTTATTATTATGTTTAACCTTGTCGCTGTCAACCTGGTTATTGCTGGTCTTCATTCATATGCTTAACTGTCTCCGCCTTGTGCGGAGGCTTTTTTATAAAGGCGCGAATGAATTGAAAAACAGCTTTGATTAGTTGATAATAAAGACAAGATTGCAGTTTAGAAGGAATTTTATTGTACATATAGGGAGGAATTTAGGTGGATAATGAACTGAAAATTTTAGTCGTTGACGATGAAGAAAGGATACGTCGTCTGCTTCGGATGTATTTAGAGCGTGAAAATTATGAAGTCGATGAAGCAGAAGACGGAGAAGCAGCTCTTGAGCTTGCGTTGAATAAAGAATATGACTGCATTCTGTTGGATATTATGATGCCTGGCAAAGACGGCATTGAAGTGTGCAAGGAATTGCGAGAAAAGAAATCTACGCCTGTAATCATGTTAACGGCAAAAGGAGAAGAGGCAAACCGGGTCCAAGGCTTTGAAGTGGGGACGGATGACTATATTGTGAAGCCGTTCAGTCCGAGAGAAGTCGTTTTGCGGGTCAAAGCACTGCTTAGAAGATCTTCGCCAACCTCTTATTTACAAACGGATACAAAGTCTAAAGATTTAATTGTCTATCCGCATTTAACCATTGATAATGACGCACACCGCGTTACTGCTGATGGCGAAGAAGTGAATTTAACACCTAAAGAGTATGAACTGCTTTATTTTCTTGCTAAATCACCGGACAAAGTATTTGACCGGGAGCATTTACTAAAAGAAGTATGGCATTATGAGTTTTTTGGCGACTTGCGCACAGTGGACACACATGTAAAGCGCCTGCGTGAAAAATTAAATAAAGTGTCGGAGAAAGCATCAAAAATGATTGTGACAGTATGGGGAGTAGGCTATAAATTTGAGGTCGTAAATGAATGAAGCTTTGGAGAAGTGTAGTAGGGAAACTGTGGATGACGATTTTGCTGCTCGTTTCTTTTGTTCTTTTCTTTCTTACCATTTTGTTGCTGGAATTCTTTGAGAATTATCATACGAACGAAGTGGAGAGCGGATTATCAGAAACAGCGGTAAAAATCGCTAAGGTAATTTCCGAACATGAAGACAAAAAAACAGGAATGGAAGTAGCCTGGGAGCTGGTGGATGAGCCTGTTCATGTCATTATTGCTGAAAACAGAGAGACTTTTCATTATTCACCGAATGATCCGGCCCTCAATCGACTCAAACGAAGTGAGATAGTGAATCACCCTATATTATCTCGTGTATTTACAGAGAAAAAGAAAGTAAAAGCAGAATTGGAGGTAAATGAAGACGGCCGGACCAATCGCCATGAGAACTCAATTGCTATTGCTGTTCCACTCGTAATGAAGAAGGGCCAGGACGGCGCTGTTATCATTTATCAATCTCTTGAAGTCATTAAAGAAACCTCTCACCAAACGACGAAGCTTATTCTGCTGGCTGCTGGCATTGCGATTTTTTTAACGACGATTTTTGCCTTTTTCCTGTCAACGAGAATCACAGCGCCTTTGCGCAAAATGAGAGAGGCAGCCAATGAACTGACGAAAGGAAACTTCGATACGACGGTTCCTATTTTAACGAGTGATGAAATTGGGGCGCTGGCCACTTCGTTCAATCAAATGGCAAAGCAGCTCAATCACAATATTCACGCGTTAAACCAGGAAAAAGAGCAACTGGCCAGCATCTTGAGCAGTATGGCTGATGGCGTTATAACCTTTAACCGGGACGGCACGATCTTAATTACTAACCCGCCGGCAGAACGATTTTTGCAAAATTGGTATTATGAAGTGGAGAAAGAAAACCCAAAGCAAATGATGCCTTCGCTCGTCGAAGAACTCTTGAAAGAGGCCGTTCAAACAGAGACCGAAAAAATTGGCGAGTTTTCTATTCAAGGCCGTTCTTATGTCATTATTGTTAGTCCGCTTTATAATGGGAAAAACGTTCGTGGAGCGGTTGCTGTTGTTCGTGATATGACGGAAGAGCGCCGGCTTGACAAGTTAAGAAAGGATTTTGTAGCGAACGTTTCTCATGAGCTTCGTACGCCGATTTCTATGCTTCAAGGCTATAGCGAGGCAATCATTGATGATATTGCTGCTACAGAAGACGAAAAAAGAGAAATGGCTCGAATCATTTATGATGAGTCACTGCGGATTGGCCGGCTTGTCAATGAGCTTTTAGATTTGGCACGGATGGAGGCGGGACATATTTCTTTGAATCTAGAAGAAGTGGATTTTCCAGCGTTTATTCAGCGGGTGACTGATAAATTCCAAGGGATTGCCAAAGAAAAGCATATTGATTTAGCGTGGCAGATTCCTAATGAAAAAATATTAACTAAATTGGATCCTGATCGCATTGAGCAAGTTTTAACCAACTTGATTGATAATGCTTTGCGCCATACACCGGAACATGGCTTCGTAAAAGTGAGCTATGAGTTAAAAGCAGATGGCCATCATATATCCGTCCAGGATTCTGGAGCGGGAATTAGCGAAGAGGATTTGCCTTTTGTGTTTGAACGCTTTTACAAAGGGGATAAGGCCCGGACAAGAGGCCGTTCTGGAACGGGGCTCGGCCTTTCCATTGCAAAGAATATTATCTCCGCTCATAATGGCAGCATTAAAGTACAGAGCAAATTGGGACAAGGAACCATTTTCTCATTTCGCCTGCCCGGAGAGTAAGTAATTTACCGCTTTGCTTGTTTATCCAGAAAAATAGTCATACTGGAAACGCTTTCCGTCATACAACTAAAAGGGCAGCAAAAAAGCAAGTTGGAGGCGGTGCACCATGAAAGACTACATGAAACGTTTTATGATCGCTTTGCTCATGGCTTTGTGTGTTAGTTTGTTGATGATCGGGGGAGGGCTTGCACAATCAAGAAATGAGAAAAAGCAGTCTCTTATCCATAATAGTCACTTGGAGGAGATAGCAGGAAGGGTACATACAGATAGTGTGGCTCGGCAGCAAAGTATGTAAATCTAGGTTATTAGCAAAAGCAAGGGGCTGCCCCCCTTGCTTTTTTTTGGGGGATTGTTATTATTTAATTAAATCTACTGGTCGTCACTTGTTGTTGTGGCAGGTGAAGGCCGCTAGGAAAAATCTTATATTCATCTTCGGGGCAGGGTGAAATTCCCGACCGGCGGTATGGAAATAATCGTTTCTAAGCCCGCGAGCCGCAAGGTTGATTTGGTGAGAAGCCAAAGCCGACAGTATAGTCTGGATGGGAGAAGGTGAAGGTCTGCCGGCGTTCAAAATGTGCAGATTTGAACGTTTATTTGAGTATGACTTTTCTCCCTCAAGCTACTAGCTTGGGGGTTTGTTGTTCCTCAAGGATTTGGCAGCCTTTCTTCTTATGAATGATGAATGAGAAGAAGGAGAGAATTGTTGTGAAAAAAATGAATATCCGTATGTTGACGTCTGTGGGGTTATTGAGCACGCTTTCTTATTTACTCATGCTGCTGAATTTTCCAATTCCCCCGTTTCCAAGCTTTTTAATGATTGACTTCAGCGACATTCCTGCACTAATCGCTGCTATTATCTTTGGGCCGCTTGCTGGTATTATGGTAGAACTAGTGAAAAATATTTTAGACTTTTTTATGACTGGAAGTCCGACCGGTGTGCCAGTTGGCCACTTAGCCAACTTCGTTGCTGGCATTGCTTTTATTCTTCCGGTTTATTATGTATATAAGAAGTTTGAGACGAAAAAAGGCTTAACTTTTGCTTTAGTAGGTGGAACGGTGTTTATGGCAGTTATGATGAGCGTGTTAAATTACTATATTGTTCTTCCTGCTTATACACTTTTCTTAAACGCACCAGCTATGAGTGCGCCGGAGACGAAGCAAATGGTCGTTTCGGCTATCCTGCCTTTTAATATTGTTAAAGGAATTTTAATGGCTGCTGTCTTTATGCTCATTTATTCCCGAATTTACGTTTGGATGCGTAAACAAACAGCTGTCTCTTAAAATGTTACTAATAATAAGCTCTAAAAGTGGATGAAAAGACTTTTAGAGCTTTTTATATGCTCCCATGGACCTGTGTGCTAGTCAAAAAGTTCTTGAATGTTATAGTGCAAAGGGTATAATTATCCGTAGAAAATAGACATTTATACGGAAGAAAGATGAAGTGGAGGAGCAAATAGTGAATTTTTCAATAGGAAAAAAGTTATACTCTGGCTTTATTGCAGTTTTGGTGATTTTAGTTATCGTAGGGGTTATTGGGTACCTGGCAGCTATCAAAATTGATAAGGAATACACGTTCTTGCTTGATGACCGTGTAAAAAAGATAGAAATGGTGAATGAAGTAATTACCATAGAAAAAGATATGTCTATCAACTCGCTCGCTTACTTTGCCTTTTCTGAACAGCGGGATTTGGACGCAATTAAGTCAAAACAAGAAGAATTTGCCAACATACTTAGTGAACTTAAACAGGCAACTAAACAGTCAAAGACTAAGGAAATATTAAATGAACTAGAAGAGGCGGGTGCCCGATATAACGAACTTACTTCTAAAGTCTTTGAAAGCCAGGAGAAGGGCCTGGAAGCTGAAACAAATAAATATGTCACCGAGACTAACGAAGCGGAAGAAGCATTAAAAGATAAAGCATTGGAATTAAAACAAGTGCAGATGGAAGAGGTGAACGAAACAAGAACGGAACTAAAACGTTACGTGGTGGCAACAAAAATATTTTTAATTTTGCTTGTGGCAGCCGGAACGATTTTAGGAGGCGTTATTGCTTATTTCATAGCACGATCGATTACAAGACCAGTCAGAAAGGTAACAGCTGCCTTGAAGGAAGTGACAGCAGGTAATTTGCAGGTAGACAAGCTGCGCATAAGAAATAAAGACGAGGTTGGAGAAATGGGAATGGCCTTCAACCAGCTGGTAGAGGATTTGCAAAACATCCTTGGCAAGGTTAATCAATCTGCTCTCCAACTATCTGCCCAATCTCAGGAATTGTCAGCTAGTACAGAACAAAGCGCTGCTTCTTCGCAAATGATGGCAAGCACAGCGGAGGAAAATATGAAAGGAAGCAGCATGCAGCGAGAGCTTATTAGCGAGGCAGTGGTGTCTATGGAGGAAATGTCAGAGGGGATTAAACAGATTGCCGAAAGCAACGAAAACATGCTTCATTCTGCTGAGGTAGTAGAATCGTTAGTTGGCCAGGGAGAAGAGGCTACTGAGCATGTATCTGATCAAATTGAAGATATTCATGTGTCCATAAAAGAAACAGAAGAGTACATGAAAATTTTAGAAAACCATGCGTCTGAGATACAGAAGGTGACCGGGTTAATTACCGCTATTTCTGAGCAGACCAATTTGCTCGCCTTAAATGCGGCCATTGAAGCGGCGCGTGCAGGGGAAGCTGGAAAAGGCTTTGCTGTCGTGGCAGAAGAGGTGCGCAAACTTGCTGAGCAGTCAAAAACTTCTGCGGCTGAAATTGCTGCGATGGTCAAAGAAATCCAAAAGGACACAAGTTTAGCCGCTGCATCTATTCAGGCTGGAAGCAATAAGGTGGAACAAGGCTTATCTGCTTCACAAACATCCCTTAAAGTGTTCAAGGAGATCAAGTCATCTGTAACAGATGTAGGGGAAAAAGTAGAGACCGTTTCAGCAGCGATTGAAGAATTAGAAGCCATGACAGAAGCTGTTTCACAGAGTGCTCATCAAGTAAGAGCAATTGCTGAAAAAACGGCTACTATAGCCCATGATTCGAGCGCAGCGACTGAAGAACAGCTAGCAGCCATTGAACAAATAGCAACAAGTTCACAAGCTCTGGCCTCATTGGCTACAGAGCTTCAAACTGAAGCGAGTAAATTCAGAATGTAAAGATAAAAATAATAAAGAATAAAAAACCGGCGAGATCCTTGTCTCACCGGTTTTTTACTGGCACGTTTTATTCGTGTTTTAAAGGGTCGCCTTCAAATGGCTCATCTGCCACTTTGATCGAGTCTGTTGGGCAGCCTTCAAAAGCATCCTGCATGTCTTCTTCCAATACTTCCGGAACTGGCGTGTTTCCTTCATTGTCATCTAAAATTACGAATGCAAGGCCTTCATCATCGTAGTCATAGATATCAGGGGCAGCAGCACCGCAGGCGCCACAGGCAATGCATGTATCCTGATCAACAATTGTATATTTTGGCATGTCAAAACCTCCTAAGATCTATCCAAGCTATGTGGCATTTGCTTACCCACGCTCGTTTGAAAACTTCTTCCCTCATTGTATATCCGATTAGTTTTCTTTTCAATCATAATTTCTTAATAAAAAAATGATAAGGCTTTCATTAGCAATTCCTCCACATACGAGGAATTTTGACAAATTTCATGGTAAAATAAATGAAAGTACGAAAAGGGAGGCAAGCCATGCCTTTTCTACAAGCAATCTTATTGATGATGATTAATCAAATAAACGGACAAAGAACAGCTTCATCTATTTTTCATCTGTTAAAGGGAAAGAAGTCTTCGCAAACGATACAAGATGCCCGATTATATCATTTAGACAAATGGTTTCAGACAGCTTCCTTTTTGGAGAGAACGGCCTTTGAGCAAATTATCCATGATTTAACTGACCGGCAGCTCATCGAAGTGGATGAACTAAAACGCGTACGTGTGACAAACACGGGAAGGACAAGACTGGAGGTTCTCTCTGAAACTCTGCCTCCACTTGAGTTTTTACATGGGTGGAGCTTGCAGGATTGCGCTGTGATTTTTTGGAAAAGACTCTCTTTAACTGTTCAGGTCGCTTCGCATTTAATTTACCGGGATGATGCTTATCTTCCAATAACGAAAGATGAACAAATTCAAGCATGGCTGAAGTCATTTTTAGCAGCCAGACAGCTGTCGAAGAAAACCTTGGCAGCCTATCTTCATCACGAGCTGCTGACTCTTCTGCAAGAACAGCGGGTTGAAGATCCACTTATTTTAGTGCTGCGTCTTTCAGGAAAACAGCGAACCGGTAAAACAACAGTCCAGGCGGGAGAACTGCTTAGCATGGAAGGTGCTGAATATTGGTATCGCTTTTTGAACTTGCTTCACTTTGCGATCCAACACATTATTCAGCATGCTGCACAGTTTCCGCTATTATTCGCAATGATACAAGATATATACGAGCCGGTTGTTTTAACACAATCGACAAAAAAAACAGCAGATATGCTAAAAAAGGTTTGTCCATTGAAGAAATTTCAACCCATCGGCGCTTAAAGCAAAGCACAGTAGAAGATCATGTGGTCGAGCTGGCTTTTAATTATCCGGGTTTTTCTATTCGGCCTTTTGTTGATAAAGCAACAGAAGAGCAGGTGCTCAAAGCGGCTGCGGTCCTTTCCAACAAGAGAATCAAGCCGATTAAAGAGCGGCTGCCGGATGTTTCTTATTTTCAAATTAGGCTTGTGCTGGCTAAATATAGCGGATAAAGGAAGATGAACATGGACCAGGTTTTATTTCAACGGTTTGGTTATTCTACTTTTAGAACCGGCCAAAAGGAAACAATTGAATCCTTGCTATCAGGCCACCATACACTGGCTATGCTTCCAACTGGAACAGGAAAGTCGCTCTGCTATCAGCTGCCAGCGTATTTTCTTCCGGGAAGTGTGCTTATAGTTTCCCCATTGTTATCACTTATGCAAGATCAGGTTGAGCAATTGAAAATGCGCGGGGAGAAAAGCGTGGCTGCTTTGAACTCATTTTTGTCGTTCGAAGAAAAGCAGCAAGTGATCCGCCAGCTGCCGAACTACCGCTTTATCTTTTTATCCCCGGAAATGCTGATGAGCGAGCAAGTGATTAAGGCGCTGAGCAGGATACAGCTCTCTCTTTTTGTTGTGGATGAAGCGCATTGTATTTCCCAATGGGGCCATGATTTTCGGCCAGATTACCGTCTGTTAGGTGAAGTGAGAGAGCGGCTTGGCTCTCCTCTAACTCTCGCTTTGACAGCCACAGCCACAGCTGAAGTCAGGCGCGATATTATTCAGTATTTAAAGGTCGAACAGATGGAAGAGTGGATCTTTTCCGTGGACCGGCCAAATATTGCAATGGCGGTAGAACAGCTCCCGTCACATGCTGATAAGCAAGCCAGACTGCTGAGGCTAATTAGCGAGCTTGAGAAGCCGGGAATTGTATATTTTTCAAGTAAGCGGGCAACAGAGGAGGGGGCTGGCTGGTTACGGCAGCATGGCATTGGAAAAGTAGCATTTTATCACGGGGGCATGGAACAGGAAGACCGTATTTTGATTCAGCAGCAATTTTTGCGTGACGAACTAGATGTTATTTGTGCGACCAGTGCCTTCGGAATGGGAGTGAATAAAGATAACATTCGGTTTGTTATTCATTATCATCTTCCAGCTCAGCTTGAATCTTATTTGCAGGAGATTGGCAGAGGCGGCAGAGACGGAGGAAGGGCGCTTTCCGTTCTGTTATATACCCCGGGAGATGAAGAGTTTCATTCGATGATAGCCGAAGGGGAATTTCCCTCCGACAGCCAAATTACCGGCTATTTATCTCCCTCTGACGGTCAGACAGAAGAGGAGCGGATAACGGCTTTGCAGCTGACTGACGTGCAGGCCCGTTTCCTTCGTCATTATGCTCAAGAAGCAGCGCGAAAAGGCCAGACCAATATTGCTGAGTATGTTATGGCCAAACGACAGGAACGGCTCAGGCAGAAGGAAGAAAAACGGCTGACGATGCTTCGGTGGGTACGGGCAAAGACATGCCGACGGCAAGAAATTCTTAACTATTTTGAAGAACAGCTGGAGAGTAAACCCGCTAATTGCTGTGATTTGTGCGGCATAGACTGGCAGAAATATAACAAGCGTGGTTCCCCAGAAAAACGTGAGGAGCTGGATTGGCAAGCTATTCTCAGTTCTTTGCTTCAAGTTGAGAGGTGACGGGAATAGACATATGAAAAGAAATAAGCAAGCTGATCTCATCCGGCAAATGACGGATAAAGAGGTGCTCCATGCTCTTTATTTAACGCAATTTCTTTTGCTGCTGCTATCACTCATTATCGGCAGTTTTGTATTTGAGGATTTAAAGGAGTTTTACCGCTTGTTTAAATGGTCCTTCGCGGATATCGTTATTTGGGGCGGAGGAGCGGGACTGTTAGTGGTTGCAATGGATTTATATTTAATGAAAAAGCTGCCTGAAAAGTATTATGATGACGGGGGCATCAATAACCGGCTATTCACGAGCCGTTCTGTTGCAGAAATCTTTTTAATTGCTTTTTTGGTTGCAGTGTCTGAAGAAATTTTTTTCAGGGGAATGGTCCAGACGATAGTTGGATTCATTCCGGCAAGTATTCTTTTCGCTATCATTCATGTGAGGTATTTATCACAGTGGTATTTAACAATCAATGTCATTCTTCTAAGCTTTGGCATTGGCTGGCTATTTGATTGGACTGGCAATCTAGCAGTTGTCATAATGATGCATTTCACGATTGATTTTCTGCTGGGATTAGCCATTCGCCACAAACAAAATAAGAATGAATTATAAAGAAGGGATGAACTATGACGAAAGACCCTTATCGTGAGTTGGCGCAAAAGACTCGCGTAGAAATTCAAAGAGTTAAACGTGAGCAGGAAGAGCCGCCTGTTCAGGAAACAACCTCCTCACGAATGGAAAGAAAAGAGGAGAAAAAACAAAAGAAATACCCGTTGCTAAAAGTACTGCTCGTCTTTTTTATTACCTTGCCCTTTATTACGTTATTCTGGTATACACATGCAAGAGATCGTGACTACTCCTCAACGACTGTAGTGACCGAGAGTTCAAGTCCTTCCACACCGCTATACGACGTATCCGATGAAGAGGAGGAGCCGGATGAGCAGGAGAGGGAGGAGAAGACGGCCAAAAATGATAAACAGATAGAGGAGAAATCAGCAGAGCCTGCTCAGGAGGTAATAGCTTCTACTGTGGAGGCACCTCCAGAAAAGACAAGCGAGCCGCCGGTTAAAGAAAAAGAGAAACAAGAAGCCGAGCCGGTTGACGAGAAACCAAAAGTAGAACAGGAAAAGGTACAAAAGGAAACTCATCCGGAGAGACAAGTAGAAGAAAAAAAGAAACGGCTCCGATACATAAGGAGCAGCCTGAAGGAAAAGTGGTCTATCATACTGTAAAGCCTCAAGAGACCGTTTTTAGGATCTCTATGATGTATTATAAGTCGCAAGAAGGAATCGAAAAAATAAGGCAAGCCAATCAATTGAATGGCAATGACATTCGAGTAGGCCAAGTGCTAAAAATTCCTCTACCCTAATTTTAGGTAGGGGAATTTTTAGTAGGTGTAAAATCATTATCACGAGGATAGTAATTAGAAAAATCAAAAAAATGAGGAATCTTGTCGAACTGTGATATACTTCATTTGTGAAAACGCTTTATTTTAGTTAAGAGGGGATAGGTGTACATGGAGGGTCAAGAACTTAAAAGGGGTTTAGAAGAGAGGCATATTACGTTAATGTCGCTCGGCGCTTGTATCGGAGTAGGTTTGTTCTTGGGATCGGCTACTACGATCAAAATGGCTGGCCCGGCGATCTTGCTAGCTTACATCGCGGCTGGTGCTGTCATGTTTGTGATTATGAGAGCGCTTGGGGAGATGGCTATTGAAAATCCAGTTGCTGGTTCTTTTAGTCGATATGCACAGGACCACCTAGGTCCTATTTATGGTTATATTACTGGTTGGAACTATTGGTTTTTATGGATTGTTACATGTATGGCAGAAATTACAGCGGTAGGAGTATACATGCATTTATGGTATCCAGATGTGCCTAATTGGATCTGGGCGCTTGCTGCACTGGTTATTATGTCCGCTGTAAACTTAATTACAGTGAAAGCCTATGGAGAGTTTGAATTCTGGTTTGCTTTAATTAAAATTGTCGCAATTATTTTAATGATTGTAGTAGGTCTCGGTATTATTTTGTTCGGAATTGGCAATGGGGGAGTAGCTACTGGTATTAGTAATTTATGGGCACACGGTGGCTTTGCCCCGAATGGCTTAAAAGGAATTTTAATGTCTATGACAATGGTTATGTTCGCTTATCTCGGCATTGAAATGCTCGGTGTAACGGCAGGCGAAGTAAGAAATCCAGAAAAAGCTATTTCGCGGGCGGTAAATACTGTGTTCTGGCGCATACTCGTTTTTTATGTGGGTGCATTATTTGTCATCATGTCCATTTACCCATGGAATGAAATCGGAACAGCAGGCAGTCCATTTGTTTTAACATTTGAAAAAATTGGTATCCCAAGTGCAGCGGGAATTATCAATTTTGTTGTTTTGACAGCCGCTCTTTCCAGCTGTAATAGTGGGATTTTTAGCACAGGGCGGATGTTGTTCAACCTGGCAGATCAAGGTCAAGCATCGCCTGCTTTTAAAAGAGTAGCTAAAACCGGTGTTCCATCTCGGGCCATTCTTGTATCAGCTGGTGTCCTGTTAATTGGTGTAATCTTAAATTATTTCGTTCCTGAGAAAGTGTTTGTGTGGGTAACGAGCATTTCTACATTCGGCGCTATTTGGACATGGTCCATGATTTTACTTTCGCAGCTTCAGTTTAGAAGGGGGCTATCTGCTGAACAGAGAAAATCATTAAAGTTTGCTGCTCCATTCTGGCCAATAGGCTCCTATCTTTCTCTAGCTTTTTTGGCGATGGTTATCGTTTTAATGGCTTTTTCGCCAGATACGCGGATTGCTTTGTATGTGGGTCCATTATGGCTGCTGTTTTTAGTAGGCATGTATTATGGAAAAGGACTGCAGAAGCAGACATCTTAATACGGAAAGCTCCGGAGTTTGAGACTTCGGAGCTTTTTTAAATAATTAAAAGACTTTTTTGCGGTCTCTTTCCTCTTTTAGTATTTCGACGGCTTCTCGGAAACGCTGGGAGTGGATAATCTCCCGCTCGCGTAAAAAGCGGAGCCCATCGTTAAGATCAGGATCGTCGCTTAAATCAATCAGCCATTGATAAGTAGCGCGAGCTTTTTCTTCTGCTGCAATGTCCTCATACAGATCGGCAATCGGATCGCCTTTTGCCTGAATGTAAGTGGCTGTCCATGGAACGCCAGCTGCATTATGATAAAAGAGTGCTTTATCATGATCTGCATAGTGATCAGCCAGGCCAGCTGCCTTCATTTGGTCAGGTGTGGCATCTTTTGTCAGCTTATACACCATTGTGGCGATCATTTCCAGATGAGCAAATTCTTCTGTTCCAATATCGGTCAGCAAGCCGACTACCTTATCGGGGATGGTGTAGCGTTGATTGAGATAGCGCAGGGCAGCGGCTAATTCTCCGTCTGCTCCTCCGTACTGTTCAATTAAGTATTTGGCGAGCCTCGGGTTGCATGTGCTCACTCTCACTGGATATTGCAGCTTCTTTTCATATACCCACATAGTAATCTCCTTTCAGCGATCATCTTTATTACACTTGCCAAGGCCATGGAGTTCCTTTGTAATCAAATGGGTAACGGGAGTAGCTGTATCCGAAGCTCGTCAGCGCTCCGTATTTTTTTTCGAAAGCTTTTTTTAGAGTTTTGCTTAATTTTACGTGCTCATTATATTGCTTTATTGCTTCAAGATCATCAGGATGGGTATGAAGATAGAGAACTAATTCAACAATGACAAAATCGACGGCCTGGATCTCTTCCAGCTCGCTGTAGTATTCAGGGGGCAGTTGTTTTTGTTTCATTCTCTAACCCCCTTCTTCATTTCTCTTAATGAATAGTATGGATCATAAAAGCATTTCCATAGTGTCCCGGCTTTTAGGGCCGCGTGGGCCGGGAATTGTTCAAGGCCCGGCGGTTGAAATCCGACGTACAATTGGGGCGGAGTGGAATATCTCTTTACTCTTATGGGCGGACAGGGGTCCAGTGGACTTATATACGGACGGTATGTTTTGTACCAGGTGCAGTTGTTCATTCCCTTCCTCCTTTTTTATACTTCAATCTATATGTATGGAGGAGGAGGGGACATTATTTCTTTTTTTCGTTTAATCTGTTATTCTGATTATTATTTTGCATTATTATTATTTAGGGAACGAAGGGAAAAGTGATGTTGTATTTACTAATCGTCTTTCTCCTCATATTAAGTGTCATCGTTTTTATGTGGAGAGAAGCACTGAGAAACGAAGTAATCGCCGATGTACTTTTATTTAAATGCTATCCATGCCAGCAGCCGTTAACGATCTTTTTTATCTCGGATATTCATCGGCGGACTATTCATCCGTCCATTCTTAAAAGAGTAAGTGGAAAAGCGGATATTGTTATTATTGGCGGGGATCTAGCAGAGAAAGGGGTGCCGCTGGAGCGAATATCCCATAATTTGCAATGCCTGAAACAGGTAGCTCCTGTTTTTTTTGTGTGGGGAAACAATGACTATGAAGTCCCTGCTGAAGAGCTGTCTAAATTGTTTCAAAAGCACAGTGTCCACGTTTTGCGCAATGAGTCTTTTTGTTTGCCGGTTAGTATGGATTGTGATGTACCGGTATATTTGCTAGGGACAGACGATGTTAGCAAAGGCAGGAGCAGTAAATCCTCCACTTTTAGTGAAGTGCCCCAGAGAGCCTTCAAAATTTTGATTAGCCATAATCCGGTTTTTGAGAAAAAGCTGGCTGCTGCTGACGGAGTTTCACTGTTCTTGAGCGGTCATACACATGGAGGGCAAATTCGGTTTTTCGGCGTTGGCCCTTATAAAAAAGGTGGCTGGGGAAACTCCGGAAAGATGAAAACCCTCGTCTCAAATGGGTATGGAACGAGTGCTGTACCGCTTCGCCTCGGTGCTAAAGCAGAAACGCATTTAATTACAATCAAACAAGGATAAGCGGGCGTCTTTACCAAAATAGCATAACAACTCACCATCTGCGTTTTCCTTCATAGTATGTGATAAACAGGTCCTTAAGCAGGGGGCAGCAGACTATGAGGATAGAACGTTTATCAGATAATAAGGTGATGCTTTCCATTACTTACGAAGAGTTAAGAAAAAAAGGCTGTTTGAAAAAGCACATTCTTGAGGATTCATACATCTGGCACGAAATCTTTGATGAAATGCTGGATGTGATCGAGGAGCAGCTGGATATTGACACGGAAGGAATGATTGCCATTGAGGTTCATTCTATGTCAGGCGATGAGCTTGTTTTAATTTTAACGATTGATCATTTCGATTTTTTAAACAAAGTAGAAGACACACCGGCAGAGACAGAGGATGAATATGGCTGTGAGCTGACATTTAAGTTTGCGGATATTGAAGATGTCATTGGATTGGTCCATGATGAGAAAAAAGTGAGAGATGTGCAGAGTTCGCTTTTCTATTTTAAAGATGCTTATTACCTCTGTTTCTCATTTGATTTTGACAGCCAGTATGATGCGCTTGAGTCCGCTTTGTTGGAATATGGCTGGATGTCGAGTCTCTCTGAGGAGTTATTAAAAGAATATGCGATCCTTGTGATTCCATTGGAGGCAACAAGGAAGGTCTATGAATACTTTGTAAAGAAAGCATGATTCCTTTAAGGTCTATCCATTGAAAGTTAGACGTTTTTCTCCTATCATCAAAGTATAGCAGGAAATTTTGTTGTACGGATAACGAGGAGTGGAATTATGCGTAAGGAAGAATGTATTATTATAGGCGGCGGACCATGCGGACTGTCTGCTGCTATCGCTTTAAAGCAAATTGGCAAAGATCCGCTTGTTATTGAAAAAGGCAATATCGTAAATTCTATTTACAAATACCCGACACATCAAACGTTTTTCAGCTCAAGTGAAAAGCTCGCTATTGGGGATGTACCTTTTATCATTGAAGAACGGAAGCCAAAGCGCAACCAGGCACTGACGTATTACCGAGAAGTCGTAAAAATGAAAGAACTTCGCATTCACCGTTTTGAAACGGTTCAAAGAGTGGAGAAGCTGTCCGATGAGCAATTTCGGGTGTATACGTCGGCCGGAACATATGAAACAAAATATGTGGTTATTGCCACAGGTTATTATGACCATCCAAATTATATGCATATTCCAGGGGAGGGGCTCGATAAAGTATTTCATTATTTTAAAGAGGCCCACCCTTATTTTGATATGGATGTGGCTGTCATCGGCGGCAAGAACTCGGCTGTTGATGCCGCTTTAGAGCTTCACAAAGCAGGGGCACGGGTGACCGTTCTTTACCGTGGCAGCGAGTATTCCAAAAGTATTAAGCCGTGGATTCTTCCTGAATTTGAAGGACTTGTCCGGAACGAGGAAGTTAAAATGGAGTTTCATGCAGAGGTCATTGAAATTACGGAAGACGCCATTATATATCGCCAGCATGGTGTGGAAAAACAATTAAAAAATGACTTTGTTTTTGCCATGACCGGCTATCACCCGGATCACAATTTTTTAAGAGAAATGGGTGTAGAGATTGACGGAGAGACTGGCCGGCCAGTCTACAATGAGGAAACGAAAGAAACGAATGTGAAAGGAATTTTTATTGCCGGAGTTATTGCGGCTGGCAATAATGCTAACGAAATCTTTATCGAAAATGGTCGCTTTCACGGTGGTGAAATTGCAACAGCCATTGCCGAGAGGGAGAACATATAGAGTGTGTAAGGGTTTTTTTCCTTCTCTAAGCACGTACAGCCGAATTTGTAGATTCAGTTGTTTTTATAGTTTTTTATTAATCCAAACGGGCCTTATCGGCCCGTTTTAGTTTGTCGACAAAAGGGGTTCGGAATAGTCTTATTCCGAACCCCTTTTGATTTTTCGGTAGTTTTAAAGCCATTCGAGAGAAAGATAGACCTCTCCGAGGTCATCATTTAAGCCATTTCTGGTTCTCGCCAAGTCCAGCTGGCCATTTTCTTGAGATTCATGGCAGCGAAAGTAAGCATCGCTTGCATCGACAATTTTTTAAGTCCCCTTAACGTTGTCCAACGCATGCCATGCTTTTCTTTTGCATCTGCGAATACACGCTCAATCGTTTCTTTTCGCTCCGCATAAATCGCTTTAACTTCTTCGTGGTGGCGAAGATGGTCGGCCTCTTCCATATATTTCTGCCAAATATGGCGTGTCACCACTTTTTGATGATCTCTGCTTTCCGTGCATTTAGCTAAAAAAGGGCAGGAGGTACAAACCTGTTTGGGTGATCTGTATTCACGATAGCCTTCCTTATTCGTCGTTGAGTAATTCAATACTTCCCCTGCCGGACAAAGGTAACAGTCAAAATGTTCATCGTACACATAGTCATGCTTTCTGAAGAAGCCCTCTTTTGTGCGCGGCCGTGTATAAGGCAAGGCAGGTGTCATGCCGTTTTCCATTAAATAACTGGCAATGGCAGGTGTTTTGTAAGCTCCATCTGCACCAACAGCTTTAGGTTTTCCTACCTTTTCTATCACTTTCTTCATTAACGGCTCTAAGATCTGGCTGTCATGTGTGTTGCTTGGTGTGACCATTGTGCCAATTACGAATCCCTTACGGTCTGCGGCCGCGTGAAAGGAATAAGCAAATTGTTTGGTTCGTTCGTCTTTAACGTAGTAGCCACTGTCCGGATCGGTTGTACTTTCCTTGATTTCTTTCGTTTCTTCTTTATCGAACTTATCTGGCGGGAACGGCTTTTTTCCATGATCCTCTCGGTCCTGATTAATCTCTTCTTGGAGGCGTTCCTGATACGCGCGTGTTTCTTTGCGAACCATTTTCTTTTCAAATTTACGCTTATTCGCGCTAGCTTTTACATGAGTGGAATCCACAAAAACGTGCTCCGCACTAATGAGCTTTTTCTCGGCAGCTATTTTTAAGATACGATAGAAGATCTGTTCAAACAGGTCGGTATCTTTAAAGCGACGCTCGTAGTTCTTACCGAAGGTAGAGAAATGCGGCACTTTATCATGGAATCCATAACCGAGAAACCAGCGGTAGGCCATATTCGTTTCCACTTCCTCGATCGTCTTGCGCATGGATCGAATGCCAAAGGCATATTGGATAAATGTTAGTTTAATTAAAATAATTGGATCAATGCTTGGGCGGCCCACTTCCGCATACAATCCTTCCACCAAGTCATAAATAAAAGAGAAATCCATCGCTGCCTCCATTTTACGGACCAGGTGATTCTCTGGTACAAGCTGGTCTAGAGCGATCATTTCTATTTGATTCCGTTGGATTGGATTGTTTTTCGAAAGCATCTTTCTCACCTCAAGCGTTTGATCTATTTATTTTAAAACAGGTATGGTTGTACGGCTACTCTAACTTTGTAACCCCTGTTGATTGAAATGGATGGCGCAAAGACTCCTGCGGGATCAGCGGGACAGGTGAGACCCCGCAGGCGCTTTCACGGCGAGGAGGCTCACCGCCCCCCCCCCCCGCGGAAAGCGAAGCGCCTGGAATGGAAATCAACAGCCCCCATTCACAAGCAAAATAAAAAGGACTGTAGACAAACTCTAGAATTTCATTGAGTTTGTCTACAGTCTGAAACGGGCCTTATCGGCCCATTTTTTATTATTCAAATAGTTTTTCAAGATTGTCGGAGGGGTGTTTAGAACCTAATGCAATAAGCAGTTTTAATCGTGCTTTCTGGCCATTCAGCCCATTTGAGAAGATGAGCCCCAGTTCCTTCAATTGTTTGCCACCGCCTTCATATCCATATATATCCTGGACAATGCCATTAAAGCATCTGGAGACGAGCACAACCGGGATTTTTTCCTCAATGAGTTCCTTGACTGCTGAAACGGCATCAGGAGGCAGGTTACCTTGTCCAAGCGCTTCAATCACCACTCCGTCATAACGTAGTTCTTTTAAAGCAGACAGCAAATACGAGTCCATACCGGCGTAGGCTTTAATCAGGGCGACGCGTTTGTCAACGGCTGCCACGGGAAACTTCTGACGGCGAGCCGGCTCATGATGAAAAAGAATTTTTCTTTTTGTAATAATTCCAATAGGTCCGTATTGCGGACTTTGAAAAGTTGAAATATTGCTCGTATGGGTCTTTGTTACATTGTCGGCCGAATGAATTTCGTCGTTCAACACCACAAGTACACCTTTCCTTTTTGCTTCGCTGCAAGCAGCGACACGGATAGATGAAATTAAATTATATAGACCATCTGCTCCGATTTCATTGCTAGAACGCATGGCGCCTGTAACAACTACTGGAACATCGGTTGTAAGTGTTAAATCTAGAAAATAAGCGGTCTCTTCCAGCGTATCGGTTCCATGAGTAATGACCACTCCATCAAAGGATTCTTGCTCTAGCGTCTCATCAATTAAATGTTTCAGCTTAAGCATCTCTTTTGGAGTAATGTGAGGAGAAGGAAGATGAAATGGTTCAGCAGAAACGATTGTCGCCGACTCATCTAACAAATGATCAAATGAAAAGAGCGGGTTTGTGCTGGTTGGCTTAACAGCACCGGATTGCTTATCTTCCTCCATTGAAATAGTTCCTCCTGTATGGATGACGAATATTCGTTTTTTTGACAAAAGAAAAACCTCCATTGTACAAATTTGGATTATCTATGTTCAATCCTTTTTAATAATGATACGATGAAGAAAACCGAAAGAAAAGAGGACGAAAGGATGCTGGCGGTTTTTTCGGCGGGGATAGCTCCTGGACTGGCGCTTTTATGCTATTTTTATTTGCGTGATCAATATGAAACAGAACCGGTGACAACAGTTGCAAAAGCTTTTATTTCGGGTGTGCTGCTTACTTTCCCAGTGATGTTTATCCAATATGTATTGGCGGAAGAGAAGATTGCTCTTTCCGGTGCGGCTACAGCTTTTTTATCGAGTGGATTGCTTGAGGAATTTGTAAAGTGGTTTATATTATTTTATCTAATTTACCAGCATACAGATTTTGATGAGCCCTATGATGGCATTGTATACGGGACAAGCGTCTCACTCGGATTCGCGACAGCAGAAAATATTCTTTACCTGCTGGCTTATGGAGTGGAGCATGCTTTTTTTCGGGCGCTGTTGCCGGTTTCAAGTCATGCGCTTTTTGGCGTATTGATGGGGTTCTATCTGGGGAAGGCCAAATTTAGCCAGGACGGCAAGGAAAACAGGCGACTGTGGCTTTCACTCTTAATCCCGTCTTTATTACACGGGTTGTACGATTACATTTTATTGATTGAGTCTGTCTGGCTCTATTATATAATTCCATTTATGTTGTTTCTTTGGTGGCTGGCGTTAAAGAAAGTGAAACAAGCCCACCGCTTGTCTGATCAGCACCATCTTCGTCTTGTGCGGAATAAAAGCTCTTAATTGAAAAAATCTATATGTATACCGAAACGCCCCTACAGGCTGCTTAGAAGCGTTTGATTTTTTAAGAGATGAAGCTAAAAGGGGAAGAGGAGGAGACGGCATAAAAGCCTTTGAAGTGCCGCCGACCGCCAACTATCGACTATTTGAGAAGCTCTTAATTGAAAAGAGCTTCTTTTTTTGTATAAAAATATGCACCTTGCAAAAAATAGCTGTACACATCATCTATCAGATGGAGGGTAAAAAAATGAGGATGGATCTCAATGTGAAACAAACAGCTGTTATCATTTCATTGGCTATTAGTCTCTTCACCTGCAGCCTGCTGGCTATGCCGGAAACGTCTCGGGCATTTTCAGGACAGGTCATTCAAAAGGGGGCTTCCGGCGATGATGTTATTGAGCTTCAAGCAAGGCTTCAATACATTGGTTACTACAAAGGGAAAATTGATGGCGTATATGGCTGGGGAACTTATTGGGCTGTCCGTAACTTCCAGGAAGCTTTTGGACTGCCGATCGACGGGCTTGTTGGGGGAACCACAAAGAATAAGCTTGTAAAGGCATCTAAGTATGATGAAAGCTATGTAAAATCACAGATTGCAAAAGGCCGTTCCTTTACTCATTATGGGAAGGGCTCTTCAGGAGAAAACACATCAGCTCCAGCTCAAAGCGTCCCACCCGGTTTTTCCCAAAATGATATTCAGTTAATGGCCAATGCCGTGCATGGGGAAGCGCGCGGAGAACCCTATGAAGGGCAAGTGGCAGTAGCAGCGGTCATCCTAAACCGTTTGGAAAGCCAAAGCTTTCCGAACACAGTGTCAGGGGTTATCTTTGAGCCGCGGGCCTTTACGGCGGTGGCAGACGGACAAATTTGGCTAACACCAAATGAAACATCAAAGAAGGCCGTATTAGATGCGATCAATGGATGGGACCCGACAAGTAATGCTTTATACTATTTTAATCCTGATACAGCGACAAGTTCTTGGATTTGGTCTAGGCCGCAAATTAAAAAAATAGGGAAACATATTTTCTGTCAATAAAAAGGGGGGACTACGATGCTGCGTACATTAGCTATTGTTGTATTATCGCTGGCTGCTGTCGGGACGGGTTTCTGGGGGTATCAGGAACATAAAGAAAAGAACGCTATTTTAATTAATGCAGAAAACAGCTATCAGCGAGCATTTCACGATTTGACTTTTGGAGTCGATCGGATTCATGATCAAATTGGCACGACTCTGGCGATGAACTCTAGAAAGTCGCTTTCTCCAGCGCTTGCAGATGTCTGGCGGCTAACATCTGAAGCACAAAATGATGTAGGACAACTGCCACTAACGCTATTGCCGTTTAATAAAACAGAAGAGTTTCTTGGCAGTATCGGAGATTTCAGCTATAAAACAGCTGTAAGAGATTTAGATAAAGAACCGCTTACTGATAAAGAATATAATCATTTGAAAAACTTATATGAGCAATCAGCTGATATTCAAAACGAACTGAGAAAAGTGCAGCATATGACACTGAAAAACAACTTGAGATGGATGGATGTTGAACTTGCTTTAGCTGCAGAAAAAGAAGGAACCGATAACACGATTATTGATGGATTTAAAACAGTTGAAAAGAAAGCCGAGGGCTATAGTGAAACAAATACCGGTACGCTTCCAGGCAATACAAACCAACTGGATATAAATCATTTAAAGGACAATAAAGCAGCACCTATTACTAAAAAAGAAGCACAAATGCGAGCGGCAAAGTATGTTCAAATGAAGCAGATAAACGATGTAAAGGTCACAAAAAGCGGAAAAGGCTCGGACTTTTCTTTTTACAGTGTATACATGAAAAATAAAAAAGGCGAAGAGGCGAACATCGATATAACGAGAAGAGGCGGCTACCCACTTTGGTACATGATCAACAGAGAAGTAGGGAAACCTACGATCAGTTTAAATGAAGCAAACAATAAAGCCACCGCTTTTTTAAATCGTCATCAAATGAAGGATTTAGCACTTTATGACAGTACTCAGTATGACAATGTCGGCGTGTTTACTTTCGTTGGTGAACAAGAAGGTGTTCGGATTTACCCTGATACCGTTAAAGTGAAAGTAGCTTTGGATAACGGACAAGTGATCGGAGTCACGGCGAATGAATATTTGGCGAATCACCATAAGAGGAAGTTGGAAAAGCCGGTATTGACCGAGAAAGAAGCAGAAACATACATTAACCCGAGGGTCCGCATTCAGGAAAAGCGGCTTGCGGTCATTAAAAATGAGCTGAATCAGGAAGTGCTCTGTTACGAATTCCTAGGCACACTCGGTGAAGAAACGTATCGGGTTTTAATTAATGCAAAAGATGGAACAGAAGAGCAGGTGGAAAAGATGCGTCAATCGGAACCAGTTTATGACAACTTGCTATAAAAGTTCCAATTCAAGCGATCTTCCGTTGCTTTTTTACTAATCACCTACTATAATTCGAAGAAAGAATCAGTGTAAGGACCCAATAGGAAGAAGGAATTAGGTGAGTGATAAAGATGATTGAAACAGGGATGTATTTACTGCTTGTTTCTAGAGAAAAAGATCAGGAAGAGCATTATCGCTGCCGGGTAGCAGATATTGATGAGGGAGTCATACTTATTGATTATCCCGTAAACATAGGTACAAATCGCTCTACCTTTTTTGTAGATGGCATGCAGCTTTCAGCTGAGTTTATTGACCCAAAATATTCTTCAGCAGTCTACACATTTGACACGGAAGTAAAAGGGCGGACGAAAAGAGATATTCCACTTTTAATCCTTCATGATCCCGGGTTGGAAAAATATGTGCGTATTCAAAGACGAAAGTTTGTACGGGTGCCTATACCGGTGGATGCAGCTATCTATTTAGAAAATGTTGCGCCCTTTACGGCAGCTACAGAAGATATTAGTGCGGGGGGATCGCTGTTCCTCTGCCAGAAGGGATAGACGTGAGCAATGAACAACAGGGAAGAGTCTATCTTTCTGTGCCAATGCAATCGGGTGACCACCATTACTTCGAAATAACTGCGCGTGTTGTAAGGCTTCGCATAGATGATAAAGGCCGGCCAATTGCCTCTATTGAATTTGTTGATATTCCACGGACAGATCAGCAGATTTTGCTTCGTTTCTGTTTCGAACGCCAGCTGATTATGAAAAGAAAAGGATTGATTCAGTAACTCCCTGCCAACCGGCAGGCTTTTTTTTGGAGAAATAATCTCTCTTCATGTGATAGAATAAGGAGAAAAAATGTTTAGAAGGTGAACGTCATGAAAAGACAAATGCAAATAGCAATCGACGGTCCAGCCGCGGCAGGGAAAAGTACGGTAGCAAAGATCATTGCTGAAAAACTATCCTATATTTATATTGATACAGGTGCTATGTATCGAGCCCTGACTTATAAAGCTCTCCAGGCTGATGCTGACTTGGAGGACGCCGAAAAACTTCTGGAACTGCTCCAGGAGTCAGTGATTGATTTGAAGCCGGGGAAAGCTGGGCAGCTCGTATTTATTAACGACCAAGATGTGACAAATGAAATTAGAACGAGCACAGTAACAAACGCCGTTTCTTTTGTGGCCAAGCATGCCCCTGTACGTGAAGAGATGGTTAAGCGGCAGCAACTGTTTGCTAAAAAAGGGGGCGTAGTCATGGATGGACGTGACATTGGCACCCATGTGCTTCCCGAAGCAGAAGTGAAAATTTTTCTTAAAGCAAGTGTGGAAGAGCGGGCGAAAAGAAGACATTTAGAAAATATTTCTAAAGGATTTCCGTCAGATATAGAGAAATTAAAAGAGGAGATTACTCTTCGTGACAAAATGGACTCAGAACGGGAAGCCGCTCCGCTTAAAAAAGCAGAAGATGCAATAGAACTAGATACAACTTCCTTGTCTATTACAGACGTGGTGGATCGGATTATTTCAATTGTAAAGGAAAGAGAACAGGCATGGTAACATTTTATACAATCGCAAGGTCAGTCGTAAAATCGGTATTAATGCCGCTGTACCGTGTGGAAGTACATGGGCGGGAGCATTTTCCGAAAGAAGGCGGTGTGCTCCTATGCAGCAACCACATTGATAATCTTGATCCTCCAATAGTAGGCATTACGGCCCCAAGGCCTATTTTATTTATGGCAAAAGAAGAATTGTTTAAAGTTCCTATTTTCGGGAAAATGTTAGCTAACTTAAATGCGTTTCCAGTCAAAAGAGGAGCGAGCGACAGAGATGCTATTCGAAAGGGACTTAAATTTTTAAAAGAAGGAAAAGTTCTTGGGCTTTTTCCGGAAGGAACCCGTTCAAAAACAGGGAAAATCGGTGAGGGAATGGCAGGAGCCGGATTCTTTGCTTTGCGCACAAACGCTTATGTTATTCCTTGTGCCATCATCGGTCCCTATAGAATGTTCCGCAAGCTGAAAGTAGTCTACGGTCCTCCGATTGATATGGAGGATCTGCGCAGTCGTAAAGCAAGTGCTGAAGAAACAACTGCTGTTATCATGGCCCATATTCGCCGTTTAAAAGAGGAAGCACATTAAAAGCATACTGCTTGACAAATGTGGGCAATTGTTAGAAGTTAGTAGAAAGAATATTTTATCAAATAAATGTAAGCAGTTCTGTATTAAGGAGGAGTACATATGACAGAGGACATGAATCAGGTAGAAGTGAACAATTATACAGTGGGCGATAAAGTACAGGCAACTGTAGTAAAGGTGGAAGAAAAACAGGTTCAAGTTGAAATTGAAGGCAGTAAAAAAGACGGCATTATTCCAATTAGCGAACTTTCAAGCCTTCATGTCGAAAAAGCAACAGATGTGGTAAAGGAAGGCGACAAACTCGAACTTCAAGTAACGAAAGAAGAAGACGACCTTTATGTTCTTTCCAAGCGAAAAGCAGATGCAGAAAAGGCTTGGGCGGAAATGCAAAAGCGCTTCGAAAACGGTGAAGTGTTTGAAGCGGAAGTAAAGGAAGTAGTAAAAGGCGGCCTTGTTGTTGATCTTGGCATTCGCGGATTTATCCCTGCTTCGTTAGTGGAAGATCATTATGTGGAAGATTTTGAAGATTATAAAGGGAAAACAATGAACTTTAAAATTGTTGAGCTTGACCAAGAGAAAAACCGCTTAATCTTATCCCATCGAGCTGTGATTGATATGGAAAAATCAGAAAACAAAAAGAAAGTGCTTTCTGAAATCCAAGCGGGCGACGTTCTTGAAGGGAAAGTTCAGCGTCTGACTGATTTTGGCGCTTTCGTTGATATCGGCGGTGTAGACGGTCTTGTTCATATTTCCCAGCTATCACATGAGCATGTTGAAAAGCCATCTGATGTCATTCAGGAAGGCCAGGAAGTAAAGGTGAAAGTTTTATCTGTAGACCGCGACAGTGAAAGGATTTCTTTATCTATTAAAGAAACGCTACCGGGACCATGGTCAGACATTTCTGAAAAGGCCCCTGTTGGTGCAGAGTTAACTGGTACGGTTAAGCGTCTCGTTTCTTACGGGGCATTCGTTGAAGTTTTCCCAGGAGTAGAAGGATTAGTTCACATTTCACAAATCTCCAACAAACACATCGGCACTCCACATGAAATATTAAAAGAGGGCCAGGAAGTAAAGGTAAAGGTACTTGATGTGAATGAAGAGGAAAATCGTCTTTCCTTAACGATGAAGCCATTTGATGAAGAACCATCTGCTCAGGAGAATGAATCGTACACTATGCCTGAAGAAAATACCGGCTTCCAGCTTGGTGAGATGATCGGTGATAAGCTGAAAGGTTTAAAAAGAGGAGAATAAGGAATAAGCTAAGTTCGGATCTGTTTTTATGGGTCCGTTCTTCTGCTTTTTTAGGAAAACGGTGATAAATAGTGACGAGAGCTCAGAGAAAACGAGAGCATATTCAGTATGCGCTTTCAACAGGCCAAAATAGGCAGACGGGGCTGGATGATGTAGAGTTTGTTCATCAAAGCCTTCCTGACACAGCGCTTAGCGAAATATCTATTCAAACCAAAATTGGCGGACTTTTATTAAGTTCGCCGATTTTTATCAATGCGATGACAGGCGGTGGAGGGAAAGATACTGAAAAGATTAACAGTCAGCTTGCTCTTGCGGCAAAAGAAACAGGCATAGCGATGGCGGTTGGCTCCCAAATGTCCGCTCTCAAGAATCCGGAGGAGAGGCAATCATTTTCGGCTGTTCGCAAGCTTTATGGCAATGGGGTGATTCTTGCTAATCTTGGCAGCGAAGCAACAGTCGAGCAAGCCGAAGCAGCGGTTGATATGATAGAAGCCAATGCGCTGCAAATTCACTTGAATGTGATTCAAGAGCTGACCATGCCGGAAGGAGATCGAAGCTTCAAGGGAGCGCTTGAGCGGATTGAGAGAATTGCTGATAAGTTGACTGTACCGGTCTTTGTGAAGGAAACGGGCTTTGGTTTAGGAAGAGAGGCAGCGGAGAAACTCGCAAAATTACCTGTTGCAGCAGTGGATGTGAGTGGTTTTGGAGGCACAAACTTTGCCGCAGTAGAGAACGAACGGCGGGGAAAGATGCTGGATTATTTCAATAACTGGGGTATTCCGACGGCTCCCGCTATTGTCGAATGCAAAGCAGCGGCCAGCCAACTAGATGTGATGGCTTCCGGGGGTCTTCAAAATAGCCTTGATGCGGCAAAGTCGCTTGCGCTTGGCGCTGTGGCAGTCGGGATGGCCGGATCATTGCTTCGTGTACTAATGGATAGCGGTCTAGAGGCTTTGGTAGCCGAGCTACATACCTTACATGACGATTTGAAAATAATTATGTGCGCAGTAGGAGCGAAAAAAATAACAGACCTTCACAAAACACCTCTTATTATCAAGGGAGAGACCTTTCATTGGCTTCATGTCCGTGGATATGAGCCGTCTGCTTTCAGTCAAAGAGGTTGAAGTTGACTGTCCATAAATAATCGTTATGTTTGAAAATAAGGATTATAGTTGCTTGGCATCTGGAATATTGATAAAATGAACGAGTTCAGAAAAGCCCTTCTCCTGTCAGAAGGGTTTTATTTGTACGGATGGATAAGCTAAAAATGAGATAGAATGTATGTATGGAAAGGGTGAACCAAATGGTGAAACCAGTTGTTGCGATTGTCGGCCGTCCGAACGTCGGGAAGTCAACTATTTTTAACCGAATTGTCGGTGAAAGGATTTCAATTGTTGAGGATGTTCCGGGAGTAACGAGAGATCGCATATATAGCACAGGTGAATGGCTAAATAATGAATTTAATATTATTGATACAGGCGGGATTGACATTGGTGATGAGCCGTTCTTAGAGCAGATTCGCCAGCAGGCGGAAATTGCCATCGAAGAGGCGGACGTAATTATCTTTTTAACGAGCGGGCGTGAAGGAGTAACAACCGCAGATGAAGAAGTAGCAAAAATATTGTATCGGTCAAAAAAGCCGATCGTATTAGCTGTTAATAAAGTAGATAATCCAGAAATGAAAAGCCAAATCTATGATTTTTATGCTTTAGGTTTTGGCGAACCGTTTCCAATTTCGGGAGCCCATGGGATTGGCCTTGGGGACATGCTTGATGCTGTAGTGAGCCATTTTCCAAATGCAGAAGATGAGGAGTACGATGAGGATGTCATTAAGTTTTCCTTAATTGGCCGTCCGAATGTCGGCAAATCTTCATTGGTGAATGCCTTGCTCGGGGAAGAACGAGTCATCGTCAGCGACATTGCCGGCACGACGAGAGACGCTATCGATTCACCTTACATGTATGAAGGTCAGGAGTATGTCATTATTGATACAGCAGGCATGCGTAAAAAAGGAAAAGTTTATGAGACAACCGAAAAATATAGTGTACTCCGCGCGCTTCGTGCGATCGAACGCTCTGACGTTGTCCTTGTTGTGTTAAACGCGGAAGAAGGCATCCGAGAGCAGGATAAGCACATTGCAGGGTATGCTCACGAAGCTGGACGAGCTGTTATCATTGTTGTTAATAAGTGGGACGCTATTGAAAAAGATGAGAAAACGATGAAAGAATTCGAGGGGAAAATCCGAAGCCACTTTTTATTTCTTGATTATGCACCAATCGTTTTCCTTTCAGCTAAAACAAAAAAACGTGTGCATACGTTATTACCTGTCATTAATCAAGTAAGTGAAAGCCATACTATGCGCGTTCAGTCCAGTGTGCTAAATGATGTGGTGATGGATGCGGTAGCGATGAACCCAACGCCGACCGATAAAGGCAAGCGCTTGAGAATTTATTATGCAACACAGGTAGCTGTTAAGCCGCCGACGTTTGTTGTTTTTGTTAATGAACCAGAGCTAATGCATTTCTCTTATGAGCGCTTTTTGCAAAACCGCATTCGTGAAGCGTTCGGCTTTGAAGGGACGCCGATACGTATTATTTCACGTGCTCGAAAATAAGAAAAAAGCTGGTGAGTATCTATGAAAAACAAAGAGAGCATTGCAATGGTTGGGGCGGGCAGCTGGGGAACAGCACTCGCCATTGTTCTTGCTGATAACGGTCATGAAGTTCGCCTGTGGACTCAAAACAAAGAACGCATAAAAGAAATCAATGAAACACACACCAACCAACAATATTTACCGGGCATTGAATTGCCTGAAAATATTGTTGCTTCCAGTTCAATGGAAAGCGTATTAAGCGGGTTGGATGTCGTTGTACTGGCTGTTCCCACAAAAGCAATTCGTGAAGTGCTCCAGCTCATCGAAGAGATTCGAACAGAACCTTTTACCATCGTTCATGTCAGCAAAGGAATTGAACCGGATACGTTAATGCGCATATCGGAAATGATTAGAGAAGAATTGCCTGAGAAATTATGTAAGGATATCGTTATTCTTTCCGGTCCGAGTCACGCAGAAGAAGTGAGTCTGCGTCATCCAACAACCGTTACAGTTTCTTCTGAGAATATGGAAGCTGCAGAAAGAATTCAAGATATTTTCATGAATCAGCATTTTCGTGTTTATACAAACCCGGATATAGTTGGTGTGGAAATTGGAGGAGCTTTAAAAAATATTATTGCTCTGGCAGCAGGCATTTCTGATGGTCTCGGTTATGGAGATAACGCCAAGGCGGCCTTGATTACGAGAGGACTTGCTGAAATCGCCCGCCTGGGCACAAAAATGGGGGCCGATCCGCTTACCTTTTCTGGACTAACAGGAATTGGCGATTTAATTGTTACATGTACAAGCGTTCATTCGAGAAATTGGCGTGCAGGCAATATGCTTGGAAAAGGACAAAAGCTGCAAGACGTTCTTGATAATATGGGAATGGTTGTGGAAGGGGTCCGCACCACGAGGGCAGCCCGTCAACTTTCTCTTAAATATGAAGTAGAAATGCCGATTACTGAAGCATTATACCGTATTTTATTTGAAGGAAAAGAGCCAAAAGCAGCTGTAGACGAATTGATGGCTCGTATGAAAACAAATGAAATGGAAAGTTTAGTTGACATTATTGATCGTCAGCAAGGAAGCTAGCAGAAAGGGCATTTAAAATAATCAAAGCCCGTGACTTAGTCATATAATAAAAAATGAATAAGCCAGCGCTTAGTAATTTGGTGGTCGTTATAGCTAAAGCGGCAAAAGCTGCTTTAGCTTTTTTATGTGGCAAGGTTGTCCAATTTTTTATTGGTTATGTTATAATCATGACGAAAAGGACAAGGGGTACCGAGCTACCCTGATTTGTTATTCAAGATGTAGCGATTGATCAAGGAAAGGGGCAATAGAAGATGTCAGCATCCATGATGAATATGTGGATCTCTTTTATAGGGATGGGACTAATGATTGTATCAGTTTTCGCCATCTATGTAAGCCGCTATAAATTTAAAAATGGGTTTTTAAAAGCGATTTCCGCTCTTTTTGCGTATGCTTGTATGATTATCGGCGGATTGATTATGGTGTATATTGTGTTTAGCGGTCCAGCTTGAAGATTGAAGGAGAGAATCAGCGAATGAAAAAACTAGCCATTGTTTTCGTAGTTACCCTGACAGCAGTCTTTATGAGCGGGTGTATGTTTCCTCAAGAGCGGCGGGCTGAAAATCAAATGCCGTACGGAGAGCAAGTTCAGACTGTTCAGTCTGCTGTTGATCAATTTAAAGAGGCGAATGGCGGAATTTTACCGATCAAAACAAAAGAGGAAAACACACCGCTATATGAAAAATATCCAATTGATTTTAAAAAGCTCATCCCGCAATTTATCGCTGAGCCTCCGGGTAATGCATACGAGTCGGGCGGGATTTTTCAATATGCTCTCGTAGATGTTGAAGAAAATCCAACGGTTAAGTTAATTGATTTGCGCATGGCAGAACAAATCAGGGATATACAAATACGTATTCGCTCTCAAGGATACCCGCCGTTTAAAAAAGAGATAGCGCATAATGTTTATTCGTTAGACTTTAAAAAAATTGGCTTTAAAGAGGAACCTTATGTTGTTAGTCCATATACACAACAAAACTTGCCGCTTGTTATTTCAGGTGACGGCAACATTTATGTAGATTATAGCAGTGACTTGTATGCAGCGATTAAGAAATCACAGGAAAAGCTGAAGCAAGGAGAAGATATTCGGCCGATATTGTTAAAGGATTCTCTGTTTGCTCCTGCATTTTCGCTTCCGTATACCGTGAACAATAAAAATGAACCTGTTTTTATGGTGAAATAAAAGAAGTCATCCGCTTATAGGATGGCTTCTTTTATTTTATAGGAATATTTTCAGTCATATAAAAGCAGGACAACATCATACAATTTATTGTAGGAACAATACCGCTAATAAAAAAAGCAAACAATAAAGTCGGGAGGGAATTTCTTGGAAAAAGCAGATATTTTTAAAGATATAGCTGAACGGACAGGTGGGGATATCTATTTAGGAGTCGTCGGGGCGGTCCGTACGGGGAAATCCACGTTCATTAAAAAATTTATGGAACTGCTTGTTCTTCCTAATATAGACAATGAAGCGGAAAAAGCGAGAGCGCTTGATGAACTGCCGCAAAGCGCAGCAGGCAAACAAATTATGACAACAGAGCCAAAATTTGTGCCCAATCAGGCAATTTCTATAAATGTGGATGAAGGACTTTCGGTGAATGTAAGGCTTGTTGATTGTGTTGGGTATGTGATTGAAGGGGCGAAAGGGTATGAAGACGAAAATGGCCCAAGAATGATTCACACCCCTTGGTTTGAGGAGCCGATTCCTTTCCATGAAGCGGCTGAGATCGGCACGCGAAAAGTCATCCAGGAACATTCTACGATTGGCGTGTTAATTACAACAGATGGCACGGTTGGAGAAATACCAAGAGCCAATTATTTAGAAGCGGAAGAGCGGTTAGTTGAAGAATTAAAAGAAGTAGGCAAACCATTTATTATGATTGTAAACTCGGCGCGTCCTCATCATGCAGAGACAGAGAGCTTGCGTGAAAGTCTTGCGGAAAAGTATGATATTCCAGTAGTAGCGATGTCAGTGGAAAGCATGAGAGAAGCGGACGTAATGAGCGTGCTTCGTGAAGCTCTGTTTGAATTCCCTGTCCATGAAGTAAATGTGAATTTACCAGGATGGGTCATGGTATTAAAAGAAAATCACTGGCTGCGCGGTCATTACCAAGAGGCGATTAAAGAAACAGTTCAAGACATTAAGCGCCTTCGAGATGTAGATCGGGTGATTGGACAATTTGATCAATATGAATTTATTGAGAATGCGGGCCTTGCCGGTATGGATATGGGGCAAGGGGTAGCTGAAATTGACTTGTTTGCTCCGGATGAGCTGTATGACCGAGTATTAAAAGAAATTGTCGGCGTGGAAGTTCGCGGAAAAGATCATTTGCTCGAGCTTATGCAGGAATTTGCCAATGCTAAAACAGAATATGACCAAATTGCTGATGCATTACGAATGGTTAAACAAACAGGATATGGTGTGGCAGCTCCTTCGCTGACCGATATGAGTCTAGATGAGCCAGAGATTATTAGACAGGGGTCGCGGTTCGGCGTGAGATTAAAAGCGGTAGCCCCATCTATTCACATGATTAAAGTAGATGTAGAATCAGAATTTGCTCCAATTATCGGAACCGAAAAGCAAAGTGAAGAGCTTGTTCGCTATTTAATGCAAGATTTCGAGGATGATCCACTATCGATCTGGAACTCTGATATTTTTGGTCGGAATTTAAGTTCCATTGTCCGAGAAGGCATTCAGGGTAAACTTTCGCTTATGCCAGAAAACGCTAGGTATAAATTAAAAGAAACATTGGAGAGAATTATAAACGAGGGCTCAGGTGGCATGATTGCTATTATTTTATAAGCATTTATTTGCAGACTTCCTTTTACGGCAGGGGAGTCTTTTTTGTGATTTTGCCCAAACCTAGAAAGAATGAGAATTATTAAGGGATTCTGCTTGATATGGCATTTCTTATGTGATAATCTTTTAACAGAATTAATGTATAAAACATTGATTTAAAAGCTTTTTTTCATTTTTATGTATAAAAAACGAAAAAATAGCTTAGGAATGAAAGTAATGGTAGAAAATACAGACTTTCGTTGAAACCCCCTTTGGGAGGAGGTGAATGGCATGAACAAAACAGATTTAATTAATCAAGTTGCAGAAACAGCAGAATTATCTAAAAAAGATGCTACTAAAGCGGTTGAGGCCGTTTTTGATGCCATCCAAAACTCATTAGCAAGCGGAGACAAAGTTCAATTGATTGGTTTTGGGAACTTTGAAGTACGTGAGCGTTCTGCACGCAAAGGGCGCAATCCGCAAACTGGAGCAGAAATCGAAATCGCAGCGAGCAAAGTACCTGCATTTAAACCAGGTAAAGCTTTAAAAGATGCGGTTAAATAATTACATAGCCTAACGGCTACAAGAGAGGCCTTCGTGGTCTCTCTTTTTTATATTTATATACAGCCAGCGTCTCTGTCCACATGTTTGCTTGCTGGAGAGCGGAGAGTGAAGACATTTATGGCTTGGAATGAACCTTCTAAAGCAGTCGCTAACAGGAAAAGGTTAACGATACTTTTTTGGCTAAAGAATCTTTGCCTGTCTAGATAGAAAGGGTATGATGGACTTATGTGTACTGGCATGGAATAGCTCTAGTTACTAAGCTAACTTTGCTTTCTCTATCAGAGTGTGTAAGCGGCCCTTCATGAGAACTATAAATCTGCTATGACGCCGAACGAGCGTCTTTCGCTTTTCGTCCAGTTATGCTACTATTTAGTGAGTGTTTTAATTTTACGATTGATAGAGAGGATTGTAGAGGATGGCTGAAGTAAATCACGCTCAAATTGAAGAAGCAGTTCGTATGATTTTGGAAGCAGTTGGAGAAGATCCTGACCGTGAGGGGTTGTTAGATACACCAAAGCGGGTAGCTAAAATGTATGAGGAAGTTTTCTCCGGTTTAAATAAAGATCCAAAAGAATATTTTGAAACTATTTTTGGAGAGGATTATGAGGAACTCGTACTCGTGAAGGATATTCCTTTTTACTCAGTATGTGAGCACCACCTTGTTCCTTTTTTTGGGCATGCACATGTTGCCTATCTTCCTAAGAACGGAAAGGTCACAGGGCTTAGCAAACTGGCAAGAGCAGTGGAAACAGTGGCGAGACGCCCTCAATTGCAAGAACGCATTACAGCTGAAGTTGCCGATGCAATGATGGAAAAACTTCAGCCGCATGGTGTAATGGTAGTAGTCGAAGCGGAGCATATGTGTATGGCTATGCGTGGAGTGAAGAAGCCAGGATCTAAAACTGTTACAACGGCGGCGCGCGGAAAGTTTGCCAATGATGTGCACTCACGCTCAGAATTGTTGAATTTAATTAAAGGCTGACAAAAGAGAGGTTGAGGATCAAATGAAGAACAATCAGGCCGACTTTATTATGATCCGGGCGATAGAAGATGGAGTGAACGTTATCGGTTTAACGAGAGGGTCCGATACCCGCTTTCATCATTCAGAAAAGCTGGATAAAGGAGAAGTCATGATTGCCCAATTCACAGAGCATACTTCGGCCATTAAAGTTCGCGGCCGCGCTAAAATTATTACAAGTTTCGGTGAAGTGGAAAGCGGAAATGAAGCATAAGGGGTATACGAGATGAATGAATGGCTTAAAAGAAAAACAATAATTGAAAAAGAAGTGCAGCGGAGACTTTCTTATCCGTATTTAAAGAAATTTATTGAGAAACCGAAAGTCGATGAAGTTCGCCTGCTTACTTTAATGCTGCCTTTTACTATGGAGCAGCTATCGTCAGAAGAGACGACAAAATATATTACAACAGCCACCCTAATTCAAATCGCCCTCGATACCCATGAAAAAGTAACGGCTTCATCTAACGAAATTGCAATTGATCAACAGCTGACTGTGCTCGCTGGAGATTATTTTAGTGGATTATATTATCAAATTTTGGCGGAATTAAAAGATATCCGAATGATTCGGACACTCTCAGATGCTGTTAAAAGTATCAATGAGAATAAAATCGTCCTTTACCAGCGGGAGCATACATCCATTGATTCCTTAATGGAAAGTGTATACAAAATTGAAACAGAAATTGTCGAACGCTTTTATACTGTTTTTCATTTTCAATCTTTTTTTCCGATGGTTTCCCGTTTATTGTTCGCGAAAAGGCTATTGGAGGAAAGACAGAACTTTCTCGCCGGAGGACAAGCTTTAACCGCCGAAGCAATCGCAAGCTTAGATGGTCCGCAAAAAAACACTCCGCTTTCCTTAGATAACCGACAGGCAATTGTGCAGGTGTATGATTATTATATTAATCGTGCCAAAGAAGAAGCGGAAAGAACTTTAGGATATCGATGGCCTGCTAGTTCTGAGGAACAGTTATACAGTTTGTTGTATAATGCGGTCTTTGGAAACAAAACATATGCGGAAGAAGGTTAAAGAATGCAACAATCAAAAGAAGAAAAAGTCCATCGCGTGTTTGAGAAGATTTCCTCTAACTATGATCAAATGAATTCTTTAATCAGCTTTCAACAGCATAAGCGATGGAGAAACACCACGATGAAAAAGATGAATGTCCCGAAAGCGGCTTCTGCCCTTGATGTGTGCTGTGGAACAGGGGATTGGACAATTGCGCTTGCGCAAGCTGTCGGGCCGGAGGGTCACGTGGTGGGGCTCGATTTCAGTCAAAATATGTTGAATGTTGGCAAGAGAAAAGTAGAAGAGTCTGGTTTGGAACAAGTGAAGATGATTCAAGGGAATGCTATGGAGCTTCCGTTCGATGATCATACGTTTGACTACGTGACCATTGGATTCGGACTTCGAAATGTTCCGGATTATATGCAGGTACTTCGAGAAATGAACCGTGTTCTCAAGCCGGGTGGCATGGCTGTGTGTCTAGAGACTTCCCAGCCAACCATGATCGGTTTCCGGCAGCTGTATTTCTTTTACTTTCGTTTTATCATGCCGCTATTCGGAAAGTTATTCGCGAAAAGCTATCAGGAGTATTCCTGGCTTCAGGAATCTGCCCGTGATTTTCCCGGAATGAAAAAATTAAAGCAAATGTTTGAACAGGCGGGGTTTGTCAATGTTAGCTATATGCCGCATACAGGTGGCGTGGCGGCAACCCATATGGGTTTTAAACAAAAGTAAATAAGCTGGGTGGAAAAAATGAAGTTAACTATGCTGTATTCGTTTCTCAAAGCGGATATTGATTTAATCGAAAAAGAATTAGAGATGGCGATCTCTTCTCCCTCTTCTTCATTGCGGGATGCATCGCTTCATTTGCTGCAAGCAGGCGGAAAACGAATACGTCCCATTTTTGTGTTGCTTGCGGCCAAATTTGGCGAATACAATATAGATCGGGTAAAGAATATAGCGGTGGCTCTCGAATTAATTCATATGGCTTCACTTGTTCATGATGATGTGATTGACAATGCAGAACTCCGACGCGGCAAGCCAACTGTGAAAGCAGAATGGGATAATCGGGTAGCTATGTATACGGGCGATTATATTTTCGCCAGAGCCCTTGAATACATGACAGATATTGAAAATGTTGAAGCGCATCAAATTTTGTCAAACACTATGGTCGAATTATGCATCGGTGAAATAAATCAAATAAAAGACAAATACCGTTTTGACCAGAATTTAAGGGATTACTTGCGCAGAATTAAGCGTAAGACAGCTATATTAATCGCGGCAAGTTGTCAAATAGGTGCCATTTCTGCCAATGTCCCGAAGGCTGTTCATGAGCAGCTGTTCCAATTTGGCTATAATGTCGGCATGGCCTTCCAAATCACGGACGATATACTGGATTTGACAGCTACGGAAGAAGAACTCGGTAAACCGGCTGGAAGCGATCTTTGGCAAGGAAATGTGACGCTACCTGTCCTGTATGCATTAGAGGATGAGCAGTTGCGGGAAAGGATCATCCAGGTAAACAAATATACTGTAAAATCAGAGATAGATGAAATTATCGGTTATATTAAACGAAGTGACGCCATCGACCGTTCACATGCGTTAAGCCAGCGGTATTTAAGCCGAGCTTTAGATATACTGGATGATCTGCCTCCTAATCGGACAAAAAAATCACTTCGGGATATTGCCAGATTCATCGGCAAACGAAAATATTAGTTTTTTGAGTGCAAACATTGTCAACTCGTCTAATCAATGGTACTATTTTTAAGGATTGTTATTAAAAACGATACATATTATAGGAGTGAATACAATGGAAAAAACATATTTAATGGTTAAACCTGATGGCGTTCAAAGAGGCTTAATCGGTGAAATCGTTGCCCGTTTTGAAAAGAAAGGTTTTCAATTAGTCGGCGCTAAACTAATGAGCGTTTCTAAAGAAACAGCTGAACAACATTACGCAGAGCACAAAGAGCGTCCTTTCTTTGGCGAATTAGTAGACTTCATTACTTCTAGCCCCGTATTCGCCATGGTTTGGGAAGGCGAGAATGTAATCGCTACAGCACGTCAAATGATGGGCTCTACAAATCCTAAAGATGCAGCACCTGGTACAATCCGTGGCGATTTCGGAGTAACAGTTGGCAAAAACATCATCCACGGCTCTGATTCTCCAGAAAGTGCAGAGAGAGAAATCTCTATCTTCTTTAAAGAGGAAGAATTAACAACTTACAACAAACAAATCAACGAGTGGATTTACTAATAAAAGCGGAGCCGACTGTTCTGGGGCGACAAGCGTATGACAGCATGACGAAGTGGCGTCTTTCCAGCCATGCAGTCAGGCTGGCATACGACCTCGAGCCCCAAGAAGGCATAGCTAGACAGTAATAAAAGCGGAAACACGGCCGTTTATCGGCGACAAGCATAAGGCGAGCCGTCTGGAAGGTTGTTCTTTAACCTTCTGGACGGCTTGACTTATGACCTCGAGCCGATGGCTGTTGCAGCTGGATAAAAGAAAAGCGGAAGGTGCTCATTCAGCGTGATAGGGGATTGGAGGTGATTCCGAGGAGTCGTTCTTTGACTCCCCGGAATCGTCGTAATCACCGTACGCGCTAGCGCCTGCAGCTAGATAAAAGAAAAGCGGAGCCGACTGTTTTGGGGCGACAAGCGTATGACAGAATGACGAAATGGCGTATGTCAGCCATACAGTCAGACTGACATACGACCTCGAGCGCCAAGGAGGCGTAGCTGGACAGTAAGAAAAGCGGAAACGCTTCACAAAAAAGGTATAAGCTGCCGTCAAAAAGACGGTAGCTTTTTAATTGTTCTTTAATTTTCCAAAAAATTCACCCCCTTATGTTTCTCTCTTCGTTATAATAGGAACTATAGAACGGTAATAAATGCCTATCAACAAACCGCACCAGACAAGAAGGGGGACGGGCAAATGAGTGATTATGAAAGCTTTATTATGAATATTAAAAGAAAAACAGGTATTGATCTTGGTAAATATAAAGAAGCGCAAATGAAACGGCGTTTAACTTCCTTGTATGAAAAGAAGGGCTGCCGCTCCTTTAAAGAGTTTTTTGACTTAATAAACGCAGATACCAATCTTCTTAATGAATTTTTAGATAGGATGACAATCAATGTATCTGAGTTTTATCGAAATGCTAAAAGATGGGAAGTTCTTGAAAGAAAAATTTTTCCGCGGCTGCTGTCAGAAAACAAAAAAATAAAAATATGGAGCGCTGCCTGTTCAACAGGGGAGGAGCCTTATACAACGGCAATGGTTCTCTCTAATTATTTGCCATTATCTCAAATCTCTATTTTGGCTACAGATTTGGATGTGAATGTTCTTCAAAAAGCAAAAAGGGCTGTATATCCTGAACGCTCACTGGCAGAAGTCCCGATTGAGAAAAAACAAAAATTTTTTACAAAAGAAGGGGACTTTTATAAAGTTAGCGAGGAGATTAAACGGACAGTTACATTTAAGAAGCAAGATTTGCTGGCCGATCGCTTCGATTCAAATTTTGATTTAATTATCTGTCGTAATGTGATGATCTATTTTACTGAAGAAGCAAAAGACCATTTGTATCAAAAATTTAGTGCGTCATTAAGAGAGGGAGGCGTGCTGTTCGTTGGGAGTACAGAGCAAATCTTTAATCCAGGAGAATACCAATTTGAAGCGGAGGACACATTTTTCTATCGCAAAGTTAAATCATTAAGAGGGAACATGTAAGGCTTTTCTGCGAAAAGCCTTTTCTTTTTGGAGATCAATATTTAGAAAAATCTAAAGAATTATGACAAATATGCCGTCAATTGTGGTAAAATTCTCAAAAACATACTTAAGAATTGAATCATAGTTAAAAAAATATGTTATAGTAGTACATAACCGCTTTAACGAGTTGAAGGGAGAAAGTAAAATGAGATACTTAACAGCAGGAGAATCGCATGGACCACAATTAACAACCATTATTGAAGGGCTGCCAGCCGGAATGCCCCTTACAGCTGAAGATATAAACAAAGAACTCAGCCGTAGACAAAAAGGCCATGGACGGGGACGCCGAATGCAAATTGAAAAAGACCAGGCCCAAATTAAGAGTGGAGTCCGACATGGATACACGCTCGGATCACCAGTTACTCTTGTCGTCGAAAATGACGACTGGAAACATTGGACAAAAATCATGGGTAGCGAACCGTTTGATGAAACAGAAGGAGAAGAGATCAAGCGACAAATTACTCGTCCTCGTCCAGGACATGCGGACTTAAACGGTGGCCTGAAATACGGTCATCGTGATATGAGAAATGTGCTTGAACGCTCTTCAGCCCGTGAAACGACCGTCCGGGTAGCAGCAGGAGCTGTAGCGAAGCAGTTGTTAAAGCTGCTGGGCATTGAGATCGCCTCCCATGTCATCGAAATTGGCGGCATTAAAGCCGAACAGGTGAAATTTGAAAATTTATCTCAATTACAGGAGTTAAGCGAAAACTCACCCGTTCGCTGTCTTGACCCAGAAGCAGAAAAGAAAATGATGCAAGCGATTGATGATGCGAAAGCAAACGGTGATTCAATCGGTGGGGTTGTTGAAGTAATCGCTGAAGGAATGCCAGCCGGAGTAGGAAGCTATGTTCATTGGGATAGAAAGCTCGATGCAAAAGTAGCCGCAGCTGTTATGAGCATCAATGCTTTTAAAGGTGTAGAGATTGGAATCGGTTTTGAAGCCGCAGAGCGATTTGGCAGCGAGGTGCATGATGAAATTGCTTGGCAGGAAGAGAGGGGTACTATCGAAAAACGAATCGTCTTGGCGGCTTTGAAGGCGGAATGACGACAGGGATGCCGGTTGTTGTTCGCGGGGTAATGAAGCCGATCCCTACACTCTACAAGCCACTTGAGAGTGTAGATATCGATACGAAAGAGCCGTTCACAGCAAGTATCGAGCGTTCAGATAGCTGTGCTGTGCCAGCAGCAGCTGTTGTTGCCGAAGCTGCCGTTGCCTGGGAGCTGGCTTCAGCTATTGTTGACCAGTTCTATAGTGACCGTATGTCGGCCTTATCTGCCTCATTAGATGAATTCCGTCGCTACACAAAGGAGTTCTAATTATGAGAGAACTAATGATTGAGACGCCGGGTCAATCCTATCCTGTTTATGTTGGAGAAGGAGCGTTGCACCAACTAACCAGATTATTTGCCGGTCCTCTCAAGGAAACAACAAAGCTGCTTATCATCGCTGATGAGCTGGTCGCATCGTTTCATGGGGACACGCTGAAGCAAGCTCTCCCACCAGGATTGCCATATGAGTGGTTGACGGTCCCGAGCGGTGAGCAGGCTAAAACATTTGCGTCATTTGAAAGCTGTTTAACATTCGCTCTCGAAAAAGGGCTCGATCGCAAATCGTGTATTTTAGCATTTGGCGGCGGTGCTACAGGTGATTTAGCTGGTTATGTAGCAGCAAGCTATATGAGAGGAATTGCATTTGTTCAAATCCCGACAACTATCCTGGCACACGATAGCGCGGTAGGTGGGAAAACGGCCATCAATCATCCGCTCGGCAAAAATATGATTGGTCATTTTCATCAGCCAGCAGCGGTCGTTTTTGATACTCGCTTTCTTCAGACGCTTCCTGAACAACAAATACGTTCAGGGTTTGCTGAAATTATCAAACATGCATTAATTGCTGATTCTGCTTTTTTAAAAGAGTTGCAGATCAAGGTAAATAGTTTTAAAGATCTGTCTTCTGACTTTCTTGCTTATTGCCTTGAAAAAGGCATTCAAATCAAAGGAGAGATTGTCAAAGAAGATGTTAAAGAACAAGGGATTAGGGCTTATTTAAACTTTGGCCATACATATGGTCATGCACTTGAAGCAAGACTCGGCTATGGCCAGATTACACATGGAGAAGCTGTAGCAGCGGGAATGGTTTTTGCTCTGTACGCGAGTGAGAAAAAGGTAGGCTTAGCCTTTGACTTGAAAAAGTTCATGGCTTGGCTTAAAGAGCTCGGCTATCCACTGGATTTAAATAGCGAACTGTCATTTGATGAATTATACAAATTAATGGAAAGAGATAAAAAAACGATTGGCGAAAGCATCCGCTTTGTTTTATTGCAGGAAGTGGGCCGACCGGTTATTAAAGAGATGAGCCGGTCGGAATTAGAAGAAGCTGATCGTTTTATGAGAGAGGAGGCTGCCGTATGATCAGAGGCGTTAGGGGAGCAACGACTGTTAAAGAGAATACTGAAAAAGAAATGATTGATTGTACGGAAGTACTTTTAAGAGAAATGGTTGAGAAAAATGATTTGCAGCCCGAGGATGTGTGTTCGGTCTTTATTTCAGTAACAAATGACATTAATGCTGCTTTTCCTGCAAGAGCTTTAAGGCGACTGCCCGGATGGGAATACGTGCCGGTCATGTGCATGAATGAAATTCCGGTGCCTGGCAGCTTGGCACAGTGCATTAGAGTCATGATGCACGTGAATACTAAAGCAGCGCAGCAGGAAGTTAATCATATTTATTTAGGAGAAGCTGTGAAGCTACGGCCGGATCTGCAACAAACGAGCCAGTGTGGCCAATTAAGCAAGTAATCAAAAGAAGGGATTGTGATGAAGATGAAATGGAAACAACAAATTACCGGATTGAAAGCTTATCAGCCCGGGCGTTCAATTGAAGATGTGAAGAAAGAGTACGGTCTTGAAAAAATCGTTAAGCTTGCATCAAATGAAAATCCTTTCGGTTCATCCAATAAAGCGAAAGAGTGGGTGCAATCTTACGGATCATCCTATGCTCTTTATCCGGACGGTTATACAACGGCCCTTCGCTCTGCTCTCAGCGAATTTCTTAGTGTAGATGAAAAGCAGCTTATTTTTGGCAATGGGTCTGACGAGCTGATTTTGATTATTTCTCGAGCGATGTTAGAACCAGGCAAAAACACGGTTATGGCAACTCCTACTTTTCCGCAATACCGGCATAACGCTACGATTGAAGGAGCAGAAATCCGTGAAGTGCCTCTTGTGGACGGCGCCCATGACTTAGACGCGATGCTTTCAGCGATAGACACACAAACAGCTGTTGTCTGGTTATGCAGTCCGAATAATCCAACGGGCATTTATATTAACAATGACCAGCTCGTGCAATTTTTAAATAAAGTCCCAGAGGATGTTCTCGTTGTGCTTGATGAAGCCTATTATGAGTATGTAACGGCAGAGGATTATTATAATGCGTTAGAGATTGCAAAGAAGTATCCGAATGTACTCGTTTTAAGAACGTTCTCTAAAATTTACGGTCTAGCGAGCTTCCGAGTCGGCTATGGATTTGGCTCCGAAGAAATTATCCGTGCTTTAGAGCCGGTTCGCGAACCATTTAATATTAATACACTTGGAGAAGGCGTTGCTTTATCGGCACTATCAGATCAGGACTTCGTAAAGAAATGCCGAGAAGAGAATAAAAAGGGCCTCGAACAATTCTATCAATTTTGTAAAAGTGAACATCTTGACTATTATCCGTCAGAAGGAAACTTTATTTTAATTGATTTCAAATGTGACAGTGATGAGCTGTTCCAATATTTAATGAAAAAGGGGTATATCGTTCGTTCCGGAAATGCCCTTGGTTGTCCAGGAGCTGTTCGGGTAACAGTCGGATCTTATGAACAGAATGAAGGAGTTATCCAAGCTATGAAGAGTTTTATAGCAGAAAACGCAATTAGACAGTAGGTGTTTGTGAAGAATGAGAGGAACTGTATTAGTTGCCGGATTGGGATTAATCGGCGGGTCGCTGGCGAAAGCGATCAAAGCAGCCCATCCCCAGGCAGAAATTATCGGATACGACATCCGCGAAGGTGAAGTAGGCCTTGCCGAAGCATTGAATATTATTGACAGGCAGGCAGGCACATTTCAAGAGGGGGCAGAGCAAGCGGATCTTATCATTTTGGCTGTACCCGTTTTACAGACAGAAAGGCTGATCAGACAGCTGGCTGAATTTGATTTAAAAGAAGAAGTCATCATCACAGATACGGGCAGTACAAAAAAGAGAATTATGTCCTGTGCCGCCATTTTGGAAAGCCGCCACATAACCTTTGTTGGCGGTCATCCGATGGCGGGCTCTCATAAGAGCGGAGTGACAGCTGCAAAAGAGCTTTTATTTGAGAATGCCTTTTACCTGCTAACGCCAGGTGAAGGAGCGAACGAAAAGCAGGTGGCCGTTTTAAAAAAATGGCTGCAAGGAACCAAAGCGAAAATATTGGAAATTTCTGCTGATGACCATGATCACCTTACAGGGGTTGTCAGTCACTTTCCTCATATCATTGCTGCCTCTCTTGTTCACCAGGCTCGCAAATACAATAATAGCAATTCCTTGATTTCCCGTCTTGCTGCCGGGGGGTTTCGGGATTTAACGAGGATTGCCTCATCAAGCCCGGAAATGTGGAAGGATATTTCGCTACATAATAAAGAAGTGCTTCTCACACTTTTATGCGATTGGAAAATAGAGATGGAAAGAGTCATAGATATTTTAAAAGAAGAGAGTGCTCCTCTTTTATTTGATTATTTTAATGAAGCAAAAGAATTTAGGGATGATCTTCCTGCTAAAGCAATGGGAGCTATTCCTTCATTTTATGATTTGTATGTCGATGTACCGGATTATCCGGGAGTCATATCAGAAATCACGGCTTACTTAGCGGAAGAGAGAATTAGCATCACGAATATTCGGATTGTGGAAACGAGAGAAGATGTGTACGGAGTGCTTGTGATTAGCTTTCAGAATGAAAAAGACCGGATGCGGGCCCGGCAATGCATTGAAAAACAGACAAACTACGACTTATTTTTAGCATGAAGGGTGATTCGATGAAAGAAATGGAATTAAGGCTGACAAATTCCCCGCTGAATGGGCGGGTGGAAGTACCGGGAGATAAATCAATTTCCCATCGCTCGGTTATGTTTGGCGCCTTAGCTGAAGGCAAGACAACCATTCGGCATTTTTTGAAAGGGGAAGATTGCCTGCGGACGATTGACTGTTTTCGAAAGCTCGGTGTGAACATTGAAGAGACCGATGAAGAAATTGTTGTCTATGGAACTGGATGGAACGGATTGATTGAGCCTTCTGAAATCCTTGATGCTGGGAACTCTGGAACAACGACGAGACTTTTATTGGGGATTTTGGCCGGCCGTCCATTTCACTCTGTATTAATTGGAGATGAGTCTATCGCCAAACGGCCAATGGATCGGGTTGTTGCCCCTTTAACGAGCATGGGAGCAAAAATTAATGGCAGAAGCAATGGACGGTTTACACCGCTGGCAATTGACGGTTCAAAGCTGTCCCCCATCCGATATGAATTGCCTGTAGCGAGCGCTCAGGTAAAGTCTGCCCTCTTGTTTGCTGCTCTCCAGACAGAAGGAGAAACAGTGATCACGGAGCCGCAGCCAACCCGTGATCATACAGAAAAAATGATCAAACAATTCGGCGGGGAAGTTACACGCCGCGGCAATGATATTGTCGTGCAGGGCGGCCAGTCATTTAAAGGGACAAGTGTATATGTACCTGGAGATATTTCATCTGCGGCCTTTTTCCTTGCTGCTGGGGCAATGGTTCCTGGCAGTGAAGTCATTCTTGAAAACGTTGGCTTAAATCCGACAAGAACGGGAATTATTGATGTGCTTGTTCAAATGGGGGCCGATATTCAAATTGAGGCCCGTGAGACTGTTGGAGAGGAGATAGGGACGATTACTATCCGTACTTCTCAATTAAAAAGCATTGAAGTGGGCGGCGATTTAATTCCGAAGCTGATTGATGAAATTCCGATCATTGCTCTGCTTGCCACACAGGCAGCAGGAAAGACTGTCATCAAGGATGCAGAAGAGTTGAAAGTAAAAGAAACAAATCGTATTGACACGGTTGTGAATGAATTAAAGAAGCTTGGCGCGGAAATTGAAGCTACAGAGGATGGAATGATTATTCATGGCAAGAGCTCGCTGTCTGGAGCTCGTGTTTCATCGCATGGAGATCACCGAATTGGTATGATGCTGGCTGTTGCTTCTCTAGTGGCTACGGGAGCCGTTGAGCTTGAAAATCCCGAGGCTATTGCGGTTTCCTATCCTTCTTTCTTTGAAGATATGAAGCAACTCATTCAAAAGTAATGAAAACAAGGTGTTTAGTTGGCGACGCACACAGCAGCCAACAAAAAGGAGCTGATTTTATCAGCTCCTTTTTCTGCATAAAGAAGGAAATTGCTCTTTCCTGGAGAATGTATTTACTATTGAAGATAAAAAAGTTGCTGTCAGGCTTTTCTTTCACTATGATAACAATATTACAAGGTGTGAACAGGATGATTGAAAGCACCCTGGGATTGATTGCAAATGACCGTCCTTTAAAACTTAAGTCTGATGTAGATGAGGATGATCGATCAAGCAGACTAGTAATAAAGAAGTCGGACGTTTGTCGACAGTCCTAATAAGAGTAAATTGTTTTTTAGAAAGGATTCGAAGAAAATGTCTTATGCACAGCAAATGCTAGAAAGTTTAGAAAAAGGGGAAAATCAACAAGCGTTTTCTCTATTTAAAAAGGTCCAGTCGTTTTCCTCAGATGAAGAGAAATTTTCGCTGGCCGAACAATTATATGGTCTGGGCTTTCTGGAAGAAGCGCGGGAGCTGTACGAAGGGCTTCTGGAAACCTTTCCGGAAGAAGGAGAGCTGCGCGTCCTTCTTGCTGAAGTGCTCGTTGATATGGATAAAGAAGAAGAGGCCATGCTTCTCCTTGAGCAGCTGGACCAAGCAGACGAAAACTATCCGAGAGCTCTGCTGTTGCTTGCTGATCTATACCAAATGCAAGGTCTATATGAAGTAAGTGAACAGAAGCTGCAAGCTGCCAATGAACTGTTGCCTGATGAACCGGTTATTCAATTTGCGCTTGCTGAGTTCTACTCGGAGCAGGGAAGGTTTTTGGAAGCTATTCGTCTTTACAGAGCCCTGCTTGCAGATAGACAAGAAGAGATAGCGGGTATCTCCATTTATCAGCGCCTGGCTGAGTCATTGAGCGTAGGCGGAGCTTTTGAGGAGAGCTTGGAGTATTATGAAAAAGCGCTTGAAGGCCATCTGGAAATTAACACACTATTTGGTTACGCTTTCACGGCTTTTCAAGCGGGCTTTTATCAAACAGCGATCGCTAAATTTGAAGAGTTAAAAGCGCTTGACCCAGACTATCACTCTATTTATCTTTATTTAGCCAAAGCATATGAGCGGGAGGAGGAGTTAGAAAAGGGGATAGAAGTAGCTAAGGAGGGAATTAAGCATGACGAGTTTCACAAAGAGCTGCATCTCATTGCAGGTAAGCTTAGCCTAAAGTTAGGCAGAGAGGAGGAGGCAGAGCAGTTTTTGCGCGCTGCCTTGGCATTAGATCCTGAGTATTCAGAAGCCGCCCTTACCTTAAATAAATTGCTTCTTCATCAGGAACGCTATGAAGATGTACTGGAAATTACCGAACTGCTGAAGAAAGATGGAGAGGCTGATCCACAGCTTTTATGGGATGAGGCAAAAGCCCTCAATGAATTAGAAGAGTATAGTCAGGCATTAACTGCTTATAAAGAAGCATATAATTTCTTTAAAGGTCATGCACACTTTTTAGAAGAATACGGATACTTCTTAATGGAAGAAGGAAATCGTAAGGAAGCACTGCAAATATTCCGTCAGCTGCTGGAGAATGATCCCGCGAATGAAGAGTGGCTGTTGCTCATTGAGCGGCTTTCGGATTAATTAAATGACTATCTTTACAGAGGAGGGATTTATAAAATGGCTGCCCCTGTATCTGTTCATGAGAAAAAAGATTTTATCCGCTGGTTTTTAAATCACTATCAATTAAAAAGAAGAGAATCTGTATGGATTTTAAATTATTTAATGAGCCACGACCAGCTCATGGAAAAGGTGCATTTTGTAGAAGACGCACAATATTGTCCACGGGGAATGATCATGTCTACCCACTGTGTTGACAGTGCCCCGTTTCGTTTTTTTAAAGAGAACATCATGACAACGGATGCAGAAAAATCATTTCATGATATCCGGTTGAACAAGGAAGAGGACATTTATATTGAATTGAAGTTCAAGTCTTCCAATGTATCTCATCAATATGCGGCCGTAATGGAAGAAAACCCATTTATGCCAAGGAATTTACGAATTACGGAAAAGGATAAAGTGCTTGCTGAAAACTTTCTTAAAGAGGGAATCTATCGTTTTCAGAAGGAGCGATTGCTCAAAGACATAGATAGAGCGCTCGATAGCGGAGATAAAGCAGCATTTCTGGCGTTGACTGATCAACTAAATGCTTTAAAATAGTCTTTTGCCTGCGGCAAAAGACTTTATTTTTGAATAAAGAAGGATGATTCTCATCGAATCACTGTGGTACTATAAAACAAGAGGTGAATGACATGAATTGGAATGGCAGAGATACAGAAAGCTTTCAACAGCAAAAAGAATATGTGGATACAGCACTCGTGCCGCTCATCCCTATTTCTTTTGAAAGCGACATGAAAGAAACAGCTTCTCAATATGAATTTATGCAGTTGTTAACTACGCTGCTTGAGAAGCAATTTAAAGGGCGAATCTTGCTTATTCCCCCGTTTACTTACATAAGACAGCAGGAGGAACAAGGAAAGTTTGCCGCGTTAAATCGCTGGGTTGAGGAGATGGACAAGAGTGGGTTTAAACATAAGCTATTCTTCACTTCAGACAGCAGCTGGAAGTTGGCTGAAGAAGAGATCGGTGGCTCATTAATCTGGGTTCCATCCGTGCCGCTTGAACATATGGAGGATTCGTACAAATACTCGTTAATAGAGGATCAAGCAAAACAATTTGTCAATATAATCGTCCACAAATGGCAGCAAAATTTGTCATAATTCAGAAAATCGTCACATACTTTGATATATTTTCGATCGCTGTGATATTGACCTGTTTCCAAGTTTGGATTATCATAGTGGTGTCCTAGTTTATGTTTGTGCGCTTATAAATACGTCCAGTGCGGACGCAGCTTACAATAGAGGGGGGAAAAGAATGAGTAAACAACCTGTATCAAGACGTCAATTTCTTAACTATACACTGACAGGCGTTGGCGGCTTTATGGCAGCTGGCATGTTGATGCCAATGGTTCGTTTTGCAATTGATCCAGTTTTGGCGCATGGTGGAAAAGGCGAATACCATACTACGAAGCAGAAAGTGGATGAATTGTCTACGAAACCGACTCGTGTGGACTTCTCTTACGAACAAAAAGATGCATGGTACACATCCGATGTTACACAAACGGCTTGGGTTTACAAGAATGAGAAAGGCGAAATCGTTGCCCTTTCACCTGTATGTAAACACTTAGGCTGTACGGTTGACTGGGAAGGAAGCGGTCACAAAAACAAGTTCTACTGTCCGTGTCATGGTGGTTTATATGAAAAGAGTGGAAAAAACATTCCTGGTACACCACCGACAAGACCGCTTGATAAGTACCCAACGAAAGTAAAAGACGGTTTCTTGCAGCTCGGCAAGCCGGAGCCACAAACCATTGCGTAAAGGAGGCGTAATTCATGCTAAACAAAATTTATGATTGGGTTGATGAGCGTTTAGATATTACGCCTTTGTGGCGGGATATTGCTGATCATGAAGTGCCTGAACACGTAAACCCGGCTCATCACTTTTCGGCTTTCGTTTACTGTTTTGGCGGATTGACATTTTTCGTAACCGTTATCCAGATTCTATCAGGTATGTTTTTGACTATGTATTATGTGCCTGATATTAAAAATGCCTGGGAATCGGTTTATTATCTTCAAAATGAAGTGGCATTTGGAATGATTGTGCGTGGTATGCACCACTGGGGTGCGAGTTTAGTTATCGTTATGATATTCTTACATACGTTGCGCGTGTTCTTCCAAGGAGCTTACAAAAAACCACGTGAACTGAACTGGATAGTGGGCGTATTAATTTTCTTTGTTATGCTTGGTCTCGGCTTCACGGGTTACTTATTGCCATGGGATATGAAAGCGTTATTCGCAACGAAGGTAGGTATAGAAATCGCCGCTTCCACTCCATTCATTGGGGAACAGGTAAAAACCCTGCTTGCGGGTCATCCGGATATCGTTGGAGCCCAGACGCTTACTCGTTTCTTTGCGATTCACGTGTTCTTCCTGCCGGCAGCGTTGCTCGGCTTAATGGCAGCTCACTTTATTATGATTCGCAGACAAGGTATCTCCGGACCATTGTAAAATTAAAATTTCATTGAATGTCTAAAGATCTTTTTAAAGGAGGGGAACGCCATGCATCGTGGAAAAGGGATGAAATTCGTTGGTGATTCGCGTATCCCGGCAGTACGCAAACCGAATGTTCCGAAAGATTACTCGGAATACCCGGGGAAAACTGAAGCCTTTTGGCCGAACTTTTTATTAAAAGAGTGGATGGTTGGTGCCGTTTTCTTAGTTGGTTATTTATGCTTGACAGTAGCGCATCCATCTCCGCTTGAGCGTGTCGCGGATCCGACGGATACAGGTTATATTCCGCTTCCAGACTGGTACTTTTTATTTCTTTACCAGTTACTGAAATACACGTATGCTTCCGGACCTTACAATGTTATTGGAGCTTTTGTTATTCCAGGACTAGCTTTTGGAGGACTTTTACTTGCTCCATTCATTGACCGAGGACCAGAACGCAGACCAATTAAACGTCCATTTGCTACGGGCTTTATGATTCTTGCTTTATCAGCCATTGTTTTCTTAACATGGGAATCCGTTGTTCACCATGACTGGGAAGCTGCAGAGGCACAAGGTAAAATTGTCGAAGAAGCAGAGTTCGATAAGAATGATGAAGGATACAAAATCTTTGCTGACCAGAAAAATGGCTGTATTAACTGTCATGGAGAAAATTTGACAGGCGGTGCAGCAGCACCATCTCTTGTCGGCACGGGATTAAAGCCTGAAGAAATCCAAAAGATTGCTCGTGAAGGTAAAGGGGCCATGCCTGCAGGTGTGTTTAAAGGCACTGATGAAGAGCTCGATAAAATGGCTGAATTTATTTCTAATTTAAAATAGTACAAAGAGAAGATGTCCTATCTTGAATAGGGCATCTTTTTTTCTATATAATAAATGTAATCATTACAATATTTTTCCGATATGTTTAGCAGAGAAGACAGGATGGTGCCATTTTGCAATATGTATACTGGTTTTTAGCGAACAAAAGATTTTTACTTATTTTATTTTTCATTAATCTAGTCGGCACAATTTACGGATATATGTGGTATGCGCCGCAGTTAGTCCGCACAGATTGGTTTTTCTGGCCCTTTGTTCCGGACAGCCCCACAGCAAGCCTGTTTTTCACGATTGTGTTGCTGGGATTTTTATGGAAAAAATCATGGGGGCTTTTTCAAGCATTGGCCATTGTGACACTGTTTAAATACGGCATATGGGCAGTGGTAATGAACGTACTCGTATTAAAAGTGACTGGCTATTTGCCATGGGAAGGATATATGCTGATGGCTTCACATTTAGGAATGGCTATCCAAGGGTTGCTCTATGCGCCATTTTATCGCATCAAACCATGGCATTTAATCATAGCTGCTTTTTGGGCTTTGCATAATGAAATCATTGATTATGTCTATATGCAATATCCGTCATATCCGCAATTACATCTATATATTAAAGAAATTGGCTATTTTACTTTTTGGTTGAGTGTCTTCTCTATTTTTCTTGCCTGGTATTTAACAAGCAGAGAAAAACGTTTGAAGTGGACTTTCTAACTGGAATAAACGAGCGTCTACTATAAGTTTCTCTTCTCGTTTCCCTGGTTCATGCATATATTAACAGCAGGAGCGGAGGAGGGAGAGAAATGAAAAAAATAAAGTGCTTGTTTCTTATTTGTTGCTTATTTATTATTCCCGTTCATAGTCAGGCAGAGGATGCCGATGCCCGCCTTCTTAGATTAGATCAAATAGCCGGCCAGGCTCTGGAGTTTACGAAAGCCGGTCTCTATGAAGATGCAGAAGCACAGCTAAAAGCTGTCCAGCTTGAACTTATACAACTTCAATTTAAAGACAGTGGACTTCCTATGGAAGATTGGACAGTTTTATCGACGGCTCTTGGAGAAGCATTGCATGTGATTAACTCTCCTGAAGGAAAAGAAATAGAAACGTTGGAAACTGTTACGACCTTCCGCTTGGTGGCCGATGCAGTGGTTTCTCGTTACCGGCCGTTATGGACTGAAATGGAACAGCCTGTTATGTCTTCCCTGCAATCTTTAAAAAAGTCTTCTATGACAGCCGATTCCTCAGGGTTTCATGAATCACTCAATAGATTTTTGGCTAATTACTATATCATCCAGCCCAGCTTGAAAGTAGATGTTTCTGAAAAGAGTGTTCGGATACTTGATGAACATGTTCGTTATATGGAACGAAGTGGAGAAAAGATGTTGAAAGAGGCATCTGCTGAAAGTGAGATCGAAGAGTTGGAAAAAGCAGTAGAGATGGTGTTTAAGGAAATGGAAAAAGAGGACCCTGCCCAGCCTTCTCTTGGATGGGTCATCAGCTTTACTGGGGGAATTATTATTGTAACGCTTTCTTATGTAGGCTGGAAGAAATATAAAGGGCAGAAGGAAGAAGAGAGGAAGAAGCAGAATCATTGATATAAAAATTAGAAAAGGATAAAATAAAAGAGAAGTAAATATTAGTACAAATGGGGGTAACACCAAACAATGGGCTTTCTAATTTACTTTCTTATCCTAATTCTCGTTCCAATCTGGGCGCAGATGAAAGTAAAAAGTACGTATAATAAATATTCCAAAGTTTCTGTCTCCACTGGTGTAACCGGGGCGCAGTCGGCTCGGCGCATTTTAGATGAAAATGGCCTTCACCAAGTGAAAGTAGTGGAAACAAGCGGTTTTTTAAGTGATCACTATAATCCGTTAACAAAGACGGTTCATCTTTCTCCAAATAACTATCACGGACATTCTATTGCTGCCGCTGCTGTAGCAGCCCATGAGGTAGGTCATGCTATTCAGGATAAAGAGGGATATGCCTTTCTACGATTCCGACATGCACTCGTACCTGTAGCAAATATTGGATCAAACTTATCGTGGATTTTCATTATGATCGGGATCTTTACATCAATGACAGGAGCTTTTTTACTCGGAATTATTTTAATGGCAGCAGCTGTTTTATTCCAAGTGATTACCTTGCCTGTCGAGTTCAACGCTTCTTCGCGCGCGATGGATCAAATTGTTTCATCAGGTATTATCCGCAATGACGAAGAGCGCGAGGCCCGCAAAGTACTAAATGCCGCAGCCATGACGTATGTTGCTGCCGCCGCTGTAGCTGTACTGGAACTGGTTCGTCTAGTCTTGATGTTTACCGGTATGCAGCAGAACGAAGATTAATTTCATAAAAAGAGAAAAGCAGGAGAATGAGTCTCCTGCTTTTTATATTTGGATCGGCTGCTTGTTCTCATCAAGGGTAAATCCTTCACCGAGTACATCATGCACAACTGTAACGGAAACGAAAGCATGCGGATCAACCGAGTTGATAATGTTTTAAGGCGGACAATCTCATTTTTGCCAACTACGCAATAGAGAACTTCCCGGTTTGTCTTTGTAAATGCACCGTGGCCTTTTAATATAGTAACGCCTCGTTCCATCTGTTTGGTGATTTTCTCAGCAATTTCTTGATTATGGTCAGAGATGATCATGGCTCCTCTGGCAGCATAGGCACCTTCTTGCATAAAGTCAATGACTCGCGCCCCGACGAAAACAGCCACGAGCGTGTACATAGCTTCCCGGTAATTTAGATAGGTTAATAAAGAGGCCGTAATCACAAGAGCATCAAATAAAAACATCGTTTTTCCCATGCTAACATTGCGGTATTTATGAATCAAACGAGCAATAATATCGACTCCGCCTGTTGTTCCGCCATAGCGGAAAATAATGCCAAGCCCTACACCAGCAAAGACCCCGGCAAATAAAGAAGCGAGAAACAAGTCTTCATGGAGCGGAATAGGAAGCTGCTTGCGCTGGAAAATCCAAAGAAAAATAGACACACCGACTGTTCCAATGATCGTATAGAAAAATGACATTCTGCCAAGCAGTTTCCAACCAACAAAAAATAAAGGCACATTCAGAATTAGATTGGAATAAGAAGGATCAATTTTAAACAAATTGTATAAAAGTAATGTAATTCCGGTAAAACCGCCTTCTGCCAGCTTGTTCTCCATGTTGAAATGAACAAGGCCAAAACTATAAATGGCACCGCCAATTAAGATAAAGAAAATATTTTTGAGTTTCATGCCAAATATCATACGCCAGCCACCTTTGAATTAATATTGAGACAGTTATTGATAACTGTCATTATATATAACTGTGCGAGATCAGACAATAAGAAACATGAAAGTCTGAGGTGTATAGAGCGATAAATTCATTGTCAACTACTCAAGAATTAGCTAACATAAAATTAATTAAGGAAGAAAGCAGGGAAGACATGGATAAAACGATCAAAGAGATGCAAAAGGAAGTCGATGAATACATCGGTCAATTTAAAGAAGGCTACTTTAGCCCGCTTGCTATGATGGCTCGCTTGACTGAGGAACTAGGAGAGCTGGCACGGGAAGTGAACCATTACTATGGTGAAAAGCCTAAAAAATCAACAGAAGAGGCGAAAACCATAGCAGAAGAACTTGGTGATCTGCAGTTTGTCATTATTTGCCTGGCAAATTCACTAAATATTGATCTGCAAGAAGCTCATGATCAAGTCATGAAGAAGTTTAACACGAGAGATAAAGATCGCTGGACGAGAAAAGAGGGGGAATAAATAATGGAAACGATTAAAGTCATTATTGCAGGGCCGCGCGGGCGAATGGGGAAAGAAGCGGTATATATGGTACAGAGATCAGAAAACTTACAACTTGCTGCTGTTTTAGATCGTCAGTACAATGGACAGCTGTTAAGTGAAGTAGAGGGATTTTCGGGAATAGACGTGCCAATTTTTACAGACATCAATGAATGCTTTAGTGAGGTAGAAGCTGAGGTGCTTATCGATTTAACGACACCGGAAACAGGATATATACATACAAAAACCGCTCTAGAACACAATATTCGGCCAGTTGTAGGTACTACGGGATTTACAGAGGAACAATTAAAGGAGTTAAAAGAACTCACTGAGGAAAAAAACCTTGGCTGTATTATTGCTCCAAACTTTGCTATTGGTGCAGTGCTTATGATGAAATTCTCTGAAATGGCAGCCAAGTATTTTCAAGATGTGGAGATCATTGAGCTTCACCATGATAAGAAATTAGATGCACCGTCGGGTACGGCAATTAAGACAGCTCAGATGATTGCCGAAGTAAGAGAAAAGAAGCAACAGGGCCATCCTGAGGAAAAAGAAACAATGAAAGGCGCCCGCGGAGCAGAAATGGATGGAATGCACCTTCATAGTGTACGTTTGCCAGGATTGATTGCTCATCAGCAGGTGTTGTTCGGAGCAGATGGTGAAACGTTGACCATTCGCCATGATTCATATAATCGGACTTCTTTTATGACAGGCGTCAAAGTGTGCGTGGAAACTGTTGTAAAGGTAGAAACGCTTATCTATGGCATGGAAAATATTTTAGATTGAGGAGGCGCTTATGAAAATAGCTTTAATTGCCCACGATGAGAAAAAGGATGATTTAATTCAATTTTTTCTAGAACATGTGAAAGTATTTTCAGAGCATGAGCTGTTTGCCACGGGTACGACAGGGCGGCGGCTCATGAAGGCTTCCGGGTTGCCCATCCATTGCTTCCAGTCCGGTCCGCTTGGCGGGGATCAGGAAATCGGAGCGAGTATTGCCAGAGGAGAAATGGACTTAGTTTTCTTTTTCAGAGATCCGCTTACCGCCCAGCCTCATGAGCCAGATGTATCAGCGCTTGTCCGGCTCTGTGACGTGTACGCTATTCCCCTGGCAACTAATATAGGTACCGGAACGATTTTAATAGAGGGCTTGCAGAGAGGCGACTTGGATCAATTACAAGGAAAGAGGCCGACCTATGGAAACAATTAAAGCAGATATTCTTGCCTTCGGTGCTCATGCAGATGATATTGAAATTGGCATGGGGGGGACAGCGGCTAAATATGCGGCGGCTGGTAAAACGGTTGTTTTCTGTGACTTAACAAAAGCAGAATTGTCATCTAACGGCACGGTAGCTTCGAGAGCAGAAGAGGCAAACAAAGCAGCTGCTCTGTTAGGTGTTCGGGAGAGGTTGACGCTTGACTTGCCAGATCGTGGGTTGTTTCTAACACAAGAAGCGATTCAAGCAGTAGCAGAGGTCATCCGTCGTTACCAACCGAAAGTCATTTTTGCACCTTATGAAAAAGACCGTCATCCAGACCACGGTGCTTGTTCGCGTATCGTACAGGAAGCGTTTTTTTCTGCCGGAATTAAAAAATACCAAACGACTGCCCACGGAAATGCTCATAAGGCGGAGCGCCTTTATTTTTATATGATCAACGGTTTTCATACCCCTGATTTTTGCGTGGATACAGGAGAATTTATGGATAAGAAAAAGCAAAGTCTATGCACTTATCAAAGTCAGTTCCAGATGGGGGAAAAATCAGTCGCCACACCTTTAACGACCGGTTACATAGAGGCGGTTGAAGCGAGAGACCGCCTGATGGGAAAAGAAGTGGGGCGAACATTTGCAGAAGGGTTTTTAACTACTGTCCCACTGTTAATAGATCAAGATTTGATTGGGGATTTATAATGAAATTAAAAATAGGAATTACGTGCTACCCTACTGTCGGTGGCTCGGGTGTAGTAGCATCAGAACTTGGAAAGCTACTTGCAGAAAAAGGACATGAGATCCATTTTATCACAACGGATCGTCCGTTCAGGTTAAACCGGATGTACCCGAATATTTATTTTCATCAAGTGGATGTCAACCAATATTCCGTTTTTCAGCACCCGCCGTATGAAATTGCACTAGCAAATAAAATAGCAGAAATTATAACGAGGGAGCAGCTCGATATCCTGCATGTCCACTATGCGATCCCGCATGCTGTTTGTGCTATTCTTGGCAGGCAAATTGCACGTTCCAATATTAAGATTGTTACAACGTTGCATGGCACGGATATCACTGTGCTTGGACATGATCCTTCCTTAACAGCAGCGATTCGTTTTGGTATCGAAGAGTCCGACGCTGTGACTGCTGTGTCGCAAGCGCTAATCGCTCAAACGATGGATGTAATTTACCCTCAAAAGAACATCCAACCTATTTATAATTTTATTGATGAGCGAGTTTATCGAAAGAGACCGGCAAATGAGCAACTGCGCGAAGAGTTGGGAATCGCTGCTCAAGATAAGGTGGTTATGCATGTATCTAATTTCCGCAGTGTGAAAAGGGTGCCGGATGTGGTTCGTGTATTTAAGCGGCTTAGAGAACACATGCCGGCAAAGCTGCTTTTGGTCGGCGATGGACCAGAAATGACTATCGTTTGCAAGCTTGTTTCTGAATTGAACCTCGAAGAATGTGTTTTGTTTCTCGGCAAGCAGGATAATTTAGAAGAGCTATATGTGCTCAGCGATTTAGTCTTATTGCTATCAGAGAAAGAAAGCTTTGGTTTGGTACTTTTGGAAGCGATGGCTTGCGGAGTTCCTTGCATTGGCACGAATATTGGTGGCATTCCCGAAGTGATTGAAAATGGAAAAAATGGTTTTCTCTCTGAAGTGGGAGATATTGAGTCCGTGACAAAACAAGCTTTGCAGCTGCTAACGGATGATAATTTTTATCAAAAGATAAGTGAACAGGCGATACAAACAGTACAAACTCATTTTCATTCAGAAAACATCGTTCGCGAGTACGAAAAGCTATATATGAGTTTGCTTCCCCAACAGGCAGGTGCGGATAGTGAATAATGAGTTAATCTTTGAGAAAGCCGCTCCGATTCTTGCCCAACTCGAGAAAGCAGGGTTCGATGCCTACTATGTAGGAGGAGCGGTAAGGGATTATTTGTTGAATCGTCCGATTGGCGACGTTGACATTGCCACAGCTGCCTTGCCAGAAGAGGTGAAGCGCGTCTTTTCTAAAACTGTCGATGTCGGCATTGAACATGGAACCGTGCTCGTGATTTGGCAGGGGGACGGTTATGAAATTACTACCTTTCGAACAGAATCTGATTATAAGGATTTTCGACGACCGGAAAAAGTATCTTTCGTTCGGACACTTGAGGAAGATTTAAAGAGAAGGGATTTTACTATTAATGCGATGGCTATGGATCGACATGGAACCATCGTTGATCCTTTCGGCGGAAAGGCTGCATTACAATCGCAGCAAATTCAAACAGTTGGCAAGGCGCAAGAGCGTTTTTCGGAAGATGCCCTTCGAATGATGAGGGCCGCCCGATTTGCCAGCCAGCTTGGCTTCCAGCTGCATATCGAAACAGAAGAAGCACTAAGCCGCTGTACTAGTCTACTGGAGCATATTGCGGTTGAACGGAAACTAATGGAGATGGATAAACTAATGGCTGGGAAAGAGGCGGCAGCTGGCATCAAGATATTGCTTGAAGGAGGCTTGATTGCCTATTTGCCAGGGCTTCTCGGGCAGGAGCAACGGATAAATAAGATGCTCTCCTATGATCTTAACAAGTTAACTGGAATCCAAAAGTGGCTTCTTCTGCTCGTCCTTCTTGCACCACATAAACCAGGTGATTGGCTGAAGGAGTGGCGGATGCCAGCTAAGAAAATAAAGTATTTAGCGGGTACATACGAAACGGCTCTCAAACAGCAGAAAGAAGAGTGGACAGATTTTTCATTATATGAAGCCGGTGTAGACCAGGCGATGGATGCTGAGGCGGTCAATGCGCTTCTTGCCGGCCGCCCTTCAAAAGCAGAAGAGCTGAAAAATCGACATGCCGACCTATCGATCCACACTCGAAAAGAACTAGCTATCACCGGTAAAGAGCTGAAGGAATGGAAGAATGAAACAGGTGGGCCATGGATGAAAAGTTATATTGAAATGATCGAGCGGGCTGTTGTAGAGAGAAAAGTTGAAAACAGTAAAGAAAAGATAAAGGAGTGGCTTGAAGCGTGCAATCTTCTGTAAAACAGCAATTATTAGAGGCGTTTTCAAGAGCGGATGGGGAATTTGTATCTGGTCAGGCGCTTGCAGAAATCCTCGGCTGCTCGCGGACGGCCATTTGGAAGCACATTGAATCATTGCGCCAAGAGGGATTTGAATTGGAAGCGGTACGAAAAAAGGGCTACCGCATTCTTACAAAGCCGGATAAAGTAACGGAAAATGAAATTTTAATCGGCCTGCAGACCGACTGGCTTGGAAAAGAAATCGTCGCATTGGAATCTACCCCTTCGACTCAGAAGGAGGCTCATCGCTTGGCACAAGAGCCTTTTAAGGAAGGTACGGTAGTGATTGCAGAAGAACAGACAGCGGGACGCGGAAGAATGACACGTGCATGGCATTCTCCAAAATATACGGGCATTTGGATGAGCGTACTATTAAAACCGTCTTTGCCGCCTTATAAAGCGCCTCAGTTCACGTTGATTACGGCAGTTTCCGTTGTTGAAGCGATTATTGAAGTGACCGGATTGCAGCCAGAGATCAAGTGGCCGAACGATATTTTGTTAAACGGCAAGAAGATTACCGGTATTTTAACAGAACTGCAAGCGGACGCTGACCGCATTCATTCAATTATTATCGGTATCGGCATTAACGTAAATCAAAAAGAGTTTCCTGACGAATTGAAAGAAGTGGCCACCTCGCTTGCTATTGAAAAAGGAGAGGCAGTCTCACGCTCGCAGCTAGTTCAGGAAATTTTAAAAAACCTTGAAAATTATTATGACATATACATGAAAGAAGGATTTATTAACATAAAAAAACGCTGGGAAAAGCACGCGCTGTCGATCGGTAAAAAAATTACGGCGCGGACAGTGACTGGTACGATTCACGGCAAAGCACTCGGTATCACAGAAGAAGGTGTATTGAAGCTGCTTGATGATGACGGCACCATCCATGATATTTACTCCGCTGATATCGAAATCGATACAAGGACAGATGAATGATGTAGAAAAAACTGCCCGCTGGACAGCAGCACGGGCAGTTTTCTATTTAAGGCATAACCCTTTGCCATTAATGCGGTTCTTTTAAAAGAAGAAGTCGATCATCATCTTGAGAAGGTGTCCCTCGGCCATCTGTATTATTTGTCACAATATATAAATAGTGATCGCTCGCATATACATCTCTCAAGCGTCCTTCGCCTTGAAAAGAAACCGTCATTTTCCGATGTTTAAGATCGAAAGCAAGCAGCCTTTCTCCCTTAAGGGTAGCAATAAAGAGTTGTCCTTTACTATAAGCTAGACCGGAGGGAGCCCACGTTTCCTCGCCAGAATGAATGAAAGGTGATTCCATTCCTTCTCTTTTCTCGTCTCCTTGAATGAGAGGCCAGCCATAATTTTTCCCTGGACTAATTTTGTTCACTTCATCATGAGCGCTTTGCCCATGTTCAGTCGCATACATGGTACCGTCTTTGCTCCAGGCCATCCCTTGCGGATTGCGATGTCCATAGGAAAAAATATAGGAACCTTTAAAAGGATTGTCAGAGGGAACAGAGCCATCTAAATTTAAACGTAAAATTTTCCCGGATAGCTGCTGTTTACTTTGTGCAGACTCCTTTACACCGGCATCTCCTACAGTTACGTAAAGCTTATGGTCAGGACCAAGAGCGATCCGTCCGCCATTGTGGATCGTACCGCCGGGAATGCTGGCCAACAGTTCTTTTGTCTCTTGCCAGCCGCTGCCTTTCTTTTGAATTTGTACAATCCGATTCATTATTTTTTCTTTTTCCTTGTACGTATGATAGATGTAAGCGCGTCCGTTGCTGGAAAAGGCAGGATCAAGCTCAAAGCCTAATAAGCCGCCTTCTCCTTCGTGCAGTACCGGTTGATCCAGCTTCAATTCCATTTCTTTTTTCTTTCCATCAGAATAAATTTCGGCAATTGTACCTTTACGCTGGCTAATAAAGAAGCTGTTATCCAACTTAGTAATGTTCCATGGAACCTCCAGTTTTTTAGCGATAACTTTTATTCCAGCTGATGTGCTTGCAGGAATATTTTCGGAAGATTCTTCTTCGGGAGCTTTTTCAGGTGAAGAGCAGCCTGTAAGCAGGACGAGAGCGATCAACAACCATTTTTTCATCTTCTCACCTTCTCTCTTAATAGTTACTTATTCATCCTATTATGATCAGGTAAATTTCTAATAGTCAAAGAAAAAAGATGTTGTTATAATGAAGGCGGGCAGTATCTTAAAGAGAACTGCACTTGTCCGAAGTCAGCCGCTGGAATAATAAAATAAGCGAAAAGTTCTGCCTTGATCCGTAAGGACAGGGACAGAGGGTCGAAACAACGAATCTAATTATTCGGGTCCTTCTGTCTGAAGGACCCTTTTTATTTACTGATTGTTTCGTCTCCTCTGATCGAAAAAGGAGGAAGCGTACATGAAGCAAACGAGTGACTTTATCAAAATGAAAGCAAACGGTGAAAAAATTGCCATGATCACCGCCTATGATTATCCTTCTGCTAAATTATCTGAAGAGGGTGGGGCGGACATCATTTTAGTCGGAGACTCTCTTGGTATGGTTGTACTTGGGTATGAATCAACCGTTCCTGTTACCCTGGACGATATGATTCATCATACAAAGGCAGTAAAGCGGGGGGCGAAAGAAACATTTGTCGTTACTGACTTGCCTTTTATGTCGTATCAGATTAGCCGAGAAGAAACGATGCGGGCAGCAAGAGCGCTTATGCAGGAAGCAGGAGCGCATGCTGTAAAAATTGAGGGCGGCGAAGAGGCAGTAGAGGCCGTTCGGGATTTGACGCAGGCTGGCGTACCAACAGTCGCCCACTTAGGGCTAACTCCGCAGTCCGTTGGGGTTCTTGGCGGTTATAAAGTGCAGGGGAAAACAGCAGAGGCAGCCCGAAAGCTGCTGGATGATGCAAAGAAGCTTGAGCAGGCAGGGGCATTTATGGCCGTGCTTGAATGTGTTCCTTATCAGATTGCAGCTCAAGTGGCAAGCGCTCTTACTATTCCGATAATCGGAATTGGGGCAGGCAAGGAAACGGATGGACAAGTGCTTGTCTACCATGACCTTATTCAATATGGGGTAAGCCGAACACCTAAATTTGTTAAATCGTACAGCAATGTGAACGATGAAATTATACCGGCCGTTTCTGCTTATGTAAAAGAAGTAAAAGGTGGAATATTCCCGGGAGTGGAGCATTCATTTACGATGAAAGAAGAAGAACTGGAAGCTTTGTATGAAGGAGCACGTTCATGAGAGTAATTAAGACAGTTAAGGAATTAAAAGCCTTTGTCCGGACGGAAAAACAGGCTGGACACCAGATTGGCCTGGTGCCGACAATGGGCTTTCTTCATGAAGGGCATCTTACCCTCGCCAATAAAGCACAGCAGGAAAATGACACGATTATTATGAGCATCTTCGTCAACCCGCTGCAATTTGGACCAAATGAAGACTTTGAACGTTATCCGCGGGATTTAGACCGAGATGAGCAACTCGCCGCTTCAGCAGGTGTAGACTGTCTTTTTGCTCCCGAAGTAGAAGAGATGTATCCGGAGCCTTCTATTATAACTATGACAGTTACAGACAGAACAGACAAGCTGTGCGGCGTGAAGCGGCCAGGACATTTTGATGGGGTAGTGAAGGTCGTCACGAAGCTATTTCATTTAGCTGAGCCAGATAAAGCTTATTTTGGCTTGAAAGATGCCCAACAGTTTGCTGTCATTGACGGTCTCGTGAAGTCATTAAACTTTCCGGTGGAAGTTGTAGGAGTGGAGACTGTCAGAGAAGAGGACGGACTGGCAAAAAGCTCACGCAACGTCTATTTAACGGAAGAGGAACGCACAAAGGCGCCATATTTGCAAAAAGCTCTCCAGCACGGCGTACAGGCAGCAGAACAGGGCGGAAAAAGTGTAAAAGAAATTATTGATTTGACTGCTTCCTATTTAGAGAATCACACTGGCGCAACAATTGATTATGTGGACTTGCTTTCTTATCCGGAATTAAACTCTTTAAAAGAAGTGCAAGGAAAGATGATTCTGGCAGCAGCGATCAATTATTCAAAAGCGCGTTTAATTGATAACATTATTTTTACGGTTGGAGGAGAATGCTGAAATGTTTCGTACAATGATGAATGGGAAAATTCACCGGGCTACCGTAACGGAAGCGAACTTAAATTATGTGGGCAGCATTACGATTGACCAAAATTTAATGGACGCCGCTGGAATGATGGCAAATGAGAAAGTGCAGATTGTCAACAATAACAATGGTGCCCGTTTAGAAACTTATATTATTCCAGGTGAACGGAACAGCGGCGTGATCTGTTTAAATGGGGCGGCAGCAAGACTTGTCCAACCGGGTGATAAAGTTATTATTATCTCCTATGTCATGGTCGCCGAGGAGAAGGTAAAGGATCACCGTCCGAAAGTAGTGGTGGCTGGGGAAAATAATGAGATTGAACAGCTTCTTCACGAGGAGATTGCTGGTACAATTATATAATTGGAAAGTCCACATAGAGGTGGAGCTTTCTATAGCAGAAGATAGCTTTAACAAGCAGAGTTAAAATTAGTTGAGAGCAATCCCTCCCTTTGGTAAAGGGAGGGATTGCTCTCTCTTTTTTGTGCCTGTCAAGCTTCTCGGACAGCGTCCGCCTGCAGCAGAAATCAACAACAGGTATACAGCGCCAAAGTTTTTAAAAACTGTAGCCGTCTGATGAAAGCGGTAAATGTGTCAATTCTGGTTGAAATCAGCCAATTTTGAACGAACGTGTTTCTATATAAGGAGATTGAACACTTGATATGTAAGGGGTTTATAGACTACCGGTCATTGGCACGCTTGTTGCATATGTTTAATGTGGACGAAAAATTATAGCAGGAGGAAAGTATATGTCAGTAGACACATCGGTATTAGAATTGAAAATGTTTGTCAATGGAGAATGGAAAACAGCAAAAAACGGAGACGAGAATATTGTGATCAATCCGGCGACACAAGAAGTGATTGCCAGAGCGCCAAGAGCAACAAAAGAGGAGACAGAAGAAGCGATTGCAGCTGCCAGAGCAGCTTTTGAAAGCGGTATCTGGTCAGGCTTAACGACACATGAACGGGCCCAATACTTAAATAAAATTGCAGATAAAATTGATGAAAAGTTTGAGGAGCTCGTAAACTTGGAAGTCATGGATAACGGCAAGCTGAAAGCGGAGGCAGAGTTTGATGTAGCTGATGCTGCTACATGCTTCCGGTATTATGCCGGCTTAATTCTAACGCCGGAAGGAGAAACATACCAAGTGCCTGAAAACGTTCAAGCTATGGTCGTTCGTGAGCCAGTGGGAGTTGCTGGATTGATTGTACCGTGGAACTTTCCCCTTTTGATGAGTGTGTGGAAAATAGCACCGGCTCTTGCAGCTGGTAACACCATCGTGTATAAGCCGGCAGAAGCAACGCCTATTACAGCGATGAAGTTGGTCGAGATTATTGAAGAAGTGGGGGTTCCACAGGGAGTGATGAATCTCGTGATGGGAAGAGGGGCAGTTGTTGGCCAGACAATTGCTGAAAGTCATGATGTAGATATGATTTCATTCACCGGAAGCACAAATGTTGGCCGAGAAATTATGAAGGCAGCAGCTGGAAATCTAAAGAAGATTTCTCTTGAACTTGGGGGCAAATCACCGAATATTATTTTTGCTGATGCTGATTTTGAAACAGCGGTTGACTACGCGTTATTCGGCATTTTCTTCGGAGCTGGACAGGTATGCTCTTCAGGAAGCCGCATTCTTGTCGAGGAGAGCATCTATGATCAATTTGTAGAGCGTTACATAGAGCGAGCAAAGCAAATTAAAGTAGGTCCAGGAATGAATGAAGATTCCCAAGTTGGAGCCATTGCAAGTGAACAGCAGATGAATGCTATTTTAAATTATATCGAAATCGGCAAGCAGGAGGGAGCTATTCTTGCTTGTGGTGGAAGCCGCTTGCTAACTGATGGATTAGATCAAGGCTTCTTCATTGAGCCGACAGTCTTCACAAATGTAACTTCTGATATGCGGATTGTAAAAGAAGAAATTTTCGGACCGGTTGTAACGATTCAAAAGTTTAAAAGTGAAGATGAAGCCATTCAGCTTGCGAACGAAACAGATTTTGGCTTGGCAGGGGCTGTGTTCTCAAATGATGGAGCAAAAGCCTTGCGTGTCATTAAACAAGTACGTGCCGGCATTACATGGATAAATGCTTATCATCCTACTTACGTGGAAGCACCATGGGGGGGATACAAGCAAAGTGGAATCGGTCGAAGCCTTGGAACATATGGACTCGAAGATTTTCAGGAAATCAAACAAATTAATATTAATCTTAATGTAGAACCGGTTGGCTGGTTCCCGGGCTAATGAAACTTTAGTTGAGAAGTGGATTAGATACAAACAAGATCCATTTCTCACTTCTTTTTTAAAAGAAAGCGCTAGTTGAAAATGCTGCAAGGGCTCAACAAGCCAGTAAAAGCAAAACATATTGGGGGGTAAAAACATGAGTACAAACATGATTCATCGCTATAAAGCAGACGCACGGGAATCATATACATTGCCATCGGATTATTACACAAGTGATGAAGCATTAAAATTAGATAAGGAAAAGATCTTTTATAAAAACTGGATTTATGCCGGGCATATAGAAAAAGTAGATATCCCAGGGAAATACTTTACCTTTCAACTATTTGAACAAAATATTATGATCGTTAAAGGGAAGGATCATGTCATTAGAGGTTTTTATAATGTATGTCCGCACAGGGGGCATGAACTGGTCGAAGGAGAAGGGAAAAAATCCGTCATTGCTTGTCCTTATCATGCATGGACATTTCATTTAGACGGTCAGTTTAACCGGGGCCGTGCCGTTGATCAAATTAAAAATTTTGATCTTGAAGAAGCGTGCTTAACCCCTGTACGGGTAGAAACTTTTTTAAACTTTATCTTTGTTAATCTTGATCCGAACGCTAAACCAATGCGGGAAATGATGCCGGGATTAGAAGAGGAAATTCGTGCTCATATCCCTCAGCTGGACGGTTTAACATTGTCACATCGGATTAAATATGATATTAAGGCTAATTGGAAGAACGTAGTAGACAATTACCTTGAATGTCATCATTGCCAAGTGGCCCATCCTCAATTCGTCGAGTTGATCGATATGAAGAGTTATAAAATTGAACCGCAAGATTATTATGTGGCGCAAACGAGCAACAGCAAAGGGAAATTAGTTTGCAATACTGACAGTGAAACAAATGATCAGGATATCGAAACGTATCTTTCTTATTGGTTATGGCCGACTTTGGCTATCGACGTTATGCCGGGAGAGCCGGGATTAATCATTATGTATATCGAGCCGAATGGACCAGAGTCTTCCATTGAATACTTGGAATTTTACTATTTAACGAAGGAGCCATCGGAAGAAGGATGGGAAAATATCAAATATCAAGATGAAGTATTAACGCCCGAAGATATTAGTTTAGTTGAAAGCGTGCAACGCGGACTTCGATCAAAGGGATATGTGGATGGCCGTTATGTGATTGATCATGAAAGATCATCCATAAGCGAGCATGGGGTTCATCATTTTCATGGTTTAGTTTTGAAGGCATTAGAGGGGGTCTAAGAATTAATGAATGAAAAGGTCGGACTAAAAAGACGCTTAAAGTTTATTCATGTTTTTGTGCTCGGATTAGCTTTGCTAACGCCTTCAACCGTCTTTGATACTTTTGGAATCGCGTCCCTTGCCACTAAGGGACACGTTCCTTTAGTGTATATGTTCGCTATGTGTGCCATAATTTTTACAGTATTGAGTTATGTCCAGATGGTAAAAGCATTTCCAAGTGCGGGTTCGGCCTATACGTATGTCCAAAAGACTTTTCATCCCAACATCGGCTTTCTCGTTGGATGGTCTGCTTTATGTGATTATCTCTTTCTTCCAATGGTCTATGCCTTAGCGATAAAAATTTATATGTCTGCTTATTTCCCTTCTGTACCGGAATGGTTATGGGTAGCTATTCCGATATTGCTAATAAGTGTGGCGAATTTATTTAATATTAAGGTGGCTGTATCGTTTAGTACATTTTTCGTATTATTACAAGTACTCATCTCCGGTATTTTTGTTGCCTTGTTGATTGGAGGGATGATGAACAGAGAGGAGGCAGGAAGTTTATTTTCATTAGAACCGCTCTATTCAGCTAATTTAACTTTTTCAGCTGTTTTGGCAGGGGTAACTATTTTAGCTTATTCATTTGTTGGCTTTGATGCAATGAGTACGCTGGCAGAGGAAACGATAAACCCAACGAAAACGATACCCAGGGCGATGATTGCTTTAGCACTTTATACAGGAATCACGTACACGGTGATTACTTATTTCTTACAGGCAAGTTATCCGGATGTATCGATTTTTCACGACCCTGAAGCAGCAGCAGCTGAAATAGCGCCCCAAATTGGAGGGATGCTTTTTGCCTCTATCTTTCTGGGAATCATTATCGTCAGTAATATATCGGGAGGAATAGCAGCACAATTAAGTATTTCGCGCTTATTGTACGCAATGGGGCGAGATAATGTCCTTCCTCGGAAAATATTCGGATACGTCACGCCTCGCTCCGGCATTCCTATTTATAACATTATTATTTCTGGAGGAGTGGCTTTAACGGCGGTATTCTTTGACCTGGTGACGGCCGCTTCGCTGATAAGTTTTGGAGCATTTACGGCTTTTACATTTGTTAATTTATCCGTCATTGTTTACTACTATGTGAAGAATAAAAGGCGGTCTATAAAAGAGACATTTTTGTATTTGATCTTTCCATTAATAGGGATCGGTTTTCTTTCGATTATGTGGTACAGTATGGACGCACAGGCACTTTTACTCGGTTTGTTCTGGAATACAGCGGGCTTTATTTTCCTGCTGTGCATTACAAAAATGTTTAAAAAATCAGCGCCAATGTTTGATTTTGATGAGTCCGAGCCTGCACTCATTGAAGAGGATAAGAACCATACAGCAGTAAACGAAGTTAATATCTGAATATTCAAAAATTAATAAGAACAAAACTAATCAATGTCTTACCTCAGGAGGCTATAATGAAAAATACAAATGAAATGGTTGATATGACAATTATTGGGGGCGGACCAGTCGGATTATTTACTGCTTTCTATGCAGGGATGCGTCAGTCATCGGTTAAGATTATTGAAAGTCTTCCTCAATTAGGAGGACAACTTTCAGCGTTGTATCCAGAAAAATTTATTTATGATATTGCCGGTTTCCCAAAAGTCCGTGCGCAAGAATTAATTGATAATTTAATAGCGCAGATGAATGTGTTCCATCCTATTGTTTGCCTGGAGCAAACAGTAGAGCATGTTGAGAAGCTAGAGAACGGTTTATTTAAAATTGTAACAGATAAAGATCTTCATTATTCCAAAACGATTATTATTACGGCTGGCAATGGGGCCTTTCAGCCGAGAAAGCTGCAGATCGAGGGAGCAGATAAATTTGAGAAGGAGAATCTTCATTACTTTATCAATGATTTAAGCCGGTACGAAGGTAAAAAAGTGGCTATTTTTGGTGGAGGAGATTCTGCTGTTGACTGGGCCTTAATGCTGGAATCAATTGCAGAAAAGGTTACACTTGTCCACCGTAGGGAGAAGTTTCGTGCGCATGAACACAGTGTAGAGCTATTGAAAAAATCTAGAGTTGAAGTCGCCGTGCCGTTTGTTCCAGTCGGATTACGCGGACAACAACAAATTGATCAAGTTGTCTTGGAAGAGGTAAAAACCGGTGAAGAACGGGTGTTAGACGTAGATGATGTGTTAGTCACATACGGATTTGTGTCTTCTCTTGGTCCGATCAAGGAGTGGGACCTAGAAATTAAAAAGAGTTCAATCGTCGTAAATTCAAAAATGGAGACAAGCGTGGAAGGCATTTATGCAGCAGGAGATATTTGTACGTATGAAGGTAAAGTGAAGTTAATAGCAAGCGGGTTTGGTGAAGCGCCCGCTGCTGTAAGCAATGCGAAGGTATATATTGATCCGAAGGCAAAGGTACAGCCGCTTCACAGCACAAGCATTATGGGGGAAAAAGATAAAGTGACGGTTTGATAGAGGTAGACTTACTGAAAGCGAAATGATTTTAGCAGAAGGAGGAGAGGAATGTATGCCTCTCCTCCTTCTGCTTGGTTATAAATTAACAGCTTGCAGAGTACTTTCTAATTAATCTTGCCGCTCTCGATTGGCTAATTTTAAGAAATTCAGCCACCTTTCTATAATTTTTAAAGCGGTTATATGCCTCAATGATAATTTTCTTTTCAAATTCTTCGAGTGATTGGTCAAAAGATGTAAAGGGGGAATCAGTGGCGTGATGATCGGCTTGTTCTTGCAGAGTATCAGGGATATGATCGATATCGATACAAGTCTCAGAGACAACTATGAGCTTTTCAATTAAGTTTTCAAGCTCTCTTACATTCCCAGGCCAAGTATATTCATTAAAAAAACGGTAGACGTCTTTGGAGATGGTGCGCTCTGTATTGAATTTTTTATTGAATTTCTCCAAAAAATGATTGGTTAAAGGAACGATATCATCCATCCGTTCTCTTAACGCCGGCACTTTTACGTCCACCACATTTAATCTATAGTAGAGATCCTCTCTAAATTTCTTTCTTCTTACCATTTCTCTTAAGTTTTGGTTGGTAGCTGCAATAATACGAATATCGACTTTTCTTGAGGCTGTTTCACCAATAGGGGTGAATTCGCGGTCTTGAAGAACCTGAAGCAGCTTCGCTTGGATATTAAGCGGCAGCTCTCCGATTTCGTCAAGAAAGAGTGTACCGTGATTTGCCGCTTCGATTAAGCCGATTTTTCCTGCTTTGTTGGCTCCTGTAAAAGCGCCGTCCGCATAGCCAAAGAGTTCCGATTCTAACAAATGCTCAGGGAGAGCAGCGCAATTAATAATGATGCACGCTTCCTTTGCACGGGAGCTTTTTTCATGAATATATTTTGCTAACAAGCTCTTTCCTGTTCCTGACTCCCCATAAATAATAACTGTCGTATCAAAGAGTGCTATTCTTTCCAGTGTTTTCATCAATTTGTCCATATGCTTATTTTGCGAAACAAAAGTGAGCATGCTCTTAATCACTCCCTCTTGGAATAACGGTAGAAATACATAAACAATGAAAGAAAAAAGATAAAATCATTTCTCTCGTTTGTCTATTAAATTGGAAAGGGTTTCATAAACGCGCTGACGTAAACCTGAATCAATAGGAGCTAAACCAAATAGTTCTGAAAACCACAAACCGTCGGTCGTTAAGCGGATGATGGTAGCAATGACCGGGTCTATTTCGTCATTTTCCAATTGGCTTTGCCATAGTTCATAATAATCTTTAGCCGGCCTGAGCAGTTCAGGATTGTTTACAAGTGCAGCAAGCAACGCGACCACAAACTCATTCTCTTCCTGATCGTGCATAAGAAAGGTCGTTTTAATATAAGAGCGTGTTCGTCCACCCGGTTTTTGGTCCGCTTCATATTCTTGGTTAAGCTGGTGGTCAAATTGATTAAATAGCCGATTCACCATCGCCTCAATTAATAATTCTTTCGTTGGGAAGTGGTAAAATAATCCACTTTTACTAATTCCTGCTTTTTCGGCTACTGTCTCCATAGTCATTTTTGCGATTCCTTGTTTTTGAACTAAGGCATAGACTGCTTCAATAATTCGCTCTTTTGTATCTTTTTTTTCAGTGATCATATCCAACGCCTCGTTTTCTAAAAATTTTGTCTTTTAATTGTACCGTCCGGACGGTACAGTTGTCAACGTCATGATAATGAAGAAGGTATATCAGAGAGAGAGCAGCATCCCAACAGATTTTTGTCCTGTCTGGCTCTTACATGAATTCATATGTTAAACTGGTGAAGAAAGTTTAACGGAAAAAGGTGCGTAACCGACTATGAAGGATTTTAAATTTGTCGTAACCGACTTTGAAACGACTGGCCATGCGTCGAAAGGAAATGACCGTATTATACAGGCTTCCTTTGTTGTAATTGAAAATAAGCAAATTACTGGACAGTACACCTCTTTTTTTAATCCAGAAATGCCGATTCCTGTGTTTATTGAAGAACTGACAGGTATTTCTGACGATCTCGTGAAAGATGCCCCGTTTTTCTATGAAGCCGCCAAGGACATTCTTCCCTTGTTAGAGGGAGCAGTCTTTGTTGCTCATAACGTCGCTTTTGACCTTCAATTCCTACAGTCGGAGCTTGAACGAGCGGGATACAGTGCTTTTTCAGGTCCTGCTATCGATACGGTGGAATTGGCTAGAATTGTTTGGCCAACATCAGATAGCTACAAGTTGGGGGAATTAACCAGCAATCTAGGGCTTCATCATGATCGTCCTCATCAAGCTGACAGTGACGCTTATGTAACAGCAGAAATGCTGCTGATGATGATTGAAAAGCTTGAGAGCCTGCCAATGGTAACCCTTGAGAAACTGGAAAAGCTCTCTATACGCTTGAAAAGCGATATTTATTTATTAATTAAAGCGATTATTCAAGATAAGCAATCTAATATTGAGCAGCTGCCTGAACAGACCGAAGTATATCGGGGGCTTGCTCTTCGTAAAAAGAGAATTGAACAGAGAATCATTGAAAAAACGCCCCCTGCTTACCCGGAAACAGTAGAGGAAAAAGCCGCATTAATTGAGGGTGTTCCTCATTTTGAGCTTCGTGAAAGCCAAATGGACATGATGGATCTTGTCCATCGCTCCTTGCAAACTTCACAGCATTTAGCAGTAGAGGCGGGAACCGGCACAGGAAAATCTCTTGGTTACCTTTTGCCGGCTGTTTATCAGAGCAAACAGGAGAAAGAACCAGTTATTGTTAGTACATATACAGTGATTTTGCAGCAGCAACTGCTGCAAAAGGAAATTTATCAGCTGCAACAGCTGGTGCCTTTTCCAATAAGGGCCACTGTATTGAAAGGCAGAAACCATTACATTGATTTATACAAATTTTCCCAAAGCCTCAAGGGAATGAGCGATAATTATGACTTTACACTTGCTAAAATGCAAATTTTAACGTGGCTGCTTGAAACAGAAACGGGCGATGTAGATGAAATCAATCTTTCCTCGGGCGGGGAATTATTTTGGAATGAAATTCGGCAGGATAGCGATTACATGAATAAAGGGCGCAAAGCCTGGCTTGATAAAGACTTTTATTTGCACGCTAAAAAACAGGCGAGAGAAGCAGATATTATTATTACGAACCATTCTTTACTTGTTGCGGATTTAATGGCAAAAAACGCATTCTTTCCTGCATGCCGTCATGTAATTATTGATGAAGCGCATCATTTTGAACGGGCAGCAAGAGATCGTCTCGGCTTAGCGATTGACCAACTCACGTGTAAACAGTTGTTTTCAAAAATTGGTACCTATGAACAGAAAGAGTTATTTTATCAAATTGAAAAGCTATTTTCCAAGTATGGCAAGCCAGAGAAAGAAGACGAACGGTTGTCTGTCAATCGCAGGCTGCAAGAGCTTCAATTTGAAAGTGACGAATGGTTCAAAGTATTGCAAATGTATTTTGAGCAGCATACGAAAAAGCGGTCAGGAAACTGGCACCGGCGTCAGTTGAGAATAACTGATGAAACGAGAAACCTCCGTTATTGGGATCATATCGAGTATGGTGCAGAAAGAATAGATTCGTTATTGGGAAATCTTATCACCTGGATGAAGCGCCGGCTTGGAGAGCTGGATGAATTCAGAGAACAAATGTCGGCTTCAGAACAAGTGAAGACGGATAGCTTTAAAGAGGTGATTGCAGAATGGGAGGAATTTCAGCTTACGCTCTTACGGTTGATTTTCCGTCCGGAAGAGAATGAAGTTATTTGGATGGAAGGAGATAGCCGCTCCTTCGCTAACACGTTTGTCATTAAATCTCATCCAATGGAAGCGGCCAAAATGATTCAAGACACCTTGCTTCAGCAAAAACATGTAGTGTTTACTTCGGCAACACTGGCAGTCAACGGCTCTTTTCGTTTTTTCGCGGAAGAGACAGGTCTTTCTGCATTTGATCATAAAGAGGTCATTTTGCCATCTCCGTTTGATTTTAAGCAAAATTGCCGGATGATCATTCCAAATGATGTTCCGGAAGTAAAAAATGTCCATCAGGAAGAATACATCGAATCTTTAGCCAATCATTTAACAGCCGTTGCTGAAGCGGCCAAAGGAAGAATGCTCGTTTTGTTTACGTCGTTTGACATGATGAAAAGAACGTATGACCTAATGAAAGATAGCGGCCTTCTTGATGATTTTATTTTGTTGGCCCAGGGAATTACAAGTGGAAGTCGCACCCGTTTGACAAGAAATTTCCAAAGGTTTGACAAAGCGATTTTATTTGGTACAAACAGCTTTTGGGAGGGAATTGACATTCCAGGAGAAGATTTATCTTGTCTTATTATTGTCCGACTACCATTTTCTCCGCCTGATGAGCCGTTTACCCAAGCAAAAAATGAACAACTGGCGCAATTGAGGAAAAATGCTTTTTCTGCTTACTCTCTTCCCCAAGCGGTTCTGCGCTTTCGGCAAGGGTTCGGCCGGCTCATTCGCAGCAGCACAGATCGGGGAGTCATCATTGTATTTGACCGGCGCATTCAGACAAATGCGTATGGGAAAACATTTCTACAATCGATTCCAGCTATTCCGGTAGAAGAAGCATCGCTTGGCGAGACGATTTCAATCATTGAGAAATGGCTGTGATTTCCGGAAGGTAGCCGTGTTTATTTTGCAAGCGAATGACGCACCATAACGGTAGTGAAAGGAGCGGCCGTTATGAGAATCGTCTTATTTATCTTTGTATGTTTGTTAGTTATTTCTCCTACGTATGGGGAGGCTTCTATTATCCATGTGCGTCTAGAAAAAGAAGAGTTTGCGCTCTCGTTTTTGCCATTATCGGATGGGGAAGCCGCCTTTTTGCATACGGCAGATGGGCGTCATTTTTTAATTAATACAGGATACAAAGGAACCGAATCTGAAATCTTTCAATATATGAACAACTTTCAGATTCGGAAGCTGGCCGGATTGATTGTAACGGAGAAGAAATATTGGAGACGATCATTTATTGAAGAGTTGATGAAAAAAAGAAAGTTAAAGAAGGTATTTACCGGCTGGCCTTTGCCGGCTAACTGGCGCAGCCGCCGTATTATGCATGAACAGTGGCAGGAGGGCGACCAGCGAGAGATTAGTCAGGGGATAAGATTGTCTGTGCTCCACAGTGGTACAGACAAAAATGAGGGACTCGATTTTTCCATTAAGCACTATGATTCCCGGTTCTTGTGGATGTCCTCTTCTTCACAATTGGCTGAAGAGAGGCTGCTGGCGCATTCCCTTAAAGATAGCAATATTATAAAAGTTCCGCGATTTGGCCAAACAAACAGCCTTTCTCATGACTTGCTATCTCATATTGACCCGCAAACAGCGGTCTTATTTAAGCGAAAAGAAGACTATCCAGATGAAAGATTAATGGAAAAACTTTATCAAATGTGGATTGATGTTTATTACACAGAACAGCACGGATTGCTTATAATTAAATTTACAAAAGAAGGATATGAACTCTTTTCCCTCCCTGATTTAAAATGAGCGAGATTCACACTTTTCGCAAAATTTATTAATGACCTGCTCTGATTTCCTGCTATAATATAAAAGAATGGAGGCATTCGCATGGAGAGTAAAATTGAAGTTTTATCCTCTGTTACCGTCAAGAATCAGCCTGATTTATATAAGATTGTTGATACGTTAAATCGTACATTAAAGCGGAAGGACTTAATGTTCGGCTTGGCGCTTGATAAAACAGATAAAGATAAGGCTGTTTTTACTATTTATCGTACATAACTAAATAAAATAGAAGAATAGTGGAGGTATTTTTGTGAACGTACAATTGGCTCAGCGGGTTAAAGCGTTAACTCCTTCTACAACACTAGCTATTACAGCAAAAGCAAAGGAAATGAAAGCACAGGGGATTGATGTCATCGGTCTTGGAGCTGGAGAGCCTGATTTTAACACACCAGACCATATTATCGAGGCTGCCTATGAATCATTGAAAAAAGGCCAGACAAAATATACACCATCTGGTGGTTTGCCTGAATTAAAAGATGCCATTATCGGCAAGTTTGAAAAAGATCAAGGCATCTCTTATAAGCGCAGTGAAATTATTGTAACGACAGGGGCAAAACATGCCTTATACACGTTGTTCCAAGTGATCCTGGATGAAGGAGATGAAGTCATTATCCCGACTCCATACTGGGTAAGCTATCCGGAGCAAGTAAAACTTGCTGACGGTACGCCAGTTTACATTGAAGGCAAGGAAGAAAACAATTTTAAAATTACCCCGGAACAGCTCGACGCAGCTATTACGTCAAAAACAAAAGCAGTAATCATTAACTCGCCTAGCAATCCGACAGGTATGCTTTATTCCAAAGAAGAATTAGAAGCGCTTGGAGAAGTAGCGCTAAAGCATAACATCTGGATTGTATCAGATGAAATTTATGAAAAACTTGTGTACGGCGAAAACAAGCACGTGTCTATCGCAGAGATTTCTCCGGCATTGAAAGAGCAGACCATCATTATTAATGGTGTATCAAAATCTCATTCAATGACAGGATGGCGTATTGGATATGCGGCAGGCAATGAGCAAGTGATCAAAGCCATGACGGATCTTGCAAGCCATTCAACCTCAAATCCGACAGCTGTATCACAATATGGTTCGATTGCTGCCTATGAAGGAACACAAGAGCCGGTAGAAGAAATGAAAAAAGCGTTCGAAGAGCGTCTAAATATTATTCACCGCAAACTGAATGAAATTCCGGGTGTTAGCTGTCTAAAGCCACAAGGGGCTTTCTACCTGTTCCCTAACGTGAAGGAAGCAGCTGCCCTGACAGGTTTTAACGATGTTGATGGCTTTGTGAAAGCTCTCTTAGAAGAAGCGAAAGTAGCGGTTATCCCGGGAAGTGGATTTGGCTCGCCGGACAATATCCGTCTCTCTTATGCTACTTCTCTTGAATCACTTGAGAAAGCTGTTGCTCGCATTGCTGAGTATGTGAATAGCCATACAACAGCGAAGAAATAATATATGTATAGTTTGAAGAACAGGCTGTCTCAAGCAGAGACAGCCTGTTCTGTTTAAGTCAGGGGAAGGGATGAAACATGTCGGTCGTTCTGTACCGCGGAGCATCATGGGTTAATGAGAATACGGCTCAACAATATTTACCGTTTGCCCTAGCTTTTCTAGTTTGCTCTAACAAGCATTTCTTGCACATACGAAAGAAAGACAGGTATAATATGAAACGAATGGGTTAGAATTGCCAATATGTTGGAGGGACATTTCATATGAAAATAACTATAGCAGAAGTAAGCCAATTCGTTGGACAAGAAGTAACGATTGGCGCTTGGCTGGCAAATAAACGTTCCAGCGGAAAAATTGCTTTTTTGCAGCTTCGTGATGGAACTGGTTTCATTCAAGGGGTTGCCGTTAAAAGCGAAGTAGGAGAAGAGCTGTTTAAAGCAGCAAAAGCTCTGCCACAGGAATCGTCCTTATATGTAACGGGAGTGGTTCAGGAGGATAATCGGTCGCCTTTTGGTTTTGAGTTGTCAGTAAACGGAATTGAGATCATTTCTGAAGCGGTAGATTATCCGATCACACCGAAAGAGCATGGCACTGAATTTCTAATGGATCATCGCCATTTATGGCTCCGATCCCGTCGACAGCATGCGGTCATGAAAATTCGCAATGAAATTATCCGGGCAACATATGAGTTTTTTAACGAGCGGGGATTTGTAAAAGTAGACCCGCCGATTTTAACAGGCAGCGCTCCAGAAGGAACGTCTGAATTATTTCATACCCAATACTTTGACGAAGATGCGTATCTTTCCCAAAGCGGGCAGTTGTATATGGAAGCAGCAGCAATGGCGCTCGGAAAAGTGTTTTCTTTCGGACCGACATTCCGCGCTGAAAAGTCAAAAACTCGCCGTCACCTGATTGAATTTTGGATGATCGAGCCAGAAATGGCTTTCTATACCTTTGATGATAATTTAAGAGTGCAAGAAGAGTACGTGGCACATGTTGTCCAGTCGGTTCTAGAAAACTGCCGCCTGGAGCTTGAACGGCTTGGTCGTGATACTTCAAAGCTTGAACAGGTCAAAGCGCCTTTTCCGCGTATTACATACGATAAAGCCATTGAATTTTTACATGAAAAAGGGTTTACTGACATTGAATGGGGGGACGACTTCGGGGCCCCGCACGAAACAGCCATTGCGGAAAGTTATGAAAAACCTGTATTTATTACTCACTATCCGACTTCTATTAAGCCATTTTATATGCAGCCGGATGCAGATCGGGAAGAAGTAGTCTTATGTGCCGATTTAATTGCTCCCGAAGGATATGGAGAAATTATCGGCGGTTCGGAAAGGATTCATGATTTGGACTTATTAAGTGAGCGGCTGAAGGAACACAAACTTGATTCAGAAGCATATAAGTGGTATCTTGAACTGCGAAAATATGGTTCTGTCCCTCATTCCGGCTTTGGTCTAGGGCTTGAACGGACAGTTGCTTGGATTAGTGGAGTGGAACATGTCCGTGAAACCATTCCTTTCCCTCGTTTGTTGAACCGTCTCTATCCATAATTACTATTAAGGTCATCCCGCTAGCCAAGAACAAACTCGTTGAGCCATCATTTTATAAAAACATGGCTCAAAGGTTCGGAGAGCAAGTGGGATGGCCTTTTTCTACTGTTTAATCATGATCAAAAAGGCAAATCACAATTTCTCATTTGTCAATCCTAAATTTTATAACTTCCCCGTGATATACTTAATTGTGAGGTGTCTGCAATGGAGCAAAAAGAGTTGTTAATGAATTGGATGGATGAAGGAATGGTTAGCGTTCCTCAAGTGTTACTCGCGTATTATAATAAATTGAAGCTTACGGAAATTGAGCTTGTTCTATTGCTGCAAATTTTTTCCTACAAACAAAAAGGTCGGCATTTTCCGACATTCGAGGAGCTTGCTGCTCATATGACTATTTCTTCTGGAGAATGTTCTCTTTTAGTAAAAAAGCTTGTCCAGCAGCAAATGCTTGCCATTGAACAAGGAGATACATTGGGTTTTGAAAGCTATTCTTTAAAGCCGCTTTGGAAAAAACTTGCTGATTTTATGCTGCAGCAATCAAGACAATCTGCCCTGCATCAAGCCATGAGCGAAGAGCAGGATCTGTATACTTGTTTTGAAAAGGAATTTGGCCGTCCGCTTTCTCCACTTGAATGTGAAACATTGGCAATTTGGATCGACCAAGACCATCATGATGCAGTTATTATTAAGGCTGCCTTGAGAGAAGCTGTTATTTCCGGAAAGATGAATTTTCGATATATTGACCGGATTTTATTTGAATGGAAGAAACAGGGGATTGAAACGCTCGAACAGGCGAGAGAATATGGACAACGCTTCCGGAAAAACCAATCTCCCTCTGATCAAGTACAGCGTTCCAAAAAAGCTGTACCGTTCTATAATTGGCTTGAGCAGTAAAAGGAGAGAACAGTCATGTTGAACAAAACACAAATACGCTATTGCCTTGATACGATTGCCGAGATGTTTCCTGAAGCGCATTGTGAGCTTCGCCATGATAATCCATTTGAATTGGTGATTGCTGTCCTGTTATCCGCACAGTGTACAGATGCCTTGGTTAATAAGGTAACGAAGGATTTATTTAAAAAGTATAAAACACCAGAGGATTATTTGGCTGTTCCACTTGAAGAGCTACAAGAAGATATTCGGTCGATCGGATTGTTTCGCAATAAAGCGAAAAATATTCAGAAGCTGTGTCGCATGCTGATTGAAGAGATGGGTGGAGAGGTGCCGAGAACACAGGAAGAGTTAGTGAAGCTTCCGGGTGTTGGCCGAAAAACAGCCAATGTGGTTGCCTCTGTTGCTTTTGGTGTGCCTGCTATTGCCGTGGATACCCATGTAGAGAGAGTGAGTAAACGGCTCGGTTTCTGTCGATGGAAAGACTCTGTTACAGAAGTTGAAGAAACTCTTATGAGAAAAATTCCTAAAGACGAATGGTCTGTCACTCATCACAGACTCATTTTTTTCGGGCGCTATCATTGTAAAGCGCAGTCTCCTCAATGTGAAATTTGTCCATTGCTTGATTTATGTCGAGAGGGACAAAAAAGGATGAAGAGAAGGTTAGGATGAAAAAAGATCGTATAAAGCTTGTTGAACAGTTAAAGCACCCACTGTTCTTTCCCAATGAAGGGGTGGGAGAATTGCCAGTTGGAGCTTCTCTGTCTTCAGCCCCTTTTTTTATCTATGAGCTTTCGGGAACGGAACAGCCATGGCTTAGTGAAGAGAAAGGACTGCCTCTCATTAAAGCAGAATGGCCTCGTTTAAAGGAGCAGCTTGAACGTAAATTCCAGCAGCGGGATCGAGAGGTACATAACGAAGCAAAGGCGATGATAGCCTTATTTTTGATGAATTTGTTTTGGAGCAATGGCCAGCCAGTACAATTGCATGATTGGAAGCAGAGAATAAGGGAGTTGAGCATCAAACCGGTGAACGTAGAGGAGCGGCTTGAATTTATCTTTAAGCGGCCTTATTCTTATCATTCATATATGCAAGTATCTGAGCTGATGATCGAGCAAGAAAAACAAACAGCAAAATATTTAGCAATTAAAAAGAAAAACAAAAAGGATGGCCTGTAGGCCATCCTTTTATTTTATTATTCATCAGTACCTTGTTTCTGGTTTCCAGAAGGAGGTGGTGTGGCTGGTGTATCTTGCTGTGTATTGCCATTTCCGGAAGGAGGAGTCGGCGTTCCTCCACCTGACCCAGGAGTCTCAGTTGTGGGAGGAGTCGGCGTTCCGCTGTTGCCGCCGCCATTATTGCCGCCACCGTTGCTACCGCCACCGTTGTTACCGCCGCCGTTATTGCCGCCGCCGTTATTGCCGCCGCCATTATTGCCGCCGCCATTATTGCCGCCGCCATTATTGCCGCCGCCGTTATTGCCGCCGCCATTATTGCCGCCGCCGTTGTTACCGCCGCCGTTATTACCGCCGCCGTTATTACCACCACCGCTATCACCATTGCCATTGTCTCCGCCATTATTGTTATCATCACTGTCTGGATTATCTGGGTTATTGTCATCAGGCTGTGTCGGGTTATCCTGATCCTCATCTACTGGAGGCTCTTCTCCCGATGGAACAGTAATGGATGTTGAGGCTGTATCAACTGTTTTGCCATCGACTGTAGCTGTTACAGTAAAACTGTATGAATTTCCCGGTTGTGCATTGCCAAAGACGGCAGATGATCCGCCGGTCGATTGTGATTCTCCGGTAGAAGAAGAAACGGTAAAGCTTGGTGATCCTTTTCCTCCGAACGACCAACTTACAGAAATGCTTTGGGAAGAAGCGTTATAAGAGGCCGTTAGATTTTCAATTTTTCCTTCTGTTTCTTCCTCTTTTTCTTTGTCCTTATCCTTCTCTTTATCCTTCTCTTTGAAATCATTAAATACTTTCTTAGGCTCTTCTCCTTTAACAAACAATTCATATACTTTCTCGCTGCCAGGTGTGCCTGCGCCAGCGATTTCAGCTGGGTTTGATCCTTTTTTAATTGGTAACTCCACTACACTGTTTGGTTTTTTAAAGTTTTTGGTTTCTTCATCCGATGAAACTTCTTCCATTAAATGCTTAAACAGTTCTTTGGAAATCTTTTGGCTGTCCTTTGATAAATATTCTTTTTTACTTTCGTATCCCGTCCAGATGGCTGCTGTGTAGTTTGTTGTGTAGCCGACAAACCAGGAATCAGGTGAACCAGATGAAGGGATATTCCACTCCCTTTTCTCTTTAGCTGTGTAGTTTGTTGTCCCGGTTTTACCCGCTAAAGGAAGTCCAGGAATATTCGCCAAACGACCCGTTCCTTCATCCACAACATCTTTCAGCATATCGGTAATCATATAAGCTGTATAATCGCTCATTGCTTCTTTCGGTTTGACATCGTTTCTTACTTCTGTATCACCATCAGGTAAAACAATTTTCTTCACTGTGTGAGGTTTATTGTAGGTACCTCCATTGCCAAAAGCTGCATAAGCACCGGATAAATCAAGTGGAGAAATGCCGCTCATCGCTCCAATGGAGTTAGATTCATTTTCCGATTGCTGCTTTGGAATTTGAATGCCTACATTGTTTAAAAATTCATTCGCTTTTTCATGGCCGACTTTTTTGTATGTCTGCAAAGCCGGGATGTTACGGGAATACACGAGAGCCGTTCTCATAGATAAAGGTCCCATGTAAGAACCGCCGGCATTTCGAATCGGCGTTCCGTTCGAATAAGTATCTGGACGGTCATCTAGTTGCTGATAGGTAGACCATTTCAAATATTCGATAGCCGGTCCATAGTCAATAAGCGGCTTAATGACTGATCCTGGCTGGCGTTGTTTTAAATCTACTGCATAGTTGAAGCCGCGCTCTACTTTTTGGTTACGGCCGCCGCCAATCGCCCGAACTTCTCCTGTTTGCGTATCAATCAGAGAAATCCCCGCTTGGAATTGCTCACTCGGATAATTAATGATATCCTCTGTGTCAAGCAATTTTTCCATATAGGTTTGCGCTTTCGGGTCAAGGGTTGTATAAATTTTTAATCCATCAGAGTAAGGGTTATATTCGCCCATTTTCTCCACTTCTTCAATGACCAAATCGATATAAGAATTAAACTTCTTTGCATTGCCAGTGTCTGGTTTTTTTTCAGCCAGCTGGCTAGATAAAGAAGCTTGCTTTGCTTTCGCCATTTCTGTGTTCGAAATTTTATGATGCTGCTCCATTAAAGACAGCACAACATTCCGGCGCTTTTCTGCCCGGTCTGGATGATCAAATGGATTGTAGTTATTTGGGCTTTGTGGCATACCTGCAATAAGGGCTGCTTCGGGTAAAGTTAATTCATCTAAATCTTTTCCAAAATAATGATTAGCTGCTTCTTTAATGCCAAAGATGCGGTCTGACATATATACTTTGTTCACATACATTTCAAAGATTTCTTCTTTGGAGTATTCCTTATCAAGCTGATAAGCAAGCCAAGCCTCCTGGGCTTTTCGCTTCAATGTTTTGTCAGGAGACAAAAAGGACATCTTTACGACTTGTTGGGTAATCGTACTCGCTCCCTCTGAACCAAAGCCATTTGTTACGTTTTTTATGGCCGCTCCTCCGATACGGATAATATCCACACCATGATGTTTAAAGAAACGGGCATCTTCTGTGGCAAGAATAGCGTCTCTTACTAATTGAGGGACATCTTCATATTTTACATAATCACGTTTTTCCGAACCAACAGATGTAACAAAATCACCATTCATATCGTAGATCTTTGATGAAATCGGATCGCGCAGCAGTCCTTCGTCCAGCTTTGGAGCATCTTTTACCATCATTGCAAATGTTCCTACACCGCCTGCCAGGCATAAAAGAAATAAGGCAGCAAAAGTAAGGAATATTTTTTTAGCTAAAGATGATTTTTTCTTTTTTGGTTTTTTTGCAGCTGGCGTTGGCGCCGTGTTTTTTGGCGCACGCTTCTTTTGTTTCTTTCTTCTTTCTATACGTGAATTGTATTGATCAGACATTTTTGTTCAATATCCTCGCTTTCGGTGGAAATAAAGATTGTTAAGATCTATGACCCTAAAAATATAGCTGATCGATGACAGACAAATAAGGAATGCGGGGGTGCAAGCCTGTCGGAATCGAAAAGCTTGAGCTCTCCATCTCCGCTTTTGTAATCGATTTTCGGCCGCCGTTTTCCATTCTGTCCCAATACTCGAACAAACGGCTGGCTGGAAGATAAAATACCTCCTGTGTTGTAGTAAAACGAATAATAACAAAACTAATACCTTGCTGCTTTTCCACGTTTTTCATATGAATGATTTGATGTTCATGAAAGTTTTTTAATGGAAAGGCGGTTGTATTTTTTGTTTCTTTTGCCTCAAAGTCGACATATCTCCCCCGATATACGCCGTTGTAATCCGTAGTGGAAGCCTGCTTAAAGTAGGCCTCCTTAATGACTGCGGCACTTCTTCTTGGATAATCAACCTGAACAATTTGCACAGGTGTCGGCTTCTTATGGATAACAGCCAGGCCACGTTCAAGATAGAAGATGTTAGTCTCATTTAAGTCTTCTTCAAGAGTCATTCCTCTATTGCTGTAACTATCCCGCAGAGGAGGCTGCCTGGTTGCAGTTGCTTTCGTATCCGCCACATATTTTTTTCCGTTCGGATATCTTATCGTCATCGCATACACCTCACAAGATAATACATATCATAACAGAAAAAATTATACACGGGGTAATAAAATAGGATCATTTTTTCCCTTTCTCCGTTTAGTTTGCGGAGTTTTATTGTCCGCTACTCTTTAACCCTCTTGTACAGTTATGCAGTTTGCCCGCCTCATATAACCTTTCCACACTTCTTTATTATAACCTTTTCACGTGTGATCTGCATTTCATAGAATATAGTACTTTCAGAGGATAAAAGCTTTGTCGAATAAAATAAGACTTTTGTCCGGCTGCTTCTTTCTTTGCCGAATGACACCTAGTTTTGTCAGGTAGGAAGGAGTTCGTTAAGAGAGGGAAGAAAGAGTTGGGCAAGAGAAAAATGAAAAGAATAGATAAAGGAGTGGGAAGGATGACAAGAGAAGAAGTGCTTCGTACATTAAATGAGATTGAAGAGAAGGTAGAACAAATCGAAAATGTATTAAAAAAGAGAGTGACTATTCTGCATAAAGCCCACTATTCCCGTCTCTGGAAAAAGAAAGAGTTAGTAATGGCACGCATGCAACAGCTTGAAGAGGGAGCTGATTTCCTATTGGCTACTACCTCTAACTACCGCATGGTGCAATCTTTTTGAATCTATAATGCTTTCACAGAGCTCTCTTGAAGACTATCGGAAAAACTTATAAAATTATAGAATAGATAAAGAATGACAGGGTGAAGAGGAGAGTAGAATATGAGCAAACTTCAAGAGTTAACAGAACAGCTGGTAGACACCGTCACCCGCGCCAATGATCGGTACCATCTGGCGAGAGAGCAGCAGGAAAAAGGAGATTTTTATACAGAGGTAAAACCATTTGCTGATAAGGCCCGCTCGCAGGTAGAGGAATGGGAAAGGGAAATTTCCGCTTATTTAAAAACGAGGAAATTTAAGCATATCCATTATCCACAAGTGAAAGCGGTCGTTGAGAATATAGAGTTGATTTCAGTACAGGCCTTTTTTCCGGAAACAAGTTATAAACGCTTTCGGAATTATGTGGAATCAACACTTTTTGTTTTGCAACAATTGTTAAAAGAGCTGGAATAGTATTCACTTTTTCCGTTGGTGCAACATAGCATGTTATAACTAATGTTGCGGGAGGGGAAAAAAGATGAATCCGTGGGATCAGGTGCATCCATATTCCGGACATTATCCTTATCATTCACCGCCGGCCTATCCTGGCCATACGCCTTCTCCCTCTGGATACTCCCAGTTTCCGGGGGAATTGTGGAGCCATCCACTTTATCAAATGCATTTGCCAGAAGGACCGTATCAAATGTATCCGCCCGCTTCTTCTATGCCGCAAAATATCCCGCCGACACCACCAGCGAAAAGTAACAGCCAGCTTTTGCTAAAGTCTTTCCAAAATAAAGATGGAACATTTGATATTAATAAAGCGATGGATACAGCGGGGATGATGGTGAATACCGTATCGCAGTTGTCAAAAGTTGTAAAAGATATGTCCGGTTGGCTGAAAGCCTAAACACCCCGGCCCTAAAGGAATAATTCCTTCAGGGTCTTTTTTGAGGTGCAGAAATCGTTCGTTTTCAAGAAGGGGCTGTTTTTTCTTCCAAATGGATCGTTTGTTCGCTAAAATGAAGGAGAGGTGAGAGCATGCTATTCAGGAGAAAAACATTGCAAGAAGCCATTGACTGGCTAAGGCAGGAGGAAGCTGTTCGTTCAAATATTATTCATTGGCATACGATACCGGAAAAAGAGGCGACGGTCGTTCCGCTGCCGGCTGACATGGCTCCTGAGCTTGCCGCTGCATTAAAAAAGAGAGGGATTGAGCAATTATATACCCATCAATTAGCGGCTTATGAAGCTGCAAGGAGTGGCGAAAGCTTTGTGGCAGTAACACCGACAGCCTCTGGGAAAACACTCTGCTATAATTTGCCGGTGCTTCAATCTGTAATCGAAAATGACGAAGCCCGGGCGCTTTATCTATTTCCTACCAAAGCGCTTGCCCAGGATCAAAAAAGCGAAATCAATGAATTAATTCAAGAAGTCGGCTTGCCAATCAACAGTTACACATATGATGGAGATACGCCGGCAAACATCCGGCAAAAAGTGCGAAAAGCTGGACAAGTTATTCTTACTAACCCTGACATGCTTCATTCTGCTATTTTGCCGCATCATACAAAATGGGTGTCGCTGTTTGAGAACTTAAAATACATTATTATTGATGAACTTCATATATATAGAGGGGTGTTCGGCAGCCATGTAGCGAATGTTCTGCGCCGTTTGCAGCGCATTTGCCGTTATTATGGAAGCGACCCGGTTTTTATTTGTACATCGGCCACGATTGCAAACCCGCTTGAACTTGCCGAAACGCTAACTGGAAAAAAGATTAGATTAATAGATAAAAATGGAGCACCAGCTGGCAAAAAACATTTTGTGTTTTACAATCCGCCGATCATTAATAAGCCGCTTAACATTCGCCGTAGTGCTGTTTTAGAAGTTCGTCGGCTTGCCGGCGAAATGTTAAAAAATAAAATTCAAACGATTGTCTTTGCCAGAAGCCGGGTACGGGTAGAGATTCTATTAACGTATTTGCAGGAGCTCGTTAGAAATGAACTCGGAGCCAAGTCAATTAGAGGCTATCGAGGAGGGTATTTGCCGACACAGCGGCGTGAAATTGAGAAGGGATTAAGAAATGGAGAAATTTATGGAGTAGTAAGTACGAATGCACTGGAGCTGGGAGTAGACATCGGCCAACTACAGGTTTGTGTCATGACTGGTTATCCAGGGACTATCGCCAGTGCCTGGCAGCAGGCGGGAAGAGCAGGACGCCGCCACGGAGAATCGCTTGTTCTCATGGTTGCCAGCTCCGATCCGCTCGATCAGTTTATCGTTGATCATCCTGATTATTTTTTTAAGCGGACGCCGGAAACAGCTCGCATTAACCCTGATAATCTAGTAATCTTAGTCGATCATTTAAAGTGTGCAGCTTATGAACTGCCATTTAAGCAAGGAGAGCTGTTTGGAGAGACGGATGTGGAGGAAGTGCTTGAGTTTTTAGCAGAAGAAAGAGTGCTTCATGAAAATCAAGGCCAATGGTTCTGGATGAACGATTCTTTCCCAGCCCATAACATTAGCTTGCGCTCTGCTTCGCAAGAAAATGTCATTATTATTGATATTTCTATAACAGGCAGCCATAAGGTCATTGGAGAAATGGATACGTTCAGTGCCATGACGCTTCTGCATGATGAAGCCATTTATCTGCATCAAGGGATTCAATATCAAGTGGAAGAGCTTGATTGGGAAGAAAAGAAAGCGTATGTTCGCGAGGTAGAGGTGGATTACTTTACGGATGCCAATTTAGCGGTTCAGCTTCAAGTACTAGAAGAAGATAAAAAACAAGAAAAAGAACACATCACATTTTCCTATGGGGATGTAGCTGTTCACGCGATGGCTACCATCTTCAAGAAAATTAAATTTGATACTCATGAAAATATCGGATCAGGACCGATTCATTTGCCAGAGGTGGAACTGCATACGAATGCAGTGTGGATGTCACTGAATACCGAGCTAAAAGAGTTTTCTGAAGAGCGTTTAGAGAATGGTCTGATTGGAGCCGCTCATTCGCTAAAGGCGATTATTCCGCTGTTTGCGATGTGCGATCCGCAGGACATTCATATCGTACCGCAAGTAAAAGCGAGTCACAATGAAAAGCCGACTATCTTTGTTTATGATCATTATCCAGGTGGGGTTGGGCTCAGTGAACAAGTTTTTAATCAATTAGATGAAATTGTAAAGCAGGCAGCAGAGCTTATTGGTCATTGTCCTTGTCCGAGTGGTTGCCCTTCTTGTATCGGCACAGATACCGCTCTTCGTTCTGCCAAAGAGGATGCCTACCGCCTGCTGAAGATGTTTCTCACAATGGGAGAGAAGTAAAATGGGATTATCGGGAAAGCTTCAGCGGATGAAGCGTCATATTGTTAGAGAAGAGATGGAAAAGCCTATAGAAAAGAAGGATGTTCAACAAATGGATTTGCCTTACAAGGAGGAGTGGGAAAAAGCCGGTGTAAAGCCTTATGTTCTTGGTGATCAGTGGTGTCTCATTCGCGAAGCGCGCTATCCGCTCTCTTTCCAACATGGCAAACATTCATTTTCCGATGCAAAAAAAATGATCGCTAAATGGAATGAATGGGAAGGGACGCATCCCTTGTCTGCCAAAGACCTATCCGCTTCTGATTTGTTTTTTTTCGACACGGAAACGACTGGTCTAGGGGGCGGAACCGGGAATACGATTTTTTTGCTCGGCTATGCGAGAATACAGGAAGAGGAAGTGATTGTGCGTCAGCATTTTTTGCCTGCCCCGGGAAATGAGGTGGCGTTATATTCAAGCTTTTTGGAAAGAGTGGATTATACTACCCTGGTCACGTATAACGGCAAGTCATTTGACTGGCCACAAGTAAAAACCCGTCATACACTCGTCCGGGAGCATGTGCCAAAACTGCCGAGCTTTGGTCACTTTGACTTATACCATGCTTCTAGAAGGTTGTGGAAGCATTCGATGGAGTCCGTTAAACTTGTGAACGTTGAAAGAGAGAAGTTGGACATTTGCCGCACAGAAGATGTTCCCGGCTATTTAGCTCCAATGATTTATTTTGATTTTGTAGAAAGGAAACATCCAGAGGGTATATTAAAGGTAATGGAGCATAACGAAAAGGATATTCTAACACTCATCACTCTCTATACCCACATTAGTCTGCAGATCTTACAGGCAGAAGAGAGCCAGACAAGTCGGGAAAAACTAGAAGTCGCCAAGTGGCTGTCAGCGGTCGGTGAGAAAGAATTGTCAGCAGGAACATACCAGCAATTGGTTGATGAGCAGCATAAAGAAGTGCAAATCTCCGCCAGCCATGCACTAGCTTTTCATTTTAAAAAAGAGAAGAAATGGCTACAGGCGGTAGACCTTTGGGAAAAAGTGTGCAGCAAAGGGACGCTATCTGAAAGAATCGAAGCGCATATTGAGCTAAGTAAATACTATGAACACAAAAAAAGAAATCCTTCTCAATCATTGCATCATGCGGAAGCAGCTGACGCTCTTCATGACGGTGCGAGAGCACGATTGACGGAAGATTTAGCCAAAAGAAAAAAACGGCTTCAGCAAAAAATCAATAGGTAGGTATTTTTTTCTTCGTTTTTATTTTACAAAAGCGACAGTCTTTTATCTTTTTCGTCAAAATTATTTCGTGTTGTTTATTGTTTCTTACAACAAAAGACTGTAAAATGTAGAATGGTACGAAAAGCTAAGAGAAAATATTTATGGGGTGGAATGAACGTGTATCGCGCTTTATTTGTGTTATTTTTTGTTGTTGTCGGCTTAACTGCTTTCTTTATGACGAACATGAAAGACAGCTTTTCTAACTTTATGTAAATGTATTGTAACCGACCTGCGGTATTGCCGGCGGTCATTCATCCGCCGATCCATTGTAAAAGTCGCACGTTTGAGCAATTTATTGTGCCGCTTATTCATCCAACACATACGGCCAACATTACTCATCAATGTATCAACATCAACACTATTATCCGCATACTCAATCCTTTGCTCAAGATGTGTGCAATCAACAATTACTTTGTGGGGGACACCCTCGTCGGCCGTTTGGCTTCTAAGTAGATAAAAAAGCAAGGAAGCTCCTTGCTTTTTTGTTATGCTAAAGGAGGTTTTCCAATGTCTGTGTGGACAGTAGCTGGGTATAAGCCTTATGAGCTCGGTATTTTCAAACAGGATGATCCAGCAGTTCTCTTCATAAAAAAAGCACTCGAAAACGAACTGCGTCGGCTACTTGATGAAGGGATGGATTGGCTGTTGATCAGCGGTCAACTCGGTGTTGAATGCTGGGCGGCAGAAGTGCTGTTTGAATTGAAAGAGGAATTTCCTGCTGTTAAGCTTGCTGTACTGACCCCTTTTTTGCAACAAAACGAAAACTGGAATGAGAACAACAAAATCTATTATGAAATGATCCTAGCAAGAGCGGATTTTGTGGATTCTGTTTCTAAAGAGCCTTATAAAAGCCCTGCCCAATTTCGAAATAAGAACCAGCTGTTTTTGCGAAAAGCTGATGGTTTGTTAGCGGTCTATGATGAAGAACATCCAGGTTCACCGCAATATTTATGGGATATGGCTCGTTCTTTTCAACAGGATCACCCATTGGATGTTCGCCAAGTGACATTTTATGATTTGCAATTCGTTGCAGAAGAGGAACAGCTGAAGGAAACAGACTGGGAATAGCAGCTGAATAGATTGACAAATCAGTCCGTTTTTGAAAAAATAAATGAAACATGGTTTGGAATATATTGAGGTGATGACGGGAATGTTATCTAATAAAGTGAAACTGACAGCAAAGGATATTTTGGAAAAAGATTTTAAAACCTCTATGAGAGGATATAATCCAGATGAAGTAGATCAGTTTCTAGATTTAATCATTAAGGATTATGAAGCGTTTCATCAGGCAATTGAAGAACTTCAACAGGAAAATCTCCGCTTGAAAAAGCAAAGTGAAACAACGATGCGCCGCTCACAGCCAGCTCCAACTCCGCAGCCAGCTGCCGGCTCTACAAACTTTGATATTTTGAAGCGATTATCGAATTTGGAACGGCACGTATTTGGGGATAAGTTGTATAACGAATAAGATAATGCTTAATTCAAAAGGACTCTTGCATTAATTGTTATTTTCCTATATAATAGTGCAGGTGACAATAATAGCGTTCGGGTAATCGCTGCAGCCTTTCCGCTGCAGAGGAAAGTCCATGCTCACACGGTGCTGAGATGCCCGTAGTGTTCGTGCCTAGCGAAAAAGTAAGCTAGGGCAGTTCGGCTCAGGCTGGATTGACGGCAGGGAAAATGCCTAAGTCTTCGGATATGGCATGATTACCTTGAAAGTGCCACAGTGACGTAGCTTTATAAGAAATTATAAAGGTGGAACGAGGTAAACCCCGCGAGTGAGCAACCCAAATTTAGGTAGGGGCACTCTCTTTAAGGAAATGAACGATAAGAGGGGCGGATGTTTTAGAACGTCCGCAGATAGATGATTACCGCCGGAGTACAAGATCATCCCTGATCGCTTGCAGTACGATGGTACAGAACATGGCTTACAGAACGTTATTATGGGATATAATTTCACAAGCTCTCCTTTATGGAGAGCTTTTGTTCTATATGGATATTTTCTTGCAATCAATACATAACTCTATAAGTGCAGGTGATTAGATGTCAACCTATACATTAATGGCTACAGCGGCAATGGGTCTGGAATCAGTTGTAGCAAACGAAGTGAAAAATCTTGGCTATGAGTGCCGGACAGAGAATGGAAAAGTAATTTTCCAAGGAGACGAATCAGCTATTGCCCGCTGTAATATGTGGCTGCGAACGGCAGACCGCTTGAAAATTATTGTTGGTGAATTCAAAGCAACTACGTTTGACCAGCTGTTTGAAGCAACGAAGGCTTTGCCGTGGGAACAATATTTACCAAAAGAAGCAGAGTTTCCGGTACAGGGGAAGTCTGTGAAATCGACTTTATTCAGTGTTTCTGATTGCCAAGCCATTGTCAAAAAAGCAATCGTTGAACGGTTGAGAAGTAAGTATAAAATCCAAACATGGCTGCAGGAGACAGGGCCTTTGTTCAAAATCGAAGTATCTTTGTTAAAAGATAAAGCAACATTAACGATTGATACGAGTGGAGCTGGCCTGCATAAAAGGGGATACCGAATTGCCCAGGGAGGTGCCCCATTAAAGGAAACGCTAGCAGCTGCTCTGATTCAGTTAACGAACTGGCAGCCTGATCGGCCGTTTGTCGATCCGTTTTGCGGCTCAGGAACCATTCCGATAGAGGCGGCTTTAATTGGCCAGAATATCGCTCCGGGCTTTAACCGGGAATTTATTTCTGAAGACTGGCATTGGATGGGCGACGATGTGTGGGAGAATGCCAGAATTGAGGCCGAGGATGTAGCAAACTACGATCAGCCACTTGATATTAGAGGCTCAGATATTGATCACCGAATGGTGGAAGTGGCTCAAAAAAATGCGTTTGAAGCAGGACTTGCCGATTTGATCCAATTTAAGCAAATGAATGTAAAAGATTTCTCCTCATCAAAAGAGTACGGAGTGATCGTTGGAAATCCCCCTTATGGTGAGCGTCTCGGAGACCGGCCGGAAGTAGAAGCAATGTACCGGGAAATGGGTCAAGCGTTCGCTAGTTATGATACGTGGTCAGTGTATATGTTAACGTCGCATGAAGGATTTGAGGAATTTTATGGTAAGAAGGCGACAAAAAAGCGGAAGCTGTTCAATGGATTTATCCGAACGGATTATTATCAATATTGGGGGAAACGTCCGCCAAGAAAAAATGATTAAATAAGCGAGCAGCATGACGGAAGCATTTCAGGAGAAGGTCTGGAAAAGATGTGAATCTTTGTTAAGATAGAGGAAATATAGATAAGTTAGCTTGTTTTCATTATTTTTTATAATGGGAGGACAATCAAGTGATCGGAAAAGTTGTTTCTGATGCTAATTGGTTTCAGCTATGGGGAGTCGGCTACCTTGTTGTCTTAGGATTGTTGTCTTTTCTGTATGCAAGGTTAGCTTCTTCTAGCAAATATACCTTTAAACGGATGCAGCGATTTTATTTTTATTCAGCCTTGATTTTGTTTTATCTCTTTGTGGGCAGTCCGTTTGCTGCCATTGCGGCAGAGGACTTATTCAGTGCCCATGTTGTCGAAATAATGGTTATGTTATTTGTCGTGCCGCCGCTTTTTGTTTTAGGCCTGCCGAAAGAATGGTTGCGGTCTTTCTTCTGGTCTTATCGGATGAGATTTGCGTTAAAGGTGTTTACTCATCCATGGGTAACGGCCTTATTATTTAATTTGCTGCTGTCTGCTTATCTGGCTCCGGCAATTTTTAATTTTTTACAAAAACATGCGATTCTTTTAGGAATCACTCAGGTGGTTATGCTAGGAGCTGCTTTTTTAATGTGGTGGACCATAATTTCGCCTTTGCCCGAGATTAACCGTCTATCTGAATCTATACGGGTGATGTATGTGTTTGTCGCTTCTTTGCTGTTGCTGCCGATCGGAATTTTTTTGCTGGTTGCTGATAGTCCTTTCTATACTGTATATACGCAAGGCCAACAGCTGTTACCTAATTTAACAGCTCTTCAAGATCAACAGCTAGCCGGAGGGATGTTAAAAGGAATCCAGCTAGCCTCTTATGGCATTGCTCTTTTCCTTCTTATTTCTAAATGGGCAAAGAGAGAGGAAGAGCCGGATGATGACTTTCCGTTCCATCCGGGACAAGCCCTAAATCATCCAATCAAAAAATAAGGATAATTATGGGAGCTAATTCGTTGTTGTTTGCTATTTTGTTTGAAAGTTGCGAATAATAGAGAAGAAAAAATCAAAAATGTTCGTAAATAGCATTGAAATTCTTTTTTATGCTGATATAATTAGAATACAATTAAATGCAACATTCGCTCATATAATCGCAGGAATATGGCCTGCAAGTTTCTACCGGATGACCGTAAATCATTTGACTATGAGTGAGCAGTGGAAGGGCAGTCTTTCTTGCTGTCTTCTCAAACCCCAAAGGGCATTGCTTCACTCAATAATTGAGGAATGACATGATCTTTGGGGTTTTTTCTGTCCAAATGATCGAAAAAGTTGAGGAGGATACAAAGTGAAGAGTTTGCAAGAAAAGATTGTAAGAGAAGGCAGAGTACTTTCAGATCAAGTATTAAAGGTGGATTCCTTTTTAAATCATCAAATTGACCCTAAGTTAATGAAGGAGATTGGTGAAGAGTTTGTTCGTCGCTTTTCTGGTGAAAAGATCACAAAGATTTTGACGATCGAATCAAGCGGGATTGCGCCAAGTGTCATGGCTGGTCTTGTGCTCGATGTACCAGTTGTTTTTGCGAGAAAGCGTAAATCCCTTACGTTAACACAGGACCTCTATACAGCAGACGTCTATTCCTTTACAAAGCAAGAAACAAATCCGATTGCTGTCTCAAAGTCCTTTATAACGAATGAGGATCATCTATTAATTATTGATGATTTTCTTGCTAATGGACAAGCCGCTTTAGGCTTATTAGAAATCGCTGAACAAGCCGGCGCTACTGTTGCAGGCATTGGCATAGTCATTGAAAAAGCTTTCCAAGACGGCGGCAACCTGCTCCGTGAAAAGAATGTAAGGGTGGAGTCCCTTGCCAGAGTACAGTCGCTTGAAAATGGCAAAGTGACCTTTGCAGAAGGAGCACTCGTATGAAACCTTCCGTTTTAAAATCAGCTTCATTAGGCTTTCAGCATGTGTTAGCAATGTATGCCGGCGCTGTGATTATCCCGTTGATTGTCGGAAATTCGATGGGGATGACAGCTGAACAACTCACATACTTAGTTTCTATTGATATTTTCATGTGTGGAGTGGCGACTTTCCTACAAGTATGGAAAGGCCGCTTTGTAGGAATTGGTTTGCCGGTCGTTTTAGGATGTACATTTACAGCTGTCGGTCCGATGGTAGAGATTGGTGAGAAACATGGGCTTTCAGCGATTTACGGAGCAGTATTAGCGTCAGGGATATTTGTCTTGTTAATCTCTTCTTTTTTCAGCCGTCTCGTCCGCTTTTTTCCGCCGGTCGTCACAGGATCAGTGGTAACCATTATTGGACTTACACTTATTCCAGTGGCAATGAACAATATGGCGGGTGGACAGGGAAGCAAGGATTTTGGCTCTGCATCTAATATTATTCTAGCATTTGCTACTTTATTTATTATTATTGCTTTATTCCGCTTTTTTAAAGGCTTTGTCCGTTCTATTGCAGTGCTTATTGGGTTGCTTGCGGGCACAGTGATCGCTGCTTTTATGGGAAAGGTAGATTTTTCACCTGTAAAAGATGCGGCGGTTGTTCATATGGTGCATCCATTTTACTTCGAATGGCCAACCTTCGAATGGGCATCGGTTATTACGATGATTCTTGTGGCAGTGGTGAGCATGGTAGAATCAACAGGTGTTTACTTTGCCGTTTCTGATATTTGCGACAAGGAAATATCAGAAAAAGATATAGCAAAAGGGTATCGTGCAGAAGGTCTTGCTTATACACTCGGCGCTATTTTTAATGCTTTTCCTTACACAGCATTTTCACAAAACGTCGGTCTCATGCAGTTATCCGGTGTGAAATCTAAAACGATTATTTATTATACAGCTGGTTTCTTAGTTATTCTTGGCTTGGTGCCAAAAATTGGTGCCTTTACAACGATTATTCCTTCCGCTGTTCTAGGGGGAGCGATGGTAGCCATGTTTGGGATGGTTGTTGCCCAAGGAGTTAAAATGCTGAGCCGGGCAGATATGTCTTCTCAGGAAAACTTATTAATCATTGCTTGCTCAGTCGGTATGGGGCTTGGAGTAACGGTGGTGCCGGGATTATTTGCCGGCCTGCCATCCAGTGTCCAAATTTTAACGAGCAATGGTATCGTTGCCGGCAGTCTGACTGCCATTTTCTTGAATATCTTATTTAACGAACTTGGCAGCAAGAACAAAAAGGTTGTTAAACTGGCAGAATCGAAAGTTTCATAATATCGTGTACATTCAGCAAGATTCTTTTTCATCACCAAGGGTTTAAAACATCGTAACGCCCCTTCCATTACTTTTTAGTAAAGTAATGGAAGGGGCGTTTTTTAACTGATCAAGCAGCGGTGTATAGAATGCAGAAAGGTAGATTCGTAAGAATTTCGAATGTCATGGGTGATCAAGGAATAAGAATTTCAAAATCAGTTATATATCAGGACTGAAAAAGTATCGACATGGTGGCGGATGGGATAAAGTAACTGCTGCTTACAGTGAGAATAATAAGAAACAACAGTTGATTGTCTCTGATGTCAGGCCATAACGATCACTCAATAGAAAGAGCCTTTTCAGCACGCTGTTACACGAAACAGCCATAAGCTTGTCATGGTCGGATAAGCATAAGTGAAAGAGCGAATGAATGTAACAAAGAGAATGCTACAGAGATTTCTACTTGAGTACCTTAATGGGTACTCATTTTTTGTCTTTTTGTTTTTGGATCTGTTAAAGATAAATGTTGTTTTTCCACCGTTGATCGCAACGGAAGGCGGTGGCTCCAGCGGCAAAAGAGCTTCCTGGCGAGACCCCGCAGGAGTGCATACAACGAGGAGACTCACGGACCGCCTGCGGAAAGCGTCCGCCTGCAGTTAAAATCAACATTCAAGTATAACAGAGCCTTGTTTTTAAATCATGATTAGTGAATATTTATTGAACATAATGCCGACAACTATGACCTAAGGAGGGATTATGTTTGTTGCTTATTGAAGTAATAGCGGGCCTAATTTTAATCGTTGCATTTCTTCATTTTCACATAACAAAAAGAAAAATACTTATCAAACAGCCCTGATTGCCCATCAAATGGACATGAGTAAACAGATCAAACAAACGCTGGCAATGGGTCTTTATTTAAGATTTAAAAAAGAACATAAAGATCAGCCTGAAAACTATTCAGCTGCTTTCATTAGGGAAGATCCGTTAGCTTTTGAGTTATTTGTGGCGGAGGCAATCGAAAAAACAAGAGGGGCACGACCTGGGTATCTCCCCCAAACGGAGATTTTGGGGTTGACTTTGAACACACGATCAAGGAAGGATTATTTTTAGGGCAAGTTAAATGTTGCAAGGAGGATATAGGATATGAAGCCATTGCCATACTCCATTCCAACATGATCAAGCAAGGAGCCAAAGGGGGATATGTAATCAATATCGGTTCTTTTACCAAGGCCGCCAAAGAATACGCGGAGGGGATAAGTATTGAGCTGATTGACGGAATGAAGCTCGTAGAAATGTGGTTGGAAAGTACTGAGCAAGAAGTAAAAGCGGTTATCCCAACGTACGTATAGTCAGCCCTTTTAATCATTGCAGGTGATGAGAGTATTGGTCAAATAATAGGATCTAGCGCCAGCTTTTTTCAATAAAGGTCCGTGTGGATGTTATATGATTAATTGGAACGGAGGTTGTGAAAGTCCTTCCGTCATGCACTCGCATGACCTTGTATGAGGGAATGCAAGGATGTCATTCAACTTCTGAGAAAGCGAAGCGACTAAAGGGCAAATTCACACTAGAAGGCTCGCTGAATGAGAAGCAATTTCTCTGATTTCATGCACTTTGATTAGCGAAATAGAAATCGATAGAGAGTATACAAAATTAAAAAACAGAAAAAAATAAAAATATAATTGAAAATCATTATCGGCCATGCTAAGATGTAATTGAAGATGAAAATTATTCTCAACTTGTGAAAAAATATTAATCAAAAGGACGGTGCTTTTCATGGTTTGGATGTTTGTAACGGCGACAGTTGTGATATATGGAGGCGTAATGAAATATGTAGTCGGCCACGTCGGCAAACCACAAGCACCGCACAATTGATTATAAATTAAATAATAAACTAGAAGAAGGCTATCGAGGCCTTCTTTTTTTTCGTATGGGAAAGTTGACGAAAATCGTTTACAATAAAAGAAACTTGCAAATAGCTGAGAAACTTAATATAAGGAGATTTAACAGAATGTCAGTAGCAACTATCCAGCAATCAATGCCCCAAGTGATTTCTAAAACCGTCGGTCTTTTTGAGATTTTTCAACAGGCCGGGGATGAGGAGCGGGCCGGAAAAGCCAAATTATTTTTAAAAAAACTGCATGACGAAGAATTTATCGTGGCTTTTTGCGGCCACTTTTCAGCAGGTAAGTCAACGATGATTAATGAGTTGACTGGTGAGAACTTGCTGCCGTCAAGCCCTATCCCGACAAGCGCTAACCTCGTGAAAATTCACCATGCTCCCGAGGACTTTGCCAAAGTTTATTATAAGGAAAAACAGCCGTTGCTTTTTAAGGCGCCGTACAACTTTGATAGAGTGAAAGAATTTTGCAAAAATGGAGAGGAAGTAGAAGCGATTGAAATCGGTCATAGCGGATCTAATCTGCCGGCTGAAGTCACTGTAATGGATACGCCAGGTGTTGACTCTACCGATGATGCCCATCGCATTTCAACAGAATCAGCCCTTCACCTCGCAGACATGGTGTTCTACGTAATGGATTACAATCATGTGCAGTCAGAACTGAACTTTATTTATACGAAAGAGCTGCTTGCACATGGGGTTAAGCTTTACCTGATCATTAATCAGATTGATAAGCACCGGGAAGAAGAGCTCTCGTTCGAAGAGTTTAAGCAATCCGTATACACATCCTTTGCTGCTTGGGGAGTAAAACCGGAGAAATTTTTCTTTACGAGTTTAAGAGAACGTTCCCTGCCGGGCAATGACTTTCAGGAAGTGAAGGATCTGATTCAAGAAAGCATGACTGACAGGGAAAAGCTTGCCCTCCGATCAGCTGAAACAATGATGAATCGTCTTGTCAGCGAACATCTTGCCTGGCTGAAAGAAGCGCAGGCTGAAAAAAAGGAGCAGCTCTTAAATGTGCTTGGTGATCAGTGGGACGAAACAGAGATCGTTGAGAAAGAGCAGCAGGCCAAAGAGCAGCTTGATAGTCGTGATGCTAAAGCACTTGTTCGCCAATGGGAAGAAGAGCGGGAGAAAGTACTGCAAAACGCATATTTAATGCCTGCTTCTACACGCGAGTTAGCCAGAGAGTTTTTAGAAGCCGTACAGCCTGGTTTTAAAGTGGGAATGCTGTTCAGCAAAAAGAAAACGGAAGAAGAACGCCAACGAAGACTGGAACGCTTTCTCTCCGATCTCAAGGAGAAAGCAGAAACGCAGCTTGAATGGCATTTGCGCCAGCAATTAGGCAGCTGGCTTAAATCAAGTGGGCTCAATGATGATGAATTGCAGCTTGAAGCAGAGGAGCTGGCTGTATCAGTGGACGAACAGCTCATTTCTAATACGGTCAAACCGGGGGCAAGAGCTACTGGTGATTATGTTCTTACGTATACGGACGATCTTGCCAGCCAGTTGAAAAAAAATGCACGTAGCTTAACCGAGGAAATAAAAGAAAAAGCAGCGGCTCGTATGGAAACGCGTTTTGCAGCGGAGAGGCAGGAGTTGCAAGCCAGATGGTCTACTTGGCATGAGAAGCTTGAAGCCATCCAGCAGTTAGCCAGCTTAGAAGCAGCAGTGGATAATAGACAGAAGGCGATTCGTCGCCTGTTAGCAGAGGAGCCATTAAGCCTACCTGCACAATATGAAGCGTTCGTTCATCAATGGGCTGAGCAGCAGAATAAAGTAACTGTTTTTAATGAAGATTTAGCAGTTGAGCTTACTGCGGCGCCTGCTGAAAAGAAACCAGAGATAAAAGAAAATGTTTCAGCGCCTGTTGAAAAACCGGCTGCTACTGTAGGAAAGACAGCTGAACGATTGAAGAAAATGAGCGGCCAGCTTGCTGGTATACCTGGATTCCAACGTTTTATCGATGGACTCAAACAAAAAGCTGACCGTCTAGAGCAACGAAAATATACGATTGCGTTATTCGGTGCGTTCAGTGCCGGTAAATCTTCATTTGCTAATGCCATGCTCGGTGAAAAAGTATTGCCGGTTTCACCAAATCCAACAACAGCGGCTGTTAACCGTATCCACCCGCCGGATGAGAAAAATCGGCATCGTACAGCGGCTGTTCATTTAAAAACAGAAAAGCAGATGTTGATTGATTTACAGCAATCACTACAATTTTTCAATCAGTCCGTACAGTCGCTTGATGACGCATATAAAGCTATCCCAGGGGTGTTACAAAATAATGGGGGAGAAGGTCGGGAAAACATTCACTTATCTTTCTTGAACGCTTTCTATGAAGGATATAAAGAATACAAAGACCACCTTGGTCAAACGCTTTCTGTAGACCTTCCTGCTTTCCAGGGATTTGTCGCTAATGAAAAGCAAAGCTGCTTCGTCGAGTCTATTGACTTATACTATGATTGTGAGTTTACGCGCCAAGGAGTTACCCTTGTCGATACCCCAGGGGCTGATTCTATCAATGCCCGCCATACAGGGGTAGCCTTTGAGTATATTAAAAACTCAGATGCCATTTTGTTTGTAACGTATTATAACCATGCTTTCTCAAAAGCTGACAGAGAATTTCTTATTCAGCTTGGGCGTGTAAAAGACGCCTTTGAGCTTGATAAAATGTTCTTTATTGTAAATGCCATCGACTTAGCGAGCAGCGATGAAGAAGTAGAGGATGTCATCAATTATGTGAAAGAGCAGCTGCTTCAATATGGCATTCGTTTTCCTCGCATCCACGGTGTGTCCAGTCTGCAGGCGATCCAGGAAATTGAACGGGGAGAACTTGATCATCCTTATTCGAATTTGCGCCCGTTCAAACAAGAGTTCCAGCAATTTCTGGAAGGTGACTTGGCAGAAATGGCGATCCAGTCTGCAGAAGCCGAATGGAATCGTGGATTGGAACAGCTTCGTCAGTTAATCGCAACAGCTAAAGAAAACCGTGAAAACCGGGAGCAGAAAAAAGAAGAGCTCGAAAGCCAGTTGAATGAAATTAGCAGCTATATAAAAAATGAAACAGCTCAAGTCATTAAAAAGCGTATGATACAGGAAATGGATGAACTCGTGTTTTATTTAAAACAGCGTGTCTTCTATCGCTTCTCTGATTTCTTTAAAGAGTCGTTTAATCCGGCATCCCTAAATGGCAGCCGTCCGATTAAACCGGCGCTAAGCGAGGCGATGAAAGAGCTGCTCGAGGCTGTTGGCTATGATTTAGCCCAGGAGATGCGGGCAACCAGCCTGCGTTCTGAAAAGCAGGCTCACAAGCTGCTCGCAGAGAAGTATGAAGCGCTGAAGCTGCATTGCCAATCAATCCAGCCGCAACTACAATTTTCAGCGATGGAGTGGCCGTCAAAGGAAACACCTGAATTTCCTGCTGCTTTTCAGGAAATGGCGCCTGAAGCATTTGGCGATGCTTTGTCTCTATTCAAAAATGCGAAGTCTTTCTTTGAGAAAAATGAAAAGCAGCTGATGCAGGAAGCTCTTCATAACCGTTTGTCAGAGCTTGCTGATAGCTATTTGGCAGCAGAAAAAGAAAAATTAAGCAAATGGGCGCTGGAAGAAGCGGTGGAAGGTATGGATATCATGAAGGAAACAGCAGCTTCTGATGTTGAAGAGCAATTCACTGCTTGGCTGCAAGTATTGAATGCAGCTGAAAATATTGAGGAATGGGAGCATACACTCGTTGAACTTGAGCGACCGTAAAAAAGCGATTGTTAACCATTTTCATGCTTGTGCTACTTGCCGTCACTTTCAGCCAGTGAAAGCAGAAAAAGGCATGCGGTATTATTGTGCTCGGCTGCAGTATGAAACAAAACCCCGTTATCAATTTAATTGCTGGGATCCGAAAGACCAGGTTGTTAAGTTATTGAACAGGAAACTCGACGAGATTAGTAACTCTAATGATGAGTAAAAAGGAGAGGAGAACGTGAAGTATATTCGCTCGATTGACTGGCTAGCAGAGCACTTAAATGATTCGAATATTTGTATTGTGGACTGTCGTTTTCATTTGGCAGATCCTGCTGCTGGTGAAAAAGAATACAATGAAGCACATATTCCCGGTGCCTTTTATGCTCATCTTGATCGACAGTTATCAGGGAAGAAAGGAGCGCATGGCGGACGCCATCCGCTTCCTGATCTGCATGAGTTTCAAAAGACAGCAGAATCTTACGGAATCACAAATGAAACAACCATCATTGCCTATGATAATGGCGATGCTATGTTTGCTGGACGATTTTGGTGGCTGATGTCTTATATCGGCCATCAGCATGTATATATTCTTGATGGTGGTTTTTCGGAATGGAAAAAGCAGGGTCTCCCTATGACGAGTGAAATACCTGCCTCTAAAAGCGGACGTTTATCAATCAGTCTGCAACATGACTGGGCTGTCTCAATCGAAGATGTAAAAAGAGCAGCGCTTGAAAAAGAAGGAGCTGTTTTGATTGATTCGCGGGCACCAGAACGTTATGCGGGGAAAGTAGAGCCGCTTGACCGTGTGCCAGGGCATATCCCTACTGCTGTAAATTACTTCTTTTTAGAAGGCCTTGACGGTTCATGCTGGAAAAGTCCAGAGGAACAAAAAGAACGATTTAAACAATTAGACCCAAATGAACCGGTTATTGTTTATTGCGGATCAGGTGTATCGGCTACTCCAAACATTATTGCATTGAAGCAAGCGGGCTTCCGCGATGTCCGTCTCTATCCCGGAAGCTATAGCGATTGGTCGTCTTATGAGGATTTACCGGTAGAAAAGGAAAAGCAATAAATATAACAGCCGTTCTGTTGCTCACAACAGAGCGGTTTTTTGTTTGTTTTTTTCAATGGACAAGCGACTTATGATAAAATAAGAGAGAGGTGACAAAATGAATAAACAAGAACATTTGCTGCTCATAGATGGCATGGCTTTGCTGTTTCGCGCTTTTTTTGCAACAGCGGTAAGCGGCCAATTTATGGTGAATTCCAAGGGGATGCCAACAAATGGTGTTCAGGGATTTATGAAGCACGTACTTACAGCGATTGAATACATGAGACCAACCCATGCAGCTGTATGCTGGGATATGGGGAGCCAAACATTTAGAAATGAATTGTTTTCCGATTATAAGTCGAATCGGCAGGCACCTCCTGTTGAACTCCAGCCGCAATTTGACTTAGCCAAAGAAGTAGCAGCCTCTTTTTTGCTACCTAATATTGGCGTAAGGGGTTACGAGGCTGATGATTGCATCGGCACAATTGCCAAACGAGAGCACAAAGAACGGCGGGTGACAATTTTAAGCGGAGATAAAGATCTTTTGCAACTGCTTGACCACAATATTGAAGTAACGCTCTTGCAAAAAGGCTTTGGAAATTATTTAACGTATACAGCTGAGAGTTTTGCAGATCAATTTGCCATTACTCCAAAGCAATTTATTGACGTGAAGGCGCTAATGGGTGATCCGAGTGATGGATATCCAGGTGTTAAGGGAATCGGCGAAAAAACAGCCTTTAAGCTTGTACGGGAGTTTGGCACAATTGAGGGGATTCTTTCAAATATTGAACAGCTCACGCCTTCACAACAGAAGAAGATGACAGAGGGAGTGGACATGCTCCAACTGTCCCGACAGCTGGCGGAAATTGATTGCCATGTCCCGCTAGTTTGGGATATTAAAGAAGCAGACTGGACAGGAATTGAAAGAGGGGCAGAGGTCGCAGTGGAAGAACTAGAATTAAAAGTGGTAAGCCGCCATGTGGCACAAATGAAAGCTGCAGCTGCCTATGCAGAGACAGCTGATCCGTTTGCATAACATTCAAGGTGGGAACTTAAGTGGAGAAAGAACAGACGCTGGCAGATTATTTGCTCAAGCTGGAGGAAAAAGGATTTCGGTTTTCTGACGAGATGATTGCTTTTATTTATTTTGGCAAGAGGTCCACCAATGCTTCAGACCTATTGGTCATAGCAGGCATAGAGCTTACATTAAAAGTACAGAAGGAATTTGACGGCAGCTTTTTTCTATCCTTATTAGAATGGTTTAAGGAAAAAGGAATAGCAGATCGGCAGACAGCTCTGAGTTTTGCCTATTCTAATGGGTTGCTATCATAAAAAACGTCCGGGTTCTCCGGACGTTTTTTATGATTTATTGGCAGCAGACCTTAAGCTAAGTAATTTTTGGACAGGGATCTCTGCGAGCAGCATGCCAATGAAAATAAAGGCACACCCAGTTAACCCCGCTGCAGTGAGCCGTTCATCAATCCAGAAAAAGGCGGTTAAGGCGCCAAACACTGGCTCCATTGCCAGGAGGAGAACGACCCTTGTCGGTGTTGTATGTTTCTGAGCTGCAGTCTGAACAAAAAATGCAAGAGCTGTCGCTAGAAAAGCAGTAATGAGCAGCGCACTCCAAACAGAAGAGTTAAGCAAATTAGCAGCGGTTAAAGCAGATTGCCAGTCTTCCAGTATAAATCCGCCTAAAAGACACAAAACAGCAACCGTGGTAATTTGTACAGCTGTTAAGGATAATGCAGAAGAAAGCTGAGTGTATATGTCGGTGAAGATGATATGAAAGGCAAACCCAAAGGCGCAGATTAACACAAAAAAGTCACCGGTGTTCCAGCCGTCGGCTCCGCCAGCTGTTAGCAAATAAAGACCGCCCGCAGCGGTAACAGAACCAATTGCCGCCCCTGGTGCAGGCTTCTTTTTCAAAAGAATAAGAGAAAGAAGCGGCACGAGCACAACGCTTAAGCCGGTAATAAAGCCTGTTTTAGAAACTGTTGTATATAAAAGGCCGATCGTTTGAAAAGCATAGCCGATGGCTAGACAAATGCCGAGTATAATGCCGTGCTTCCATGTTTTTATCGTAAGTCCGGCCATCTTCTTCCGAAGAAAGATTATCAGGAAAAGCAGGAGAGCAGCGCATAAAAAGCGAATACCGTTGAATAATAATGGCGGTAACAGATCGATCGCTTGTTGAACAATGACGAAAGTCACTCCCCAAATGAGGGCCACAAACAATAAGGAAAGTTCAGCCGCCCATCTCATGACTTTTCGACACCTTTATTTTGTCTGACTGCCTCACGGGCAAGGCCATCCGCGCGATTTTCTTTGCTAGGGATCCACTTGACGAAGAAGAGCGGAAACTCTTTTGATAGTGAAAGGATTTCTTGCAGCAGCGGCTGATAGAGTTTTTTATGTATATGTTCTTTTTCAATTGCCTGAACGACTGTCTGAGAATCGCTGCGCAAAGAAATGGTCGCTGCCTGTCTTTCTTTTAATAGCTTTAATGCTTGAATGACGGCCAGAAACTCCGCTTCATGTGTATCTCTTATACCAAGAGGGAATGAATAGCGGTCAACACGACTGCCCTCTTTAATGAAAACACCCGCTCCCGCCCAGCCGGGAGAACCAGTGCTGGCTCCATCTGTATACACTTCAAACAATCGAATTCCCTCCTTGTTTAGCTTCATACCAATAAATTTTACGGAAAAAACAAACAATTTGCAATAAGAAAAGCGAAGCCGCCTGTCCTGGGGCGACAAGCGTAAGGCGAAATGGTGGAGTGGCGTGGTTCAGCCACATAACCAGGTCGACTTATGACTTCGAGCCCAAGGAGGGACGTTCCACTGGTTCCTGGTTTCCGCTCATAAAAAATATGACTGACAAATGGAGCTTCGTTCAGCCATCGATTCATGATTATTTAGGAAAGCGTTTAGCGATATAGCCAAATGGGGTATCCAATAACGCTATAATCCATTTTAAAGCACAGGTTGAAAGAAAAATCTGTACCCAAACATCTAGTGGGAAAGCACCGAGAAAGGCGATGCTCGTAAAAACAAGAGTATCCAGCAGCTGGCTGATCATCGTGCTGCCGTTGTTACGAATCCAAAATTGTGAATCTGTCGGAAACTTTTTCTTTAAATAAGAAAAGATATATACATCGGCAAATTGGCTCACTAAATAGGCGGCAAGACTTCCAACAGCAATGCGGGGCAATAAACTAAACAACTGACTCATAGGCTCCTGAGCAAAATCTGATGGTCCTGGCTTAAAAAGAAGAACCATTTGCATGATCATTGTCATCATGACTAGCGTAAAAAAGCCGAGCCACACTGCTTTTTTTGCGTCTTCTTTCCCATAGCGTTCATTGAGCAAATCCGTGGCCAGAAAGGCGGTCCCATACATCGTGTTGCCGAGGGTAGCGGTTAAGCCGAACACTTCAATAGTCTTCACTACTTGAAGATTAGCCAGTATGGTGGCGACACCAACCCATGTAAACAATCCTGTACGCCCAAATAGTCGATACATGGCTAAAAATATAGTAAAGTTAATGATAATAAATATAAAGCCAAACCATTCATTGAACATACAAAACCTCCTGTGATATGAAAGAAATAGCGGAAAAATGTCTGTCTTTATTCCTGTGTTTGAGCATAACGTACATTATACAAAAACATGAAAATTGGTCAAGAAGAAAGAGGGGATCAATATGAAAATGAAAATTAAGTGGCAATATGAATTTAAAGGCAGGAAAACAGAATTTGAATCAGAGTGGCTAAGCAAAGACCTGGTGCTGCCCATTGTTGAAGATTTAAATAAAACAGGGAGAATGAAAAATGCTACAGTTACTGATGAGCTCTTAAATGAATGGACAGTGAAGGAATTCACTAAACTAAACAAGCAGCTTGATGAGGCACCAGGTGAAGTAGAAGTGTATTTTGACGGCGGTTTTGACAGAGAAACCCAAATAGCCGGCATTGGAATTGCTGTTTATTATAAAAAGAATGGAGAAGATTGGCGCTGTCGGATAAATGAAAAGCTTCTCCAATTGGAGTCCAATAACGAAGCGGAATATGCAGCCCTTTATAAGGCCATTGAACTGCTTGAAGAAATCGGCGTCAAACAAGTACCGGTTACAATTACAGGGGATTCTCATGTAGTCTTGAAACAGCTGTCAGGGGAGTGGCCTTGCTTTGATGAAACATTAAATAAGTGGCTTGATCGGATTGACCACAAGATGCAATCGCTTCATTTGTCGCCGCTTTACAAACCGGTAGACAGAAGGCAAAATAAAGAAGCGGACAAACTGGCGAACCAAGCACTGCAGGGGAATTTCGTCAGCAGCCATTCCGTAATTTCTTAAGCAAAAGCTGTATAGAAAGGTGTGACTTACTTGGAAAGAAAACAGCTTATGGCAGAGGTAGAGGAGATTCTACAAACATATTGCGATGGATGCCTGCTCAAGGTGACATTTCGAAAGGAAAAGGGGAAAGCATATGCCCATAAGTTTTGTATCACTAAATGCACAGTAGGGGAACAGCTGAGAAAATGTGGAGAACAGCTGCTTAAATAAAAATAAAAAGCCGGCAAGATTTGCCGGCTTTATGAGTTCAATTATAGTTTTACAACGTTAGCTGCTTGAGGTCCACGGTTTCCTTCTACGATTTCAAAAGAAACTTCTTGACCTTCTTCTAAGGATTTGTATCCGTCGCCTTCGATTGCAGTGAAGTGAACGAATACATCGTCTCCGCCTTCTACTTCGATAAATCCAAAGCCTTTTTCATTGTTAAACCATTTTACTTTACCGTTTTGCATATTAATGAATCCTCCTAAATCTTCGAAACACATCTTATCTATATGTGCCCAAATCAAAATATTCATTACAAACAGAAAAAACTGTTTATAATACGTATAATATACCGGAAAAAGTAAAATTAGTCAAGGAAGGGAAAGGGGAAAAAGTCAAAAAATTTCATTGTTCCCTATGAATAGGAAAAGCCCGGTGGCTTGTGCTCAAATCGCTCTTATAGTAAACTTAAAGGGATGAGTATATTCAGGAGGGTCCCGATGCCGACACCAAGCATGGAAGATTACATAGAACAAATTTTTATACTTATAGATAAAAAAGGATACGCCCGTGTGTCTGATATTGCGGAAGCATTATCTGTCCATCCCTCATCTGTAACAAAAATGGTCCAAAAATTGGACAAGGATGAGTACTTAGTATACGAGAGATACCGTGGGCTGGTTTTAACTGCTAAAGGAAAGAAAATTGGCAAACGCCTTGTAGAAAGACATGATTTGCTTGAGGAGTTTTTGCGGATCATCGGCGTGAAAGAAGAACACATTTATGAAGACGTAGAAGGTATTGAACATCATTTAAGCTGGAATTCTATTGACCGCATTGCTGATCTGGTGGATTATTTTAATGAAGATCCGGAAAGAGTTGACATGCTTCACTCTCTGCAAAAAAAACGTTAGAATAAAAAATTGTCCCGCAAAAGTTTCAGCTGATTGCCGGGACAATTTTTTAATGGTTCTTACTACCCATATACAAACTGATGCTTTTCATCTATTATTAAAAAACTAATGAGCCTTCAAACCTACATAGAAGCATAAAAAGGCGAAAATGAAAATAATAAAGATAAAAAGCAGAGTGAGTTGAGAGTGAAATGCAGGGGGAACCAAATTTTTATTCTTTAATGAAGAAGATGGATCAGACGTTAACGCTGGAAATAAAAAAAGAGTTTCCAGGAGCTCGTTGTGTAGGAGGGAAGTATTCGCCCGCTACCCATTCGATTACCCTCTTTAAACAAGACATTGCCATTCAATGTGAAAGGCTTCTTGGATCACTGGAGCAGTTGAAGGAATATGAATGGATTATTTTTGCCCATGAGCTTGGGCATGCATTAGACCAGGAGCTGCCTTCCTTAAGTGCCCGACTGGAAGAAACGAAAAGCGTCGAAGTTTTGGCTCAAATTGAGTTAAATGCCTGGAGGATTGCTGAAGAGCTTATTCCTTTCGTTAATCCCCAATTGTTTACCCGCATCAAAGAAGAGTCGTTGCGTTATTTCTCAAGAAGTCCGCTGATCAGTTCATAAAGTGATCCTTCACGTTCGAATGAAAAGGAAGCCGCCCCTGACCTCAGGAGCGGTTTCATTTATATTGCCGAAAGCTATTCTATTCCCTTACAATGAAAGAAAGCAGGAGGGATGAAAATGGCGGATGTATCGTGGCAAAAAGAAGCAAAAAACCAATGGAATGCGAGAGCAGGCGGGTGGCAAGCTAAAAGTGCCGACATGTGGGAAAATGGCAGCCGTAAAGGAGTCTGTCCTTTCTTTGCCAATTACGTCCCGAAAAACAGCCTGGTGGCCGATCTAGGCTGTGGAGATGGCTATGGCAGTCAAAAGCTGAACCAAGCAGGATACGAAGTAGTTGGAATCGATTTGTCCAATAAAATGGTGGAATTTGCACAAAAATTTGAGACAGAGCGGCTAACTTTTAAGCAAGGTGATTTAGCCAATCTACCTTTTCAAAACGATGAACTCGATGCTGTAATGGCCATTAATTCTTTGGAGTGGACTGAGAATCCCTATCATGTGTTAAAAGAAATTAAACGAGTGCTGAAGCCTTCTGGGAAATTTTGTGCAGCGATATTAGGCCCAACAGCCGGTCCGCGGGAAAACAGCTATAGTCGTTTGAGCGGCCAGCCAGTTATTATGAATACAATGATGCCTTGGGAATTTGTCAAGCTCGCACGAGAAAACGGCTTTCAGCCTATAGCAGAAGAATATGTTTATAAAGGCGGCATGACAGAAGCGGCGGTACAGTCTTTTTCCGCTGAATTGAAACAGTCATTGACCTTTTTTACATTATTTATGATGGAGAAAGAATAGGGTGTTTGTTTGAACAACAATAAAGAAGGTGTTGATTTGTTTGATCCGACTGCTTTTGATAACATTAAATTCATGATACAAGCCGAAATATATGACCGGGATCTGGCCGGCCTTTTTCACATTCATAACCGTACGGATAAGATGGATCTTGCCAATCTTAGTCGAGAAGCAGCGATCACATTTTCGCTCAAAGAAAACGAGCAACTCAAGGTGTCACTGACCGTTGAAGCAAATCTTGAAAAGTTGGCGGGCGAACTGTTGCCTCTTCCCGGTGCTATTCCGGGCGTATCGCTGCATATTTTATACAGCGGGACAGAGCAGGATTTGACAGCGGCGGATATGAGCCTTTTAGAAAAAATATGGGGAAAAGAGAGGCGTTATGAACGGAGAAGAATCGAGTCTGATCAAACAGAGACAATGTGTGAGTGGCACGTTTACTTTGAACGAATGATCACGGAAGAGATGATGACAGAGTTTGGTGAGTTAATCAGCTTTATCGCTGATTCGCTGCAAATGATAACAAAAGGCAGTGAATGATTTGCAAATGGGGAGAGAAAGAAAATGAGAGCACTTACTGTGCAAGATATGTCAAAATCGTACGGAGAAAAATTGCTGTTTGACGAGATCACTTTTTCCATTGCCGAAAAAGAACGGGCTGGCTTGATTGGTGTGAATGGCACAGGAAAATCTAGTCTGTTAAAAATCGTCGCAGGAAAAGACATGCCTGACAGCGGGGAGATTGTTTGCCCGAATGATTATACGATTGCTTATTTAGAACAGGAACCGGAAATGAATCCGGAGTTGACTGTAATGGATCAAGTATTTTTAAGTGACGCACCAGTGATTCAATTGCTAAAAGAATATGAAAGCACATTAAAACAGCTCGAACAGGATCCACAGGATCAAGAGGTAGCCGAGCAGTTGTTTGAGCTGCAAAAGCAGATGGATGCACTAGGTGCCTGGGAAGCAAACACAAATGCCGAAGCGATTTTAACAAGATTGGGTATCCCTGATTTTAGCCGAAAAATCAGCGAGCTGTCCGGCGGGCAGAAAAAGCGGGTGGCGCTTGCGCAAGTATTGATTGAAACGCCTGATTTGTTAATCCTTGATGAACCAACGAACCATTTAGATTATGAAACGATCCGCTGGCTGGAAGAGTACTTAAGCAAATATTCCGGAGCCGTGCTGCTCGTTACCCATGACCGGTACTTTTTGGATAGAGTGACAAATAGAATGTTCGAGCTTGACCATGGCCGTCTATATACATATAAAGGCAACTATCAGGATTATATTGCTGCCAAGGCAGAGCGTGAGGAACAACAGGCTGCCGAAGAAGACAAACGAAGAAATTTATATCGCCGGGAGCTGGCCTGGATGCGCCGGGGCGCTAAAGCAAGAACAACGAAACAAAAAGCGCGGATTGGCCGCTTTGAACAATTAGAAGGCGCACTCGGTCAAGGACCAAAAAAAGAGCAGGTTGATTTGTCGGTAAAGGGTAGCCGGCTCGGCAAACAAGTGTTTGAGCTAAGAAATGTTTCTAAATCATTTGATGGCCAAGCGATCCTGAAGGACTTTAACTTGCTCGTAAAACCTGGAGACCGTTTTGGCGTTATTGGAAAAAACGGAAGCGGCAAGTCTACTTTTATGAACTTGCTCGCTGGAAAACTGCCATTTGATTGCGGAGAAATGATAACCGGTCAAACAGTGAAGATTGCTTATTATACACAAGAGCGGACAGACATGGACGAAAATATGCGTATGATTGCTTATATCCGCGAGTCCGCAGAGATTATAACAACAAAGACAGGAGAAAGAATTTCTGCTGCTCAAATGCTTGAGCGTTTTCTTTTTCCTATGCATGCCCATGGTACACCGATTTACAAGCTATCCGGCGGAGAGAAGCGACGCCTTTATTTATTGAAACTGTTAATGACACAGCCAAATGTCTTGCTGCTGGATGAACCAACAAATGATCTGGATACAGAGACGCTGACTGTGCTTGAAGATTACTTGGAGGATTTTCCTGGAGTCGTTATCACCGTGTCACATGACCGTTACTTCCTGGATAAGACGGCGGATCGGCTGCTTATCTTTGAGGGCGATGGTGTAATCGGATCCTACTATGGTCAGTATAGTGACTATTTAGCCGAACAGGCCATGGCTGAAAAGCTAGAGGAGGCACCCGTTAAAGAGACGAAAGTTGAGCCTGTCAAAGAAAAGCCAAAGAAAAAGCTAAGCTATCATGAACAACGGGAATGGGAAACCATTGAAGAAGAGATTGCTAAAGTAGAAGATCGTATAGCTCAAGCGGACGAAGAATTGGAAGCAGTGGGCAGCGATTTTGAAAAAGCTCAGCAGTTAAGCATGGAACTGGAACAGCTCAATGAAAAGCTGGAGCAGCTCATTGAACGCTGGAGCTATTTATCAGAATTCATGCAGTGAGCAAAAGAAAGCGCCAGTTGTTTTATCTATGGTAGAATGGCGGTAAAGATTGTGAAAGGAGCCGTTCACTTTGCGTATTTTAAAAATTGAACCTACACCAAGTCCGAATACAATGAAAGTAATTTTGGACGAAGAACTGCCTGCGGGCAAAAGCAACAATTATAAAGCTGGAGCTGGAGAAGGAGCCCCAAAAGAGATTCAATCTATCCTTTCTATCGAAGGAATAAAGGGCGTCTACCATGTGGCTGATTTTTTAGCGATTGAACGCAATGGAAAATATGATTGGCAAGGCTTGCTTCCGCAAGTGAGAGAAGTGTTCGGCGAAGCTGTTTCAGGAGATAACGCTCCGAAAGGGACAGAAGAGGCGTATGGAGAAGTGCAGGCATCTATCCAAACATTTAAAGGAATCCCTATTCAGCTGAAACTAACCTCTGCCACGGAAGAAAAACGCTTTCCGCTGCCTGATTATTTCTTGGAAGCATTCAAAAAAGCGCAGCTAACAGATGATAACTATGTGCTTCAAAGAAAGTGGGAGGAGTTCGGCATTCGCTACGGCGATTTGAATGAAGTCGGAAAAGAAACGCTGGAAGAGATTGTTGCCGCCTATCCTCGTGAGCGTCTAGAAGGATTGGCCGCTGCCGGAGCGGAGGGCAAGGCAATACCCGAGGTAAAACGGCGCGGCTTAAAAATCACCACATCTATGTGGCAGGAAGAGGAAGACTGGCGCCGGCGTTATCAATGGCTTGAGCAGATGGAAGACCCTACTGAGGAAGATCTGCCTGTCTTACAGCTGGCTCTGAGAGACGGCAAACCAGCCATTCGCCGTCTAGCTGTTGTTTATATCGGCATGCTCGAAGACAAACAAGTTTTGCCGCTTTTATATGAGGGGCTGAATGATGCAACGGTAACAGTTCGCCGCACGGCTGGTGATTGCCTTTCTGATCTTGGTTTCAAAGAAGCGATTCCAGCTATGTGTAAGGCTCTTGAAGATAAAAGTAAAATTGTCCGCTGGCGGGCCGCTATGTTTTTGTATGAAGTCGGCGATGAAACAGCTTTGCCTGCCTTAAAGAAAGCAGAGAATGATCCGGAATTTGAAGTGCAAATGCAGGTTAAAATGGCGATTGAGCGCATTCAAGTCGGTGAGGAAGCAAAGGGGTCTGTTTGGAAGCAAATGACGGAAGCAAGAGAAAAATGATTAATGGAGGGATAAAACATGACAAATGCTTATGAAGAATATATGAAGCAAATGGCTGCACCGATGCGAGCTGAATTAACGAATGCTGGGTTTAAAGAGTTGACGACAGCAGAAGAAGTGAATGAATTTATTTCCACTGTAGAAGGAACAACACTTGTAGTAGTAAATTCTGTTTGCGGCTGCGCTGCCGGGCTTGCTCGTCCTGCTGCAGTACAAGCCACTATGCATGAGCCGGCACCTGAGCATTTAGTAACGGTATTTGCTGGACAAGACCGGGAAGCGACTGCTCAAATGCGTGAGTTTTTTGATGGCTATGAACCATCTTCCCCATCAATGGCATTATTAAAGGGCCAGGAAGTCGTTCATTTCGTCCCGAGGGAACACATTGAAGGAAACGATATAGGTTCCATTATTCAAGATTTAACAAAAGCATTCGACCAATACTGCAAATAAACAAAGGATGTCTCCGGGCATCCTTTTTTACAGGAGAAAAGATGATTGTATCGACATCTGCACGTACTAATAAAAAAATCGAAGAAAAAGCGAGAAGGGCAGCCGCTGAACTGGACTGCCCGTTTGTAAAAAGGAACAAACGATCGGTTGCCTCTCTCCAGGCTGATTATGATTCAGATTGTCTGATTGTTGCTAAAAATCGGCTGGAATTTTACGCGTCCGATGCAGAAGAGCCTTTTTTCTTTCATCCAAATTCTGCTTCTTTTCGAGTGAAACGGTTAATGAGAGGAGAGGATGATCCTTTTATCACGGCCTCCGGGCTAAAACCGGGAATGTCTCTGCTGGATTGCACATTAGGTCTGGCATCGGATAGCATTGCAGCAAGCTTTGTAATCGGGCCATCCGGCCGTGTGACGGGAATAGAGGGGAACCCTGTACTTGCTTATATGGTGAAGCATGGGTTGAACGAGTGGGAATCATCGCTGCGTGAGTTGGGCGAGGCTATGAAGCGAATCCATGTCATTAGCGGCTCTTATCAGCAGGTGCTAGCCTCTCTCCCTGATCAGTCGGTTGACGTTGTTTACTTTGATCCAATGTTTACAAAGCCTATATTGACTTCAGAAGGAATCGCGGGACTGAGAAAGCTTGCTGTTCAGGATGAGCTGACACAGGAGACCATTCAAGAAGCACTCCGAGTGGCTAAGCAACGAATCGTATTAAAGGACCATTATCAATCCAGCCGGTTTTCCAATCTGGGCTTTCATCAACAAATCCGGCCGACGTCTCTCTTTCATTTCGGAACAATGGAAGTAGGTGAAAAAGAGACGGCAGCCGGTGTGACGAACAAGGAGTGAACAGAATGAGTAAGAATGAACAGCAATATTTAGATTTATGCCGATATATTTTAAAAGAAGGAAGAAGAAAAGAAGATCGAACAGGAACAGGGACCATTAGTATATTTGGCTATCAAATGCGTTTTGACTTGCAGGAAGGTTTTCCGTTGCTAACGACAAAACGGGTTCCTTTCCGGCTCATTGTCAGCGAGCTTTTGTGGTTTTTAAAAGGAGATACGAATCTCCGCTATCTGTTGCAAAATAATAATCATATTTGGGATGAATGGGGATTTCAAAAGTGGGTAGAGTCTGAGGAATATGACGGCCCGGATATGAAAGATTTTGGCCTTAGAAGCCAAAAAGACGAAGAATTTAAGCGGATGTATGAAGAGCAGCTTGCCATTTACCAAGAGAACGTACTGAATGACGATGCTTTTGCTCAAAAATTTGGTGATTTAGGAAGTGTATATGGCAAGCAGTGGCGCAGCTGGGAAGGGGCAGATGGGGAAGTATACGATCAAATTCAGTATATTATTGATGAAATTAAACGAAACCCGGATTCACGGCGCCTGCTTTGCAACGCCTGGAGTGCCTCAGAGCTTAAAAATCAGCAGCTGCCTCCTTGTCACTACGCTTTTCAATTTTATGTGGTAGATGGAAAGCTTAGCTGCATGTTTAACATGCGCTCAAACGATGTTTTCCTAGGACTGCCTTTCAACATTGCTTCCTACGCCTTGCTTACCCATTTAATTGCCCATGAGTGTGGGTTGGAAGTTGGCGAGTTAATTTATACAGGAGCTGATGTGCACATCTACTCTAACCATGTGGAGCAGGTGGAAAAGCAGTTGTTGAGAGAGCCGCGAGAGCTTCCGCAGTTAAAGTTGAACTCTGGGGTGAAACATATTTTTGACTTTTCTATAGAAGATATAGAGTTAATCGGCTACCATCCTCATGGTCCTATTAAAGCGCCTGTAGCAGTTTGAACATATGGAGGCAAGCAGTGGAGTGTGAATCATTCCACTGCTTTTTATTACTGTCCCCTATTCCATTTGAATTTACAATGCCCTCATCGCACTATTATAATGAAAGGGCATGTTTCCTTATAAGATGAGCGGATTCTTTTTCGCCTGATGGAACAACATACTAGCAGGATTATTCGTGCAAAAATAGTGGAGGTCATTCAAGTTGGCAAACTACGAGATAAATGTTCAAGGTTCTCTATTTGATTGGGATTTGGAAAAAGGGACATTGAAATTTGAAAATGATGAAGTCGTTTTATTCTGGGTGAACACTGCTTTTAAAACATTGCTTGATTCCATTGAAGAAATATCAGGCGAAAAGGCAGCTAAGCTTGTGTTGGAGACGGCTGGCTACAGGACAGGGAGAATTGTAAGTAACTTTTATTTGGAATCCATTGGGGACGTTGGAACGATTTTAGAAAAACTACCGAATACATACTTGACGGCCGGATGGGGCGTCACAGGGATTCAGTCTTTTTCAGAAGAAGAAAAGACAGCGATTGTCCGAGTAAAGAATAGCTGGGAGTATAAAATTAATGTAGCTCAGCAAAAGGAAGAGGAAGGTACTTTCCTGCCGGGGCATTGGGCTGGTGTGTTGAGTGGGCTATTTAACGCGAACATCTGGTACAAAATTTTAAAAAGCCAGATTGAGGGAGATGATTATACTGAATATGAATTTTTCCCTTCTCACATAACGCCTACATTAAATGTTAAGGCCATGTTTCAGGAAGAAGAGCAACAAGCTCAAAGAGAATTGGAAAAGAGTATTTCTGAGCGAACAAAAATACTTTCCGACATTATTAAAGATATATCGTCTCCTATTATTCCTGTTATTGAATCGATCTTGGTTATTCCTCTTGTAGGAAAGTATGAGGAGTTCAGGGCGGAAGAGCTGTTAAATAGAACGCTGCTCAATTTGCCGAATTATCAGGCGTCCTATCTCATTCTTGATTTGACAGGGATAAAAGGTGTCGATGAGTATACGTTATCTTTTCTGCAAAAGTTTGTCCAGGCAGCCTCTCTGCTGGGAACGAGTTGCCTGCTAGTTGGAATAGCACCGGAGCTGAGCATGCAAATTACCCAGAGCGGCTATGAGATAGATGGAGTGCCTTGTTTCTCAACATTACAGCAAGGCATTCATTATGCTCTGGACCAACAAGGATTACAAATCATAAGAAAAAGTGAGAATACTTGAGGAAGAGTAAAATGAGCCGTATTTTCTATTGAAGACTGTACAACGGCAAATTGAAAAGAAGGTGACGAGAGTGATTTCTTTTATCTGGGCAATGGATGAAAATGGAGTGATGGGTAAGGATAATACTTTACCATGGCGAATTCCTGAGGATTTAAAGTTTTTTAAAGAGACAACCATGGGCCATCCGATTGTAATGGGCAGAAAAACATATGAATCAATTGGCAAGCCGCTCCCGGGACGCGAGAATATTATTATTACCCGCGATAAAAATTACAAAGCAGCTGGCTGCACAGTTGTTCATTCTTTTGAAGAACTGTTCGAAAGAGCTAAGAATGAAGAGGAACTATTTATCACGGGTGGGGCAGAAATCTTTGAACAAATGATGCCTTACGCGGATAAACTTTATGTAACGGCTATCCAACATTCTTTTCCAGGAGATACATTTTTCCCTGATGTCATTGAGTGGGAGGACTGGCAGCTCATTTCTGAAAAGCAAGGGGACAAAAACGAACGCAATCCTTATGAATATTATTTCCGAATTTATAAAAGAAGATAATAGAAGGAATTCGTGTTTCTTTTTGGAAGCCAACCTTCGGGATGGGCTTCCATTCATTTATAGTTAAAATAAAAAATATGGATGAAAGAGAAGGAAGATCCTGTTGGCTGACAAGCAAAAGGCATTGTTTGCCTAGTCTCCAACCACCATAACGCTATATAAATAAAGAAAGCAAGAGAGGCTAATCTCTTGCTTTCTATTTGAGTTCTCCCTCACTAAATTTTAAAGCAAGAAAAGTACTTCTCTGCGATGACTGAGCAAAACATAGCCATACCGTTATTTATTTGTGAGAAAGTACGACTGGACTTTTACCTTTTCCAAATGGTCACTTTCCAAAGGTGTCTTCAAATCTGTTTAACGATTATATTTTGCTGCCGGAGAGGGACAACCGCTTTTAAGCATAGTAATTTTGGTGATTTTAATAGTCAGAAAAAACAGATAAAAATGCAAAGAAAGCTTTTTTTGGATAATATGCAAAAAATAAAAGTTATGAGAAAACTCAGTTTTCATGCTATGACGCACAAAAGCATTAACGCCAAAAACCGAATTTAATAATATTCTGAAAACACTTGATTTTCTGTTTCCTTTCAAGCATAATAAATTTATCTTAGAGAGAGGTACAAAATTTTCAGAAATATAGGGACTAAAGGGGGAGATTGAATGAAAAAGTGGATAAAAGGGATGACGGCAGCTGGGATAGCGAGTGCTCTTTTATTGGCTGGCTGCGGAGAAGAAAGCAAAGAAAAAGGACAAGAAGCCTCAGGAAAGGGCGAGGAAAAGTACCAGATTGGCGTTACGCAAATTGTTGAGCATCCATCCCTTGATAACGCTTACAAAGGCTTTAAGAAAGCTTTAGAAGATGCTGGGATAGAAGCAGATTATGATGTGCAGATTGCTCAGGGCGATCAAAATAACAATCAGACCATCGCCAATAACTTTGCCGGGGACAAAGTAGATTTAATATTCGCAAACTCTACTCCAAGTGCTACAGGCGCATTAAATGCGACGAAAGATATTCCGATTGTTTTCACTTCAGTTACAGATGCGAAGGCAGCAGGTTTAGTAAAAGACCCTGAAAAGCCGGGCGGAAATCTTACAGGAACAACAGATTTGCACCCAGAGGCAATCCCGAAAACGATCGAATTTATGGCTAAAGAGTTTGAAGGAAAGCGTGTAGGTGTTATTTATAACGCGGGAGAACAAAACTCTGTCGCCCAAGTAGATGAAGTGAAAAAAGTCATGGAGAAAAATGGTTTAAAAATGGTGCCAGTAACGGTATCGGCTTCTTCAGAGGTAAAGCAGGCTACCGAGTCACTTGCTGGAAAAGCTGACATGATTTATATCATTACGGACAATACGGTTGTATCTGCACTTGAATCAGTTGTTCAAGTGGCCAACCAAAAAGATATACCTTTATTTGTTGGTGAGCTTGATTCTGTAAAGCGCGGCGGATTTGCGGCCTTCGGCTTTGAGTACTATGACATTGGCTATGAAGCGGGACAAATGGCAGTGAAAATATTAAAAGACGGAGAGAAGCCAGGTGATATGGCTGTACAGCCTCCACAAAATTTAAAGCTGCTTATTAATGAGAATGCAGCAAAAGAAATGAATATTCCAATTAAAGACGAATGGAAAAAAGAAGCGGAATTTGTAAAGTAATAAATGAGGAGGCTTAGCCAAAGCCTCCTTATCATCCGTCCAATAGGGGGAGATTTATATGTTTACAGCCTTATTTGGCTCAGTAGAAGTTGGTGTTATCTATGCCATTATGGCTTTGGGAGTGTATCTATCCTTTAGAATATTAGACTTTCCTGATTTAACAGTTGACGGGAGCTTTGTAACAGGAGGAGCAACGGCCGCAGTATTAATTATCTCCGGCGTCAATCCTTTCCTTGCAACCGTTGGAGCATTGGTAGCCGGGTTTTTGGCGGGATGTGTGACGGGTATTCTTCATACAAAAGGAAAAATTAATCCGTTATTATCTGGTATTTTAATGATGATTGCCCTTTATTCTATCAACCTACGCATTATGGATAAACCGAATGTGCCGCTTCTTTCGGAAGAAACAGTGATCACCAAGATTACTTCCTGGTGGCAAGGATTAGGGTTCGACAACATGATGCAAAGTCTATTGTCTTCTATTGGTTTAGCTGATTATGTTCCTTCTACCTGGGGAATCCTCATTGTTATGTTCATCATAGCTTTTGCTATTAAGAAAATCGTTGACGTCTTCCTTAAAACAGAAATCGGCTTAAGCTTGCGGGCAGTCGGTGACAATGACGGAATGGTGCGAAGCTTTTCAGCTAACACCGATTGGCTCAAAGTTCTCGGATTAGGTATTTCCAATGCATTAGTTGCCTTTTCAGGAGCATTAGTTGCTCAATATAACGGATTCAGTGACGTTGGAATGGGAATCGGGATGATTATTATTGGGTTGGCTTCAGTTATTATTGGAGAAGCTGTCATCGGAAATGCAACGATTGTTAGGGCTACACTTGCTGTATTGATCGGAGCTATTTTATATCGTTTGATCGTCACATTGGCCCTAAGAGCAGATTTTCTTGAAACAGGTGACATGAAGTTGATTACGGCTATTATTGTTATCTTTGCTTTGGTTGTCCCTAAATTAATTGATAAGCAAAAAGCCGGAGCAAGAAAGAAAAAACGGGCCGCACAATTAAGTTCGGCCAAGCCAAATGGAGGGGATCAGGTTGCTGCAGCTAGATCAGATTTATAAAGTTTTCTATGAAGGTACTCCGGATGAGAAAATTGCACTGAATCAGTTATATTTACAAATGCAGCCAGGTGACTTCGTAACCGTTATCGGAAGTAACGGAGCTGGAAAGTCGACTTTAATGAACATCATTTCCGGAAATATTTTCCCTGATTATGGAACAGTAAATATTAATGGTACGAATATGACTTCCATGTCTGAGCATAAGCGAGCTAGAAAAATCGGCCGGGTTTTTCAAAATCCACTTGCTGGAACGGCACCGACAATGACCATTGAAGAAAATTTGGCGCTGGCCTATAACCGAACCAAGCCAAGATCGCTTCAATTTGGAGTCACTAAAAAGCGCCGCGAATTCTTTCGTGAGCAGCTTGAAATTCTTCATCTTGGTTTGGAAAACCGCCTGCAGGCCAAGGTAGGACTGCTGTCCGGCGGAGAGCGGCAGGCACTCTCCTTGTTGATGGCTACATTTACAAAACCGGATATTTTACTTCTGGATGAACATACAGCCGCGCTTGACCCGGCAAGAGCAGATTTGATCACAAAGTTAACAAAAGAAATTGTTGAAAAGTTTCAATTAACAACTCTAATGGTTACCCACAATATGCAGCAGGCGCTAGATCTTGGCAACCGCCTTATTATGATGGATAAAGGTCAAATTATTTTCCAGGCAAACGAAAAAGAAAAGCCGGATCTGACGGTAGAAAAGCTGCTGGCGGAATTCCAAAGAATTCGCGGCGAAGCCCTCCTAAGTGATCGTTCACTTCTAGCTTAATAAAGAGTGGAATCGAAAAACGTCTTCGATTTGACGGCTCGATAAAAAGAGTTCGGATGAAAACATTCCGAACTCTTTTTTGTTGTCTTGTCAAAATAGCATTGGAAAGCCAGAGCATAAAACGGACTTGTTGAAAGGGATTAAACGGTCCAATGGGTGTATTTTATCCCATTTTATCCCTTTCAACAAGAGATAGCATGCTTATAGTACACAGATGTCAGTAAATTCTGATTAATTTACGAATGGCATGATTATTGCATTATAAAAGATAGATAAAGTAAAGAGGAGGAATTTAGGATGAAAAAGAAGCCCGGTCTTATGTTAGCCATCACTCCTATCATCGCCTTGCTGCTACTGCTGGGAATAGGATACGGTGTGTTTCATTTAAGGGCAGAGCCATTGCTTCTAATCGCCGCAGCCATCGCCGCTCTTATTGGAAAAAGTTTAGGGGTTTCATGGGAAGAGATGCAAGAAGGAATTGTTCAAACAACAGCTAAATCGATGTCTGCTATTCTTATTTTAATTACTGTGGGTATTTTAATAGGCACATGGATGGTTTCAGGAACGATTCCAATGATGATTTTCTATGGGTTGAAATTAATCGATCCTAATTACTTATTGATCACTGCTTTTTTTGTGGCAGCTATCGTTTCAACATTTACCGGTACTTCGTGGGGATCGGCAGGAACGATTGGAGTGGCAGTGATGGGAATTGCGCTCGTTCAAGGCGTTTCACTGCCGGTTACAGCGGGTGCGGTCGTAGCTGGGGCTTATTTTGGAGATAAGTTGTCTCCTCTTTCCGATACCACAAACTTAGCCCCAGCTGCGGCAGGAAGCAAATTGTATGAACATATAAAACATATGATGTATACAACTATTCCAGCCGCTATTATCGGAGTAATTGTTTATTTCATTGCAGGTAAAATGATGGAAGTAAAAGGTGGAAATAACCAAGAGGGCTTGAATGAAATGATATCCATGTTAACCTCTACATTTGATTGGAATGTTTTATTGGTGGTCCCTATTATTATCGTTTTAGCCGGTTCCATTTTAAAATATCCAACTATTCCAGTCATGATTGCTTCTTCCACAACTGCTATTATTCTTGGAATTGTGTTTCAAGGTATATCTGTTGAAAATGCTTTCTTGGCAACTGTCAGCGGGTTCAACATCAGTATGATGTCAGGAACGGTAGATGTTTCTACAATACCGGAAGACGTTTCAGGTTTGCTCAATCGTGGCGGAATGAGCTCGATGATGGGAACCACTTTAATTGCTTTTTGTTCTTTCGCTTTTGCTGGGGTAATCAGTAAGGTAGGATGCTTAGAAGTCGTATTGGAAAAAGTGAATGAAAAGGCAAAGTCAACAGGCAGTTTAATTTTGGCTACAGTATTGTCTTGCATTACGATTGCAGTCACAACGGGAAGCTCATACTTGTCTATCTTAATACCAGGTGAGCTTTTTAGAAATGTATATGCTGAAAGAGGATTACATGCTAAAAATCTTTCAAGGACGTTGGAAGACTCCGGTACTGTAGTAGTCCCAATCGTTCCTTGGTCTTTAGCTGGAGTTTATATGTCAAGCACTCTGGGAGTACCCGTCATAGAGTTTTTACCTTGGGCTGTCATGTGTTACGTCGGGTTTATTTTTGCCATTATTTATGGATACACTGGGTTTTCAATTGAAAAAGTCAAAGCTGCTACAGGAGGACAATCATCAAAAGAGGATGATTTTCAATATAAAATTTAAACGGTTGCAGGGGGAAACACAATGTTGAAAGTAATTAAACAGACAAACGTTTATTCACCAGAGTATGCAGGGGAAAAAGACGTTCTTATTGCGGGAGATAAAATTATTAAAATAGATGATGACATTATAATAAGCGGGATAGATGTTGAAATTATTAATGGAAAACATACGATATGTATACCAGGACTAATCGATCGTCATGTTCATATTACCGGAGGCGGCGGTGAAGGTGGGTTCTCTTCAAGCACACCTGAAGTTCAATTAGGATCTTTAATAAGAAATGGGATTTCTACTGTGGTCGGCCTGCTGGGGACAAATGATATAGGGCGGAATTCAAAAAGCTTATTGTCTAAGGCTAAATCTTTAAACGAAGAAGGAATGAATGCTTATATTCTAACAGGAGGATATGGCTATCCGCCCAGTACACTTACCGGAGACGTGAGGGAAGACATTATGTTCTTCCAGGAAGTATTAGGATTGAAGCTTGCGATTGAGGATCACCGTTCTTCTTATGTCACAAAAGAAGAATTGAAAAGGTTGGCCTCACACGTAAGAGTAGCTTCTATGCTTTCGGGCAAAAAAGGATTCATTCATTTGCATATGGGAATGGGAAAAAACCATTACAATACTCTCTATGAGATTCTGTATGAAACAGATTTGCCGATTAGTTTATTTAGCCCAACGCATATTAATCGCAGTGAGGATTTGTTAGAAGCTTCGATAGAATATGCCAATCGCGGGGGACTTGTAGATATTACGTCAAATATAAATACAAAGAAAAAAGGCAGCCGACTGTCTGCTGCCCAAGCGCTCAAGTATCTGCTGGATCACGGTGTGGCAATCAGTCAAATTACTGTTAGTTCTGATGCGAATGGCAGCATGCCGGTATTTAATAAAACAGGTGAATTGGAAGGGTTGGAAGTAGCCGGGTTCGAACCCACAATTGAGGCCTTAAAAGAACTGGTGAATGAACAAGGGCTTTCAATGGAGGATGCATTAAAGCCGTTCACCATTACTCCGGCAAAAGGGATAGGTGTTTATCCATTCAGGGGGACAATAACAGAGCAAAGCTATGCAGATATCGTCTTAATGGATGAAAATATGGAAATACGTGATGTATGGGTTAATGGGGTCCCATTTATGAGAGATTATCAGCTATTAAAGAAAGGGGTATTTGAATAACAAGGTATGCAGCATATTCAATTTGTGCAGGAACAATGAATGAGAGTGGGGTGAACTCACTCTTTTTTATTATGCTCCTATTATTTATACTGAGACCAACTGCTAAAAATGGGAGTCTAGTAAATGAGGGATTGGTAGAGAAGGAGGGCTATCTGTGAAGGAACTGATTATTATTTCTTTAGGTGATAACACGTTGCAGAGTATGACCAAACAAATTAAACGTTATCTAGGAGACGAAGTAATCATTCGAGGTTATTCAATTGAAAAAGGAGTAGAGGCAACCTTTAAAGATAAAATTGTGCTGTTGACAGGAGCACCTATTTTGTCCCATGTATCCAAACAGGTACAGGAAGCTAAGAAGATTATCATTGCTAGACGGGCACTAAGCTATCGGCACATCGAAAAGATTTTTATGTTAAAAGAAAAAACAAATATTTTATTAGTCAATGACACGAAAGAAAGTTGTTATGAAACGATTGAACAACTGAAGGGGCACGGATTTCAATCACTCACTTTTTCCCCTTACTACCCAGGGATTAAGAGTTATTCCTCCTGTTCCATAGCAATCACACCTGGAGAGAGCCGGTTTGTGCCTCCGGAGATTCAAGAAGTGATCGACATAGGAAACAGACAAATTGACATTACTACTATTACTGAAATCATGTCTGAATTAAATGTTCTTAAAAAAGCGGGAATGTTGGCTTCCTCTGAATTCGTGAGTGAAATCATTGACTTAACAAAGTATCTATCAACCATTAATCAGAAATTAGATCATTCCAACCTCCTTTTGACCACTATTTTCGATAAGTTTCCGAAAGCATTACTGTTTTGCGATGAACAAGGGAATGTTACCTATTCCAATGAGAAAATGAAGTGGATTTTTGAAGGGAATATCCTTCTAAATGTAAATGTGAAAGATTTGTTTGGATCAGAATTTGATGTAAGTACTGCTCCACATTATGAGGAAGAAGTTTTCCATTTAAAAAACAATACATATATCGTATCAGTAGATAAAGTAGAAAACGAAGAGGAGGTCATTTGTTATTTAATTGAACTTGAAAATTACGACACGTTTAAGTATGTAGATAAGGTAATCAGTTCTAAAATTAACAGCAGTAAATTTAGAGCGCGCTATCACTTCACTCATCTGCATACTCGCAATGAAAAAATGAATAAAATGATTCAATTGGCTAAGCGGATGGCAAGAAGAAATGCTGTGATTCTTATTCAAGGGGAAAGTGGCACAGGAAAAGAGCTGCTTGCTCAAGCGATCCATAATGAATCGTCACGCTCTGATCAGCCCTTTGTTCCAGTGAACTTCGCAGCGCTCTCTCCTTCTATTTTAGAGAGTGAATTATTCGGTTATGAAGAAGGAGCATTTACCGGCGCGAAAAAAGGAGGGAAAAGAGGGCTATTTGAGGAGGCTAATTGTGGGACGATTTTTATGGATGAAATCGGAGAGGCGCCCCTTGATTTGCAAGTGAAATTGTTAAGAGTAATCCAAGAAGGAGAAATAAGAAGAGTCGGAGGCAACCATCAGGTACCTGTAGACATTCGGATTATCGCTGCGACAAACCAAGACCTAGTAAGTAAAATTATTGATGGATCGTTTAGAAAAGACCTGTACTACCGGTTAAATGTTCTGCCGTTGCAAACGGTAGCTTTACGGGAAAGAAGAGAGGATATTCTTCCTCTCGTTCATCATTATTTCAACCTCTTTTCTCAACAGGATGTGTATCATGTAAATGAGTATGTAGACAAAGAAACGATGGACTTTTTAACCCACCATCCTTGGCCGGGAAATGTAAGAGAGCTAGTGAATGTCGTAGAATACATGGTAAGCATGAAAAACCCGGGACAAAAAATTAGTTTAGAGGATTTGCCGGCCTATTTTATGTCTGAATGGGAAAAGGATAAGCAGCTGAAAGAGCCCTATTATGTAAAGAAATCGATTTCAGAAGAAGATCATGTGCTTCTAATCATTTATCAAAAATTTGGTATTGGAAGAAGGCGCATTGTCGAGGAATTAATGGAAAAAGGTCTGTCTATTGGAGAAGGCAAGGTAAAAAGCATAGTAAATGTACTAAGGGAAAAGGGATGGATAGAAGTGAACAGAGGGGTAAGGGGCTGCATGGTAAGTGAAAAAGGAAAACAGCAAGCGAAAAAGATTATGGCACAATTGCCCTCATACGGAGGAAGTCAATAAAGAGCTCTGTCCGTTATCTGTCTGCAAGAAAAAACAGGTTTCTTTCAAGAACGAAGATCCTCTTCGTTCTTTTTTTTGTCAAAAGAAGAGGATGTTAATTGTCTTATTTAACGTTATAATATCCTCAGGTTGATTGATGATAAGGATGTGGAGTCGTGCATAAAATTAAGATTGTAACGGATTCAACAGTAGATTTGAAAAAGGAAGTGCTGGATCAGTACGGGATTACGATCGTACCTTTAACGATTTTCATAGATGGAAAAACATATCTAGATACTATTGATATTTCACCTGATGAATTTCTAGAAGAAATGAAGAAGGCGAATGAATTGCCAAAAAGCTCGCAGCCTTCCGTTGGGCGATTTGTAGAATTATATGATGAGTTAGGAAAAGATGGCAGCCAGATTCTGTCTATCCATATGACAGGAAAGATGAGTGGAACGGTACGAGCTGCTGAACAAGCAGCGGAAATGAGTCAATCGGATGTTACGGTGGTAGATTCGGGCTATATTTCAAAAGCGCTTTCTTTTCAAGTAGTGGAAGCAGCCAAGCTTTCTGAACAAGGAGTACCGATGGAGGCGATCGTTCGCCAGCTACAGGAAATCCGCTCCCAGACGAAGCTTTATATTGTCGTCGATACACTGGAAAATTTAATAAAGGGCGGGCGTATCGGCAAAGCGAAAGGCTTTATCGGGTCGCTTTTAAATATAAAGCCCATTGCTAATCTTGACACAGGCGAATTGAGTCCGGTGGCAAAAGTAAGAAGCCATGCCCAAGTCATTAAATATTTGTCTACTCATATTGCCGAAGAAGTGAAAGGAAAAAAAATAATGAAGATCGGTCTCGTTCACGCCGACGGCTATGAATTGGCTAGCCGCCTTAAAGAGAAGTTAATCGAGTTGACAGGGTTTGAAAATTTTGAAATTGAAACAACCACTCCAATTATTTCAACGCATACAGGATTAGGCGCTCTTGGCGTGATGTATTGGGCTAAGTAAGTGATTCATTTGCCACATAAAAAGTGTTCCGAAAGCTGTATGCTTTCGGAACACTTTTTTATGCTGGCATTGGAGTTGGTGTAGGCTTGGCGTAGCCCTCTTTATATTTTTCATCAATATATTGACGGATTTCCTGCAGTGATTTACCTTCTTTTGACATAAGGATGGATTCTGCAGCAATCTCCAAGCATACGCCACAGCGGGTGCCATGATCGTCCCAGACGACCTTATTTTCTGAAATGTCAGCGACGAAGCAATTTAAATTGCTCTTATGTCCAGCTGAATCGCCGCATCCGCAATAGCAGGGCATCGAGGCAAGCACATCGGGATGCTGAGCAGCTGCTAAATAGACAGTTTTCATGTCATCGTTTTTATCATTTAAAAAGGTAGGCATTTCTTTAACGGAAGAGGTAGTTTCTTGCAGATCTCCATTTGGCAAAGTGTGTGCATCGTGTTGGCCGGAATGCTCAGGCTCTTTAGCTTTTTCTTTTTCCGATTTTGATGAACAGCCGGCAATCAAGACGAGCAAAATACCAAGAACAGCGAAATAATAAAGCGACTTCATGGGAATAAACTCCTTTTCAGTGTTTTTGCTATACGGTCAAACATAGTATACTATACAATCGATCAAGAGCCTATTTAGAAAGCTAAGCCAATGCTTCTTCGAAAAAAGGAATATGCTATAATATGAATAATTCAAACTGCGGGGTGAACAACTTGAGAAAAATGTGGATCATTTTCTTGGCCTTTGTGTTCAGTTTAACAGGCTGCTCCACATTTCCAAACGAAACAACAGAAGTAATTCCGAAAAATTTAGACGTCGTTTCAATTGGCGATTCTCTAACTGAAGGAGTGGGAGACAGTACAGAAAGCGGCGGCTATATCCCTTATTTGCAACGGCAGCTAGAACAACTTGCTGAGGTGAAAAAGGCCCGTTTCGTGAATTACGGAGTAAAAGGAAATCGCACAGATCAGCTGCTTAAAAGGCTAAATCAACAAGAGGTCAGACAGTCTCTGAAAAAAGCAGACCTTGTTATCATTACAATCGGCGGAAATGACATAATGAAGGTATTTAAAGATAACTTGACACAGTTGAGTGTTAAGGCGTTTGACAAGCAGCGGGGATCTTATGAAGAGCGGCTTGATAAAGTTATTCAAACGGTTAGAAAGGAAAACAGAGATGCAGGTATCGTCTTAGTGGGTCTTTATAATCCGTTTATGAAGGTATTGTCTGATGTAAAGGAAGTATCGGCTATTATAGATGATTGGAATGAGGCGAGCAAGCATGTAGTTGAACAATATGACCAAACATGCTTTGTTACTGTAGAAGATCTTTTCGAGAATACGGAGGAAAATCTCCTGTACAATGACCAGTTTCATCCAAATGATAAAGGGTATGAACAGATAGCAAACAGGATATTTGAAACGATCGACGGGCAGAAGCTTGAGGAGCTGACGAACAAAAAATTATCTACGCAAATGAGGAGAGCGAATGAAAAAAGGTTGGAAACTAGCGTTTTTAGGGTTGCTTGCTTTAAATGTAATTATTATCTTTATCCTTGTTATCGGCTTATTCTCACCGATAAAAGATGAACCGTTGCCAAAAGCTTATCCAGCAAAGGAGGCTGTTGAATTTCATGTGCGGTCCAATAAAGAAGATTTAAATAGAGTAATAAAAACATTTATTGAAAAAGAAAAAGAGAAAAGTTTTGTTGATTATAATGTATACTTGCGCGATCAAGTAGAGTTATATGGGGATATAGCCGTATTTTCAGAGCGAATTGACTATAAACTAACATTTGAACCTGAAGCTTTAAAGAATGGCAATGTGATTTTGCGGCAAAAGGGAATCAAAGTGGGTAGAATTAATTTACCTGTTTCCTATGTGCTGAAAGCAGCAAGAGATGCGTATCAATTTCCTGATTGGGTAAAGATTATGCCTAACGATGAATTAATTTATATCTCCTTAGATAAAATGAAGCTTGAGAGTGATTTGAAGGTTAAAGCGGATCGCATTGATCTTAAAAAGGATGATATCCGCTTTACGTTTCAGCTTCCCGTAGAACAATAGCAAAAAAAGCTTGCCCCTATATGCAGGGGCAAGCTTTTTTATGAGCTGAATAATTCCTCTTTTTTGTGAAGACATTTAAAATGATAAAAAGGGGTATTACTTTCTGAAGAGGTGATAATTGATGGAAGAGAAAGCAATCTTTGCCGGAGGCTGTTTTTGGTGTATGGTGAAGCCGTTTGATGAACAGCCGGGAATTAAAAAAATCATTTCGGGATACACCGGAGGAGTTACAGAAAACCCAACTTATGAAGAGGTATGCAGTGAAACGACAGGACATTATGAAGCGGTAGAAATTACGTATGATCCGGCCGTTTTTCCATATGAGCAGCTTCTTGATATTTATTGGATGAATATTGATCCAACAGACATTGGCGGCCAATTTTATGACCGGGGGCAATCTTATCAGCCTGCTATTTTTTATCATACAGAGGAGCAGCGGCGCCTTGCAGAAGAGTCCAAGCAAAAGCTAAATGAAAGCGGCCGTTTTCCTGTTCCTATTAATGTGAAGATTCTACCGGCAAAACCATTTTATCCAGCTGAAGAATACCATCAATATTATTATAAAAAGAATCCGGCTCATTACGAAGCCTATCATCAAGGATCAGGAAGAGCAGCCTTTATCCGAAATCATTGGGGAGGAAAGAGAAATGAAAGATAATCAGCCAGAATTAAAGCAAAAGCTAAACAGGATGCAGTATGAAGTAACACAAAATAATGGAACAGAACCGCCTTTTCGCAACGAATATTGGAACACGTTTGAGGAAGGCATTTATGTCGATATTGTTTCCGGCAAGCCGTTATTTTCTTCTCGGGACAAGTACGATGCTGGCTGTGGATGGCCAAGCTTTACAAAACCGATTGAAGATGGGGAGATTATAGAGAAGCAAGACTTCAGTCATAATATGGTACGAACGGAAGTAAGAAGCAAAGCTGCAGATTCCCATCTTGGCCATGTGTTTCCTGACGGGCCGGGACCAGCAGGATTGCGTTATTGCATCAATTCGGCTGCTTTGCGTTTTATTCCAAAAGAGAACATGAAGGAAGAAGGCTATGCCGAACTTTTACCCTTGTTCGAAGAAAAATAAATACTGACGCAATCCATGTGAAGAAGTTTTTTCTTCATCAACTCTAGCCCTTTATCTATTTTGAGGGGTGATCAGTTGAAAAATTTTTTCTTTACATGAAGTGCCCCTGTCCTTTATATTTGGTGAAAAAGGAGATGGGGTTTTTGCGAAAGTCATTTTTCCACTATTTAATGAAATTTCGCGAAGAGCCGCCCAGAGATGAATTGGCGGCATTTGCGAATCATGCATTCACTGACCACAGCTTTCCGAAAATGTCTCGTCACTACGATGAATTAAGCCGATATTTAGAAATGAATGGTTTTTATTTATCAAGCATGACGGTATTTGATGAAGCGTGGGACCGCTATATGGAAGAAGAAAAATAAGAGACTGCCGCAAGCAAAGAGCCGGACACCTCCCCTGCAGCTAGTGTGTGGAGAAGGGCATTTGCAGGCAGTCTTATTTTTTTTGAAGGGTTCAAGAAAATAAAGATGAAACTTTTTATTCCACATGGCGTATGTTAAGTGAATGTATAAATAGAAAAGGGGGAATTTAGATGTCATTTTTCAACAAGATGCTTGCCAGTATAGGGATTGGAGGCGCTAAGGTAGATACAAAGCTCGAGAAGTCAGCTTATACAGCCGGTGAAACCATTAGAGGGCAAGTAGAAATATACGGGGGAAGTACCGAGCAGCAAATTGATTCTATTTACTTAACGATATATACAACATTTATCCGAGAATCCGATGACCGCAAGTATACCGATCACGCAGCGGTTAAAAAGCATAAATTGAATGAGCCATTTAAAATTGGCGCGAATGAGACAAAGTCGTTTCCTTTCTCATTGGAGCTCCCGATAGATACGCCCATTACCTACGGCAATACACGTGTCTGGGTGGCGACGGGGCTCGACATTAAAAATGCAGCCGATCCGAGCGATAAAGATTATATAGAAGTACGCCCAACAAGGCTTGTCGCTTCGGTTCTTGAGGAGATTGGCCAAATTGGCTTTCGGCTTCGGGAGGTAGAGTGTGAGCAGGCGCCAAGAAGAATAGGAAGCCGCTTTCCATTTGTACAAGAATTTGAATTCGTGCCGACAAGCGGGCCTTTTCGCGGCAAACTAGATGAATTGGAAATTATGTTCTTAGCCCAGACAGAAGAAAGAGCGGAACTGCTTATCCAAGTCGATCGAAAAGCAAGAGGGATTGGCGGATTGTTTGCAGAGGCGCTTGAGATGGATGAAACCCATATTAGAATGACAGTGACTTCCCCAGAAATTCCAGCGCTAAATGCAAAGTTAAGACAAGTAATTGCTAAATATGCTTAAATTGCTGTAGAACAAGAAAGCACTCATATTCATTGCAGACCCTTCTAAAAACAATTACAATAGTGAAAGCGGAGAGAGATTATTTAGGAGGGTTTACAATGAGTATTCATATCGGAGCGAAAGAGAATGAAATAGCGGAAACAGTTCTTCTTCCAGGTGACCCGCTGCGGGCAAAATATATTGCAGAAACATTTTTGGAAAGTCCAGCTTGTTATAATGAAGTCAGAAATATGTTCGGGTACACAGGGACATATAAAGGGAAGAAAATTTCAGTGCAAGGAACTGGGATGGGCGTTCCCTCTATTTCCATCTACATAAACGAACTGATGCAAAGCTATAATGTTCAAAATTTAATCCGTGTCGGCACTTGCGGGGCTATCCAAAAAGACGTCAAGGTAAGAGATGTTATTTTAGCTATGAGTGCGTCTACTGATTCTCAAATGAATCGATTTACATTCAATGGAGTTGATTATGCCCCCACAGCTAATTGGGAGTTATTGAAAAAAGCATTTGATGCCGGTACCGAAAAAGGACTTCACTTAAAGGTTGGCAACGTATTTACTGCAGACATGTTCTACAACGACAATGCCGAACATCAAAAGTGGGCTGATTATGGCATCCTTGCTATCGAAATGGAAACAGCCGCTCTTTATACACTGGCGGCAAAATACAATCGAAAAGCGCTTTCTGTATTAACCGTGAGCGATCACATCTTAACAGGGGAAGAAACGACTGCTGCAGAGCGGCAATCAACATTTAATGAGATGATCGAGGTAGCCCTTGAAGCCGCTATTCAAGAGTAAAATCCAATAGATCGGTGAAGGATACTGCATTTGATAATAATAAAAAATACCAGCCTGTTGACGGGCTGGTTTTCCTTTGAACATTTGCCCGAGCTTTAAGAGATAATAGCAGAAAATAAGGTGATAAAATGAAGAAAGCAGGATGGGTACTAACGGCTGCTTTGCTGCTCAGCGGCTGCCAGCAGATGGACGGAGCAGAAAAAGACAAGCAGACAGAAACCCAGGAAAAAAATAAGGCTGAAAAGCCGGCGGATCAGCCGCAGGAAAAGGAAGCTGCTGCCGGTCTAAAGCTTGAAGCCGCTTTTTTTAATGAGATTAAACAAGTAAACGGAAAAGCCGTAATTACAAACCCTGAAAATATGATGGTGCTCGTTAATAAGGAGTTTTCTTTGCCAGGAGACTATACACCGCCAGATTTGGTCCGGCCGAAAGTGCCATTTTCGTTTGGTGAACAAGATATTGAAAAAAGTCACATGAGAAAAGAAGCTGCCGGGGCGCTGGAAAAAATGTTTGCAGCGGCTAAGCAGGAGCAAATTGACTTGTTTGCTGTTTCTGGCTATCGTTCTTATAAACGACAAGTAGAAATCATGAACAACCAAATAGCGAAGGTAGGCACCTTCGAAAAAGCCGCTCAAGCTGTAGCACCACCAGGGCAAAGTGAACATCAGACAGGCCTTACCATGGATATATCAGCAGAAAGTGTCCAATTTGATTTGCTTCAAGCGTTTGAAACAACAAAAGAAGGTCAGTGGCTTGCTAATAATGCTCATAAATACGGATTTATTCTGCGTTATCCAAAGGGAAAAGAGAATGTGACCAAATATATGTATGAACCGTGGCATTTTCGCTATGTTGGCATAAAGGCAGCAGAAGAGATTTACAAGCATGGCTGGACGCTGGAAGAATATTTTGATCACGTTCAAAAAATATAATAGGGCACCCTTTGAAATCTCTCCTCTTTTGACCGGGAGAGGTTTTTTCTTTTTAATTCAATAGAAAACTGATAGAATATAAGAGTTAAATTAATGATTATTAAGCATGGAAAGCGGTGAGCATCATGGATGAAAACAAGTCTGACCAGCCTGGCAGCAAGCATCAATCCCCTTACATTCGGTTGAAGAAATTTCATTTTGTTATGCTTGTATTCTTCCTCGTATTCGCGACGGCGGCCATTACGACGCTCGCGCTCGCTTTTGGAGGAGAAAAGGCGGCGGAGGTCGGCATGAAGCCGCATCCGGAATTTGAAAAGCTGTATGAGGCCTATGATAAACTAGAAAAAAATTATTACCAAGATGTCAATAAAGATAAACTGGTGAATGGCGCTATTAATGGAATGATTGACTCCCTTGATGATCCATATTCTGACTATATGGACAAAAAGGAAGCCAGCCAATTCCATGAAAGTGTTTCTTCCTCCTTTCAAGGGATTGGAGCAGAAATACAAGAAGAAAAAGGCATGATCAAAATTGTTTCACCGATCAAAGGATCTCCTGCAGAGAAAGCCGGGCTCCGGCCGAATGACCGCATTATGTCAGTGGACGGCAAGAGCTTAGAGGGAATGAGTTCATCGGAAGCCGTTCTGTTGATCAGAGGTGAAAAAGGAACAAAGGTAAAATTGAAAGTACAGCGTGCTGGAACAAAAGAGCCGATGGAAATTACCATTGTACGTGATGACATTCCGATTGAAACGGTCTATGCAGAGATGAAGGATGACAAAATTGCTCATATCCAAATTACGAGTTTTTCTGAACACACAGCCGCTGAATTGAAGGATGCTATTAAGAAAATGGAAGCGAAGGGCATGAAATCCATGATTCTTGATGTGCGGCAAAATCCGGGTGGGCTGCTTGATCAAGCTATTGAGATGACCAATATGTTTGTACCTGAAGGAAAAGTTCTTTTCCAAGTAGAAGATAATCAAGGTAAACGAGAAAAAATGATTTCTGACAATAGTAAGAAAGAGTCTGTGCCTGTAGTGGTTCTAGTCGATAGCGGCAGTGCCAGTGCTTCGGAAATCTTCGCAGCGGCTATGAAAGAATCTGCTGGCGTTCCTCTGATTGGGGAAAAGACATTTGGAAAAGGGACTGTACAAACAGCAGAAGATTTCAAAGATGGTTCAAATATGAAGTTTACAACAGCCAAGTGGCTGACACCGAATGGCAATTGGATTCACAAAAAAGGAATTAAGCCTGATGTTCTAGTTAAACTTCCTGATTATGCTAACTTATCTTATCTCAGTCCTGACAATGAACTGAAACTTGACAGCCTGTCAGAAGAAGTAAAGAACGCTGAGAAAATGCTTGAAGCGCTTGGATATCATCCTGGTAAGGTTGACGGCTTTTTCGATGAAGAAACAGCAGAGGCAGTGAAGGAATTCCAGAAAAAAGCAGACATCAAGCAAACTGGCGTGCTATCAGGTGATACGACTGTGCAGTTGATGAATGATTTAAGAGAAAAAATTCAACAGCATGACACACAGGAAGAAAAAGCGATAGAAATGCTCAAAAAGCAGCAGACCAATGCTGCTTCCTAAAAATACTTTTCAATAGGCACCGGGCGTTCTTTTCATCTATCATGAAGAGAGCGCCCGGCTTTTTTTGATGCGATTGGAATGCCTGAAGTAATGAAAAAATCGATGGATTATAAAAATGACAGAGGTGCTTTTCAATAGGCGAAGAGCATGCAGGCCCGGTAGTATTAATTGGATGGAACAATAAGGAAAAAATCTAAGCGGAGTGTGGTTCTTCATATTTCAAAGAAGAAAAGCGAATTAGTTGAAAGGCTCAATGATAAACGATGGAGTTTAATTGAAGATTAATAACTTAAAACATATAGTGCTAAATTCACAATATAAAAAAGTTCATTCACTTAAGAAGAGAAAAAGCAAAAAAGAACTTCAATACGAGAGGTCCTTTTTTTGCTATAAAGATTTATTGCTCATTTTTATTTAGGCCGTGTTGTATTCACCTGCTCATACAATCAAGTAGAGATGGTGGTTGATATTTTTAATTGATTTCTACCGGCTTTTTTTGCTTCATATAGGGCGCTATCGGCTAGATCAATTAAATCTTCCTCTGTGTAACCTTGTTTGTTCGGGAGAAGGGTGGCCAGGCCTGCACTAATAGTCACATACTCACTGATTTGCGAGCGAAGGTGTGGGATTTTCAAGTTTTCCACACTTTTTCTGATTTCTTCTGCAGCTATGCCACTTTCTTCAAGTGTCGTATCTGTAAGGATGACGACAAATTCTTCTCCTCCATATCGGGCTATAAAGCCAGAAAACTCTACAGCTTTTCGCTCCATGGCAGCAGCCGCTTTTTTTAAGCAGTCATCCCCGCTTAAATGGCCATATGTGTCGTTATATAATTTAAAGAAATCAATATCTAGCAAGATAATGGACAGCGGCTTATTCCATTGGAGCGCTTTTTCTCGCTCAGATGACAATCTATCATCAAATGCTCGGCGGTTTGGGATGCCTGTTAAACCGTCCAAAGTAGAAAGACGATTTAATTGTTTGTTCATCTCTTTTAATTGATTTTCTGCTTCCTTCAATGGGGAAATATCTGAGAAGACAGCGACATAGTGGGTGGTTTTTCCCTTCCCATCTGTTAAGTTGCTTATATTTAGCCATTCAGTATAAGTGTGGCCGGATTTGTCTTTGTTGCAAATCTCACCTTGCCAATAACCGTTTGTCAGCAGATTCATCCACATTTCACGGTAGAAGGGATTCTCGTGTTTCCCGGATTGGAGCATATTGGGGCTCCGACCTTTCACTTCGTCAAAGCTGTAGCCGGTAATTTTGGTAAACCCTTCGTTAACATAGATAATTTTCTCGTCTGCATCTGTAATAGCAACCCCCTGCTGTGTCGCTTCCAATACTTTTGCAAACAGCTTTAGTTCAGTCTCACTTTTTTCTGTTCGGTAATATCTTGGATTTGAGAAATAAAGAAGAGCGGCTTATTCTCCTGATCACAAACGATAGAAGAAGTTAATAAAACCGTAATAACCTGTCCGTTCTTGTGAAAATATCGTTTCACCATTTGGTAAGAACGGCTCTCTCCGCGAATCAGTTCATTAACATGTGTCAAATCAATTTGTAAATCATCCGGATGAGTAATATCTTTAAAGGTAATTTGGAGTAATTCTTCCTCATCGTACCCTGTTAATTTACACATCGCATGATTAACCTTCAACCATTTTCCATCAAGACCCACAAGAGCCATTCCTATGCCGGAATGATGAAAAGCATTAGAAAACAGTAAATCATTCTCGAAATTTTCCATGTTTAGCATCCCTCAAATTAACAAACTTATCTACTCTAATAATAAATCATTTATAAATATTGTAAACAAAGAAAAAATTACTAGATTTTCAGGAGAGCAGAGGAAGGAAATAATCACTGCTGTGGTCTTTATTCTGTGAAAAAGAAATGTCGGAGTTGTCATGAGAATGTCTTTTTTGAAAAAAAGGTTTGTTTTTCCCCCTTTTTTAAAAAAATAAAACGTGCCAATTTCATGAAAAGGACCCTCCATCATGGAAAACATTCCGAGAAATTCTTCTCGATGAAAACAATGACAAACGTTGGTATTTCAGGGATGAGCCTTTCTAATAGATAAATAGAAGAAGCCGCTTTCTTTTTTTAAAAGGAGCTGGCTTTTTTGCTATGAATTGCCTCTCTTATTACAAAACAATCATGTTACGATTTTACTGTCAAAAAAAGAAAAAGTAGGAGTGAAGTTTACATGAACAAAAAAGTAGTTGTTTCATTGGCAGCCTCATTAACATTGTTTGCTTCTCCATTTGTAAATAAAACAGAAGCAGCACAAGTTTCACAGCCAACAGTGAAAGTTCAATGCCAGACTGGACAAGTAGTAGTTCCTAAAGAAGTATATCAACAATTAGCTCAAGGAAATATCAGTTTGCAATGGATTTTGAAAAACTATGGCCTGACAGCACAACAACCGACACAACAAGTGCCGTCAACAAAACCAGAAGCAAAGCCGGCACCAACAACGAAGCCAGAAGCAAAACCAGCACCAACAACAAAACCAGCGCCATCAACAAAGCCAGAAACAAAACCAACACAAACAACAGCTGGATTAAGTGCGTTCGAACAGCAAGTAATTGATCTTACAAATAATGAGCGCCAAAAAGCTGGATTGCAGCCTTTAAAAGCTGATAGTGAGTTAAGCTCAGTAGCTAGAAAGAAATCAGAAGATATGCTGGCAAAAAATTATTTCTCACACACTAGTCCAACATACGGCTCTCCATTTGATATGATGAAGAAATTTGGTATTACTTACCGCACAGCAGGAGAAAATATTGCTAAAGGACAACGCACACCTGCAGAGGTAGTTAAAGCTTGGATGGAAAGCCCTGGCCACCGTGCGAATATTTTGAATAAGGATTACACGCATATTGGTGTTGGCTATGTAGAGAACGGAAACATCTGGACACAAATGTTTGTTGGAAAATAAATGAGCAGGAGCACCGTGATATCACGGTGCTTTTTTTATGGTTATATTTGCATATTTCAAAGGGGATGATTAGTATAATTTATATATATTACTTTTTTGGAGAGGATGTTATGGGGAGGAAAACGGCACTGATTACAGGCGGTTCAAGAGGAATTGGCAAGTGGACAGCAACTATTCTTGCTGAATGCGGATGCAATATAATCATTAATTACCGTTCAAGCAAGGAAGCCGCAGAAAAATTGGCGGTTAATTTATCAGAAAAGTTTGATATTAAGGCTATCGCGGTACAGGGAGATATTTCAAAAAAAGAGGACTGTGAACGATTGATTGGCCACTCTGTCGAATTTTTCGGCGGGATAGATATCTTGATACATAATGCAGGCCCCTATGTCTCTCTGCGAAAAACGATGGATGAATACGATTGGGACGAATGGCAATACATGATCAATGGGAATTTAAACAGTGTCTTTTATTTAACAAAGCTAACGATGCCCTACATGCGTGCCAAAACGTGGGGAAGGGTCATTACATTCGGGTATGACCGGGTGGAAACGGCGCCAGGATGGATTTATCGTTCAGCCTTTGCCGCGGCAAAAGCCGGCCTTGCATCTCTTACAAGAACAATCTCCATAGAAGAAGCAAAAAATGGAATCACTGCTAATATGATTTGTCCTGGCGATATTGCCGATCGTTGGAAAGAAGAGACAATTGCAAACGCAAAGCGTGAAAGCAGCTCTATTGTTCCGGTTGGCCGGCCAGGAACAGGAGAAGATCTCGCCAGAGTGGTTTCTTTTCTCGTCTCTGATGATGCCGATTTTATTACCGGCAGCATGATACCGGTTACTGGCGGACAAGACGTTCTCGGGAAAATTTATCACGCAAATTATGATAGCCATGTATAAGAGACTCTCTCATTAAGTCACTAGAACAAGCCATGTGCATGTATGGTTTCATAAAAAGAGAAAAAATTATTTTGAATTGCTTTCAAGGGCAGTGAGTGAATCCTTTATTAAATGATTTAGTAGAACTTATTATTTCAGAATAGAGGTCGATAAAGGAAATAATCGGTTGAATAAAATACAGAACGATCACCAGCCTTGTAATCTTGTGATCAAAGGAGAAGAGCCTTTCTGTAATCCATATGGAGAGGCTCTTTATAGTGGTTTGATTTTTTATTTTCTAAGACAGCTTTTTTAAAGAGGGTGGTGTCACAGAAAACAAGATACTGGTTTCTTTATTTGTTTGATTCAACCACTGGTGTTCTGTATGAGCTGGAACTTCCACACTATCTCCAGTTTGCCATTCATATTCGTCTCCCGACAATGTTAATTGAAGGGGACCCACTAATACATAGGCAACTTCTTCCTCTTTATGTGTAAGCGACTGTTCTGAAGAGCTGTTCTCTGGTGATAAGCGAACAATCGCAGTAGCCAGCTGGCTTGTAAAGTCGGGAGAAAGTAGTTCGTAGTGAAGGCCAACGATAATTATTTTCCTTTACTTCCCTATCTTTGCAATTAGTTCTTTTGTGTTGACTTCGTCCATTTAAAATGTAAACAGAGGGACGTCTTGCACTTTGGACAATGATTTTAATGTTTAAATAGAAGGATTAGCGTTGCTTTTTCAATTGGGCTTAACATAGAAGGGGGACTTTCTGTGCGCTTTGTTAACTTCCTTAACTTCCTTAATGAAAGACCGTCTTTTTTCACGACGCTCTGACTTTTTGGCCAATAAATAATTGGTTCATGTAGCACCTTTTGTTTTATTCTATTGAATGAAATAATAAAGTTCATTGAATAAATCAAATTAAATTAAATATGCTTTGTAAAGATGGACAAATAGGAGGGGAAACAATGATTGCTTTTATAATTATGACACTATTCGTTGTTATAAGCCCCGGGATTGATACGGCTTTAATTACGAAACGGACCATAGCAGAGGGAAGAAACGCTGGCTTCCAAATGGCATTTGGTATTGCAGCTGGTTCATTTGGTCATACACTTGCTGCTACTTTAGGATTGTCTGCTCTTTTACTGCAATCTGCCATAGCATTTAATCTCGTTAAATGGGTCGGTGCTATTTATCTGATTTACTTAGGGATTGTCGCGTTTTTACCTAAAAAAAGCACCCACATACAAGAAAAGCAGCTCATAAAAAAACATAAATCAGCTTTTAAGGAAGGGCTTTTTTCAAATTTGCTAAATCCGAAAGTAGCTGTTTTCTTTTTAACTTTTCTGCCTCAGTTTGTAACAAATGCTGATCGTATAACGTTTGATCTGTTACTAATGGGCTCTACCTATGCCCTGCTATCAATCATTTGGTTTATTGTGTATGTTATTTGTCTCCACTTTATTCGTGAGTGGTTATTAGCGCCTTCCGTACAGAATTGGATTGAGAAAACCACAGGGATAGTGTTGGTAGGGTTTGGGGTTAGGCTTTTATTTGTGAAAGCGGATGTCTCCTGAATGTGTATAATTTTGAACTGGATAAAGAGCGGAGCATTGGTTATATTTGCATGGATGGTGCTGGAAAAGTGAGTTGATACTATAGATTGGATCGGCTCATGTTTTTTAAAAAAATATAAAAGAAGAGCTTTTTCACAAATTTTAAGTGTGTGTAGACGAAACACAAGACTTTTTATAAACAAAATTTTCTTGTATAGACAGTTTGTTAAGAGTAGAAAGCGATGGTCCTTATTAATCAATCTAGGTTTATCTATCTAGGAAGAAGCACCTGTCTATTCTTAGGATTTCTTGCTTTTATAACATTATTTATCAATCAGCATCTATTTTTACAGGAGAAAAGTAATTGAAAATTACAATTTTTCTGTTTATTTGTAGAATGGTAACTGTTTACTAACTAAGTAAAATCATTGATAATTTACTGGAAGCATGTCTATCTTCAAAATAGGAGGGGTTCAATGAGTAAGAAAAAAGTGATGTCTATTCTGTTAACAGCAGGATTAGCACTAAGTGTTCAAGGAGCTTATGCCCAGGCTCCTAAAAACGCACCAAATTCAAATGCTGCTTCAGCGTTTGACAACAAGATTATAAAAAAATTAATGCTGACAATATGTATAACACGATCGCTTTATTGTCGGAACAGCCTCGGGCGGCGGGTACTGATGGAGAGTTAAAAGGGGCAAACTACATAAAAAGCCAATTTGAAAAATATGGCTATGAGACAGAATTGCAGCCTTTTAAATTCTATGAGGCAGTCAGAAATAATGCAAGCGGAATTCTAGAAGTTGGCGGGCAAAATTTAAAGCCGTACGTGGTTTCGGGTTCTTACAGTGACGAGGTAACGGCCGAAATGATTCATGTGGGCAAAGCGCTAGCGGGCACTGTACCGAATACGGTAAAAGGAAAAATTGCCCTCATTGAGCGCGGGGATATCGCTTTCGTCGAAAAGATTCAAAATGTTTTGGAAAAAGGAGCCGTTGGGGTAATCTTTTATAACAATTCTGGCACATCTAATGCATTTGGTCAGACGGATTATGGACAGAATATTCCGGTTGTTTCTATTACCAGAGCACAAGGCTTAGAGTTGGCAGAACAATTAAAAGCAGGCTCGAAAACCGCATATCTTAAAGTAGCAGGCTCTGGCATGGAGGAGAAAACTTCTTACAATGTGATTGCTAAAATGAAGCCGCATAAAAACAAGGATACCGGACAGGTTGTAATGATTGGTGCACATCATGATTCTGTTCCAGGCGGTCCTGGTGCCAACGATGATGCCTCCGGCGTATCGGCTGTATTAGAGCTTGCCAGAGTAATGGCCAATATGCCGACTGATACCGAATTACGATTCGTTACATTTGGTGCGGAGGAAAAAGGATTGTTAGGATCTTATCATTATGCAGGTACTTTAAGTGATCAAGAAGCAGACCGAATTGTAGGGCATTTCCAAATGGACATGATCGGAAGCAAGGATGCCGGCGGTGACAACAAAGCTAACGGTTTAATCATGTATACGATTGATGGCAAGAAAAACTTAGTGACAGATCTTGCTTCAGCTGCAGGGTCAAGAACGGCTTTAGGAGAATCGGTGCCATACGGACAATTGGGACGCAGCGACCATCAGCCATTCCATGAACTTGGCATTCCAGCGGCCTTATTTATTCATTCCCCGCTGGAGCCATGGTATCATACACCGGCAGATACAATTGACAAAATTGACAAAAATAAGCTGCAGGAAACCGCTGAAATTATTGGAGCATCTGTCTACCAAATTGCCAGACCCGATACACCAGCTCTGGAGCACTCGCGGGTTGCTCCTAGGCCTGTCGATTACGATTTTGAAAACCGTCCCCCAGGTGCCTAATAAAACAATGAATGACTTTTAAAAAAGAGCGCTTCTTCCGCTGAAATGATTCAGTTTAGGAAGAGCGCTTTTTCGTTTAAATTAAAGAAGAATGGTGAGGGAAGAATGCAGTCTAAAATGGTTTATAATAAAGCTTAGCCAAAAGAACTTCTCCAGCTGAGGTGCTGTTAAGCCTATGAGTAAACGGATTTTTACAGCAGATGAGGAAGGTGGAGAGCAGAGGATGTAATAAACTTTTTTAGCGAAGCTTAGGGCCGCAAGCGAACGAAAAACCTCCGGAAAGAAGAGGTTTCTTGCCGGAGGTTTTTCGTTATAGAAAAGTCAAAACAGACGCTTTTTTTATTTAATCAGCCATGAAGATGACTGATTGAGCTATCGGCTTGAGAGTGCTTCCTCTGAATAATAAGCAGGCGTGTAGAGAGTGTTAAAGCGCCGGCCGTCAAGCCGGAAATTAAACCAATCCAGTAGCCGTATGCTTCAAGCTCGGTCGTATTGGCAAGATAATATCCTAGCGGCAGACCAATCACCCAGTAACTGATCATTGTCATAACGAAGGTGGTATTTACATCTTTATAGCCACGGAGGGCTCCCTGAACAGGAGCTTGAATGGCATCTGATAGCTGAAACAGAGCCGCAAATAGCAAAAAGTGGATCGTTAGGCTCAGTACTTCTTCGTCTTTGGTGTAGAAAGACGCAATCTGCTCACGGAATAACATAAGTAAAAGGATGCATAATAGCGAGAAGCAGACGGCCGTTCCTACTCCAAGCCAACTGAAGATTTTGGCGTTTCTCAATCTGGAAGCCCCAACTTCATAGCCGACAATAATCGTTAGGCTCATAGAAATGCTGAGAGGAAGCATGTAGAGAAGGGAGGCAAAATTGATCGCTACTTGATGAGCGGCAATTACTGTCGTGCTATATTCGCTCATCAACAAAGTAACAGCAGAAAAGATGCTTGTTTCAAAAAAGATAGATAGCCCAATCGGCACGCCCATAAATAAAATTTCTTTCCATTTAGTTAATGATATGGCAGGGAAAGAATGAAAAATTTGAAACTGATTAAATGGCTGCTTCCGGTGAATAATAAAGATAGCAATCATCATAATTAACCAATAAGTAATGGCTGATGCATAGCCGGCTCCAACACCTCCTAAAGCAGGCAATCCCCACTTCCCAAAAATAAGAGCATAATTGAAAAGTACATTTAATGGCAAGGACATCAGCGTAATGATCATGGAGGTTCTTGTCATGCCAAGCGCATCGATGAAACAACGGAGGACTGCATAAACAAAAACAGGGATAAGACCGAATGATAAAGCAATGATATAATTCTTGGCTATTTCTCTTACAGTTCCTTCAAGGCTCATCCTGTTTAAAACAGGGTCCAGGGCTATGCTGCCAATCACAAAAACAAGGACCGCCAGCACAACAGAGGCATAGATGCCTTGCATTACTGTGAAGGGTACTTCTTTGGTCTTTTTAGCACCGGTCAGTTGGGCGACAATTGGCGTGATGGCGAGCAGAATGCCGCTTAATCCAGTGTATACAGGCACCCATAAGGAAGAGCCAATGGCTACGCCAGCCAAGTCATCAGCAGAGTAGCGGCTGGACATCATAATATCAAAGAAGTTCATAGAGAACATTCCTAATTGGGTGATAAATATAGGAATTAAAATGTACATGAGCCTCTTGATTCTTTGTTTAAGGGTAAACGTTTGTTCCATTTTTTGTTCTCCTTCATTTGGCAACTATAGATAGAATGAGAGAATTATACCATAAAAGTGATCGTACCGCCTGACACATATGAAAACCCCACCAGCGGACGCTGGTGGGGGAAAGGGAAGATGGAGCTGATAGTTAGAAAGATAGGGGACAGCACAGATCAAGCTTCCAACGCTTGTTCTTCTGCCGCTTCGCTTTGCTGGCGCAGAGTATAAAAAGTAAACAAATCCCTGGATACTTCAAACAGATCAAATACTTCATCATGTTCATTAATGCGGGAATAGACCGCGGATCGAGTTTCATTAGCGAGGATAGCGTAAGGAAGTTTTTCTGCTGCTTTGCGTGACCGGGTATTTGTTTTACGAATCCGCATAAAGATGGCTTCCATATCCAGTTCAAAGAATAATTCGTGAAAGAAGGCTTCCTTTGCCGGAGCATTGTATCCTTTTCCGTGAAATGGTTTGCCGAGCCATGTGCCGAGAAAACCACACCCATCCTGAATATCATATAAATTAATTGTACCGATCGGATTGCCCCATTCGTCGGTAATTGTACGGGAGACTAACTCTCCTCTCTCCTCTGCTTCAATTGTTTGCTTTGTAACAAACACAAATTCCTCATAGGAGTGGGCTTTTTGGCGCACAAAAGGGAAGACTTCCGGGTGCGTCATTAAGTCAAATAGTACATGACTGTCATGTACATCGCGCTTCTTTAACATGTTAATCCCTCCAAATGAGGGCACTCCGGTCCTGTTGTGTCCGAATCCACCCTCGAAATTTTTCATAGCATTCACAAAAAATTTCGGGGTGGGAATCGAACCCACTAGAACCAGCTAAAGAAGCTGGTGGCGCACCATTTGCCTTCCCTAATACTCATCAAATTGTTTTAAAGCTAAATCTATCATACAAAAATTTTTTCTATTTGAAAATAGATTTTTCACCTGATTTCGTAAAAAATTTTTCTTATAAAATATCCGCTTTTCCTTAAGCAAATCAAGCGTGTCAGTGGAGAGAGTCTGATACAATATAGTATGAAAAGGAGTGGGTGAACATGCACACAAAGACAGGTCTCGTTCTAGAAGGCGGCGGCATGCGAGGAGTATATACAGCCGGTGTGCTCGACTTTTTTCTTGAGAATAAAATAGAGTTTCCCTATGTGATTGGGGTTTCAGCTGGAGCCTGTAATGCCGCGTCCTACATCTCTAAACAGTGGGGCCGAAATAAGCGGGTAAATATTGGTTTTATCCGTGATCCAAAGTATATTTCGCTGCGGAATTACTTTAGGAAAGGTGAACTATTTGGTATGGATTATGTTTTTGATATTATTCCTAACCAAATCGTGCCGTTTGACTATGATGAATTTAATCGTAGTGAAACAGAATTTGTTATTGGTACAACGGATTGTCATACAGGTGAGCCGGTGTACTTTAGCAGAAAAGAATATAAAGAAGAGTTATTAATGCCAATCAGGGCATCAAGTTCGTTACCGTTTGCTGCTCCCATTGTTTCTTTCCAAGGGTATGAGCTGCTTGATGGGGGAATGAGTGACCCTATTCCGGTCAGGAAAGCGGAAGAGGATGGCTGCAGCCGCAATGTTATTATCCTTACCCAGCATGAAGGTTATATGAAAAAACCTTCCCGCCTGAATTTTATGATAAGACGTAAGTATGCCGCCTATCCAGGAGTAGTAAGAACGCTCGAAGAAAGATGGAGACATTATAATCGGACAGTTGAGTATATTGACCAGCTTCAAAAAGAGAACAAAGCCTTTGTTATTCGTCCAACGCAGCCGCTTGAAGTCGGCCGCATCGAACGCAACCCGCGCAAATTGACAAAGTTGTACGATTTGGGCTGGCAAAATGCGGCGGATATATTTAACGAGCTGACTGATTGGCTTGGTGAAGAGAAAGTAGCAAAGCCTTTAAAATAGCAATCATTCAAGAGCGATAAGTTAAAGAGCGAACCTGTTTATTCAAATAACAGGTTCGCTCTTTTTCCGTTTAGGAATTTCAGCAGCTAAAGAATTAAAGGAAGTGGGAGTGGAAGGGAAGAAACTTCTGCTAGGATGTAGGGCGATAGGTTTAAGAGATAAATTGGAAGGTTCATGGGGAATGAAATAGGGAAAGGGATGGTAAGGATACAACCGCGCCTGCCACAGGAGGTAAATTCATGTATTTAGATATTACACTAAAGATTATTGTTGGATTAGTGAGCTTGCTAATAGTCATTCGGCTGCTCGGAAAGAAAGAACTGTCCCAAATTACTCCATTTGATTTTGTCTATTTAATTTTGCTTGGAAGCTTTTTAGAAGAAGGTATTTTTGATGAAAAAATCTCTATTTTTCAAGTGATTTATGCTATTTTGCTTTGGGGAACGCTCATTTACCTAATTGAAAAGTTAGTGATGAAGTCAAATTGGTTTAGAAAGCTGTTAAAGGGAGAATCATCTGACATTATTGTCAAAGGAAAAATCAATGTAAAGGAATTAAAGAAGAACCATATAGAAATGGAGCAATTACGAACTTTGCTTCGAAGTCAGGGGTATTTTTCACTGGCTGAAGTAGAACATGCTACATTGGAAACGAGTGGAACATTAAGCGTGCTGCCAAAAGCAAAAGAATCTGCTATCACGCCTGCTATGATGAATATTAAGCCTAAGGAAAACGAGGCAACTTATTTGCTTGTGGATGAAGGGACAATAGACGAAAGAGAGCTAAAGAAAGTTGGCAAAGACAAAGAGTGGCTGAGGTCTGAATTAAAGAGAGAAGGAGTAGAAGATATAACGGAGGTCTTTTACGGAGAATGGTCAGAAAATAATGGTTTTTACCTTATACCTTATAAAGAGTAAAAAAGAAAGTGAATCAGGCTGTTGATAACGCTCGCTTTCTTGAACGCTCATTGTTTGCTTCTCATCAGGATGGAGCTTGGAAGCCAAACGTTTTCAATCAGCCTGATAGTTTTAGAATAGACCATGTCTATATCTTAACAGGCTTTTTCGCTTCTACTCTTTATGTACAGTGTTATTTTTCAAAGGATGAGTATGCCTAGTGCCGCTTTCCATTGAACTGCCGCAAAATGGACAGACAGGTGTTTCAACAGAAGAAAATGCCTTGCGCATCCAACCGTTGCAATTTTCTGAGGTGCACTCCCAGGTGCTAATATCTTCACTTGGCAAAGGCTCTTCACGTCTGTTATTATAATAAGCCATCTTATCACTTCCTAATTTTTATTTTAATCCCCTTCTATTATCTCACACTCCTTTGCTTTTTTCTTAAGATTCTTTTTAGCTAAGTCATGGACAGCAGTAAATACCCAAAAATTAGTTGTTGGAAAGCTTAGTTAACCTTTGATATTTGTAGATCAGTTTATCTAGCTCTTCGCTGTATTGAATGGTTTCAAAGTGATGAAGTCCCTTAGTTGTTCCGACTTTAATCATTAATTTTCGTTTAGAATTGATTTCTTCAATTAGATCATTGAACATTTCATATCTCTCCATTTTCTAACTCTCCCGGACAAATATATTTGCGAAGAAGACACAACATTACATATTATGGCCGCTTCCTTTAAGTTTAGAAAGGTATTCGACAAAACTTCTAATAATGTTACATGATTAATCATTCTTTTACGTCTTCTTCTTACATACAATGAAGAGAGAAGGGAGGATGAAAGAGGAAAAGAAACTTTTTAGAGGAATTTACATAAAAGTAAAGAATTTGTATAGTAAGTGAATAAGGAGGCGGAAGAATGGCGGATCTATTCAGTTCGTTTGAAAATGTAAAAACCAGTGATCAGTTGCTCAATCTATTAAATGGAGATTGGAAGTTTGTTTGGCTGGAAGACGAACAGAGGGAAATCAAAGTAAATCTTCACGGCTGGAAGAATTATGCCTGTTATGAATTTACACATGCACCGCGTTATGGAATCTGCCCAATTGAAAACCTATGGGAATTTGTAAAAGTAACTAGTTAAATGCTTGGAAATAAATAGATGGCTTGAAAAACCCTTCTCTTTTTTGAGGAGAGGGGTTTTTATTGTTGCGAAGAATATAAGAAACAGGCAGGGGCAAAATTTGGCCTGCCTGTTTGCGTTATTGGCGATGCTGGAGTAAATCAATAGAGCCCAAGACAATGTGCGCTAGACCAAATCCAAAAACAGTGTTGGCAATCATTTTGTTTGAGTCGCGTTTTTGCTTTAGAGCATATCCCGCAGCTGTAACTGCTGTACCTAAAGCTGTTGGAATTAAGCCTTCACGAATTTCCATGCAGATTTCCTCCTATCGCATCCCGCATAATTTTATACTGGTTATTCTTGCTTTCAAGAAACTAGGCATCATTGTCAACGGAGAACTTAAGGCTTAGATGGGGAAAACTTAGCTTTTTGTTACATTTTTGATTGTTTTGTTCATTTCTTCTGCTCATGCAGTCTCAATAACATGTAGGCGTAAGGCAGAGGTGGATCTTTTAATATCACTGTCAACATTATTAATGTAACTTAAATAAAAAAATATATCCAAGAAAGTCCTGGATACAAAGGATATTCGTAAACAAACGAAGAATACAGTGATATGTATAAAATGCAGCCTAATACAAAAAATAAAAAACCAGACAGTGATCTCTGTCTGGTTTGTAAGCAACGAGAGAAAGGATACAGTGAGAAGGGGACAATCACTTGTAGCCATTCTTTAAAGTGTACAAATTAGTATCCGTAGCCTCCCATGAAAGTTGCGCCAATGATAATTAAGAGAATGAACAACACAACAATTAACGCGAAGCCGCTGCCGTAGCCGCCACCGCCGCCACCAGCGTAGCCGTAACCCATAGATTTTACCTCCTTTGTAACGGAATTACTACATTATATGAAGAAACATAATCAGCGATTGGACGGACGTACAAATTAGAAAAATAATGGAAAGACAAATCCTTTGCTTATGACAATAATTTGAGGAAGGAGATTATCATGGAAAGAGGAAATCAAAAGGAATATAGAACACAGGTGGAATACGGAAACTTAGACCAAAGAGGAACCCTCACAGGCCCCGATGATTCAGAAAAGGCAAATTACCCAAGAAGGCCCCAACATGTAGTCATTCAGCAAAGATCTACTAATGATTCAGTACAAGAAGAGCAGCAGGGATGAAAAACTTTGATTAGTTTTTCATCTTGTTTAGTTACAGAGCTTTAGCGTTTGGTTCGTGTAAAGCAAAAAAGAAGACTGGATAATCAGTCTTCTTTTTGATTATAGTTGGAATTTAAATAAAAAGGGAGCAATCGATTGAGCAAAGAGTATGATGGCCGGTTGCTGGAAGTACATCTGGAGAATGTTTACTTATTTGACTGAGAAGATTTCTTTTCATTTTCAGAGAAAAACCTTGGTTTTCGGGATAAGATGATTAAAGAGCTAATAAAGACAATGCCTAAGAGCATGGAGATGGCCCAGGCAAAATAATCAATGGGTGCCATATTCAACTCTCCTTTCCTTAAAGTGTTAAGAAAGTATATCCATAAATATAGATTTTATGTTTACCCAACTGAAAAAGAACGTAAACCCAACAATAGAGAAATAAAAAATATAGAAAGATAAGCCGCCTACATATGTGGAAGTTTCATAGGAGAAAGTTAATTGATCCATTCATCTATAATAGCGGCGGCTTCTTCTACACAGTCATAGGATTGAACCAGTTGGTTCTCAATCATTGTTACTTGGATAATTGTCGTGTTGTTTAAACAACAAACTGATAATAATGGCTGCCTGCCATTGCTGAATGTATGAGTAATTTCTAGGGTATTATAATAGCGCAGCATTTCTAACATTTCCTTCAGCTTGTCTAAAGACATCCTAGCACTCCTTTCTTAAGATCATGGAAAGGGACTAAGCCAAATTACCATATAGGCCTTTTCTTTGTAGAATTAACCATAACACATTTTACAGAATATTTAAACAATTTGATGTTTGAAAAGAGCTCAGTCAATAAAAAAGCGTCTTAGGACGCAGGAATATTGGTGAAGAGAGATTAGATTTTTCTGAAGTAGGTAATATGGGGATAACGAATATGATAGCTTATTCCATCTATAGTTAACTGAAGATGGTCAATGGCCACCCCAGTTAACGTACCCTCGAGAGAATCCGTTCCCATAACTACACGGATGTCCTCACCTACATGTATAAGCAAGTGATCGAGAAACACAGGTTCTGCCTTGATCGTATAAGAAGGGGATAAGCTTTTCATTATAGACGAGAATGTATCTGAATAGGAGTATTGGCCAGGCGGAAATAAGGAATTGGCTTTCGCATGATTGTAGGGATACCTTTTCATAAAAGTGAATCGCCTCCTTATTTCATAGCATATGCTGTTGTATCTGCTGATGACACACTGGCAAGGGAAGGTTTTCTCATTGCAAACAAGCAATGCCTTGTGTTTAAGAAGATTTTTTCGAAATAAGCGTTTGCTTGTTCGCCTTTTGTTTGGATTCTTGCACAATCACCACAGCTAAAATGACCATCACAATGCCAGAGTATTGCCAGGCATTTAATCTTTCATGAAAAATTAAAAGTCCTACAAGAGAGGCGACGACGGGTTCGATAGTAGCTATAATAGATGCCTGACTAGACTCTATCTTGCTTAGGCCCTTTGTATAAAGAATAAATGGCAGGGCGGTCGAGAAAAAGCCTAAGCCAATGATACATATCCAGGCTTTTATGTTCAACAGTAAAGGGCCGGCCAACCAGACGCCGCTAAAAGGGGTAATAGCGACAGCTGCAAACAAAAATGTATACACAGTAACAGTTAAAGAGTCATATTTTTGGAGAGCGAACTTTCCGAATATGCTGTAAAGAGCATAAAAAGACCGGAGCCAAGGCCTAAGATAAAACCGTATAAGGAGATGGCTTCATTCATACTAGGCAAGATGCCAATCACAAATGAACAGCCGACAAATGTAACAACAAGAGCTGATATCTTTCGTGCGGTTAGTGCCTCTTTAAATAGCAGCCTCGAAAAAATAACGACGAAAGCGGGTGCTGTATAAAGAAGGATGGAGGCAACAGAAATAGATGTTTCTTCAATGGCACTGAAAAGGCACCAGTTAAAAAAGACAATGCTGATAATGCCAGTTCCCACAAAGTATTTGCTATCCGACACTTTAATTTTTAAAAGTTGGCGGTTCTTAGTAAAAACATATAGGACTAAAAACAAAGCGGCGGATAAAGAGCGTAAGGCAACTACTTGTGCCGGCGTAAATCCTATTTCATATAGATAGGTAACAAATGCGCCAATGATTCCCCATAAAGAGGCAGCGACGCCAATAAATAGTAAGGCTACTTTATGATCCATCGTATTCTCCTTTCGTTGCTTTTACACTTTATATACTAGCAAAGATTTAATTCTTTGAATACAACCTGGCGGCACCGCCTTTTTCAACGATTAAAATAAGAAAAAAGTGGAAAGTCTGATAAAAAGGAGGCGGCAATCATGTATAAAGAAGGAAGCTGGGTAGAGATAAAACATCACAACGCAAAGGGATATGTTCTTGAATCGGATGACTACGGAGCGCTTGTCTGTGTGATCAAAAACGGAAAAGCAGAGGGTGAAAAACGGTTTAGTCATCATCAATTGGATAGAGCCGACAGCGAGCTTCTGTCGGAAGATGCAAAGGCTTTGACACATTTGCATATTAACATGGCATTGGATTCAGAAGACAAAAGCTGGTTTCATTCGCTAACGGATGGCTCTATGGAAGAAAGCAAATGAATGGTGAGAAATCGAGTGCATCATGTTCTTTAGCGAGACCTACACGACAAAGCCTTAGAAAAAAGGGAAGAAGGTAGTAGTGTAAATAGCTTGAATGATCGAAAATAGTATAGCTCTTATAGCAGAGGTCAATCTTTTATCAAAATTTTCGTATCAAAGTGCACTCGTTTTCGATGTCTGAATTTCCGCGTTTGGAATAATTATCTGTTCACTGTTCACAGCTTGAATTTACAGGAAATACGTGTTCCTGAAAATAGAATCCTTCTCTTTTACTTAAATTTGCAGGCTAAAGATAAAAATGAATGACCAACGATATTCAGCTGCTTAGCTGAATATCGTTGGTCATTTTTTTATTTGCTGTTTATACGAGTCGTTTTTTTGTAAAAGGTTAAAAAATTTCATCTAGTTCTTTATATTCGGTGTAATGAATGGAAAGGCTCTTAAGAGCTCGCTTATAGTGATTTTCCAAAGCTATTTTTAGTTCATCTTCATTTTGCTGTTCCATCAACTTTAGAATATACATATGTTCTTCGGGGCTATAAGGCTCCTGCTCTGGGTTATCGAAAAATTCGTCATAGAGAAGCAGATAGATATTCGTCTGATTAATAAGCCGATCAATAAAGTCATTTAAAAATTTGTTATTACATTTTTTAGTAATCGCTACATGGAAAGATTTATTAGACTTAACATAGGCCTCAGAGTCTTTATCTAATAACACTCTATTTTCTTCTTTAATATTTTCTTTTATTTCTTCAAAGTCTGCTTCAGTCATTATTTTCATCGCTTGGCTGGCTGCTAAAAATTCCAAGGTAGCTCTTAATTCATAAGCTTGAATAATTTCTTCTTTCGTTGGACTCGTTACGAAGGCACCCTTATTCGGAATAATATCAACGAGCCCTTCTAAAGCTAACTTCTTTATAGCATTTCTAATTGGAGTTCTACTTACTTGCAGTGTATTAGAAATTTTATTTTCAACTAGCTGTTTTCCGGGTGCTAACTTACGGGATAAGATAGCCGTTTTAATATGGTCATATACATAGTGTTCCATTGAATGATTTTTCATAGAAATACTCACCTGCTCCTGTTTGAAGTAAAAGAGAAAAAGTTATATTGTTTATAATTTTCTAAAAATATTGACAATTATATTTTCTTTAGTATACACTAAAATAAATTGTAGTACAATCTTGGTCTACAATTTTGATCTACATATTTCAATCATGTTAGAGGCTAATTTTCAAAAGAAAAGCAAGGAATCACCAAATGAAAACGCTACCAAAATGATTATTAAAAAAGGGGGTTATAGGGATGAAGAAAAGACTTGGTCTATCAATTGTTGTGTTGTTGCTCATTAGCATGATGGCGGGATGCGGTGGAGAAAAAGCGGTTAGCGGGAACGAGAAGCAAAAAGTAACGGATAGAGTTAAACACTCAAAGACTTTAAAAGTAGGTTTTGAGGGGACATACCCGCCATTTAATTATTTGGATGATAACCAAAAGTACAAAGGATTTGATGTAGATATTTCAAATGAAATAGCTAAGCGTTTAGGGGCAAAGACCGAATTTGTGGCAACAAAGTGGGATAGTCTGATCGGAGGACTGAAGGCGGATAAATTTGATATTATCATTGGGCAGATGACAGTAACTGAAGAGCGAAAAAAGAGTGTAGACTTTACAGATCCTTATGTTGTTACCGGATCGGTTTTAATTACTAGAAAAGATACCAGCAACATCAAAAAGCTGGAAGATATAAAAGGCAAAGAAGTTGGGGTAGGAGGCGGAACTACCTTTGAAGAAGTTGCTAAAAGCGTTGATGGAGCAAACGTGAAATTATACAAAGCTGTAAATGATTATGTACAGGATCTGGTGAATAAAAGACTAGATGTGATTATCAATGACCAATTATTAATGAGTTATAACATCAAAGAGAACAATCTTCCTCTTCAAATTTCAAGCGATATTTTAAATAAAGATGAGATTGGGATGGCCGTTAAAAAAGGCAATGAAGATTTCTTAGAAGAGGTAAATAAATCTTTAGCTGAAATGAAAGAAGATGGTACGTACAATGAAATTTACAAAAAGTGGTTTGGGACTGAACCGCTGAATAAATAAACTGTTCAGATCAAAATGAAAGGGGGGTATCTGACTCTTCAAGATACCCCTGCTCTTTTAAGACTAATAAGGGGGTTGTTGATATGCGTGTAGCTGTTTTAGGAACTGGAATGATTGGTACAACCGTAGTAAGTGAACTTGTGAAGTTTTCTAATATTGAATCCGTTCTTGCAGTCGATGGAAATTCAACTAGTGTAAAGAAATGCTTAGAAGTTGCTAATAACCCAAAAGCAATTGGAAAAGAAGCTTCTCTTCAGACGGAGCAAGCCATCGAAGAGGTGTTGAAAAATGTAGATATTGCGGTGGCATGCTTGCCGCATTCCCTAAGCTTGCCAGCTATCAAAGCGGCTATATCAGCCAAGTGTCACTTGGTAGATCTCGTCGGATCAAACTTTGAGGAAAAAATGAAATTAGATAAACAGGCAAAAGAAGCAGGCGTGATTATCATGCCAGGCTGTGGTGTAGCCCCGGGGATAACGAACTTTCTCGCTGCTCAAGGGATCGAATTGCTGGATGAAGCAGACGAGGCAGTAATGATTTGTGGAGGGATTCCAAGATATCCGGTGCCTCCATTATGGTACCAAGTAGTATTTCGATTAGAAAGCGTATTAGGACTTTACACAAGGCCTGCGCTGGCGGCCGAAAACGGCGAGCTGGTCGAACTGCCTCCATTGTCAGGATTGGAAAAGTTAACGTTCCCTGATCCTGTAGGTCATTGTGAAGCAGTCATTACAGATGCACATAGCACGGCCTATACGCTCAAAGACAAAGTGAAAAAGCTATATGAGAAAACTGTGCGCTATGAAGGTCATTGGGAGAAGATGGATACTCTGAGACAGTTAGGATTTTTAGATGAACAACCTATAGAGATTAATGGGTATCAAATCAGCCCTCGCGCTTATTCAGAAAAAGTATTGGCCCCAAAAATGCTAGGAGGCTCTAAGGAAGACATTACCGTTGTAAGGGTGGAAGTAAGTGGCATAAAGGATGGACGGCAGACAAAATATACATGGGAAATGATTGATCTATACGATCAGGAGAGGAACATTACATCCATGGCAAAAACGACTGCTCTCCCAGCCATGTTAATCACTAATTGGATCGCATTGAAAAAGGTAACAGATACGGGAGTGGTGCCTATTGAAAATGTCATCATTAAGGAAAAATTCAACCCTTTTATAGAAGAGTTAAGCAAGTTAGGGATTGAGATATTCTTTAAAGAAGAAGCGTTAGTTTGACGGGGATTTTCCCTTTCAGCATATTCTTTGAATTGCAAGATAGTGAGATTGGAGGAAACTTCATGGATTTATCAATAATCATTGAGTCTTTGCCAACATTATTAAATGCCACCTTAATGACGATCTTTCTGGCGGTAGTATCCATTTTAATAGCTCTTGTTCTTGGTTTTTTAACAGCCTTAGCAAGGATATCAAAAATCAAATTACTAGAGGTTGTGTCGTCGGCTTACGTGTCTATGTTTCGGGGAACGCCGTTATTGGTGCAAGTTTTTGTGATTTATTATGGCTTACCTCAAGTGAACATTGAGTTAGATCCTATCCCTTCAGGTATTCTTGCGTTGAGCTTGAATGCCGGAGCTTATTTGTCAGAATCCTTTCGTGCTTCCATCTTATCTGTTGATAAAGGCCAAATGGAGGCTTCTGTATCTTTGGGGATGACGTATTGGCAGGCTTTAAGAAGAATTATTCTTCCTCAAAGTCTTCGTATTGCTATTCCAACTATGTCCAACACATTTATTGTTCTGATTAAAGATACCTCCCTTATATCCGTTATTACCGTTACAGAGCTCTTGCAAATGTCATCTCTTCTTATCGCTAAAACATTTGAGCCGTTAACGATTTATTTATTAGCAGCTGCTATTTATTGGATTATTATTACGGTTTTTTCTATCATGCTCGACAAATTAGAAAAACGTACTTCCCAGCATATTGCGCTTTGAAAATACAGCTTCTCAATATCGATGTAAAGGGAGAGGTCTATGAGTATTATTCAATTAACTAATCTTAAAAAGAGATTTGGCACGAACGAAGTTCTTCGAGGCATTGATTTAACGGTCAATAAAAGTGAAGTAGTAGTGTTAATGGGTCCAAGCGGCTCTGGTAAATCTACCTTGCTTCGCTGTTTAACCTTTTTAGAAGAACCGACAGAAGGGGTCATCCAAATCGGAAAGCATGAAGTTTTAGCAGACGGAGTATCCAATAGAAAGCGAAAATCGGAAATCAGAGAGTTACGAAAAAGCACAGGATTTGTTTTTCAACAATTTAATTTGTTTCCACATAAAACGGCTATTGAAAATGTAATGGAAGGGCCCGTAGTTGTTCAAGGAGTGAAACCCGAGGAAGCAAGAAAGTTGGCAAGAACATTACTTGAAAAAGTCGGGCTCGGTGAACGATGTGATCACTACCCTTCTCAGCTTTCAGGAGGACAACAGCAGAGGGTAGCCATCGCACGCGCGCTTTCCATGAAGCCGATGGTCATGCTCTATGACGAACCTACTTCTGCATTAGACCCGGAGTTAGTGAGGGAAGTACTCCAGGTTATGAAAGATTTAGCACAAGAAGGGATGACCATGGTCGTAGTAACACATGAAATGAACTTTGCGAGAGAGGTCGCTGATCGTGTTATTTTTATGGATGGAGGAGTTATCGTAGAGGAAGGCACCTCTGAAGAAATATTTAGTCGCCCTAAGGAAGAACGGACGAAACGATTTTTAATGCGCGTAAAGGAAGAATAGAGAGTGATTCATCCTTTTATAGCCATCCTTCCATAAATCATTGTTAAGCAGCCTGGCCTGTCGTTTGATAAATAAGATAATCAAACGACAGGCCAGGACTTTTTATTGTTTAACTGCTAGAAAAACAGAAACAGCGCTAGAGGGCGATTAGTGGTATGATATTCTAACCTTATAGCAGGAAGAGTCTGTTCGTCATATTCATTAAAATGGTTAAATTGGGTGATTCTCTCCTTTTTAATGGAGTAAGAAAATAACGAAAAAGCCGGACATTGGCCCGGCTAATCAAGGTTTTTCTCGTTGGCATTGGCGTGTGAAGGTGGATGCCGTAACCTTGATTGCAAGTAATTTACCCAGAAATGAGCAAGATATGCAAAGAAAGCTGGGGAAATTTTTAATCTATTAATAGAAAAGCAAACGATAGAAGGCAGTTAGATTAAAAACCAATAGTCTGCTCAGTTAGTTTTTGATAGGCAAGGCCAGGTAACCAGTTGATATTTATTAATAAGCTCGTCCAATTCTTCGCTATATTTTAAAGTCTCATCATCATCGAGCCCTTTGCGCAGGCCGGTTGAAATCATTAAATGACGCACCTGATTGATTCGAATACTTAACTCTTCAAGTGTTTCCTGTATAACCACCTTTTATCTCTCCTAATCATATATCTGAAAATTCACGTTCGTACGCGTTTGGATATATTATACAACCAGAAAAAACGAAGAAAAAGTGTTTCGACAGAAGATTCAAAAAAGTTACATCATTTGATGAAAAGAAAAATAGAAGTCCTTCATAGCTTGCGACACCCCCTTTAAAAGGGAGAGAGAAGCTAAGGATAAGAATAAAACAGAATGCTATAAAGATAGGAAAAGTTAAAATAATCTCAAGAACAGCTACTGCTTTAGTCTGTCAGAAATTAATTTACATTATTCAGCACTGGAATTAATCGATCAAAGTAAGGCTTCACAATAAAATCTTTAGCTCCTATTTTTAGAGCTTCCATTATAAGCTGTTTTTGGCCCAGAGAAGAACACATGACCACTTTCGCGGAAAGATCCAATGACATAATCTCCTTTAAAGCTTCTATACCATTTAATTTATTCATCGTAATGTCCATTAAAACTAGATTCGGCTTATAAAGAGCATAGAAATCTATCGCCTCTAAACCATCGGCTGCTTCTAATACTTCATAACCATTGTCCTTTAAAATGCTTTTTAGCCAAGTTCTCATAAAAAGTGAATCGTCAACGACTAATACTGATTTCTCCATATTTCACACCTTCACTAAAATTTACAGTACATTCAGAGAAGGCAATGCTGTATAAGCAAGTTGAAAGATATTCAACTTGGCAACCCGGCTGCCATGACAGAATCACTGTTGTAGGCCCGTGGCTTTGCGTCCCCCATTTTCATGGAGTTTGCCCCTCAATGAATTATAGCAATCGTTCAATAGATGAACAGTGGAGTGCCTATAATAAAGCGATGTAAAAGAGACAAAGCATGTAAAAGTTACTGTTCAATTGCTTGTTCTTCAATGGATAAAACGCTTGGTATATATTAGACTAAGGGTCCACGACCATATTACTATTTATTTAGCAGAAGGGCAACCGGGATAATGAAAAAAATGCAAAAAATAGTCGGAATATGTCACTTGAAAATTCTAGATGAAAAAATATAGAAACGAAAGGAAGGCTGCCCTCCATGTTAGTCTAATTGGAAGAGGACAGCCTATTTTATAGGTTTGACTAAAGTATAGCCGGGACAAAAAGAAGCTAAAAATCCGTTTTGCCGTCAACTAGTAGGATTTTTGTCTAAACCTACTTTTAGAAATTTAAATCCCTTGTTCCAGGGCTATGTTCGTTAGGCATCTCTGGTAAGGCTGGAACAGGAAAACCTTTCGGCGGATCTATAACCGACAGGTCTCCCTTGTTCCGGCTCGGTGATGGTCCTTGGAAAATCTCACCGATTCTTGTTGGATCCAATCTAAAGTTAAATTGGGCATTATGATACCCCATTTCCACATATTTTCTGCATTCAGGATATTTATTGATATCATAATTAGGAACAGGGAATAGCTTACCCCAATCAACGCCCAGTGTCTCGAGTGCCTTTGCAAAAGCATTTTGGTGGGCGTTATCCCTGACGATTAAAAAAGCGAGTGTTTCACGGAATGTTTGGTTGGAGCTCATTTCATAAATGCGTGTTTTTTGCAAAACTCCAGTAGATTCAAGAACTAAGTTATCAAGCAGGTCCCCAATGAGGTTCCCGTGGCTGTATACCCACGATCCATTCCATGGATTTCCGCTCGCGTCTACGGGAAGGGAGGCTTGGGCGCCAATAATATAATGGTGGGGATTGGCATGCCTAACCGCATCATCAAGAGGAGCTCCGTCCATCCCAGCATTTCCCGGAACAGCGGATTCTCCCGAGCCGTTCAGCAATTGATTAATCGTATTTTGAACAAGCTCTACATGGGCAATTTCTTCTAAGAATATGCCGCGGAGCAAATCGCGATATTGGGTGTCTTTTCCTCGAAAATTAGAGCTCTGAAAGAAAAATTGCATCATGGTTCGCATTTCACCAAAATGACCACCCAAGATCTCCTGCAGGACTTTTGCGGCTTCAGGATCGGGCTGATCAGGCTTAATAATATTGATTAATTCCTCTTTATAGTAGTACATCGACTTATCCTCATTTCTAATATAGAGTCCAATCAACATATATCTTGTGACAAACGTTCTCATATTATTCTTTCTCACAAAAACAAGCTAATAACCTGAGAAGTTTGTCCATTCAAAAACATTCCTGAGGAATAAATTATAGTAAGAAACAGAAAGGGGGATAAAGCATGAGTGAAATATGGTTCCCAGGCAACAACCGAGGCAATAGAAACCGAGGCAACAATGGCAACAACGGAAATTCAAGATCTAATTCAGAAAACCGCGTAAGAACAAATGTGGACATTGAAGATGATATTGACGTAAGAAGCAATTTGCAAAATAGAGATGAAATTGATTTGCGAAATGACAATGATAATGACAATGACTTGAAAAACATTGACCGTAATACAAACATTGCAAGAGTTTCTAACAGCGGTAATACGAGTGTCCGTTTCGATATTCGTGTTGATTCAGATTCTACTGCAAGGGTACGCTCAAGAGCAAATTCAAATCAAGACCAAGACCAAGACCAAGACCAGGACCAAGACCAAGATCAAGAACAGAATCAACGATTTGATATTTAATGTTATAGGGTGGGAAGAGTCAGCTGTTCTTTCCACCTAAAAATGAATGGAAAGGAGAAAATAAAATGGCTGAGCCACAAAGATTTCCATTTGGCTATAGAAATAGCCGACCATTTTGGGAAAGAAGAATGGATGACAATGAATTCAGACAAGCGGAAGTTGAAAATAGCGGGAATTCTGATGTTGATATTCATGTCATAGTAGAGATGGATACTAAACCGGTTGCTTATGCGATGCTTTGCTCTTTATTGGCGACTAAGCAAATTAATTATAAAGAGTTTGAGGACGCTTTAAAAATATTAGATGGATTGTTAAAGAAAGATGAAAAAGACCGAGTGGAAAGCAAGGATAGAGGTGCATCCAAAGTTAAGCTCTTCCATCCAACTATACGGAAAGATGACCGGTATGAATAATATCGCTCTCTCTCCGATTTACATATATGAATGAAAGGAAAATCTGGAATTCAAGTAGCATCTTAAGCTGTCCAAGTAATAAAAAGAAGACCTTGCCAGGCCGCAATGGAGTAAAGGAGCATTGGATAAATTAACATGGAAAAGATAAAACTATTCCAATCACACCGAGGCAAATGTTATTATTAACAAAAAACCAGGAGAATGAAATGAAAGCTATATACCCAGGAAGCTTTGATCCGGTTACAAATGGACATATTGATATTATCAATAGAGCAAGTGATTTTTTCGATGAGCTAATAGTAGCTGTCATGGTGAATTCGAAGAAAAGTCCTCTCTTTTCTATTGAAGAGAGGAAGGGGATGATTGAAAGAGCGTTCGTTGGCAACGAAAAAATAAAAGTAACGGCATTTCAAGGCTTGCTTGTCGATTATATGAAGAAAAACGATATAAGGGCCATTGTTAAAGGCTTAAGAACAGTAACGGATTATGCGTATGAAGCACAAATGGCCATGGTGAATAAAAGCTTATACAGAGGAGCGGAAACATTTTTCATCCATTCAAGTGAAAAATATTCCTTTCTTAGTTCGAGTATCGTAAAGGAAATTTACTCTCATAATGGCAGCGTATCTGAATACATACCAAGTCATGTAGAGAAAGCCCTGCAGGAAAAATTAAAATAATGCCTTCAGCAAGGAAGCCCATTTTTAAGGAAGGAGGCTTCCTTATTTTATTTGGTGATTATGGCAGGATTTGTCCAGAGAGTGGATGATAAGAAAACTTAAATGGGAAGCAAAAGGAAGGAGCAGTGAAAAGTACTTTATTTTTATAAGTAGTTCTGCTGTTTTATTATGACTACCAGTACCTATTTCATTGCTCAAAGCATGGAAAAAGGTTTTTTAAACATGGCCAGCACTTACATACCGTTTCTAATTGACGCGCCTGCTAGCAGGCGCGTTTTTATAAATAGCTTTTAGAATTTTTAAACGAACAACCAGGCAAGGAAGCTCTCCGTTCTGGTGCATAGTAGGTGACTGCTATAAAGTATAGAGTTTTCGTCATCTTAATATAAAAGAGTAGAGGATGGATAGCTTTTTTCATATTCATAATATTAAAACGACCAGTCGAAAGGGGAGGCGCCCTGTTGTTCAGTCCATAAAAAGTTCCTTGAATCTATGATCATTCAATTTTATGCAAGTATAAAGGAGAGAGCATGGAGTGTACAGTTATACAGCGATGGACTTAAAGAGTTTTTGTGAGACGGTGCTCGTAAAGAGTGGAATGGCAAAGGACGACTCGAAGATTGTAGCGGCCTCTTTAATCCAGGCAAATTTGGAGGGAATCGATAGCCATGGAATCAGTCGTCTGCCTATATATGTTAAAAGGCTGCTGGAGGGCCGTATTAATGCGACTCCTGATATTCAGCTAAAAGCAAATAATTCGGTGCTTGTAGTGGATGGCCATAATGGACTTGGCCATGTAGTCAGTTATCATGCTTTGGTTAAAGGCATGAAAATGGTGAAGCAATCGGGAATAGTCGCTATTGCTATTAAAAACAGCAACCACTTTGGAGCTGCCTCGTACTTTTGTCAGCTAGTGTGCAAGCGGAATATCATTTGCATAGGTTTTACTAATTCTCCTTCTGGAATAGCGCCTTGGGGAGGAAAGCAGGCTTTTTTTGGCACGAATCCGATTGCTTTCGGATTTCCTACAGGAAACGATACACCCGTGATTATTGATTTATCAACGAGCGTAGTTGCAAGAGGGAAAATTATGGTTGCTGATCAGCAAGGAGATTCTATACCTGATGGCTGGGCAATCGATCAAAAGGGGGAGCCCACTAACAATCCTAAGGAGGCGTTAAAAGGCTCTGTCCTGCCTATGGGAGGGCCTAAAGGTTCGGCGCTGGCACTGGCAGTGGAACTCTTGGCAGGAGTGCTTTCAGGAGCGGCTTTTGGACCTTATGTTAAAAATATATATAACGAGGAAGAGGAGGATAAAGCAAATGTGGGACACTTTTTCATTTTAATAGATACGGAAAAGTTTATGGATTTAGAGACATTCTTTCCTTCCATACAAAACCTGCTAGAGGAAATGAAAAAGGTTTCCAAAGTACCGGGCATAAAGGAAATCCGTTATCCGGGAGAAAGAAGAAAGCGGGAGGAACAAAAGCGCAAGGAAACTGGCATTCAGCTAGCTGCTCCTCTGGAGAAAGAATTAATGGAAATAGGTGAACAGTTCAATATAAAATTTCCGGCTCGAACTGTTACTCAAAGTATGGAAACTTAAGAGGTACTGTGGCTCGCTGATAGAAAACATGGTTTAGCTGCATAAAGCGTACAGCGGAACGGTTGATGGCCATTTGCTTGTTGAATGATATATTTATTGAGAATACAGAAGTGAGAAGGAACAAAATATGAAGGTTTTGAGGGATACGTATAATTAATCATTGCTCAGGGGCGAGAAAAAGTTTCTGCAGACATTCCCTTCTTTTTTAATGTACTTGAACGCTTTCCTTATAAATATCATTAATAGGAGAAGCATTTTATAAGCTCTCTTTAGTGATTGGGTAGAACGGCAGTATCTCGGTCTATAAGAAGTTTTATAAATGCTTACCTCAGAAAAGGAGGGATTATTGAGTGAAACTTTACTTATCCTATCTGCTGATCATCCTTTTATTCATCCTGAGCGGGTGCTCCCATGCAACTACAAAAGGCAAAGCTGAGGCAGAGTATGTGTTGCGGCTGGGGCATTTGCAGACCGAGACACATCCCTATCAGAAAGGGGCATTAAAATTCAAAGAATTAGTTGAGAAAAGATCTAATGGAAAAGTCCGAATTGATATTTTTCCAAGCAGTCAATTAGGCAATGGCCGTGATCAAATAGAAGGTGCTCAAATTGGCTCCATTCATTTTCACATTGGCTCTGTTGCTCCAGTAACAAATTTTGCCCCAAAGTTCAATCTGCTTAATTTGCCTTACTTATTTGAAAGCAGGGAACACGCTTTTCGGGTCTTAGACGGAGACATTGGCCAAGAGATCGCAAGCGGTTTGGAAAGTAAAGGATTGCTTAACTTAGGATATATGGAAAATGGATGGAGGCACCTGACCAATAATAAAAAGCCGATTAAAACAAGTGATGATGCCTCCGGTTTAAAGCTTCGCGTTCAAGAGTCTCCTCCTTATATTTCTTTCGTCAAAGCTTTAGGATCTGCTCCGGTGCCTATTCCCTTTGGGGAATTATATACCGCTTTAGAACAGAAAGTGGTCGATGGACAGGAAAACCCTCTGGCCCAAATTTACTTAAATAAACTGCATGAGGTTCAAAAGTACCTCACCTTAACTGCACATAATTATGATGCTGCCATTTTTCTGATGAGCAAGACGACCTTCGATACGATGCCCTCCGACCTTCAAAAAGTGATAAAAAAATCCGCTAAAGAAGCCATTCAATATGAAAGGAAACTTGCTGTGCAAGAGGAAAAAAAGCTGTTAGAACAATTGAGGGAAAGTGATATACAGATTGAGGAGGCACCTGACCTGGCCTCATTTAAGAGAACGGCAGAGCCCGTATATAAAGAGTTTGAAGAATCAATTGGCAAGGACCTGATCCAAGAAGTGGAAAACTTAAAATAAAGGGTGAAAAAAATGAGAGGATTTTTCCCTAAACTTAGCTTCAGGATTGACCAGGCGAGCCGTGTCATAATTATTTTTTTATTTTCAGCAGCTTTTATTGGAACCGTCTATCAGGTGGTTTCCCGGTTTATTCTTCAAAGCTCTATAATAAAGGAAGCTCTTCCGATGATAGATTTCAGTGTATTTAACCTTACATGGATAGAAGAGCTGATACGTTATTTGTTTGTTTGGGTGGTTTTTCTTGGAATCGGAACTGTATATAAAAATAAAGGCCATGCACGAGTGGAAGTATTCATTAATCGCTTGCCTGAAAAGTGGAAAATGGGAATGGCGGGATTCATTGAAGTGATAAATTCAGCGCTGTTTGTATTTTTGATCATCTATGGCTTACGTATTTTAAAATTCGCGAGCCAGCAAATTTCCCCATCCCTCGGGCTTAATATGATCTGGATTTACGGAGCAGTTGTAGTCAGTTCCGTTATATGTCTCATTCATGCTATTGCCCATCTGTCACTGCTAAGAACAAAAGAAGTAGAGAGCAGCGGATCGTCTGGGAGGAAAGCAGGAACAGACATCCAACTATAAAAAAGGAAGGTGAAGTAGATGACGATTGCAATTGTCGTAATTGCCCTTCTCTTTTTACTTATGACCCTCGGTGTCCCTATTGCTATTTCGCTTATTTGGGCCTCGATAGCCGGTTTTGTTACTAGCATTTATTACGTCCCTTTGGAGGTAGTGCCGCAGAGGCTGCTGACTTCAGTAGATTCCTTTCCTTTGCTCGCCATTCCATTTTTTATGCTGGCCGGGGAATTCATGATGGCAGGCAGCATGGGACAACGGATAGCCGGTTTTGCTTTTGCAACGGTCGGATGGATTAGGTCGGGGCTTGCCCAAGTTTCCACGCTAACAGCTATGTTTTTTGCTGGTGTATCGGGCTCAGGCGCTGCGGATACAGCTGCGGTTGGAAAAATGATGATTCCGATGATGGAGAAAAAAGGCTATGATAAAGGTTTTGCGGCTGCTACTGTGGCGAGTGCTGGCACAATTGCTATCGTCATTCCTCCTTCGATTCCCATGATTGTGTACGGAGTGACTGCAGGGGTGTCTATTGGAGATTTGTTCACTGCCGGCATTATTCCTGGCATTTTAATCGGATTATCGATTATGTTCGTCAATTACTGGATGACTAAGAAAAAGAATTATTTGGAGGAAAAAGGAAAATTTGAGTTTGTTTCTTTCAAAAAAGCACTGATGGAAGGAGTTTTGGCGCTAGTTCTGCCATTGATTATTATTTTTGGAATTCGCGGTGGGATTTTTACGCCGACAGAAGCCGGAGCTGTAGCAGCCGCTTATGCATTTGTTGTAAGTAAGTTTATTTATAAAGATATGAAATGGAGTGATATGCCTGCCGCTTTCCTAAATGCAGCGAAGATGACAGCAATGGTAGTATTCATTATAGCTGGGGCCAATCTTTTTGGCTGGCTTCTGACGGCTGAACAGATTCCTCAACAACTTGCTTCTCTCGTCATGCACCTTTCCAGCAACCAGTATATAATTCTATTCTTATTTAATGTTATTTTCTTTATTGCCGGATGCTTTTTGAATGCTTCGGCAGCCATCACTATTTTAACGCCTTTGCTGTTACCGATTGCTATAGGAGTCGGGATAGATCCAGTTTTCTTTGGGCTTGTCATGGTGGTGAATTTATCGATAGGACTTATTACTCCACCTGTTGGTTTAGATTTGTTTGTCGTTAAGGGGATTGCAGACGTGTCATACGACAGGCTTATTCGTGCAGTCGTCCCATTTATTCTTATCATGATTGTCGACTTGTTAATCATTACGTATGTTCCACAAATTTCTATGTTTTTAACTACACTATAATAAAAAGTAAAGTGATCAACTTTTCATCCAATAGAGTTGATCACTTTTACTGTGTAAACAAGTGTTTTGCTAAGCAGTCACATAAATTTTGGTATACCCCCATGTGTATTTTATAATACTATTATGAGTAAGTACATCTAGAATGCGGAGCGACCTTGCTTGTAAATGGTTTCTAATTTTTTAAATTCTGTTAGGGCTGAGGACTTCTTGGACAGACTTTTAGCTGTGTAGGCCCGAAGAGAAAGGTTGTACACACGTATAAGTGCAAGAAGATGAATCATAATCCATTTTGCAAAAAAGATGGACAGAATGATTGGCATGAAAGGAGAGAGACAGATGAATAGGTGGAATAACCGATTTCAAAATGAAAAGTATGTATATGGAACGCACCCCAACGTTTTTTTAGAAGAGGTCCAAAAGAAACTGCAGTTATCAGGTGACGCATTAGCCATTGCAGAGGGAGAAGGACGCAATGCAGTTTTTTTAGCGGAACAGGGAATGAAGGTCACTGCTTGGGATTATGCTGAGTCTGGATTAGAGAAAACGAAAAAACTTGCTGCTTCAAGAGGAACAGTTGTTCAAACAGAGCTGGTCGATTTGAACGAGGCACAATGGGAGAGAGACCGATGGGATGAGGTCGTTTGTATTTTCGGGCATTTTCCAACAAAATTACGGCAAAAAACGCTTCGTAATATTAAGGAAGCGGTGAAGCCGGAAGGGTATTTTGTGACAGAGGTTTATTCTCTTTACCAAATTCCTTATAAAAGCGGAGGGCCGCAAGACATTGATCTTTTATATGCGCCGGAAGAGTTTTTAGAAGTATTTTCCGATTGGCGTATCATTCATTTTTTTATGGGGGAAGTAGTCCGGCACGAAGGAGAAATGCATAATGGTTTGTCCCATGTCATTCAAATTGTCGCTCAAAAGCCAGAAAGCAAGCACAGCGAAAAAAATTAGTTGATAAGACATATATATAACAAGGAACTAAAAAGCCCTTCTTGTTTAAGTGGACTGACCCCATAAAGTGAGACAAATAAAAAACACCTTTAAGTTGAAAACGAGTATGGGATACTCGAAAATAACTTGGAGGTGTTTTTCTATGGGGACAAGAGTCAGTTATCCAGCGGAAGTAAAAATGAAGGCTGTAAAAATGAGATTAGCTGGGGTGCCGGTCAAAGAAGTCTTAAAGGAATTAAACATTCGAAATAAGACACAGCTTAAAACATGGATGAAATGGTACAAAGCAGGCGAGTTTCATCGATTTGAACAGCCAGTGGGCAAGCAGTATTCCTTCGGAAAAGGGGCTGAGTATGAAAGTGAAACAGAGAAACTGAAGGAAGAAAATCGGTATTTGAAACAGCAGATTGAAGTACTAAAAAAGTACAAAGAATTGGAGAGGAAGTGGTCCCAGAAACAGCTGTAGAATTAGTAAAAGAACTCCAAACCAGCATGCCCGTCAGGGAAATATGCCGGCATCTCGGCATTGCTAGATCCACTTATTATCGCTGGAAGAGCAGGAGCCGGAAAGAAACAGCCAGGCAGATCGTTGAACGAAAAATCGGCACGTTGTGCCGGGACCTTAAGTTTCGATATGGTTATCGTAAAATCACGGCCTTATTAAAACGAGAGATGTCGATTAACCATAAAGCGGTACAGCGTGTAATGCAGAAGTATGGCTGGCAGTGCCGGGTAAAAGTGAAGAAACGCAAACGAACAGGACAGCCCTGTCATATTTCCGATAACCTGTTAAAAGGAGATTTCCAGGCAAATCAGCCTCTTCAAAAGCTCGTCACAGATATTACATACTTGCCTTTTGGCCAGAAACAGCTGTATCTTTCAAGTATTCAGGATTTATTTAACGGCGAAATCATTGCCTATTCTTTAGGAAGCTGCCAGAATACAGATTTTGTGCTACATACGCTGGCCCAGCTGCCACCCCTCCCAGAGGGATGCATTCTGCACAGCGATCAGGGATCTGTGTACACATCTTATGCTTATCAGCAGGCAGTCAAAGAAAAAGGCATTACCATGAGTATGTCCCGGAAAGGGACACCCTCTGATAATGCCTCCATCGAATCGTTTCATTCCTCGCTAAAGTCTGAAACGTTCTATCTCGACGAGTTGACAAGCACTACGACGGCTATCGTAGAGCAAACTGTCGAAAGCTATATTCACTATTATAACCATATCCGTATTCAAGCGAAACTAAACAACCAGCCACCGGTCAAGTATCGGCAGCTGGCTGCTTAAAGGTGTTTTGATCCCTGTCTCAAAAATAGGGGTCAGTCCCAAGTAAGAAGGGTTTTTTGACTCGTTGTTATGACCAATGTGCTGGAGGAGTTAGCGCGGAAGGGAGCTTGGTTTTGGTGTTTCCTTTCGCTGCATTCACTTGGGCTTGCGTAAGAAAAATACATCCTGTAAGATCAGCTCCGCTAAGGTCCGCATCCCGAAAATCGGCGCCGATCAGATCAGTTACTCTTAAGTCCGCTTCCCGGAGATCAGCAGCTATAAGGAGAGCCCCTCTTAAATCTGCTCCCCTTAGATTAGCGCCTTTAAGGTTGGCCCCGATTAAGTCGGCTCCTCTGCCGATAGGCTTTTGGCGTTTCTTAGCCCCTCTTTGTTTCGGGGATACCCCCGCTCGTACGAGCTCGCTAGTACGCAAAAGCAGAAGGTTGATATCAGATCTATGCGCCGGTAGATCCAGTTCAGCAATAGCCTCAGGACTGAGATGGGTAAGCTGTTCTGTTTTCTCTAGAGCCGAGCGAAGTTCGTTATGGATGAGGGTGGCAGCTTCTAATGTCAGGGCTTCGGTTAAATACCAAAGCATCTCGTGAAGCTGCTGTACAATAGGGAATACATCAAACATTTGCTTGGCCGTTTCGGGGGCGCTTCGCCAATCTTTTCCTTTAAAAATAATTTGGGAAACTTTTTGTCCCGCGCCAAAGCATTCATAAACCGTGCAGCCTCGAAACCCTTTTTGTCTCAGGTCTTTATGAATACTGCAGCGAAAATTCGTTTGTAAATTCGAACAAGGAGCCCCTCCATCTTTATTCAAGGCAAAGTCTGCTGAAGCGGCAAAAGGTAAAGCAACGCAGCACAAGCCAAAACAGCTTCCGCAATCAGCATGAAGACGGTCCTGGCTGGTATCGCGTACTAAATCTTGTTGATTTGACACAATAGGGCACTTCCTTTAAATCCACATTACTGTCAAGTATTGAAGATGGGATTGTTATTTTATTCCTTTAATTCTCTAATCCTATCATTGCCGGTTTTCATGGTCAATTGCTAATTGCGAGAATAGGGGGAGTTTATAGTAAATCGGTTTGCTAGAGTAGGTCTGGCCAGTGTGTTTAACAACGTTCCTCTAATCAATTGGAGTCATTCTCTTGATTAAATGAAGAGGGTTCTTAAGAATAGCATGAAAGAAAATAGAAGTCGGGTAGTGAGAGGGAGAGGAAGGAGTTCAAGGAAAGTGACAATCAGGAGAGTCACTTTCTCAAGCTTAACAAATAAACGACAGCAAAAGGCGCATTACTCACGTCTAACTTTTTTTAGATAGGAAAGAACGCTCGTTTTTAAAGAAGCGTAAGAACCTATTGCTGCATAACCATAGAACCAGCCCATAAATAATCCTGCGGTGAGATGGCCATTGTGGCTGATAAAGATAGATATAAGCAAACCATTAAAAAGGGCTATAAGCGGAACGAGTGACTTAGGTGTGTGAAAGAACATTTTTATTAGCTGTGTTAGGATCATGACTACAGGCACTGCGATGACAGCATCCCAAAAGTTTGTATGCACGGTAGGGAAAACCATAACCAATACACCACCTTCCAGTAGTAGTATGGCTGGCTTTTCTGTTATTTATCCGAACAAAGCCAGGCAAACCTAGCCGCTTCTATATAGGAGTCATGAAGAATCGAAAGCCGTAACTGGTTTAAGGATACAAGTGCAAAGAATACAATAAAAGAGTGAATTGTAGTAAATTCACTCTCAGAGTGACTAGCTTTCAGCGTTTTATGGGCCGCTCTAACGTTAAGATTTCATCTTCCAATGAAGAAAATTGTTGTTCAATGATATGCTTTGCATCGGAGACGGCGACATTATAGAAATGCGGAGCCAACAATTCCTTAACGAAATCCAACACCCTTTCTGCGGCGAACTCAGATATCTCCTCATCTCTCTCCTGTAGAAAGAAATCTTGAATGTCAGCAATCATTAATTCCTTTTGTTCTTTTGTAATTTTCATAAACAAATCAATCACTCCTTTGAAGGCATGTTACTGTAACTATACAGGTGAAGCCTAAGAAATTACAGTCTATATTTTTATGGCCGATTATGTACAGAATGGGTTGTCTGGCGAGCAAATCATTTTCTAAAGAATAATCAATGATACATGTTTTACGGAAGGTGCTTATAAGCTTCACAACAATTGATTTCTCTCTGCTGCTATCTATGTATTCACTGCTGTCAGCGGATAGAAACCACACACGAAAGACATGCAGCCATTTGTATCTTCTCTTTTTTCTATTTGAAGAAATTCGTCGAAATTTTTTTTGTAATACCCCTTCACTTTGTAAGCGCTTTCCATTATAGTGAAATTAGAAGAAGTTTTGTATGCAGCTTGGTGGGCATATGACAATGAATTTATTATGGGTGAAGAATGCTATAAAGAGGAGGGAGAACAAAGATGAGAAAAAATAATTTAACACTGTCTAATTTTGTTCATAAAGACCAATTTGATTTAAACGCTTATCTTGTCTACCTGTTTCATAAATTTTATAACGATGTTCCACAGGCATTCAAAGGCAAAATAAAAGAATGACGACGAAGCTTTCATTCGTTTGACGTCTCTTTTGTCTATCATAGCTGAGTGCTTCATGAAAAATTGCTTGATCGATCATGTCGCATTGGAAAAGTTGAAAAGAGAGAAAAGCTTTCTGTAAAAGTCTTCGGTGTGAATCAGTCTGTGTGAGTCTTTCTTCTTTGGGTTTTCCGATGGATGGGTCTGTTTTAATCATCAATTATTTTCTGTGCAAATTTGAAACATTTCCTCGTTCGCCGACGCATTCGCTGCTTTACGCTTTAATTTAAAAGTAATCATGCCATTCATTCAGTTTTCTATCCTCTCTTTCGAACACTTCCAATGCATTTCTGCGATTAGATACTTACAAGAAAGTATGAGCAGAAGATCATTTCTTTTTTATTCGTCCCTTTAGAAAGTACAACTCTTTACACGGAAGGAGTCGTTCAATTTAAAATCGCGGGTCCGTTTGATTGGAAAGCGTCAGTTAACATGGTTTCACAATAAAGCCTAAAGCCTTCTAAGGAAATAAAGAAGGCTTTAGGCTGTTCATTCTTCTTAATTTCTTACTGCTCATTCTCTTACTCGTTGTTCTTCGGTCTTTGTAAATCTGAAGCGAAATGGATAAAAATTGCTGCTTTTTGATGATACAATGGACCAGAACATAGGTCTGATCAAGAGCATGAGATAGAAGGAGAAACTAAACGATGATTCATCTAAATACATCCATTAATCAATATGCTAATAAAATAATAGAAAGAAAGATACGATATGATTCCACCATTGTTGAACATGTTTGCAAACTATTGAAGGTACAAGATCAAAAAATCGTCCTTTTTCATAAAATAAAGGAGTCGTTTACAATGACGGCAGAGAAAACATCATTAACGATTCCTAAGGGCAGCTATACGATTGCTTACTATTGGAAAGATCGGCCGTACAATGCGTATGTTTGGAGGGATGGCGAGGGAAATTACTTAGGTTCTTACTTTAACATTGTCAAGAACACACAGATAACCGGTCAAATCCTCTCTTTTGAAGACTTGATCATTGATGTCCTGGCTCTTCCAAATGGAAGCTGTTTCGTTCTAGATGAGGATGAGTTGTCTGAGCCGCTGGATCAATTCGAGAAAGGTACGGTTCAGCAGGCTCTACACTCATTAATGAATACTCTGGACGTCTTATTGCCTGAAATTATTTTAGAAACAGAACAGGTATACAAACATGAGGAGCTTTTTTATTGGTTAAAGGATTAAGCAACCGTTATCAGTTAAACAGATCAATAAGAAAAGGCATTTGATTAACTAATCAATGCTTTTTTTGCGTCAGCAAGAGAAAGAAAAAGGAGTCGTTTATAAGCAATAAAGTATACATAAATTTCCTTTTAAAAAATAAATTATATCGAGAGAAGGTAAATTTATATCAGAGCAATAAAATGGTAATTAATTGCGCCATAAGGTATATTGACTCAGGGTATAATTTCCTATATTCTTCTTATGATATTGTGATCACTTTATTGGTAGTTTGATAAAGTGATTCCTAATGATAAAGGCAAACTTATCGAAAGGTAAGGACGCAAAGCCGCGGGTCTAAGGTTTTTAATTATGATAGCCGGGCTGCCAAAGGGGAAAATGATGGTCCTATTTGGTGAATCCAATTAAAGGTAGGGACTAATGATGCAAAATGAAGAGTTAAGAACGAGCATTAAAAGATTTTACAGCCTGATGGAAAGTTATTCGGATACTCCTGATTCAGCATTTGATTTTATTGTTTTTTTACGATCTTTTCTACGGATAAAATCTCCGTTGCCTTTGCCGACAACAGAGATAATGACAGTTCTTAAAGTTAACAAACCAGCTGTATTTTTTTCTTTAAGAGAAATGTCAAAGCGAAATGATATCCTTGAGTTTTTAACTGCGTTATCCATGGATTTTGAAAAAGCAGAGCAAAAGCTGCAAGATTTGTTAAAGAATAAACCTGTCTAGTTCAACCGCCAGCATTCTTGCTGGTTTTTTTAATGCGATAAAGATACTGTGGAACCAACGTGTCTCAAGAAAAGACAAGCAGACTATGATGCGCTTATTAGCCGTAAGCGTCCCAACGTTTAACGGTTAGAAATATACTTATTGCTCCCGGGAAGCTTTTTAATATCATTCCAAGCGTTAACCGCGTCTTTATGACTTTTTGTTTTATTTTTTGGATCAGCGAAGAAGTCGCGGATAAATTGGTTATATTCAAATTGGGGGGCAATTTGTTTCTTATGTGGTGAGTCCTTCTTGCGCTCTTCTTCCTCGTACCAAGCCTTTACCACATCACGATATGTTTTTCCTACATTATTTTTAAAGTAATGTTGAATATATGTAGAAAAACGGAACTTCGGACTAATCGCTGACTTGAAAAAAGCTCTAACGTCTTGGCTGCAGCGATGGTTTTCGGTAATGACCGTATCCAAACTTAACGATCTTTGTTTGTTGGGGTTTGAGCGAACCGTTAGTTTTTTGAGCGGCTTCTCTACTTTCCCCGTCTCAAGAAACATTTCAATTCTAGCTGAAAGTTCTATTTTCGAACCGGATGCGCTTATCCCATTCTCTCTGCAGAATAATTGCAATTCTTCCTTCAGCCAATAAAAATTTTTAAAATCTTGACTAGTTATATATCTTGTAAGACCAGGCCTCATCATTACACCTCCGTATACTTATTTCATTTTAGAACAAACGTTCTTTTTTATCAATCCAATTATGGATAAAAATGTGAATGACTAACAAACATTAGCAAAACCACTAGGTATCAACATGTTTTTTAAACCACCGCACGATGATGTAAAAGAAAAGTCATTCTGATGAAGAGATCATTTATTGGGCAGAAAGTGTGCAAAAATAAAAAACACCGACTGCTAGGATAGACTTTCAGGTTGATCATTACTATAAGAAAGCCACATGAAGTGAGTGCCATATTCATTTGAACAAAGGTAAATCATGTTTTCATACGGTTCTTCTATAAAGGCGCACAGAGGGAATTCGAGATATGAAAGGATAATTTCACCATTTTTTGTAAGCAGCGGATCACTTTGATTAGCTAGATAACTAACAAAAAGACAGCTTAGCTATTGATTATAAGAGCTGAAGAACAACTAGGCATTTCCTACTACACATAAGGTGGTTTTTTTATTGAATTATATCCTTTTTGTGGAAATAAATATTTTTCAATAAAAGTAAAAAATTATATTGTAATTTTTGTTAGAAAGCTATAATATAAGTCTCAATCACAGAAACTATTAGAAGCGAGGATAAAAATTTGAAGTCATTTAAGATTTTACCAATTTTAGGATTGTCATTTGGATTAGTGTTTTCTTCAACTGCTTCAGCGGCTATAAAGCCTGTAGAGCGCTATGATATTTCGGACGTCGGTCCAAACCATCGATTTTATGATTCAATTGAACGGTTTGTTTACTCTGATATTGTTGATGGATACGTCGAGTCCGAAACAATTGAAGAAGATGGCGAAATATACGAGTATTCGTACATAAGTATTCGTCCAGAGGAAAAAATTAACCGCGCACAGTTCACAAAGATTTTAGTAAGTGCTTTATCTTTGAAGACTGGAACGAATGTAAAAGAATTCCCTGATGTGAAAGCTTCTAAATGGTATTATGAGCCGGTGCGTATCGCAAGTAGCCATGGGATCGTTGCTGGTGGATCTAATGGAAAGTTTAACCCGGATGCGCATATTACGCGTGACCAAATGGCAGCAATGATTTACCGGGCATTCAGCAGTACAGTGGCTTTTAAAGCACCAACGAAGACATTTAAAGATGTCCCGCCTACAAACTTTGCTTATGAGGCGATTGTAAAATCTGCTGCAAACGGGATTATTCAAGGATACGGTGATACATTTAAGCCCCATGATTTAGCTACCCGAGGCCAAGCGATTGCTATGATTGACCGGGCGCTTCATCAAGAAGCGGGGAGCGAGGCCGATCAAACAGCAATCAAGACAGCTGTGAATCGCAACGTTCAAGAAGAAATGCGATTAATGAAAGAGCAAAATACAGCCGGGCTTAAAGCTCTTTATCAGGATACAGCGACAGGCTATTATTTATCGGAATCGCTTGACACGGTAGAATTACCGGGTGACATAGAGGATCTGGGAGGCACTTTTACTATTGAGCAAATTGGCACTCATGAGATCAATCCTGTAACTGTCAATAAACGCTTTGCAAAAGTTCGGATGGATAATCTAAAGTATAAAGTATCATTCTCATCACCAGATTTATCTTTCAGTATGAACGTGGATGCTTCAGGAACGGCTTATTTGAAAAAAGGCATGGACGGAAAATGGAAGATTTATAATCTTGTGCTAGATAATGAAGACATTCAAGATGATTGGGAAGCGGAGATTTCCGCAGCAGCCAATGCTTCCTAATTATACTTGTTAAAGTAGATAAAATAAAAAAGCAAATGGGTCATTAACACCCGTTTGCTTTTTTTATTTAGCATATTTCATAAAGAATGTGAATGAATCAATTAAATCATACTATTTCATGTCAGTAGAGAAAAGATCAATTGTACGGTAGATGAGATTATATGAAAAATTGGACTTTACACTGAAGAAGAAAGAGCATCAATCGACTCTTTTCTTGGCAAGAACACCCTTCATTTATCTGTAGTGCATAAGGGAGTGCTAAAGAATAATCATAGAGTGCGTCTATGAAAGGTTATAAAGGTGGGAAACTGCTATAAGAGGTAGTAAGAATTAAGGGTGTTTATATAAGTTGAAAAAAATAAAAAGTAACAAAACCTTTTGTGCAGAAGAACGGGGAAAGGAACTTAAGAATAATAATCAGTATTTTCATAATTAATAACAGAACATAGCAATAGAATATCTTGATGAATCTCTTTTCGGATAGCTTCTTTTGGGCAATCGTAATACTCATCTATTAATTTGCCTAGTTCTTTGATAAATATTACCAATTCTGAATCAGAAAGCATGCAAAACCCTCCTTTAAGCGACATTGTAACTGCGTCTATATTACCATTTATTTTAGGGGGAAGACAAGTTAAAGAGTGTAAGTAGACCTATTTGAAGTAAGAAGGGGGCTGGTTAAGAAAAAGAGCACTAGGAAGGTAAACGGTTAATTCTTTCTTTGTTCTTGACATCGTAGTCTTCGGTAATCTGGTTGCATCATTTTATACTTGTCATGAAGCATATCCCCTGGTTCATAGCGTTTATTGAACCAGATCGTCAATCAACCGCTTTATCCTTTTCTCTATTTTTATGTTGTTGTCCGGCTATTAAGGTTGCAAGAGATTGAATCGATTCTTACAACAGGCCAATGTCTCTTCAAATAGCAACACCAGAGCTAGAATAAAGACAATTAATTGGTTTCAGAGTGTGAACAGAACGGCCGGTCATCTGGGGCTAAACTGATCTGTAGTAGTTTCTCGAGTTTGCAAGCGTTCTTTTGATAAACTATCTATAAGACGGAACATAAATACGGGAGGGATAAATATGGCTGAGAAAGTGATTGCAGGCGAGTGCTGTCCCATTTGTAGCAGGGACAATAACTGTTGTCATTCGATGGATAAATCTTTAGGGGAATGCTGGTGCAGCGAGGAGTCTTTTCCAAAAGAAATCTTTGACCTGGTGCCTGTCGAACAATTAAGAAAAACATGTATTTGTAAAAATGTTTGGACCGTTTTAAAGAGGAAGGTTTGCTTTAGAAGAGGGCATTGATCATATGTGCTGTTTTTCCCTCCATTTACTGTGGGATAAGTTGGCTTTCAAGGCTTGTTTGGCTTAGTGGCGACTTTAATATCTCCTTCGATTTCATTAGCGGCTGAAGGAAAAATACGAACAGTTGATCAACGATTCTTCTGTAGGTCATTAAAATATTTCATAAAAAACAGTTGAAATAACACCTAATAGTGTTAAGATTTTTATGACACTATTAGGTGTTATAAAAATGGAGGTGCCATAATGAAAGCTCAAGAATCATTACCGGAAATCAGAAAAACTATCGTCCTCAATGCTTCAATTGAAACAGTTTGGAAGGCCGTTTCTACGTCGGAAGGCATGGCCTCATGGTGGATGCCAAGTAATTTTGAACCTATTTTCGGACGCGAATTCGTCCTGTATGCCGGCCAATTTGGCGACTCGTCCTGTAAAGTAACTGAACTTGATCCCCTCATCGTGTTGGATTTGACTGGGGAAAGACTGGCATCTTGCTTTTGAATTAAAAGAGGCAGAAGGAGGGAAAACAGAGTTTACGTTAATTCACTCTGGATGGAACGCCGAACAAGTGACAGAGTTCGGACAGCCGCATTCAGTGATTCGTGCGGTTATGGATGATGGCTGGGAAAAAATCGTAAACGAAAAGCTTCCTTCCTATATTGAGGCTTAAAATGTACTCTCCTGAACCTAAGCATGATATATTTCAAGCGATTGCAGATCCAACTCGCCGTAATCTGTTAAAATTACTGGCAAATAAAGAAATGTCTATTGCGGCAATTACAGAATGCTTCCCTATAAGCCGCACAGCTGTTAATAAACATCTGCAGGTGCTCTTTGAAGCCAGGCTTGTCAGCAGTCGAAAGGTCGGACGGGAAAAGCGTTATAAGCTTGAAGCAGAACCGTTGGTTGAGTTAAAAGACTGGCTTGCCTTTTTTGAACAGTATTGGGATGAAAAGCTGCACGCTCTGAAAAGATATGTAGAGGAACATAATGATCAAACGTGGTAAAAAGATAGGATATATAAGTTAATGTGTTCTATGTTCATCTTTCGTTCAGTCAGAATTAGAGAAATCAGAAGGGCATTGCTTTAAGTATGATGTATACAGTGATCTAAGTAATTAGCGGAGAGGCAGGGAGCTAACATAATACTTTAGCAAGAAATGGAGAGGTGATCTATCAGCTTCTTTCTATAGGATTTTATTAAATTATAGAGGTGAATTATTTTATTGATGAAAAGATTCTTGATAAACTAACTATGCAAATTAGCGAGAGAATAGAGGATATCCAGAGGAGAACAGCATGGAAAATTGGTTGATTGGAATCATGAATGAATATGGTTATATGGGAATTGTTCTTTTAATTGCTCTTGAAAATATCTTTCCTCCCATACCGTCAGAAATCATCTTAACGTTTGGAGGATTTATGACGACTACTTCTGAGCTAAGCATTACGGGTGTGATCATTTCCTCAACGGTAGGTTCAGTTATCGGGGCCCTAGTTCTGTATTTTATTGGCTTGCAGCTTAATGTCCCAAGATTGGAGAAAATCGTTAATAAATGGGGTCATATCCTTAGAGTTACGACTAAAGACGTACATAGAGCAGATGCCTGGTTTGACAAGTATGGAGCATGGACGGTTTTCTTTTGCCGCTTTGTTCCGTTGATTCGCAGTTTGATTTCTATTCCTGCTGGCATGTCAAACATGAATATTGGATTATTTCTTCTCTTTACTACCCTAGGGACACTGATTTGGAATACGGTTCTTGTAAACTTGGGAGCGTCCGTCGGGGCTTCCTGGGAAGTCATCGTACAGAATATCGGAATTTATTCTAAAGTCATCTATGTTTTGTTGTTTTTGCTCCTTGTTTTTTGCTTATTCATTGTTATAAAAAGAAAAAGATAACCGCCTAATATCCAAAATAAAAAAGTCAACAAAAAATGTTGACTTTTTTATTTTACAGAAGACAGTTGATGAGCAAGAATTGGTAGAGTAAAAGAAGAGACTAGTTTTATGAGAGGAGAAGAAGATGAAAGTTAGAAAATTGAATCAAGATGAAAGACCTCCTATGGATTTATTATTGCTAGCAGACCCTTCTCAAGAAAACGTGGAGGAATACATGGAAAGAGGAGAATGTTTTGTTGCTGAAGATAATAAACAAGTAATTGGCGTATATGTGCTATTGCCTACAAGACCGCACACGATAGAGCTAGTGAATGTGGCAGTTGTCGAGGAGCAGCACGGCAAAGGGATAGGGAAACAACTAGTTAGGCATGCGATTGAACTTGCTAAGAAGAGACGATTTAAAACAATCGAAATTGGCACTGGAAATTCAAGTATCGGCCAATTAGCTCTTTATCAAAAATGCGGGTTTAGGATTGTCGGAGTGGATAAAGATTTTTTTATTCGACATTATTCAGAGGAAATTTTTGAAAATGGGATACAGTGCAGGGATATGATCCGCTTATCTCAAGATTTATAAAAAATGGTCTCTCCCCAACGTTATGCTTTCTTATTCTCTCGCTTATTCGGTTGATTATCTCTAACCACACAGTGAGGGGAGGATGAGAGAGCATGACATGTTAATAAGCTGTTCTGAAAGTGGATGAATGGCTAATACGGAACAGCGAAAAGAAAGTCCCTCATTCGTCAGCTGAATTAAATAATTTATTTCTAAATAAATTGAATCATGTACATAGAACGTTAAATAGCTTTTCTACAATCAAATATAAGTAGGAAGCAAAATAAACAACGTTATTATTTTTCTATAAAAAGCTGATAAAAGTCAGAAAGTTCTGTTGACTTATAAGGGAGATCATTTATTATTAAGTTATGAAACAATGTTTTACTTATAAAACAAATGTAAGGTGGGAGAGACATATGCCATTTGTACAAGTTAATGATTTAGCGATCCATTATGAAGTGAAAGGAGAAGGAAACCCTTTGGTTATTCTCCATGGAATGGGGAATAACTCACAGTCGTGGAAAAAGCAGTTAGAGGGGTTAAGTAAACAATACACCGTCATTGCGTGGGATGCACCAGGGTATGGAAAGAGTGATGATCCAGAAGAAGAACTGAAGGAATTTAGTGAATTTGCTGATGTGTTGAAGGGATTCATTGAAAGTTTAAATTATGAATCTGTTACGCTGTTGGGGCATTCGATGGGTTCGGCTATTGCTCTTAATTTCTGCCATCGTTTTCCGCATATGGTCGATGCCCTGATTATTGCTGATGCAACCAGAGGATCGGTCGGTGGATCGGAAGAAGAAAACGAAAAGAAATTAGCCAATCGTATAAACAATATTGAGAAGTTAGATCCAAAGGAAATTGCGAGGCAAAGAGTAAAAGTGTTGCTTGCACCTCATCCCAAACCAGAAGTACAGAAAGAAGCAGAAAGAATTATGTCACAAGTCAGGCCGATGGGGTATCGTTCAGTGGCCTATTCGCTTTATCATTTGAATGACCTGGAGTTCCTTTCATCCATTTCTGTGCCTACATCTATTATTTGCGGAGAATTAGATAAGGTAACACCGGTAAGTGAATCACAATTTTTTTATGATCACCTTCCAAACTCAAGCTTTACTATTATTCCTGAGACAGGGCATCTATGCTATCAGGAAGATCCAGAGAGTTTTAATGCTGCTGTTCTTCAATTTCTTGACAGTTTGAAAGAGAGTAAAGAAAATGTTCTCAAGCAGTAATTGCTTTATGAGTAATTCGCTTTTCTAGTTGAAATTTATGAAAATAATGGTGATAATTGGACTGACCATTTTTAATAATAAATAGAATTAGTAGGTTTTAGAGGAGGTGAGTGAGTTTGGCAAAAAGTGAAAAGGAACGTTACAATGCAAACGCATTAGTAAGAGGGTTGGAAATTCTAAAGTTGTTTAATGAAGATCATCCTACATTGTCTTTAGTAGAGATTGCACGGGAACTTGAAGTTAGTCGTACGGTCCCTTATCGATTATTATATACTCTTCAATCACTTGGATATCTTTATCAAGACGAAAATACCAAACGGTACAGTTTGACACCGAAGGTTTTAGAGCTGGGTTTTGCTTATTTAAATAGTTTAAAGCTTCCAGAAATTGCACAGCCTTATTTGGAAAGCTTAAGAGATGAAACAGGGGCTTCTTGCCATTTGTCTATATTGGATGGCGATGAAGTTGTCTATGTAGGGAGTGCACCTGTACGAGGAGTGTCTGCTATTAATGTGAATATCGGATTGAGGCTTCCTGCTCATGCAACGGCAAACGGAAAATTGTTGCTTGCTTATCAACCGCAAGACAAATTAAATCAAATGTTATATGGCTCTCAACTAAAACCATATACGGAGCGAACACAAACAGATCTTATCGGTTTGCAGCAGGAATTAGAAATGATCCGTAAACAAGGCTATTCAATTACTAAAGGAGAACTTCATCAAGGCATTCAATCAGTAGCTGCGCCTATTTTTGAACGCGGTGGGAAAGTAATGGCTGCGATGAACGTAGTAGCAACAGATGTAAAGTTTCATGATGAGTTTATTGAGAAAGTGGCCCTTCCGAAAGTTTTGGAGATTTCCAGAACGCTATCCGGCTTCATGGGATATCCTTTCAAAAATTAAATAGTTAAAATAAAAAAGCTTGCCCGTTTCGAGCTTTTTTATTTTGTTTATTATATAAAACATATTTTCTGAAATAAAACAAAAGTTAAAAAACTTATTGACACAATTTTCGAAAAAAATTAATATTAAATTATAAAGAAACGTTGTTTTGTATATAAAACAATGAGTTTTTAAAATTAAGGGAAGGTGGCAGAATAGCGAGGCGGATGTAAGAGGGAGTAGTCATAAAACGAATTGTAAGCGTATTCACTGAAAACAAACTTTAAGGAGGTTGCTACATGTTAAAAGGGAATAAAAGGTGGCTTTATATTGCGGTACCTATCTTTTTCTTTTGGTTTTTTGGTCAGATTGATAAGTTGGGAATCTCTATCATACAAACAGATCCAGACTTTTTAAACGATCTTGGTATGAACGGTCCCGATAAGAATGCGAAGATTGGGTTTATCACTTTTATTTTTACCATCGCTTACGCCGTGTCGAATTTATTTTGGGGAGTGATCATTGATAAGCTAGGAGCCAGGAAAACAGCTATAATGGGGCTTTTTATTTGGACCCTTACAATGGTATTTGCAGGATTAGCCACCACTTATGAAATGTTCATCGCTAGCCGTATTGTTCTTGGTTTAGGGGAAGGAATGATGATTCCTGTATGCGGGAAGTTTATCTCGAGCTGGTTTAATGAGCGCGAGCTTGGCCGTGCCCAATCCTCCTGGCTTGCAGGTAACTATTTAGGACCTGCGTGTGGGGCAGTCATCTTAACTTTAGTTATTGCTTCTTTTCATTGGCAAGCAGCCTTTTTCACATTAGCAGCCTTTAATCTACTCATTGTTATTCCAATGTTTGTGTTCCTAACGAGAGATACTCCAGAAGAACACCCGCGACTTGAAAAAAGCGAATTGTCGTATATTCGTCAGAAGAACGGAAATGAAGCAGCTAAGCCAAAACAAAGTTTTGTCCAAGACTACCGCTATTGGATCGTTTGGTTTGGCATGCTGATGTCTTCATTTTTATTTTTTGGAATTAGCATTTGGCTTCCTACGTATTTAGTTGAAGCAAAAAGCTTCTCAAGGGAAGCAATGACAGGTATTACTTCTTTATCGTGGCTATTTGCTCTTGGATTTGTATTGATCAATGGATTTTTGGCTGATAAAACAAAACGACCGAGCTTGCTTGCTACAATTTTATTTAGCATGACGGCAATATTTTTAACAGCAGCAATATTCGCTTCTAATCCAGTCATCGCTGGTGTATGCATGGGATTGGCGATGGGAACTCAAGGAGGCGTCTTTCATTTAAGTAATTTATTTATCGTGAAATTCTCTACACCTGAAACCGCTGGACGAGCTGCAGGATTGATGGGCTTTACTAACATTCTTGGGGGTTTTCGAGTTATATTATGGGGTGGATGCGTGATGCATCTGGAGGCGACTTTGGGCCTTCAATCGTCATGTTAATTGTTTCTGCTTCTCTTGGATTCATTGCTTACTTATTTACATTAAGGAAAGAGGCAGAAGAAGTTCGTGCCGAAAATACGCCTCCCAATGGAGTTGTAATTTAATTATCAGAAATCTTATTTAACAACAAAATATTCTAAATAACTATTTTCCTATACAGGCTTATCAGGAGTTTGATCATTCTACTTTTCGAGATAAAACTCCTTTTCTTTATGATTTAGTAATACTTAATATAAAACATTGTTTCATATACAAAATATTCTCAATATTTTTATTGACAATCACTTTGATGCGGGTTACGATTGTTTTATAGCAAAACATAGTTTTGTATATAAAACAAATACATTAAAAGGAGTGTTTTTTTATGACAAACGAAAAATTTTCTTTAGAAGAGTTTGAAAGAAAATATGTCGCAAGATTGGAAGATCGAACGCTGGATTGGAATGTATTGAAGTTCCAGGAAGAGATTGATCCATCTTATAGAAGAGCACAGATGAGATATATTGGCCGCGGAGCGACAGCGAATAACGATGCAAATGTCATTGCTGCAGAACATTTCACTTTGAGCACAATGGTTCTGCCTCCTGGCTGTGTCGGTCCGTTACATCTGCACGACGACGTTGAAGAAGTATTCTTCATTTTAAAAGGAAATGTGAAAGCGCTTATTCAAACAGACAGCAATAGTGAAGTACATGAAATTCCTTTGAAAGAAAGAGACTGTATCAGCAGTCCTCCTGGGGTATACCGCGGCATTCGTAACGATGGGGATGAAGAAGCTTTAATGCTAGTCATGCTTGGAGCGGTTAAGCCAAACTTACCGACTTACCCGGAAGGAAGTGCGTTGGAGGAATTACGTAAACAACGCGCAAAAGAAAGAGAAGCCATTATTAACGGAAAATAAGCGGAACGGAAAGCTGCTTTAAGAAAAGAAATGCCTGTGCATTTAAAGTTTTATCAATTTTTTGACAAGGATGATCTTTATAGCTACCTTTTGATCATCCTTGTTGGTTCATTTAAAGGGAATAACGGGGGTGTCATTATGCTAGGAATTACTCACTTGCGGCACATCAGTTTAATTACTCCAGTGCTGAAAGAGCAGTCTGATTTTTACGAGAATATTTGGGGATTGGATAAGGTAACTCAAGATGATCAGTCAGCCTATTTTAGAGGAGCCGGTCCCGAGCATCACATTTTAAGTTTACATGCCGGTGAAAAAAGAGGGCTTCATCATATTGCTTTCGGAATGGTTGATAAACACGCAGTTGACCGTGCAGCTGAGATATTGACTAAGAAAGGCGTAACCATTGTTTCACCTCCTGGCTATTTAGATGAAGAGGGAAAAGGATACGGCCTACGCTTTGTCGATCCGGAAAATCGCTGCATTGAATTGTCCGCATGGGTGGAAGTTCACACATCCATTTGGAATAAGAAAAATGTCGATCCAGTCAAGCTGAACCACGTCGTTATGAATACGGCAGACCTTGATATGATTACTGACTTTTACACAGAAGTGCTGGGTTTTAAAGTGACAGACTGGAGCGAACATCAAATGTCGTTCCTGCGCTGCAATCGCAAACATCATTCCATTGCATTTAATCAAGATAAGCATGCTTCTGTGAATCATATTGCCTATGAAGTAGATAGCGTAGATGAAGTGATGAGAGGAATCAGCAACGTAAGAAAAGCGGGCTACCAAGAATTGTGGGGGCCAGGACGCCACGGACCGGGTGACAACATTTTCTGTTATTTCCAGGACCCAGCGAAGTTTGTTATGGAGTATACCTGTTATTTAGAAACGATTGAAGATGAAAATGAGTGGAAGGCACGAGTGTGGAAACGTGTTCCTCATTTAATGGACCAATGGGGGATTGCCGGTCCACCGAAACCGGAAGCCCGGGCAGCCATGGGTGGAGAGCCAGACCAAGGATGGGTAAATGCAAAGTCACTCCGGTAAATAGGATAGTGAAAGGGGGAGTATCATGGATTTGGGTTTGAATGGAAAAGTCGCTGTCATTATGGGAGGGACATCTGGTGTCGGTTTAAAAACGGCAGAAATGTTCCTTCAGGAAGGAGCTAAAGTAGCAATCTGCGGAAGGAATCAGGAGAGGAAAGAAAAAGCGTATAATCATCTCTTAAAATACGGTCCATCAGATTCGATTTATGCTGCAACATGTGATGTGACAGATAAAGAAGAGGTTACTGGGTTTATTGATAATACAGCTGCTCATTTTAGAGGCATTGATATTCTCGTAAATGCAGCGGGGCAAAGTGTTATGGGTCACTTCTTCGACGTTACCGATGAGCAGTGGCAGCAGCAAATTCAATTAAAATATTTCGCTATTATTTATGCAGTTCGGGCGGTTCATCCATACCTCGTCAAGCGAGGGGAGGAAGGATTATAAATATTAATGCAACGTTAGCGAAGGAGCCGGAAAAACATATGATTGCGACAGCAGCAACGAGGGCTGGATTGTTAAACTTAAGCAAGACTTTGTCGCAAGAACTTGCTTCGGACAACATTTTAGTCAATTCCGTAAGCTTAGGGCTAATCCGCACAGATCAGTGGGAGAGAAGAAGAAAACTGAATGCTCCTGATATGAAAGCAGAAGATTATTATGCTGACTTAGCCAAAAAACGAAATATTCCATTGGGACGCGTAGGAGAAGCAGAAGAAGTAGCAAGTGTCATTTTATTTTTGGCTTCGAGACAGGCAAGTTATGTATCGGGATCAACAATTGAAACGGCGGGAGCGCTCGGGAAAGCGCTTTAATTAAAGGTAAAGGCAGGAGTCGATTATGAGCCAACGAGAGCAATTGGGAATAAAGACGGCAGAATATCAGCAAGATCAGCCGGAATTTACTGCGGCAGATGCCGTAGTGCAGGAACTTGTTCGTGCAGGTGTGGATACAGCATTCGGGATTGTCAGCATTCATAATATGCCAATATATGATGCCATTCTTCGTGAAGGAAGCATTCGCCTGGTTTGTTCGCGCGGGGAAAGCGGAGCCGCGAATATGGCAGATGGATATGCGAGAGCAACTGGCAAATTAGGCGTTGTCATTACTAGCACGGGAACAGGAGCTGGAAATGCAGCGGGCTCTTTAATTGAAGCATGGGCTGCTGGCGTGCCTGTTCTTCATTTAACAGGTGAAGTTGCCTCCCCTTATTTAGGCACAGGCAGAGGCTATATTCATGAATGTAAAGATCAGCTGTCCATGATGGAAGGGGTCTCCAAAAAAGCGCTCCGGTTAAGAAAGCCAGAGCAAGCGTCTGCTATTGCCAGACAAGCGATTTACGAGGCTTTGGCTGCTCCATCAGGGCCAGTAACACTTGAAATCCCCATTGATTTTCAATCTGCGATTATACCTAATCATTCTATTGAAGAAGTTAGAATATTAACTCCAGAAAATAATACAATTCCATATTTTCCCGAAGAGGTGTTGGCAAAAATCAGTCAATCTCGCCGGCCAGTGATTTGGGCAGGAGGAGGCGTTATTAACTCCGGTGCTTCGAAGGAAGTGCAAAAGTTAGCAGAAATGATGGGTGCGGCTGTGGTGACGAGCCAGTCCGGAAAAGGCAGCATTCCTGAGGATCACCCTCAATGTATCGGACATTTTGCTGCAAATCCGCTAACAAAAAAGCTAATAGAAGAGTCAGACTTAGTCATTAGCGTCGGTGTCAGATTCCGTGGGAACGAAACATCCAATTGGAAAATTTCCGTTCCAAAAGAACATATATCTATTGATGCTGACTGGCAGGCAATGAACCGCAACTATGAGGCTTCCTATGGACTTGTAGGAGATGCCAAACTAATTTTAAAAAAGGTTATTGACGATTTATCTCAAGCCGCAATCGTTCCTGATTCAGCTTATTTGGCTGAGGTAGAGTTAGTGCGTAATGAACTTCGCGCTCAGTTGAGAGCAACACTTGGTCCTTATGAACAATTTTTGGATGGAATGCGCAAGGTGCTTCCGCGTGACACAATTTTAGTTCGAGATGTCACTGTACAAGCAAATGTATGGGGGAGCCGCTTATTTGAAATTTATGAACCGAGGACATCCATTCATGCATCCGGTGGCGGGATTGGCCAGGGACTGCCAACAGCGATTGGGGCACAAATGGGCTGTAAAGATCGTCCGGTTGTCTTAATGGCAGGTGACGGCGGGTTCATGGTAAATGTAGGTGAAATGGTAACCGCCGCCCAAGAAAATCTCCCGATTATTGTCATTTTGTTTGATGATGCTGGGTACGGAGTACTCCGGAATATCCAGGAGGCAGCTTACGGGCGTCAAGTTGCTGTTGATCTATTAAGTCCTGATTTTGTACAGTTGGCGCAATCGATGGGATTTGATGCCTCCCGAATTGGTTCCGGTGATGAATTTGAAGTTGCTTTGAAAAAAGCAATGAATAGACAAAAACCAACGATGATCGTTGTAGATATGGAAGCGGTAGGACCGATGGCGAAACCATTTGGTGGGCCTCCCGGTGCAGCAGAAGCATTCAAACCTAAAAAATTATAAGGAGGGATGATAATGATTTCAACATATCCATTTGTTTCAGGTAAATATTTAATTGGCGGAGAATGGATTCAAGCCGAAAAGACAGCGGATGTTATTAATCCAGCTAATCTAAACGAGGTTATAGGCGAAGTTGCTTTATGTTCCCAAACGCAAGTAGATGAAGCGATTGAAACAGCAGAAAGAGCATACAAGAGCTGGTCAAAAAGTGAAGTAGAAGACCGGGCAAAGCGCATGCATGAAGCGGCGAAAGAACTGGAACATATAGTCGAAGAAAATGTTACTTTATTCGTACGTGAGAATGGCAAGGCATTAATAGAAGCAAAAAAAGATTTGCTTCGCTGTGTAGATATTATGAATGAAGCGGCGGATGAATTGCTTAACTGGTGGAAGCCTGTATCATGGCCAGGAAGTCAAAAAGTGCTAATCCGCAAGCGATCAAGAGGAGTAACAGCCGTGATTTCTCCTTGGAATTCTCCGATGATTTTGACATTTAAACGGGTCATTCCGGCCATTCTGACAGGCAATACTGTCGTAGTAAAGCCAGCGACAAATTGTCCGTTAACAATTATGACGTTCTTAAACGTAGTAGCTTCTCATTTCCCGGCAGGAGTCGTTAACATAGTCACTGGTTCCGGTAGTGTCATAGGTGACGCTATTTGTACGGATCCTCGCGTGCGAACAGTGGCTTTCGTTGGTAGCACAGAAACTGGAAAAAATATTATGCGCGCTGCCTCGGGAACAGTAAAAAAACTTTATATGGAGCTCGGCGGCAATGATGCAGCAATCATTCTCCCTGATGCAGAATTAAATGAAGCAGCCATCACACGCCTTCGCTTTGGCATTCTTCGGGCAGCTGGTCAAGTGTGTTCCGCTATTAAACGAGTATATGTTCATGAGTCAAGATACGAAGAATTAATTGAAAAGCTAAAGAAAGAGTTTCAAAGAATCAGAGTAGGTAACGGGATTCAGCCTGATGTGGATATGGGCCCTCTCAATAATAAGTCTCAATACGATTACGTGAAAGGGCTCATCGAACGAGCTCAAAATTCAGGAGCGAAAGTTATTACAGCGGGCCAGCAGCTCGATCCGGAAACCTGGGACCAAGGATACTTTATTTTACCTTCCATTGTGACTGGAGTTGATCAAACAAGCGAGATCGTTCAGGCAGAGCAATTTGGCCCTGTTATCCCTGTGCTCACATTTTCGAATATAGAAGAAGTTATTCAATTGGCAAATGATAGCGAATTCGGTTTAAGAGCATCTGTTTGGACAGAGAACGAATCACTGGCGATCGAAATAGCTGACCAATTAGAGGCTGGAGCGGTATTCCATAATAATCATACCGTTTTCCAAGATCTTCATTTGGATTTTCCTGGTTTAAAAGAAAGTGGATTATCTCGTGAAACGAGACATTGCGGACTAGAGCTCTTTGCAGATTCATACGGTTTAGCCAATTAAGAGAGGGGATGCGAGATGAAATTAGCATTAATTGGCGGGGGAAATATCGGTACATTTCTTCTTCAAAGTATCAATATTGAAGAAACCCTTCCTGGGACGAGAATCGTTGGTCTTTATACACGGAATGAACAATCAGCCAAGAGCCTGGCTTCTGAATTTAAAACAGAATCTTTTGCTGATATGGAATCCCTTCTGCGGTCGGATGCAGATGTAGTTATCGAAGCGGCCAACGTTCAAGTAGTGAAAGATTATGCAGCAGCTATTCTGAAGAGCGGAAAAGATTTAGTACTAAGTAGCGTTGGAGCTTTGGCAAGTCTGACTTTTTACAAAGAATTAGAACAGATTTGCCAAGAAAAAGGGACGAGGATTCATCTGCCATCAGGAGCCATCGGCGGACTAGATGTGTTGAAGGCAGCGAAATCGATTGGGGAGTTGCAATCTGTTTCTATCATTACCAGAAAGCCCCCACATGCCTTGCCAGGCGCCCCTTTAGATAAAGAGCAGTTGTTATTTGATGGCTCGGCCGCAGAAGCTATTGAGTTATTTCCCAAAAACATAAATGTTTCTATTATTTTGTCTCTGGCAGGGCTAGGTTCGGATAAAACCGGTGTGAAAATTATTTCTGACCCGGCGGCAAAGAAAAACAATCATCAAATAGAAGCGATGGGGTCCTTTGGAAAATTGACGCTTCAAGTAGAAAATGATCCGATGCCCAATAATCCGAAAACGAGCTATTTGGCAGCGTTAAGTGTATTAGCCGTTTTGAAAAGTAAAGATGCACTTATTCAAGTGGGCTAATAACTGAAAGACTTCAGTATTTAAAGATACATGCAGGGGAAACCCGAAAGATGTTTTGGTAAATTCTCCTGCCTAAATGAGTCCGCATCAATTCAGAAACGAGGGGGAATTTGCAGATGATCAAAACAAAAAAGAGTTTAGAAGAGATGACTCAACAAGAAACGATTGATTATTTAAATGAGACCGTACGTCCCGAGGAAGGCAGCATTCCTGTTTATGTATTGGGGGATCCGTCGGTTTATGAGCTTGAGCATAAACAAGTATTTTTAAAAACATGGTTGTTTATTGGTCACGAGTCTGAGATACCGAATAAAAATGATTTTATAACACGAGATCTAGCTGGATATTCAGTGATCATTACTAGAGGATCTGATGACACAATCAGAGGATTCTATAACATGTGTACTCACCGTGGCATGAAGCTTTGCCGGGCAGATAAAGGGAATAAAGCTTCATTTACTTGTCCTTATCATGGGTTTAATTTCAAAAACAATGGCGATCTGATTGGTGCTCCGCTGCAAAAGGATATTTATGGAGGCCGTCTCGATAAATCCAAAATGGGGTTGAACAAGATTCGGATTGAATCGTACAAAGGTCTTTTATTTGGTACTTGGAATGAAGAAGCGGAATCTTTATCAGAATTTTTAGGTGACTTCAAATGGTATCTTGATATTTTAGTCGGCCGAGCAGAAATGGAGGTACTAGGGGCCCCACAAAGGTTTATCGTGCACTCTAACTGGAAAATTGGTGCAGATAACTTCGTTGGTGATTCCTATCATACAATGGTTACTCACGGATCGATTGCTAAATTAGGGATGGTACCTAATGCTACCTACTCAAGAAAAGGCTATCAAATTTATACGGAAAATGGACATGGCTTAAATTTAGGTACTCCAAATCCGGATTTTGCCTTTCCGGAAGAACTAAAAGAAGAGTATCAATCAAATTTGTCTGAAGAACAGTTTGATATCATGTCTAACCTTAAAAATATGATCGGTAACATTTTCCCTAACCTCTCGTTTTTAATTTCTCATACAAAAGTGAAAGGACAGCTGATCTCTAACACGTCTGTTCGTCTTTGGCGCCCGATTGATGTGGACAAAATGGAAGTCATTACATGGTTTTTAGTTGAAAAAAATGCTCCCGAAGATTGGAAAAGACGTTCCAGAGAATCCTTTGTTCTCACGTTCAGTCCTTCTGGGATCTTTGAACAGGATGATACAGAGGTATTTACTGATATCACCGCAGCTGCATCTGGGCCAATGCCGATGTTGAAAGAGCTTACTTATAATTACACAATGGGTATGCATCGCGATCCGATTACTGAGTTTGCAGGGCCTGGAGTTGTTTACGATGATAAATTTTCTGAGGCCAATCAACGAAATTTTTATCGCTACTGGCTGGATTTAATGAGTAATTAAGGTGACTAAAACTATGAGACTCGTTTTCTGAGTGACAATCAAGTAAGTATGGGGGGAACACGCAATGAATTTAGAAAGGATGGCAGCAAACTACGAATTTGAGCAATGGCTGTATCGGGAAGCAAAATTGCTTGATGACATTGATTTTGACGGCTGGTTTAACTTGATGCATCCTGATCTTTTATACCAGATGCCGGTTCGCGTTAATAAGGAGGGAATTGAGCGGCCGGATTATTCAATGGATATGTTTGCTTTTAATGATGATATTGAATTATTGAAAATTCGTGTAGATCGTCTAAAAACAGATTATGCCTGGGCTGAAATTCCACCGTCTCGCACGCGGCGTTTAGTGAATAATGTTCGCCTTGAAGAATACACTCCTAATGAAAAAGCGGTGGTTTCGAGTTATTTGCTTATCTATCGAAGCCGCAGCACAGACATTCATCACGATTTAATTTCAGGAGAACGGCAGGACGAATTTACTTTCGTAGATGGAGAGTGGAAGCTGTCCAAGCGGATGTTCATTATAGATCAAACAACCATAAATACAAGGAATCTTGCTATCTTTGTATAACAGTAAGATAACAAAAGGGGAGGCGCTATAATGGCCTTAAAAGATAAAGTAGTGTTAATTACAGGTGGCGCGTCAGGAATAGGAGAAGCTGTCACCCGGCGTTTCATCCAAGAAGGAGCCAAAGTGAGCATTATCGGCCGTTCTGAAGAGAAGTTAGCGAAAATGCAAGAAGAATTTGGTGAAAGTATCCTCACTTATCAGGGGGATGTAAGCAAGTATGAGGACAACGAGCAAGCGGTTCAAGCGACTGTTAAGCAATTTGGAAAGTTGGATGTTTTTATCGCGAACGCTGGTGTATTCGATGGGTTTGCTAAATTTGCCGATGTGACTCCTGATGCACTTTCTGAGGCATATGATTTCCTTCTTGATATTAATGTTAAGGGTTCTTTTTTTGGCGCGAAAGCAGTGCTTGAAGAACTGCAAAAAACAAATGGAAATATCATTTTTTCTGTGTCTGGTGCAAGTTTTTATCCTGATGGCGGCGGTGTTTGGTACACAGCGAGCAAGCATGCTCAAATCGGACTCATGCGCCAACTTGCATTCGAACTCGCACCCCACATCCGGGTAAATGCGGTAGCTCCGGGAGGAACACTGACCGCACTTTCAGTTATTCCACCACTGCTCCCGTTTGTTAAAGTCGTAGATAATGAGACAAAAGCAAGCAGCATTAAAAAACGTAATCCCCTTCAAATCGCCCAGATGCCAGAAGATCACGTAGCGGCATATGTACTGTTAGCATCTGACGAATCACGTGCGATTACCGGTGAAGTCATCTCCAGTGATGGGGGGTTAGCCGTTCGCGGGCTCGGATGATCCAATTAAAAAACACTGAAGGAAGTGGTCCAAGTGTCTAAGCCGCTGACTGAAAAAAAGCCATTAATGGGAAATAATGTAGTGAATCAACTCGCTTTTGTAGTAAAGGACATTGAAAAAGCTTCCGAATCGTTCGCTAAGCTTCTTGGCATCCCTAAGCCTGAATGGTTTTTAACAGGGGATCAGAGCATCTCCAAAGTGGTCTATCGTGGACAGTCAACAAATTCACGCAGCAAATTAGTTTTTATGAATACTCCAACTGTGCAAATTGAATTGATTGAGCCAAACGAAGAGCCAGGAACAATGCGTGAATTTTTAAATACTGTAGGAGAGGGGATTCATCATATTGCCTTTGATGTAGACTCTATTAAAGACAGGCTCCCCGTGTTAGAGAAAAACGGCTACTCACTTCTGCAAAGCGGGGAATTTACATCAAGTGACGGTCGTTATGTATATGTAGATACGATAAGTGATCTAAAGACGCTTGTAGAAATGCTTGAAAGTACGGAACCTAGAGACATTGCTCCAATTACGGAGTGTTTTAATCCTTTGCTTGGGACAAATAAAGTTGAACAACTTGCTCTGGTTGTCAAAAATCTTGACGCTGCAGCCGATGCATACTGTAAGTTGCTTGGGGTGGAAAAACCACCTATCATTCAATCAGGCCCAAGGGAGTTGACTCAGGTTATTTATGAAGGGGAGCCTACTGAAGCGGATTCTAGATACATGTTCATTAATACACCGATGTTGCAAATTGAGTTGATCGAACCAGGAGAGGCTCCAAGCACATGGAAAAGTCATTTAGAGACATATGGGGAAGGCGTTCATCACATTTCGTTTGTTGTAAAGGATATGGACAAAAACATCAAGCTGCTGGAGGAGATGGGGTACCCTGTTATCCAAAGCGGAAACTTTTGGAATGGCAAGGGAAGGTATGCTTACATGGATACAACCTCAACATTTAAAGTGATTATAGAGTTGCTTGAAAAGTTTGATTCCTAAGTTAAGAAAGTCAATTTCTTTTACAGGCTGTCTGCTTATGGGCACCTGTCTTTTTTCTGAAAAATAAAGGCTATTGGTCCTGCAGCACAAGCAATAGTTTCATAGAGAATTATCGTAAAGGAGGTAGTGTCTAATGATAAATCAGCTTTCCTGGAAAGTCGGGGGACAACAGGGGGAAGGGATTGAAAGTACCGGGGAAATCTTTTCTACCGCTTTGAACCGTCTCGGATACTTTCTCTACGGGTACCGCCATTTTTCATCCCGAATTAAAGGCGGCCATACCAATAATAAAATTCGTGTGAGCACGACTCCTGTCCGTGCGGTCGCGGATGATTTAGATATTTTAGTGGCATTTGACCAGGAAACCATTGATGTCAACTATGGGGAGCTTCACGATCAGGGAATCATCATCGCAGATGCTAAGTTCAATCCAGTGAAGCCAGATCAGGCAAAGGCAGAATTGTATGTCGTTCCTTTCACAGAAATCGCGGCTGAACTGGGTACGTCGTTGATGAAGAACATGGTAGCTGTAGGGGCCACATGTGCTGTTATTAATTTAGATGTACACGTGTTTACCAATGTAGTAGAAGAAATTTTTGGCCGCAAGGGAGAAGCCGTTGTCCAGAAGAACATGGAAGCGATTCAACAAGGCTATCAATATATGTGTGACCAGCTTGGCAGCAAAGTAGGAGCCATGCAGCTTGAAGCGGCAGATGGACATCAGCGGATGTTCATGATCGGCAATGATGCGATCGCACTCGGTGCCCTGGCGGGCGGTGTCCGTTTGATGGCGGCTTACCCGATTACGCCAGCTTCTGAAATTATGGAATACTTGATCGACAAGCTGCCGAAGGTCGGCGGAACGGTCATTCAAACAGAAGATGAAATTGCGGCAGCCACGATGGCGATCGGTGCCAATTATGGCGGCATTCGTTCCTTTACCGCTTCTGCGGGACCGGGTCTCTCTTTAATGATGGAAGCGATTGGCCTGGCGGGGATGACAGAAACGCCGCTCGTTGTCGTTGATACTCAGCGGGGGGTCCATCTACCGGCTTGCCAACAAAGCAAGAACAGTCCGACTTACTGGCGATGATTTACGGAACCCATGGCGAAATCCCGAAAATCGTGATGGCGCCAAGCACGGCAGAAGAAGCCTTTTATGATACGGTGGAAGCCTTTAATCTCGCAGAAGAATATCAATGTCCGGTGATTCTTCTATCTGACTTGCAGCTATCTCTTGGCAAACAAACCGTCGAACCGCTGGACTATAGCCGAGTAGAAATCCGCCGAGGCAAACTTGTTCAAGAAGAGCTGCCGGAGCTGGATGGAAAAGCTTACTTTAAACGCTATGAAGTGACAGAGGACGGAGTTTCCCCTCGAGTGATCCCTGGCATGAAGCATGGCATTCACCACGTAACAGGGGTGGAGCATGATGAGACCGGCAGGCCGTCCGAAGGAGCGGCTAATCGCCAGGCTCAAATGGACAAGCGAATGAGAAAGCTGGAGCAGATCCGCTTTGATACACCGGTCTATAAAAACGCTCAGCATGAAGAAGCTGATTTATTGTTGATCGGATTTAATTCCACTCGCGGGGCGATTGAAGAAGCGATGGAACGGTTAGAGCAGGAGGGGGTAAAAGTCAACCATGCTCAAATTAGACTCATTCATCCGTTCCCGTCAGAAGAAATCTTGCCGCTGATCGAGTCAGCGAAAAACGTGCTTGTCGTAGAAAATAATGCGACTGGCCAATTGGCGAATATCATTAAAATGAATGTAGGCCACATTCAGAAAGTGAAAAGCCTGCTAAAATATGACGGCAATCCATTCCAGCCGCATCATATTTATCATGGCAGCAAAGAACTTTTCCCATTACAAGGAGCGGTTACAAATGGCAACGTTTAAAGATTTTCGAAATGATGTAAAACCAAACTGGTGTCCAGGCTGCGGTGACTTTTCTGTCCAGGCGGCGATTCAGCGGGCGGCGGCCAATATCGGCTTGACGCCGGATCAGCTTGCGGTTATTTCCGGCATCGGCTGTTCGGGACGTATTTCAGGCTACATTAAATCATACGGCCTTCATGGGATTCATGGGCGATCACTGCCGATTGCTCAAGGAGTGAAGATGGCCAACAAAGACTTAACGGTGATTGCTTCTGGCGGAGACGGCGATGGATTCGCCATCGGCATGGGGCATACGATTCATGCGATGCGCCGCAATATTGATATGACTTATATTGTGATGGATAATCAGATTTACGGGTTAACAAAGGGGCAAACCTCTCCTCGCTCTGCTCAGGGATTTGTAACAAAGTCCACTCCGAAAGGAGCGATTGAAGGAACGGTCTCTCCCATGGAGCTGGCGCTGACAAGTGGTGCTACATTTGTCGCTCAAAGCTTCTCTACGGACCTGAAGGACTTAACGGCCATCATTGAAGCGGGCATCAACCATAAGGGCTTTTCTATTATTAACGTGTTCAGCCCATGTGTGACCTATAATAAAATTAACACCTATGATTGGTTTAAAGAAAACTTAACGAAGCTTTCTGCGATTGAAGACTATGATTCTTCCAATCGGGAGATGGCGATGAATACGCTGATGCAACACAACGGTCTCGTAACAGGGATCATTTATCAGGATAAAGAAAGAGCTTCTTATCAAGAGCTTGTGCATGGCTATGCAGAAGAACCGCTGGCCAGCCAAGACCTGCAGCTAGGCGATGAAATGTTTAATAATCTTGTGAAGGAATTTATCTAGTTCAGGTTTGTAATTACCAAGTGAATGTAGGAAAACTGTGTGTTAGAAGCTTTTATCATTGTGATTTTTATCAAGAAAGAAGGTAGTTGAGTGCCAAAGTATACATTTGTTGATCAAGATACATGTATCGCCTGTGGAGCATGCGGAGCTGCTGCACCAGACATTTATGACTACAACGAGGAAGGCATAGCCTATGTGATCTTAGATGGTAATCAGGGAGTTACCGAAATTCCTGAAGAGTTACTAGAAGAGGTAGAGGATGCCATTGACGGCTGTCCGACTGAATCCATCAAGATAGAGGATCAGCCTTTTAAGATTAAGATAACTAGTTAATTGGGAGTAACTCTTCGGAGATAACTCAAGTATCAGTGCATGCAAAAGCAATATTGGACGCAAGACCAGCAAGATTGTAAATTCCGCTATTGAGTCGCGGGAAAAGTAATCCGACCTAAGGCTGATGGGCTTATTGTTAGTGATAGCATAGAGATCGACTTGACCGCCATTTGCAAAAGAATGTTTAGTACAAACAGTTAGAGGAATGTCTTCCGTTAATAAAGGGCGCAGCAAATTTGGGTTTGACGGAGAGGGACATACAGCAATTACTCTCTTTACGCTGCATCCTATTTGCTGGGACTGTGGGAGTTCGAGTATTGGTTGCTTGAAAGAACCCTTAAGTAGTACAGAAGACAGTTTATAGAAAGATAATTCTCAAGATTCTGAATATAAGTACCTGTACCTCCTTTTATTTTTTAGTCTCAACTATTCATTTTCCACTAAGAAGGAAGGAAAGGGATAACATGCATAGAATTATCTCCATGCATGTAGTAAAAATAAGGGTTCAAGATAGGAGGACTGAGAATGAAGAAGGTTGTCAAGGTTCTAAGTTCAACCGCTTTAGCTGCATCTTTACTTACAATACCGACAATGGGATTAGCTGATCCTGGACCAAGTCCGCAGCAAGGGGAAAATTTATCAATTGAAGGCTTTATTAGCTATGAGGAGCTTGGCAAGAAGCTTGGACAAATCCAAAAATCAAGCCAGGGAAAAGTGAGTGTTGAGACAGCTGGGTATACAAACCAAGGACGTGGGATTTATAAGGTATCGGTTGGCCATGGTAAAAAGGTGATGCTTATCCAGAGTGAAATACACGGAAACGAAAAAACAGGAACAGTTGCGCTTCTAAATATTTTGCAGACCCTTGGATCGAGCAATTCAAAAGAAGCGAAAAAAATTCTTGATGAACTTACAATTGTTATTATTCCAATGATGAATGCGGATGGGTCTGAGCTAAGTCGCCGCGCAAACGATATGAACTGGGAAGAGGTCGTTGCTAAGTTTCCGCAACTTGCGAATGCCAAGCCCGCGTGGAACTATTATTCCTCTCCAGGAAGCTGGGATTATGATAAAAAACCGGGATTTGATGTTAATCGTGATTTCAACCCAGATTTGAATTACGTTCCAAAAGCAGACGATTTCCCAGGAGCATCCAATAAATACGGCTGGTATATTACACCTGAAGCGCAAACTGTAAGAGATGTGTATAAGGACTTGAAAACACAGTTTGGGAATGTAGATGTATTTGTAGATCTTCACCATCAGGGATTTCCTTATGTAGAGGGGACTGATGATAGGGTAACGATGTCCCTATCAGGCAAGTTTGTAACGAACCCGAACAGTCCGGGCGGTGAAAAATATGCTGCTTATGCTGATAAATTCAAATATGATTTTTCACGCCAGTTGAATGTGGCGGCTTACAATGCCTTGCAGGCAAAAGGGGATTCTGTCTTTACGAATATTTCCTTGTATGATCAAAACATTGACCTGCCTGGCACTGCATTAGGAGCGTTTGCATTAAATGGAAGTGGAACTGTTCTGTTTGAGGTGAGCGGTCAAACACAAAATTTTGGGCAAAAGAAGAGAGGACAGCTTGTAAAAACAGTCGAGACAGGTCTTATGGGAATTATTAATAGCGTAGCTGATGGCTCAGTCAGTGAATTAAATCCTAAAGACTATGAGAAAATTCCTTTAAGTGCAAGAACACCTGGCGGTTTATAAAATATACATTTGCTAGCTGTGAATGATTGTATCAATTTGCAGCTGGCACTTTTTTATAAGCAGTGTTTGAATGTTACTGAAGTACATTTAATAGGAAAGTTTCTCAAACAATTGCTGATCTGTCCCCTAATAAGTTGTTTGTGTTATCTTCAATGAGCTGTAGCTTGCGGCTTTCCTCTATCATAAAATCGGTGCTTGCCCCTAGAACAAATATTATTTATCTAACAGTCTGCACATAGGATTAAAAGCATTGATTAGTGAGGGGTGTATTACTATAGAAAGAATGCGTGAGGAGAAAGGAAGAGAAAGTACACAGGTAAATGAATGTGCTGTATAAAAGGTAGATTTGAAATTTAACTTTATTGTAATGTACATAGGGCACCTTTTGCAGTGATACATTCAACTTTAATCAATTAAAATAGTATTGACTTTAGATTTTATCTTGTGATATATTATTTTTCGCTGCTAAAAACAGTGATGTAGAGAAAAAACATTTTCGGAAAAAATTGTTGACACTATTATTTTAAGGTGTTATTATGATATAGCTGTCGCTGATAACGACAACGAAACAAATTGATCTTTGAAAACTGAACAAAATACATGCCAGTAAGTTAATTCTTATTTTTAAATTATGAGCAAGTCAAACAATCTTTTTGGAGAGTTTGATCCTGGCTCAGGACGAACGCTGGCGGCGTGCCTAATACATGCAAGTCGAGCGGACTTGACGGAGCTTGCTCTGTTCAAGTTAGCGGCGGACGGGTGAGTAACACGTGGGTAACCTGCCTGTAAGACTGGGATAACTCCGGGAAACCGGGGCTAATACCGGATATTCTTTTTCTTCGCATGAAGAGGAATGGAAAGGCGGCTTTTAGCTGTCACTTACAGATGGACCCGCGGCGCATTAGCTAGTTGGTGAGGTAACGGCTCACCAAGGCGACGATGCGTAGCCGACCTGAGAGGGTGATCGGCCACACTGGGACTGAGACACGGCCCAGACTCCTACGGGAGGCAGCAGTAGGGAATCTTCCGCAATGGACGAAAGTCTGACGGAGCAACGCCGCGTGAGTGAAGAAGGTTTTCGGATCGTAAAGCTCTGTTGTCAGGGAAGAACAAGTACCAAAGTAACTGTTGGTACCTTGACGGTACCTGACCAGAAAGCCACGGCTAACTACGTGCCAGCAGCCGCGGTAATACGTAGGTGGCAAGCGTTGTCCGGAATTATTGGGCGTAAAGCGCGCGCAGGCGGCTTCTTAAGTCTGATGTGAAAGCCCACGGCTCAACCGTGGAGGGTCATTGGAAACTGGGAGGCTTGAGTGCAGAAGAGGAGAGCGGAATTCCACGTGTAGCGGTGAAATGCGTAGAGATGTGGAGGAACACCAGTGGCGAAGGCGGCTCTCTGGTCTGTAACTGACGCTGAGGCGCGAAAGCGTGGGGAGCGAACAGGATTAGATACCCTGGTAGTCCACGCCGTAAACGATGAGTGCTAAGTGTTGGAGGGTTTCCGCCCTTCAGTGCTGCAGCTAACGCATTAAGCACTCCGCCTGGGGAGTACGGCCGCAAGGCTGAAACTCAAAGGAATTGACGGGGGCCCGCACAAGCGGTGGAGCATGTGGTTTAATTCGAAGCAACGCGAAGAACCTTACCAGGTCTTGACATCCCGCTGACCGGTCTGGAGACAGACCTTTCCCTTCGGGGACAGCGGTGACAGGTGGTGCATGGTTGTCGTCAGCTCGTGTCGTGAGATGTTGGGTTAAGTCCCGCAACGAGCGCAACCCTTGATCTTAGTTGCCAGCATTCAGTTGGGCACTCTAAGGTGACTGCCGGTGACAAACCGGAGGAAGGTGGGGATGACGTCAAATCATCATGCCCCTTATGACCTGGGCTACACACGTGCTACAATGGATGGTACAAAGGGCTGCAAGACCGCAAGGTTTAGCCAATCCCATAAAACCATTCTCAGTTCGGATTGCAGGCTGCAACTCGCCTGCATGAAGCCGGAATCGCTAGTAATCGCGGATCAGCATGCCGCGGTGAATACGTTCCCGGGCCTTGTACACACCGCCCGTCACACCACGAGAGTTTGCAACACCCGAAGTCGGTGGGGTAACCCTTACGGGAGCCAGCCGCCTAAGGTGGGGCAGATGATTGGGGTGAAGTCGTAACAAGGTAGCCGTATCGGAAGGTGCGGCTGGATCACCTCCTTTCTAAGGGAATTGTGAACCGTGTCAGGCTTTTAGCCGCACGTAGTAGCAACAGAGAACGCTGTTCTCACAAACGAATTAACGGCATTGTTTTTTGTTCAGTTTTGAAGGATGAATTCCTTCTCTATAGGTAAGCAACTTTGTTCTTTGAAAACTGGATAATATCGTATAAAAGTAACCAAGCAATAACCGAGTAATCGCCATTTTAGGTATTTTTCAAAGAAAGAAGAGAAGCAAGCAGTTCTAGGAAGCAACTGAATGACTGACTGAGCGTATTTGCATACGTGAGGGAAGGAATGAAGAAAGTTGACGATGAAATGCGCCGCTTGTATTTTTTCTTAGGTTAAGTTAGAAAGGGCGCACGGTGGATGCCTTGGCACTAGGAGCCGAAGAAGGACGGGACTAACTCCGATATGCTCCGGGGAGCTGTAAGTAAGCGTTAATCCGGAGATTTCCGAATGGGGAAACCCACTGTTCGTAATGGAACAGTATCCCTACCTGAATCCATAGGGTAGGAGAAGGCACACCCGGGGAACTGAAACATCTAAGTACCTGGAGGAAGAGAAAGCAAACGCGATTCCCTGAGTAGCGGCGAGCGAAACGGGAACAGCCCAAACCAGAAGGCTTGCCTTCTGGGGTTGTAGGACACTCTATACGGAGTTACAAAAGAACGGTGTAGGCGAAGAGGTCTGGAAAGGCCCATCAGAGAAGGTAACAATCCTGTAGCCGAAACATCGCTCTCTCCAGAGTGGATCCTGAGTACGGCGGAACACGTGAAATTCCGTCGGAATCCGGGAGGACCATCTCCCAAGGCTAAATACTCCCTAGTGACCGATAGTGAACCAGTACCGTGAGGGAAAGGTGAAAAGCACCCCGGAAGGGGAGTGAAAGAGAACCTGAAACCGTGTGCCTACAAGTAGTCAGAGCCCGTTAATGGGTGATGGCGTGCCTTTTGTAGAATGAACCGGCGAGTTGCGATTTCATGCGAGGTTAAGCCGTAAAGGCGGAGCCGCAGCGAAAGCGAGTCTGAATAGGGCGCATGAGTATGAGGTCGCAGACCCGAAACCAGGTGATCTACCCATGTCCAGGGTGAAGGTAAGGTAACACTTACTGGAGGCCCGAACCCACGCACGTTGAAAAGTGCGGGGATGAGGTGTGGGTAGCGGTGAAATTCCAATCGAACCTGGAGATAGCTGGTTCTCTCCGAAATAGCTTTAGGGCTAGCCTCAAGGGAAGAGTCTTGGAGGTAGAGCACTGTTTGGACTAGGGGCCCCCTCGGGTTACCGAATTCAGACAAACTCCGAATGCCAAAGACTTATCCTTGGGAGTCAGACTGCGAGTGATAAGATCCGTAGTCAAGAGGGAAACAGCCCAGACCACCAGCTAAGGTCCCCAAGTATACGTTAAGTGGAAAAGGATGTGGAGTTGCTTAGACAACCAGGATGTTGGCTTAGAAGCAGCCACCATTTAAAGAGTGCGTAATAGCTCACTGGTCGAGTGACTCTGCGCCGAAAATGTACCGGGGCTAAACGTATCACCGAAGCTGTGGATGGACACCTTGTGGTGTCCGTGGTAGGAGAGCGTTCTAAGGGCGGTGAAGCAAGACCGGAAGGACTTGTGGAGCGCTTAGAAGTGAGAATGCCGGTATGAGTAGCGAAAGAAGGGTGAGAATCCCTTCCACCGAATGCCTAAGGTTTCCTGAGGAAGGCTCGTCCTCTCAGGGTTAGTCGGGACCTAAGCCGAGGCCGATAGGCGTAGGCGATGGACAACAGGTTGATATTCCTGTACCACCTCTTCACCATTTGAGCAATGGGGGGACGCAGGAGGATAGGGCAAGCGCACAGTTGGTTGTGCGTCCAAGCAGTTAGGCCGGTGATGAGGCAAATCCCATCACCACGAAGGCGGAGCTGTGACGGCGAGGGAAGTTTAGTACCGAAGTTCCTGATTCCACACTGCCAAGAAAAGCCTCTAGCGAGGTGAAAGGTGCCCGTACCGCAAACCGACACAGGTAGGCGAGGAGAGAATCCTAAGGTGAGCGAGTGAACTCTCGTTAAGGAACTCGGCAAAATGACCCCGTAACTTCGGGAGAAGGGGTGCTCTTTGGGGTGCATAGCCCTGAGGAGCCGCAGTGAATAGGCCCAGGCGACTGTTTAGCAAAAACACAGGTCTCTGCGAAGCCGTAAGGCGAAGTATAGGGGCTGACGCCTGCCCGGTGCTGGAAGGTTAAGAGGAGGGGTTAGCTCACGCGAAGCTCTGAATTGAAGCCCCAGTAAACGGCGGCCGTAACTATAACGGTCCTAAGGTAGCGAAATTCCTTGTCGGGTAAGTTCCGACCCGCACGAAAGGCGTAACGATCTGGGCACTGTCTCAACGAGAGACTCGGTGAAATTATAGTACCTGTGAAGATGCAGGTTACCCGCGACAGGACGGAAAGACCCCGTGGAGCTTTACTGCAGCCTGATATTGAATTTCGGCACAGCTTGTACAGGATAGGTAGGAGCCTTTGAAACCGGAGCGCCAGCTTCGGTGGAGGCGTCGGTGGGATACTACCCTGGCTGTGTTGAACTTCTAACCCGCACCCGTGATCCGGGTGGGAGACAGTGTCAGGCGGGCAGTTTGACTGGGGCGGTCGCCTCCTAAAGAGTAACGGAGGCGCCCAAAGGTTCCCTCAGAATGGTTGGAAATCATTCGCAGAGTGTAAAGGCACAAGGGAGCTTGACTGCGAGACCTACAAGTCGAGCAGGGACGAAAGTCGGGCTTAGTGATCCGGTGGTTCCGCATGGAAGGGCCATCGCTCAACGGATAAAAGCTACCCCGGGGATAACAGGCTTATCTCCCCCAAGAGTCCACATCGACGGGGAGGTTTGGCACCTCGATGTCGGCTCATCGCATCCTGGGGCTGTAGTCGGTCCCAAGGGTTGGGCTGTTCGCCCATTAAAGCGGTACGCGAGCTGGGTTCAGAACGTCGTGAGACAGTTCGGTCCCTATCCGTCGCGGGCGCAGGAAATTTGAGAGGAGCTGTCCTTAGTACGAGAGGACCGGGATGGACGCACCGCTGGTGTACCAGTTGTCTTGCCAAAGGCATCGCTGGGTAGCTATGTGCGGACGGGATAAGTGCTGAAAGCATCTAAGCATGAAGCCCCCCTCAAGATGAGATTTCCCATAGCGCAAGCTAGTAAGATCCCTGAAAGATGATCAGGTAGATAGGTTCGAGGTGGAAGCGTGGCGACACGTGGAGCTGACGAATACTAATCGATCGAGGACTTATCCTAAATGATACGCCTAACGGCGTCACACACAAAATGGCACGGAGTTGCCGGTTACTGACACATATTATCCAGTTTTGAAAGAACAAACTCTTTCAATTTTATACAGTCTGGTGGCGATAGCGAAGAGGTCACACCCGTTCCCATCCCGAACACGGAAGTTAAGCTCTTCAGCGCCGATGGTAGTTGGGGGATTCCCCCTGTGAGAGTAGGACGCTGCCAGGCAAGCCCCCTAATCGGGGTTTTTCTTTTGGCTTCCTTTACATACATAGAAGGCCCCTTGGTCAAGCGGTTAAGACACCGCCCTTTCACGGCGGTAACACGGGTTCGAATCCCGTAGGGGTCACCATTTGGAGGATTAGCTCAGCTGGGAGAGCACCTGCCTTACAAGCAGGGGGTCGGCGGTTCGATCCCGTCATCCTCCACCATTATTTCAATTAAACTTCTTTTGTGCAAATGAGCCATTAGCTCAGTTGGTAGAGCATCTGACTTTTAATCAGAGGGTCGAAGGTTCGAGTCCTTCATGGCTCACCATTTATATGCGGGTGTGGCGGAATTGGCAGACGCACCAGACTTAGGATCTGGCGCCGCAAGGCGTGGGGGTTCGACTCCCTTCACCCGCATCGTTTTTAAGGATCTTCTGCTAGGAACTGTCACGTCCTGTGATAAATACAGACGTTAGAACATCCTTCTCAAATGCGGAAGTAGTTCAGTGGTAGAACACCACCTTGCCAAGGTGGGGGTCGCGGGTTCGAATCCCGTCTTCCGCTCCAGAAGCGTTATATACATTTATTTGCGCCCGTAGCTCAATTGGATAGAGCGTTTGACTACGGATCAAAAGGTTAGGGGTTCGACTCCTCTCGGGCGCGCCATTTAACCGTTTTTACGGGAAGTAGCTCAGCTTGGTAGAGCACTTGGTTTGGGACCAAGGGGTCGCAGGTTCGAATCCTGTCTTCCCGACCAGTTATTGCTCGTAAAATTGTAACGTGGGGCCTTAGCTCAGCTGGGAGAGCGCCTGCTTTGCACGCAGGAGGTCAGCGGTTCGATCCCGCTAGGCTCCATTGGTGTTTAATATTTAGTTTGGCGGTGTAGCTCAGCTGGCTAGAGCGTGCGGTTCATACCCGCAAGGTCGGGGGTTCGATCCCCTCCGCCGCTATATGGAGGAATACCCAAGTCTGGCTGAAGGGATCGGTCTTGAAAACCGACAGGCGGGTTAAACCGCGCGGGGGTTCGAATCCCTCTTCCTCCGCCATAATTATCTTTATATGTTATCGTCGCGGGGTGGAGCAGTCCGGTAGCTCGTCGGGCTCATAACCCGAAGGTCGCAGGTTCAAATCCTGTCCCCGCAATCTGGTCCGGTAGTTCAGTTGGTTAGAATGCCTGCCTGTCACGCAGGAGGTCGCGGGTTCGAGTCCCGTCCGGACCGCCATATTTCTTCCAGCAAGGAGTGTCTTGCTGTTGATATATATCCTTGTGTGGCTCAGTAGCTCAGTCGGTAGAGCAATGGACTGAAAATCCATGTGTCGGCGGTTCGATTCCGTCCTGAGCCACCATTTTTTTCATTGTCTAAGAAGCTGTCTCTATTTTAAGATGGAGGGGTAGCGAAGTGGCTAAACGCGGCGGACTGTAAATCCGCTCCCTCCGGGTTCGGCGGTTCGAATCCGTCCCCCTCCACCAGTGAGAATGGCGGTCGTGGCGAAGTGGTTAACGCATCGGATTGTGGCTCCGACACTCGTGGGTTCGATTCCCATCGATCGCCCCATACATATTATTAATGGGCTATAGCCAAGCGGTAAGGCAACGGACTTTGACTCCGTCATTCGTTGGTTCGAATCCAGCTAGCCCAGCCAGTTTTTAATGCGGGTGTAGTTTAATGGTAAAACCTCAGCCTTCCAAGCTGATGTCGTGAGTTCGATTCTCATCACCCGCTCCATTTACATAAATGGGCCTGTAGCTCAGCTGGTTAGAGCGCACGCCTGATAAGCGTGAGGTCGATGGTTCGAGTCCATTCAGGCCCACTTTGTTCCGCAGTAGCTCAGTGGTAGAGCAATCGGCTGTTAACCGATCGGTCGCAAGTTCGAATCTTGCCTGCGGAGTTTTTATTTTTTCTGGGGAAGTACTCAAGAGGCTGAAGAGGCGCCCCTGCTAAGGGTGTAGGTCGCGTAAGCGGCGCGAGGGTTCAAATCCCTCCTTCTCCGTCGTATATAAAGAAAGTTTTAATAATGAAACCTATTACTCGTTCAATAAGATAGCACAGTCCGATGAGAGGTTTTCTTTCTCAAAGGATAAAAAAACAGAAGGTTGTTACAACCTTCTGTTTTTTTATGTCTCTTTCATACTTTTTCTTTTCGAAAATCATCGCTCTATTTTCTGCAAGACTACATATGAGGGGGAGAGTCACTAGTTGCTTGAGACCTAATTAATAGATGAGCGTGAGGCATTCTCTATGCAGAAGAATGAAAGTTGTCTATATTTTGATCTTTAGTGAGGAAGATACAAAGAATGAAATTATTATAAAAAACATATAGACATTATATAAAAGGTGCGTTATAATCCCATTAAACATATAAAACTTATAAGAATGCTTGGTTATTCTAATCTCATGTAAATACATTATAAGGACCTATCAGACAACTGAAGGGGCCGGTTATCTTAGAAAATGCAGGTAGAAGAGCATCTTTGTTGGGAATGGGGAGCCGTGAATAACGAGCAAAACAGGGGGAGGAAAAATGTCTGAAAAACAGATTGATAACCAATGGGTTGAACGCATTCTTCAGTCATTGGAAGGAATAGAGTACGGATCAGTAGAGATCGTTATCCACGATTCACAGATTACGCAAATTGACCGACTGGAAAAACGACGGTTTTCTATAAAAAAATCGAGCACTAGAAAGACAAAAACCAGTAAACATTCAATAAAAGCCGATCAGACATACTGAAGGCAGACTTTTTTAACCGTTAGTTGTTAAAAGTAGTCTGCCTTTTTTATATGAAATCAAACAAGTGGGAGAGAGGTTCTAGAAGATGCAAAATAGAAAAGTTATATCTAAATTATTAATAAGCATGACAGCAATGGCAGCGATTTTAGCAGGCTGTGGTGATTCAAAAGCAGGAAGTGAAAACAGCGCTTCATCTTCAAAGAAGCCGGTTGAGCTGTTAAATGTGTCCTACGATCCAACTCGTGAATTATATGAGGGGTTTAATAAAGAGTTTGTTGCTCACTGGAAAAAAGAAACTGGTCAAAATGTAACGATTCAGCAGTCGCACGGCGGTTCTGGCAAGCAGGCAAGAGCGGTTATTGATGGGCTTGAAGCAGATGTAGTCACACTTGCACTTGCAGGCGATATTGATGAAGTAGCTAAGAATGGTCTAACGGCTGAAGATTGGCAGACACGTCTTGATGATAACTCAACACCTTATACTTCAACCATTGTGTTTCTTGTTCGAAAAGGCAATCCGAAAAATATCAAGGATTGGGAGGACTTAACGAAAGAAGGAGTATCAGTCATTACGCCAAACCCGAAAACATCGGGCGGGGCACGTTGGAATTATCTTGCAGCGTGGGCCTATGCTGATAAACAATTCAATGGTGACGAAAAGAAGATAAAAAAATTCGTCAGTAGCATTTACAAAAATGTGGAAGTATTAGACTCAGGTGCACGTGGAGCAACAACAACGTTTGTAGAACGAGAAATTGGCGATGTACTAATCGCCTGGGAAAATGAAGCCTTTCTCTCTTTAAATGAATTAGGGAAAGATAAATTTGAAATTGTTGTTCCTTCAATCAGTATTTTAGCAGAACCTCCAGTTGCAGTAGTAGATAAAGTAGTGAAGAAAAAAGGCACGAAAGAGGTGGCGAAAGCTTATCTCAAATATTTGTACACAAAGAAGGGGCAGGAAATTGCAGCGGAAAATTATTACCGTCCGCGTGATAAAGAAGTATTGGAGAAGTACGCTGACCAGTTCCCAGAGATTAATCTCGTAACGATTGACAAGGACTTTGATGGCTGGAAAACAGCTCAGAAAAAACATTTTGATGACGGCGGAACATTCGATGAAATCTATCAGCCGAAACAATAGGAAGTGTATCTCTAAGACGGCGGTCATATTCCGCCGTTATTATGATTATTTGAAATGCAGGTGAAGAGATGGCAAAAAAGAAGTGGAGATTCAAAAAACATAGTATTTTACCGGGGTTTGGGCTGTCACTCGGCTTTACGATGCTCTATGTCAGTCTGTTGGTTCTTTTGCCACTTTCCATGATCTTTGTAAATGCTGCCTCGATGAGCTGGTCTGACTTTTGGTCAACAGTAACTGAACCGAGGGTGATCGCTTCCTATAAATTAAGCTTTGGTGCCGCTTTTTTTGCGGCCGGGATTAATATGATATTCGGTGTGTTGATTGCCTGGGTGCTCGTCCGCTATTCATTCCCGGGCAAGCGCATAATTGATGGGTTGGTCGACTTACCATTTGCGCTTCCAACTGCTGTTGCCGGCATCGCTCTAACTACTTTGTATGCGAAGACGGGCTGGATTGGCCAATTTTTATCATTTAAAGTGGCATTTACTCCACTCGGTGTTACGGTTGCTTTGACGTTTATTGGATTGCCATTCGTCGTGCGGATGGTGCAGCCAGTACTACAAAATTTTGATAGAGAGACAGAAGAAGCGTCGGCCATTTTAGGAGCGAACCGGCGCCAGACCTTCATGAAAATCATCATCCCAGAGATATTGCCAGCTGCTCTTACTGGCTTCTCGCTTGCATTGGCTCGTGCTCTCGGTGAATATGGTTCGGTCGTCTTCATTGCCGGCAATATGCCGATGAAGACTGAGATCACGCCACTTCTCATTATGACAAAGCTAGAGCAGTATGATTATGCGGGAGCAACGGCTATTGCGGCAGTTATGTTAATTATTTCATTTATCATGCTGCTTTTAATCAATGGCATGCAATGGTGGATGAATAGAAAGTTTGCTCATAATTAAGGAGGCATATGAATGGCTGGTCATATTCCATTGACGTATGGCAGTAGGAAAGCGGCAAAGAAAGCCGCAGAGGAGCCACTTTTTGTCCGTATGGTGCTCATAGGTATCGCTATTGTATTTTTATTTTTATTTCTCTTATTACCGCTTGCGGCCATTTTTATAAAGGCATTTGAACGAGGGATTCATCTTTATGCGGCATCTATTACTGACTCAGACGCACTGGCGGCCATTAAGCTTACATTGCTCGTTGTCTTGCTAACCGTACCGGTTAACGCTTTGTTCGGAATTGCGGCAGCTTGGGCGATTACAAAATTTGATTTCAAAGGGAAAAGCTTGCTGACTACAATTATTGATTTGCCATTTGCGGTGTCACCGGTTATTGCCGGGCTCGTATTTGTCCTTCTTTTCAGCACACATGGATTATTCGGCGATTTTTTGTTCGCCCACGATATTAAAATTATTTTTGCGGTGCCAGGTATTGTTATGGCTACACTATTTGTTACTCTTCCATTTATTGCGCGCGAGCTGATACCGTTGATGCAGTCCCAGGGGGCGGCAGAGGAAGAAGCATCTTTAACGCTTGGAGCCGGCGGGTGGAAAACATTTTGGCTAGTGACGCTACCTAATATTAAATGGGGATTATTATACGGCATTATTTTATGTAACGCGAGAACTATTGGCGAATTCGGCGCTGTGTCGGTCGTATCTGGCCACATTCGGGGATTAACAAATACGATGCCGCTTCATATTGAAATTTTATACAATGAATATCAATTTTCTGCGGCGTTTGCCGTTGCCTCGTTGATGTCCATATTAGCGATCGTAACACTTATTTTAAAAAATATAATTGAATGGAAAGCCAATCAACATAGTTAATGGGAGGATCATCGTATGAGCATTCACATAAAAGATGTATCAAAATCATTCGGCTCATTCAATGCGCTGAGTAATATTACACTCAACATCCAAACAGGGGAGCTGGTTGCATTACTCGGGCCGTCGGGGTCGGGAAAAACGTCCCTTCTGCGTATCATTGCTGGTCTTGAAGAAGCGGATAGCGGAATGATTTTATTCGGCGGTGAAGATATGACTCACATTCGTACAACAGAGAGGAAAGTCGGTTTTGTTTTCCAGCATTATGCTTTGTTTAAGCATATGACTGTATTCGACAATATTGCTTACGGATTGAGAGTTCGTCCTAAAAAAGAGAGGCCGTCTAAAAAAGAAATAAACGAAAAGGTAACGGAGCTTCTTAGTCTCGTTAAGCTGGATGCATTGGCAGATCGGTATCCGTCCCAGCTTTCCGGCGGGCAGCGCCAGCGTGTTGCTTTGGCAAGGGCACTCGCCGTAGAGCCGAAGGTGCTGCTGCTTGATGAGCCATTTGGAGCGCTTGATGCGAAGGTGAGAAAAGATTTGCGGCGTTGGTTGCGCCGATTGCATGATGACTTTCATATTACGAGTATATTTGTGACACATGATCAGGAAGAGGCACTTGATGTTGCGGATCGCATCGTGGTAATGAATGAAGGGAAAATCGAGCAGATCGGCAGTCCAGAAGAGGTATATGACCACCCGAACAGCCCATTTGTGTATGATTTCTTGGGGAATGTTAATTTATTTCACGGCAGGCTGGAGAACGGGAAGCTTCTCAATGGCAAAGTTGAACTTGATGTGCCAGGCATCGATAATAAGGAAAATCGACCAGCTGTTGCTTATGTGCGTCCACATGATGTAATGATTGAACGGGAAAGTATAGCGAAGGATGCCGTTCAAGCAAAAATTGTTCATATTCATATTGTCGGCAGGACTGTCCATATTGAACTAAAACCCAAAGAGATCGAGCAGTTTCTTGAAGCAGAACTAACGAAAGAACAATATGGCGAGCTTGGTTTAAAAGTCGGGGAAGAGGTTTTTGTTCGGCCTAATCAATTAAAAGTCTTTATTCCGGAGGATTACTCGATTAATAATCAAGCTCTGCCATGACAAGTTTATTCGGTACCTTAAAAAAATTCCTCTTAGAAAAGAGGAATTTTTTATAAGAATACAAATGTATAAGTGTTCTAACGGTTAAGTCGTGCTTGTTATTAGTAGAAGCTTAACCAATAGACCTACGCTGTTTTGGCCTTCCCAATTAGGTAAACCGTATTTAAATTATTCGAAAAATAGATTCGAAATATATATTTATTCATATACAGATACTGAGAATTAGCGCAAAGCTAGGCTAATTTTAGCTGGAGGAGTTAAAGTTGGTATGGTTTGTTAAATAGTTATTTACTCATTGGGAATCTTTATTCTCTTTCTTCCCGGTTCTTTTTTCCATTTGAAAATCTTATTTAAATAATTGTAAATGGTTTTGCTCTCTTTCGTCATAAGCGGGCCTAAAATAGCCAAAATAAGCACGTATAGGGCTGTGAAAGGCGTTAAAATAGGGTTTAAGCCTGCTGTAATTCCGAGGTTGGCAACAATGATGGAGAATTCTCCTCGTGCCATAATAGTTAAACCGATATTAGTGGAAGCTTTGTGGGATAGTCCGGCTTTTCTCCCTGCAATCATGCCAGCAACAAAGTTTCCGACAATGGTAAGCAAAGCCGCACCTAGCGACAACCAGAAGGCGCCAGCTAATGTAGAGGGGTCAATATTCAGTCCAAAGCTGAAGAAAAAAACAGCCCCAAAGAAATCTCTAAAAGGAACTACTAGATGTTCAATCCGGTCACGATGTTCCGTTTCGGAAAAGACTAACCCTAGCAGTAAAGCACCGATTGCTTCAGCAACATGAAGAGTTTCTGAAAAACCAGCCACAAAAAACAATGAAGCGAATATAACGATAATGAAAATTTCGTCTGATTTTATATTTAACCATTTATTTAATAGAGGTGCGCCTTTTCGCGCAATAACAAAGAACAATAACATATAACCGACTGAGATAAGAACGGAAGTGGCAATACCGAGGAAAGAGGTAGAACCTGCAAGCAAGACACCTGACATGGTGGTCAGAAATAGAGCCAGGAAAATATCGTCAAATAAAATCATTCCAAGAATTAATTCTGTTTCCGGATTAGCTGTCCTTTTTAAATCAACGAGTACTTTTGCTACGATTGCGCTAGAGGACACGCTAAGCAGTCCGGCAATAATCAGGGATTCGATCCACGGCATCCCTGTGAGTACCCCGTAAAGAAGCCCTAAAACAAAATTAAGAGACACATAGATACTCCCGCCAACTACAATATCCCGTCCTGATTTCATCAGTTTTCCGACTGAAAATTCCAGGCCCAAATAGAATAGGAGGAACAACACGCCAATGCGTCCTAAGAATTGAATAATCTCATTGCTTTCAATAAAGGTTAAGTCAATAATCCCAATCGTTGGAGCATGTGGCCCAACGACCATACCAAGAACAATTAAGAATGGAATAATGGAAAAGTTAAGCTTGTTTGCAAGAATGGCTACAATGGAAACGAGAACAAGTGCAGTACCGACTTCAAGAACTAGATCGTTCATCTATATTCCTCACCCCTTGTTAGATAGTAGATTTTTAATAAGCTCTTTTAACTGAATTCTTTCTCCTGAGATGATTAGGATGTCACCTGCTTCAATAACTGTGTCAGGGCCTGGATTGTGGGTTTTTTTCGTGTTTTTCTCTTTAATAGCAATAACATTCACGCCGAAATTGCTTCGGATATCAACCTCACCAATGGTTTTATTAACAGCCGGAGCCCCTGGTTCAACCTGATACCATTCAATAAGTAAATCATCAAAAGCAAAGTCTACCGTTTCCAAGGCTTTAGGATTGTAAGCCATTCCACCTAAAATCCCGGCGATTTGTCTTGCTTCTGCATCGCTGAACGTCGCACTGCTTATGACCTCATCATGATCTTCTGAGTCAAAGTGGTAAATTTCTCTCCGCCCATCATCATGAATAACGATGACTAGCTTATCTTGGTTTTTTGTAATAATTTCAAACTTATAGCCAATGCCTGGCAGTTCGCTTTCTCTAATATTCACTTTAGAATTCCTCCTTTAAATGATTGAACAATGGATTAAGGTTATTTTAAAGGTTGACATCGATTTCTGTTCTAATTTTCTCATCTTTGGAAATTCCAAGATATTTAAGAGTCTCAGAGGGGGTGGAATGGTTAAAATGCTTCTGGAGAAGAGAAATGGCAACTCCTCGTTTATAAGCATGATAACCAAAGGTTTTACGCATAGAATTCGTGCCGATTTTCCCTTTTATACCTACCGCTTCTGCGGCATGATGGATAATGCGATAAGCCTGCTGGCGCGTGATCGGCTTTTCAGTTTTGGGAGACTTGAATAAATAATCATCACTCTTCAGATGGCTTGATTCGATATAGTGCAAAAGGGCTTTTTTTACTTTGTGGTTGAGATAGATCTCTTTCGTCGTTTTCAGTTCCTTATAAGGAAGTAGGAAAAAATCTTTTAGGCGGTCTTCTTCTACTACATCCTCTACTTTGATAGCTAATATTTCCGTGATTTTCAAGCCGGTATTAATGCCGAAGACGAAGAGCAGATAGTCTCGTTCCGAATGTTTTTTTAAATATTTTTTCATGGAGTTAATTTGCTTTATATCCCTTAGAGCCTCTACATATTCCATATGATTATTCTCCTTAATCCATGTTACTTAATACTAGTTTAAAATACAATTAAGTAACATGCAAATATTCTCTCTTATTTATATGATCTACAAAAAGAGGCCGACCAATCACTAGAGCTGCCTCGTTTGATAATTGTTTTTTTGAATTGCTTTGTTATGATGAAAAACTCGGTGTTCTGTTTGCGAACAGCAAGAGATCCTGTATTTGATTCATACAGGATCTCCGTTTTATTTTGAGAGTGGCATACATTTGAACCTGCTTATAGGCTAGAGAGCTGCCTGCTAATCACTGCTAAGTTCAGGTAAACAGTAAAGGTTTTCCTAGAAATACATGATCTTGATAAAACAGTATGCTAACTAACAGGTAGTTCAACGACAAAAGCCGTTCCTGCTTTTTTTGTGCTGCTGACACTGATATGACCGCCATGAAGCCTGACAATAGAGGAAACAATGGAAAGGCCGAGTCCCGTTCCTTCCACTGTTCGAGAGCGGGTGAGGTCGGCCCGATAAAAGGGATCAAATATTCTCTCTAATTCTGCAGGGTTCAATCCTATTCCTGTATCCTCAAAGGTTATAAAGGCGGCTGTTCCTTTTTGTATAATGGAGATATCAATATTACCGTTAGGTTTATTATATTTAATGGCATTTGATAGAAGGTTATCCCAAACCGTGTTGAGCAAAGAGGGATCGCCAACGACCTGTATATCTGGCAAGGAGTAGCTGAGCATAATGTCTTTTTCGCCAATTTTCCATTTATAGCTTTGCACTAACTCCTTTATTTGTTGGCCAACATTGAAAGATTTTTTCTTCACAATCTCTTCATTTCGGTCCAATGAGGCGAGCAGCAATAGTTGTTTAGTCAAAGTGGAAAGCCTCCGAATTTCACTGTTAATGACAGAAATGTAGGAGGATCGTTCCTCCGCGCTTATTGAATCGTTGTCCACTAAATTTGTATATCCTTGTATATTAGATAAGGGAGATTGGATATCATGCGAAATGTTTGAAATAAATTCTTTCCTTACGTCATCCATCTGTTCTAGTTTTCTCGCCATCCGTAAAAAACTGTTTGAAAGCTCTCCTAGTTCGTCGTGCCGGTTAACGTCCAGTTCCACATTAAAATCGCCATTTGAGAGTGATTTCGTGGCGGAAGTCAAATGGGAGATAGGCTTTACTAAATATTTCGTGCTGAAAATGACCATGACAATGCTTAAAGCAATTGTAAATGCCAGCAGCCAGCCGAATAGGAGGTGCATTTCATTAAATAGGAGCTTAATATCTGGTCTGAGAAACAGGGCATAATTTTTTTGGTTATGTGTCAGCGGGACGCCGATCGTATTCTTTAATTCATTAGCGAAAAATCCTGTTACAAATGTTTCCTGGGGGAAATAGAGAATACCATGATAAGTCCTACCTTGCAGTACCTGCTCTTTGGTAAAAGTAGAGAGGTTTTTGACTCTGAAAGGAGCACCAAAATAAATTTCATGACCGGAGTCATCAACCAGATATAGTTGATACCCGACGGAGGAAATATTTTGCAGATACTCTTCCAAATCCATATCGGGGTGCTTATCAGTAAATGTAGCGATGCCAAGAGCAATTTTTGTATTTTTTTGATCGTTACAGGGCTTTAATTTTTGCTGGTAATACGTATTAGAGATGAAAAAAGCAAGGAGGCTGCTGATTAGCATAATTCCAATCGTCACCCCAACAAATTTCATATAAAGGGACCTCATGAGTGCTTCGTCTCCAATAAGTAACCAACGCCGCGAACAGTTTTGATTTGAAAATCAGCCGCCAGCTTAGAAAAACGTTCTCTAAGCCTTTTTATATGGACATCCACTGTTCGTTCGTCCCCTTCATAATCTACTCCCCAGATTTTTTCGATGAGCTGATCCCGAGAAAACACTTGCAGTGGATTCGAGGCGAGAAAGAATAATAATTCGAATTCCTTTAAGGGCAAAAGTATGGTCCGACCTTCAATTTGAACTTCATAGCTTTTTTTATTTATGCTTGTATGTCCGATACGAATGAGCTGCTCATCTTGTTGAGGATTATATCTTCGCAATAATGCTTTTATGCGGAACAGCAATTCCTTTGGATCAAAAGGCTTGACGAGATAGTCATCTGTTCCTGAGTCAAATCCTTGTTCTTTATCTTCGATTTGATTTTTAGCTGTTAACAGGATGATGGGAATGTTGTACTGCTTGCGCAGCTCTTTTGTTAACTCATAGCCGTCCATGTAAGGCATCATCACATCTATAACGGCCAAATCGCAAGTTTCTTTATCAAACAATTGGAGGGCTTCCATTCCATCTTTTGCTTGAAATACCCTGTATCCCTCTTTGCGTAAGTGAATATCGATCAGCTTTAAAACATTGATGTCGTCATCGGCAATTAGAATATTTGTCATAATATTTACTCCTGTAAAATCGATTTGGTTCTATTAGTCATTAGTCAAAGCAACAATGCCTTCAGTTACTACAAAGATCCGGATTCTTGTCTAGTGTTATCCTTTATAGTAAACGTTCATTCCATTTATAAAAAATAGCCCAGCACAGTATGTCCAGGCTGCTGAATAAATATTTAATATCACCTTGAGGGCAAGAGTCCTATCTTCTCTTTATGAAATGAGCCCGTCGCTCATTTTTATAATGCGGTCAGCATAAGAAAGCATCTCTTCATCGTGGGTTACGAGCAAGGTTGTAATATTGAGCGTTTTAGTTAAACGCTGGATTAACCGCATGACGTCTTTGGATCTTTTCGAATCTAAGCTTGCCGTTGGTTCATCCGCAAAGAGAACTTTAGGTTTGTGGATAATGGCGCGAGCAATAGCAACCCGTTGTTTTTCTCCTCCTGACAAGGAGGCGGGATAAGCATGCTTCCGATGCTCCATTTCTATTAGCTTTAACACTCTATCAATTTCTCTTTTTTGTTCGTGTTTCTTTAATTCTGTTTCTGAAACATCGAGCATAAGCATGAGTTGTTCTTCTACGGTAAGAAAGGGAACCAGATGGGCAAATTGAAAGATGAATCCAAATTTGTTCGCCCGTATTTTCCTGATTTGCTCTTGACTCATGGCATTTATATTTTTCCCTTCGAATAATACCTGGCCATCTGAAGCAGGCTGAAGTCCGGCCGCTATCGTAAGAAGGGTACTTTTTCCAGATCCTGAAGCGCCTATTAGTGCAGTAATCTCGCCTTCTTGAAGAGAAAGATTCACCCCTTTTAATACTTCTTCCTCTACTTCGCCGTTAATAAATGTTTTTTTCACTTCATCAATCATAAAAATAGCCATATTATACCTCTCCTTGCTGAATAGCTTGTAGCGGTTCAATTTTTTTGATTTGTATTCCTGAAAGTGTTGCGCCAATAAATCCAATAATGAGAAACACAACAGACAATTGCATCGTTGTTTCAAGTGTTAAACTGAAAGGCATGCCTTCAGGGGAAATCATTGTAAAACCTTGACTGAGCGCAACAGATAAGATAAGGGCTGCAACTGTAATGACAATCATTTGTGCCCACATCATCTTAAACAGCGTCCCTGTCTTTACGCCGATCGCTTTTAAAATGCCGTATAATCCGACTTTTTGGACATTCATCATATAGAAGAAAATAGCGAACAACATTCCGCTTATTACGACTAAAAACCAAACAATCATATTGAGGGACATTTGCTCTGCACTGTAGCTTGGAATAGTATTAAGAAACTCTTTCTTTGAAAAAGCTCGTAACCCTGTTATTGCCGGGGCTTTGTCTTCTTCAGGTACAAACATCAACTGCATCTCATCCACCCGGTAAATTTCTTTATAGTTCTCAATATTAATAAAAGCGACAGGTGCATGGCTGAATTTCTTCTGATTAACAAAGCCTTTGACAACGAATTTGCCGCTAAATTGGTTGTTCGTTAAAATGTCCCCGACTTTTATTCCCTTAGCTTTCATCGAGCTATCCAGCACTACTTCGCCATCTTGGACGTTGGTAAATAACTTTGAAGTAGTGGAAGCAACGAAAGCGACGCTTTGTTGTTTGCCGTTTTTATCATTTAAAAAGCCCATTTGAATCGAGAAGGCCACAGCCTTATCATAGTCATTTAATACCTTATTCTGGGTATCGCTATCTATCTTTGACAAATTATAGGTGTCATCTGCATTTGCTTCCATATAAAATTGGCCGTCTGGCAAATCCTTAATTAAGGCAGCATTGTCCTGGGATAATCCATTGGCCAATCCAGAAATAATGAATGTGAGAAAGCTAACTAAAAAAATGATGGAACCTAAAATCGTAAACCGCACTTTATTTTTTTAATTTCTTTCCATGCGATGTTCATCATCATTCCTCCAATCCTTTATTTAATAACTCCAGTTTATCTGCCTTATGTGAACGGCAGATGAACAGAAAATTACATTTTTAGAATATAGGGATAGCGTCTTTAGCGTTCAGCTATAAAGTCTGCAAAAGTAAAAAAGTCGCAATGCAAGCACTTGAAAATTCAATGAATCTTTCTTTGTTAGCTCATTTTCATAAAGGGAACAGAGCACAATATCTCCCTTGAAAATTTCGATGCTATGGTCGATACGATCAATCGCCCCAATGATTACTTGAAGTAGATAAATGTTAGTTTGAAATATCAAGAAAAGGGAATGATGGAGACATATAAAGAAAAGTTCACAAGGAGGGATTTTTATGACTAACAATCATGGGAATAACGATAAAGTACCTTCTCAAGAAAAGGCTCAAAGCAGCGGGGCAGCTTCGGCTGGGGAGCTTGCTGAAGGCGTTTATCAGGAGCTTGGAAAAAATGAAGAAGTGGGTGATAAACAGAACAACTCCCGCAGCAATATGAGCAATGAAGAATACGGGAACAAAAATGGAGAAGCACCAACAGAGTAATCTGATGAGAGGGATCCCCGCTTTTTGAAAAAACGATTGGATAAGGCATTATCAGCGTACGTTTCACATTTCAGAAACTCGCGATAATGCTTTTTGAATGTATTTCAGTGAGCAATAGAGGGAAAGAGACTGCTTTGTTAATTTACACAAAATTGTAACCAATGATAAAAGATTTGTTGACCAAATAATAGGTAGCCACTTATAATCAAATTAGTTATTAGCCAATTTAGAAATTTTAGAAAATAATAAAGAAGTTAATTGTAACCAATCTGTGGGTTTATCATGAATAAGAGAGGCGAGGCCGAGAGAGTTGCTGACACGCTCACATAAGGCTAATAGCCTATAGAGTAAATAACGGTTCACTTAGCAATGACTAGAAATTAAAATAATTACAAGCTCATAGTTATTTAGTGAAGTAGGGGGCTATATTGACGACGGGGAAAATCTGTCAATATGGCCTCCTTTTTATTGGATAAAAGTAAGTCTTTGTATCTATATGAGTTATGCCTAAGCCCTTCCTATCTGCAAATTTCTAGTTCTATTTGATAGAGGAGGCTTAGCGAAAGGGCCATGAAGAGCAGAATGATCCCTGCTGAAAGAAGCAGCAACGGATGAAAAACTCCTTTTATTATGAAAGAGTCATTGGTAGCAAAGGGACGGTATATAACTGAGTGAAATGAAAGCGTTTTCCTGTAAATTTTCTATATCATTCAGTTTATATAGACTTACACCACAAAATATATGGGGGATTTGTTTGGAGAACTTTGTAAATTGGTTTAATGGATTATTATGGAGTACACCTGTTGTTTATGCGTTACTCGGAGTGGGGTTGTTTTTCTCGATTTCAACACGCTTTGTGCAGGTAAGACAGATTAAGGAAATGATAAGACTTATGTTCCAGGGGAAAAAATCTGAAGCCGGGGTATCCTCATTCCAAGCTTTATCCATAGCGCTTTCGGGTCGGGTAGGAACCGGGAATATTGCCGGTGTGGCAACAGCTATTTTTTTCGGGGGGCCAGGTGCTGTTTTTTGGATGTGGGCCATCGCGTTCATTGGAGCTTCCAGCGCATATATTGAATCCACATTGGCACAAATCTACAAAGTAAAGCAAGATGGGCAATATCGCGGCGGTCCAGCTTATTATATTGAAAAGGGGATCGGATGGAAATGGTTTGCCGTTACTTTTGCTATTGCGATGTTTATTGCTCTTGCCATTCTTATGCCAGGGGTTCAGTCAAATTCAATTGCGACAGGAATTGATACGGCATTTGGGATTGATAAAAATATAACCGGGATTATTATTGGCCTTTTGTTAGCTGTTATTATATTTGGGGGAGTCAAGAGAATTGCGACTGCCGCCACCATTATCGTTCCATTTATGGCTTTAGGATATATCATTTTAGCACTCATCATTATAGCTATGAATATTACAGAGGTTCCAGCAGTTATTGCTCTTATTTTTAGAAGCGCTTTTGCCATGGATTCTGTTTTTGGCGGAATGATTGGAATGGCAATTTTGTGGGGAGTAAAACGCGGACTTTATTCAAATGAAGCAGGACAGGGAACAGGGGCGCATCCAGCGGCAGCTGCCGAGGTGTCACATCCGGCACAACAGGGATTGGTTCAGACATTTTCTGTATATATTGATACATTGTTTGTGTGCTCAGCAACTGCCTTTATGATTCTGTTTACTGGAATGTACAATATTGAAGCTGAGAATGGTACCCGTCTCGTTGACAATATACCAAAAGTTGAGGTAGGCCCTGGGTATACTCAGGCTGCTATTGACAGCGTGTTTCCTGGGTTTGGTGCAGGATTTGTCGCTATCGCTTTGTTCTTCTTCGCTTTCACAACAATTATGGCTTATTATTATATAGCTGAAACAAACATTGCCTACTTAATGCGTGGCAAAGATAACAAGTGGGCGATGCTAGTGCTAAAATTTGTGGTAATCGCAGCATCATTCTACGGAGCTGCGAACGAAGCAACTTTGGCTTGGGCAATGGGAGACACCGGCTTAGGGATTACTGTATGGCTGAATATGATTGCTATTATTATACTTGCTAAACCAGCGCTAGTTACTTTGAAAGACTATGAAAGACAGAGAAAGCAAGGGATTGCAGATCCGATATTTGACCCTGTATCGCTGGGAATTAAAAATGCTGATTACTGGGAGAAGGAATACAGAAGAGAAGGAGAGCCGACCTCGCCTAAGAGAAAAGTTGAATAACAGTTTGTTTAAGAAAAGGAAAAGCATCCTCTGCTTTTCCTTTTCTTTCTTTTATGCATCTATAATTCTGAGGGGTGTCCACAAGGGGCCCATTCAGCAAGACTTTCCCGTAAATAAAGAACTTATGCCAGTAGATAAAGTTGTTTCAATATTTAGGTGCCAGGCCCTCTGATTGTTCACTTTCCCAGAAGTGAAAATCTTCGGAAATATTAGCATGTAAATAAATCGATAGTTTGATCAGTGATCATCCGGCCAGCAATCTTTATATTTTTACGCAATTGGAAAAGTATTTATGTATCAGCTTTCTTTGCAAAGCACAGGGAGAAGCCAGAAGGAAAATCACCATGGAATATCCATTTTTATAAGAGGGAGTTTTTAGGATAACGGTTTAATTTTCGTTTAGCTGTTTTAGAAAGAAGGGAATAACTAAAATTTTTTCTATGAGTAATAATTTTTTTTTGACAACTTCAATCGTTGATAAAATTATTCGACTATTTATGACAATTATTCATAGGGTTTCGTTCCTTTATTTGGTAAAAAATCTTTTCTTATTTGTATGAATTTTATTTTTTGAAAAAACATTTTTTGAATTTGTATTTCACTTTATTGTTATATGCATGCTAATTGGACAGCAGATTTATAGCGAAAGGATAAGAGGAGGCTTTTTGGGGGAAACAGTGCTCAATAGAGTTAGAAATCCTGATTGAAAGAGGGATGGTATCTTTTTTTAAAAAAAATATAGAGATTTTCATCCTGCTTTCTTCAGTGATTTTTTCCTCTTTTTTCAAATCCTTTGTAGTTTAATGAATCGAGATGTTAGATATATTTAACTATAAAAATAATATTTAAAAATAATAATAGCTGTAATTTCTAAAAACATTTCAATCGTATAAATATTAAGAAAAATGTCGAGTTGAGTCATTTATTTTTTTCCTTTACACTAGGTGAGAAAATTTGAACAGGGAGAATGAAGTATGAGAAAAGAAATTTCAATCATCGGTGTTCCTATGGATCTCGGCCAAACGAGAAGAGGCGTAGATATGGGGCCAAGTGCTATCCGTTATGCCGGGTTAAGCGAAAGACTTGAAAATCTTGGCTATATGGTCCACGACGAAGGAGACATAAAGGTCGAGATTAAAGAAAAAACGAAAGCTGATACAGATCATAACTTAAAAAATTTAAGCGCTGTCGCAGAGGGAAATGAGGCACTGAGACAAAAAATAGATGAGGTAATTGGCATGGACCGGTTTCCGTTGGTTTTAGGGGGAGACCACAGTATTGCTATTGGAACATTGGCAGGTGTAGCGAAGCGCCCTGAAAATTTGGGGGTGATTTGGTATGACGCCCACGGCGATTTAAATACCGCAGAAACTTCTCCATCAGGAAACATTCACGGAATGTCTTTGGCGGTAAGTCTGGGACTGGGACATCCTTCCCTAACGAATATTGGCGGTTTTTCTCCAAAGGTAAAGCCTGAAAACGTGGTTATTATCGGAGCTCGCTCTTTAGATCCGGGAGAAAGAGAACTGATCAAGGAAACAGGCATTAAAGTGTTTACAATGCATGAAATCGACCGTTTAGGCATGACTGCCGTGATGGAAGAAACGATCGCTTATTTAAAAGAACGCACGGATGGCGTGCACTTATCGCTTGATTTGGACGGGCTTGATCCAGAGGATGCACCTGGAGTGGGGACACCTGTAGCTGGAGGGATTAGTTACCGCGAAAGCCATTTAGCCATGGAAATGTTATCAGAGGCTAACATAGTAACTTCGGCAGAGTTTGTAGAAATCAACCCAATCCTGGATGAGCACAACAAAACGGCTGCAGCGGCTGTTGCATTGATAAGTTCCTTATTGGGAGATACATTGCTGTAATTTAAATAAAGCAGCTTAACAACCAAGAAAGCCATGAGCTTCTATAAAGCTAGTCAATCTTTTATGTAGCAAGAATCATAGATTTTTCTGCGGGCAGTTTATCAAAAAAGATAAAGGGCCCGCAAAATCGTAATAATCAATGGAATAACTCCTATACAAAAACGAAATCGTTTTCAAAATAACAAGCTAAAGGAGAGTTTGAATGAAGTCAGGAGAAAATCAAACACATGAATTAAAAAGAAGCATGAAAGCAAGGCACTTATTTATGATTTCTCTGGGAGGATGTATTGGTACAGGGTTTTTCCTTGGATCAGGTTATACTATTCATGAAGCTGGACCGACCGGTGCGATTCTCTCTTATCTAGTGGGCGGGTTCATCATGTATTTAACCATGCTTTGCCTCGGGGAATTGTCTGTTGCCATGCCGGTCTCAGGTTCATTTCAAACCTATACTACGAGATTTATTGGCCCCGCGACTGGTTTCTCTATTGGATGGCTTTACTGGTTTGGCTGGGCAGTGACTGTTGCGTTAGAATTTTTGTCGGCAGGCCAGCTCATGTTGAGATGGTTCCCTGATTCACCAGTTTGGATGTGGTGTGCTATATTCGCTGCTCTTCTCTTTTTATTGAATGCCCTGTCAACAAGAGCGTTTGCTGAAGCAGAATTTTTGTTCTCAAGTATTAAAGTGATAGCCATTATTGTGTTTCTCATAGTTGGCGGAGCTGCCATGTTTGGTTTAATTGATATGAAAGGTGGAGAAGAGGCACCATTTCTTTCGCGCTTTTATGCCGAGGGGCTTTTCCCTAATGGGATATCCGCCTTGCTAATAACAATGATTACCGTGAATTTCTCCTTCCAGGGTACCGAACTAATTGGGATCGCTGCCGGGGAAAGTGAAAATCCTGAGAAAACCATTCCTAAATCCATTCGACAAACAGTTTGGAGAACACTTTTCTTCTTCGTGCTATCTGTCTTTGTACTTGCAGGCATGATTCCTATGGAAAAGGCGGGAGTCATTGAAAGCCCATTCGTCGTTATATTTGACAGCATCGGGATTCCTTATGCAGCGGATATAATGAATTTCGTTATTCTTACCGCTCTTCTATCGGTTGCTAACTCTGGTCTTTATGCTGCGACACGCATGCTGTACTCTCTTTCCGGAGAGAAGATGGCAAGCCCAGCGTTAGGAAGGGTAAATAAGAGAGGGGTACCGATGAATGCCTTGCTCATCACACTTGCAATAGCCGGTTTATCTTTGCTTTCAAGTGTAGTAGCGGCAAAGACTGTATTTGTTTGGCTGCTTTCCCTTGCAGGCTTAGGAGCGCAAATTGGCTGGATCGCTATTACAGCTTCCCAGCTTGCATTCAGAAGAGCGTATATCCGCCAGGGCGGCAAAGTGGAAGACTTAAAGTTTAAAATTCCTCTTTATCCGGTACTGCCGATCATTGCTTTGACTGCCAACTGTATCGTCATGATTAGCTTGGCATTTGATCCTGCGCAGCGCATGGCGCTTTATTGCGGCGGAGCCTTCTTTATTGGTTGTTACGTGGTTTATCACTTCAAAATGAAGAAAAAACAAATTTTCAATACAAATGAACAAGAGGTACAGCTAACACTAGATAAGAAAATGATTCTTAAGTAAAAAGAAAAGAGCTTTGTTAGTAGGCCAGCTTGTTTATTTAAATGAAAAAGCTGTTCTATAAGACGGAAATCCGGCTTATGGAACAGCTTTTTATTTTATTAACTAATGATCATTGAAGCAGGGGCTGGTGCTCCCAGAAAAGCAGTTAAAGAGAGGGCTCTTTCAACTGCTTTTTTGCCTCTATTTAGCAGCTTATTGTTGTAAAGTAGTTATTCTGTTTTCTTCCATCCTCTTTATTCGCAGATTCAAAATTAGTTTGCAAAATAAGTACATGGGGACAACGATCAGGTAAGACTAACAATAAGCCAGGTTATCCTTTATATAAGGATGAAATGGAGAAATGTACCATATTTAATGATCAACGAAATTTATCAAGAATAGGCAAAGGGGATAGATCAAGAATTACTTTGTGCAACTTTATTGAATGGTACAGGAATGTCTTTTCGGGAGTTTAATTCTATTGATTGGCGACATGCTGGCGTCTAAACTAAAAGAGATTGAAACTCATGTCGCTTTTGTTTGGGGATGAACGTTTGTTTATATTGCAGCATGTCAGTAGCTTAAAGACAGTATTCCATTTCGATTTAGTCTTTTATGACCGGGAAAAGTGGACAGCTGAGAATTGACTAATGTGGCTTTGGAGATACGAGGTTTCACATTGTTAGGCCATAGGGAGAAAACCTTTCTGCCATGACCATAGGCCACTGTCAAAAGGGGTAACCATAAGCCAGGCCTCAAAAGGAGAAGGAAAATGCCTGTTATTATACATGAACAATTTATTCAAGCACCGATTGAAGTATGTTTTGATCTGGCGAGGAATGTAAAGGTACATACACAAACGACACACCAGACAAACGAAAAAGCGGTTGGGGGCGTAACCGAAGGAATGTTGGAGGAAGGAGATATTGTTACTTGGGAAGCCGTTCACTTTGGTATTAAGCAAAGGCTGACATCCCAGGTGACATTTATGGAGAAGCCGAATAAATTCATAGATGAAATGGTACATGGAGCTTTTCACTCTTTTAAGCATATACATCAATTTGTTGAAAAAGCGGATGGCACATTAATGATAGATACGTTTCAATATAAGTCTCCACTTGGTATACTGGGCGTTATAGCTGATAAGTTATTTTTAGAAAAATACATGACTGCATTTATTATTTTACGTGCAAAGGAATTGAAAAAAATGGCTGAACGTGTTACCTAATATAAAGAGCAAGGGTTATGTTTTTCATCATCCCCTTGTTTATTGTATGATTAAATTGTTTCTGATGAAAAGGCAAACTTATTGAAAAATAAGGACGCAAAGCCACGGGTCTAAAGTTTACAGACAATGATAGCCGGGCTGCCAAATGAGAAAGACTTCCTCATTTGGGTGATTACGCAAATAAAAGGTAGGGACCGAAATTGATGGAAGAAAATGAAGAATTAAGAAAAAGCATTCAACGATTTTATGATTTACTAAAAAAACATCCGGATAACACCGATGCCGCTCACGATTTTGTCGCTTATTTGTGGTCTTTCTTAAAGATTCGATCTAAAGTGCCATTGCCGGCTGCTGAAATTATGACGCTGCTAAAAAATTATAAGCCGAATGTATTTGACGCATTAAAGAAGATGGCTGAAAAGAATTTGATGCTAAATATTTTAACGGAGTTGCCTGCAAATAATGAATCGGCAGAGGAAAGATTAGACGAATTTTTAAATGTTTAACTCATTTCTTATTTTTTCCCGATGGAGGATTAAACAGCTTGCTTGGTGGGTAAATAAGTTACAGAAGGTGGCTGCCTTCGAGGATTAATTTGTACTCGATTAGACTGCTAGTAGAAATGAACAACATGGGTAAGATAGGAGGATTGTCAATGGATAAAAACGAAGTCATCAAAATGTTGCAAAATGCAAAGGATTTGTATGAGAACAAACAGATTGAAATAGCCTTAAAGAAGGACAACATTAATAAAGAGTCCTACATTAAAGGAGTGGTTGAAGGGCTTTCCATTGCCATTGCAACAATAGAGCAACAAGAAGGATAAATAGGCATATGCTTCCTCTCATATAAACAATAAAAGCTTTGCTCTTAGTGAGCAAGGCTCAGACTGTAGACAAACTCAATGAAATTCTAGAGTTTGTCTACAGTCCTTTTTATTTTGCTTGTGAATAGGAGCTGTTGATTTCCATTCCAGGCGCTTCGCTTTCCGCGGGGCGGGCGGTGAGCCTCCTCGCCGCGAAAGCGCCTGCGGGGTCTCACCTGTCCCGCTGATCCCGCAGGAGTCTTTGCGCCATCCATTTCAATCAACAGGGGTTACAAAGTTAGAGTAGCCGTACAACCATACCTGTTTTAAAATAAATAGATCAAACGCTTGAGGTGAGAAAGATGCTTTCGAAAAACAATCCAATCCAACGGAATCAAATAGAAATGATCGCTCTAGACCAGCTTGTACCAGAGAATCACCTGGTCCGTAAAATGGAGGCAGCGATGGATTTCTCTTTTATTTATGACTTGGTGGAAGGATTGTATGCGGAAGTGGGCCGCCCAAGCATTGATCCAATTATTTTAATTAAACTAACATTTATCCAATATGCCTTTGGCATTCGATCCATGCGCAAGACGATCGAGGAAGTGGAAACGAATATGGCCTACCGCTGGTTTCTCGGTTATGGATTCCATGATAAAGTGCCGCATTTCTCTACCTTCGGTAAGAACTACGAGCGTCGCTTCAAAGATACCGACCTGTTTGAACAGATCTTCTATCGTATCTTAAAAATAGCTGCCGAGAAAAAGCTCATTAGTGCGGAGCACGTTTTTGTGGATTCCACTCATGTAAAAGCTAGCGCGAATAAGCGTAAATTTGAAAAGAAAATGGTTCGCAAAGAAACACGCGCGTATCAGGAACGCCTCCAAGAAGAGATTAATCAGGACCGAGAGGATCATGGAAAAAAGCCGTTCCCGCCAGATAAGTTCGATAAAGAAGAAACGAAAGAAATCAAGGAAAGTACAACCGATCCGGACAGTGGCTACTACGTTAAAGACGAACGAACCAAACAATTTGCCTATTCCTTTCACGCGGCCGCAGACCGTAAGGGATTCGTAATTGGCACAATGGTCACACCAGGCAACACACATGACAGCCAGATCTTAGAGCCGTTAATGGAGAAAGTGATAGAAAAGGTAGGAAAACCTAAAGCTGTTGGTGCAGATGGAGCTTACAAAACACCTGCCATTGCCAGTTATTTAATGGAAAACGGCATGACACCTGCCTTGCCTTATACACGGCCGCGCACAAAAGAGGGCTTCTTCAGAAAGCATGACTATGTGTACGATGAACATTTTGACTGTTACCTTTGTCCGGCAGGGGAAGTATTGAATTACTCAACGACGAATAAGGAAGGCTATCGTGAATACAGATCACCCAAACAGGTTTGTACCTCCTGCCCTTTTTTAGCTAAATGCACGGAAAGCAGAGATCATCAAAAAGTGGTGACACGCCATATTTGGCAGAAATATATGGAAGAGGCCGACCATCTTCGCCACCACGAAGAAGTTAAAGCGATTTATGCGGAGCGAAAAGAAACGATTGAGCGTGTATTCGCAGATGCAAAAGAAAAGCATGGCATGCGTTGGACAACGTTAAGGGGACTTAAAAAATTGTCGATGCAAGCGATGCTTACTTTCGCTGCCATGAATCTCAAGAAAATGGCCAGCTGGACTTGGCGAGAACCAGAAATGGCTTAAATGATGACCTCGGAGAGGTCTATCTTTCTCTCGAATGGCTTTAAAACTACCGAAAAATCAAAAGGGGTTCGGAATAAGACTATTCCGAACCCCTTTTGTCGACAAACTGAGCTTTGCTCTTAGTGAGCAAGGCTTTTTCTCATGATAAAGTTAGCGGAAAAGGAATCGGTTCATATAAGAGTGGGGAGTAGTAGAATGCATGTGTTAAAAAAGTAAATGATCTCTCTATTTAATGACTTCCAAAGGAATCATTGGTATTAATAAGAGTCGGTTGCAAAGTCCATAATATCATTGTGTTTCAAAAGCAGCACATAGTCGCCAGCCCAGGAGGTAGTACATTTGATTCTTACGCTATTAATCGTCGGCTTGGTTATTCTTGCTGTTATTCATTTTGTTTCTACAGAAAAAAAGGGACGAGCAGATAACAGGACGGATGACTTGGTGATGGAAAATGTGCCGAATTTAACAAAGGGGGACTTTATAATGGCTAAAAAAACATCTGAAGAGGTAACTGAACAAGTAGCTGAAAGAGTAGCGGAAAGAAAATTTGAAGAAGAGATTGGAGAAGAATTGGCGCCTTTAAGAAGCCAATTAGATTCTATGGCCACTGCCTTGAACCAACTCCAAAGTTCTCAACAACAATTAGGTTCTATCGACCAGCCTGCTACTATGCAAAACGAGCAAGCATCCCAATTGCTCCAACAGATGCAGCAATTTAGAAGACAAGCTCAAAGTCAGCAACAAGAGACGTTCCAGCAGCTTCAGCAAACAGTTCAACAAGCTGCACAAATGCTAGGGAGCGTGGGACAAACGTTGCAATCGTTTAGCATTCTAAACCAAATGACTCAACAAATTGATCAGTCTCAGCAACAATTGAAGCAATTGAGTTCTCAACAATACCAGCAAAATCAACAGAACCAACAGATGAATTCATCTCTTCAGCGCTGATTTTTAAAGTGCCCCATTTTTATGAAGGTAGGAATGGTCCCGCTGCTTTTAGCAAGCGGGACTGTTATTTTGTGAATAAAAACCTTTTGTCCATGAACCAGCATGAAAAATGGACCGACCCTTTCATAATAAGTGGAAGAGAGGGGGTAGATTCTTTGCTCATGCTTATCAAGAAGCCAAGCAAAACCAGTCATTTTACCTGCATATGTACAAGGCGTTATATCAACGCTATAAAAAGCCCCAGCTGTGAAGGGACTGACCCCTATTTTTGAGACAGGGGTCAAAACACCTTTAAGCAGCCAGCTGCCGATACTTGACCGGTGGCTGGTTGTTTAGTTTCGCTTGAATACGGATATGGTTATAATAGTGAATATAGTTTTCGACAGTTTGCACTACGATGGCCGTCGTAGTGCTTCTCAACTCGTCGAGATAGAACGTTTCAGACTTTAGCGAGGAATGAAACGATTCGATGGAGGCATTATCAGAGGGTGTCCCTTTCCGGGACATACTTATGGTAATGCCTTTTCCTTTGACTGCCTGTTGATAAGCATAAGATGTGTAAACAGATCCTTGGTCACTGTGCAAGATACACCCTTTGGGGAGAGGGGGCAGCTGGGTCAGCGTATGCAGCACGAAATCTGTGTTTTGGCAGCTTCCTATAGAATAGGCAATGATTTCGCCGTTAAATAAATCCTGGATACTTGAAAGATACAGCTGTTTCTGGCCAAAAGGCAAGTATGTAATATCTGTGACGAGCTTTTGAAGAGGCTGATTTGCCTGGAAATCTCCTTTTAACAGATTATCGGAAATATGACAGGGCTGTCCTGTTCGTTTGCGTTTCTTCACCTTTACCCGGCATTGCCAGCCATACTTTTGCATCACACGCTGTACCGCTTTATGGTTAATAGACATCTCTCGTTTTAATAAGGCTGTGATTTTACGATAACCGTATCGAAACTTATGATCCCGGCACAACGTGCCGATTTTTCGTTCAACGATCTGCCTGGCTGTTTCTTCCCGGCTCCTGCTCTTCCAGCGATAATAAGTGGATCTAGCAATGCCAAGATGCCGGCATATCTCCCTGACGGGCATGCTGGTTTTGAGTTCTTTCACTAATTCTACAGCTGTTTCTGGGACCACTTCCTCTCCAATTCTTTGTACTTTTTTAGTACTTCAATCTGTTGTTTCAGATACCGATTTTCTGCCTTCAACTTCTCTGCTTCACTTTCATGCTCAGTCCCTTTTCCAAAGGAATACTGCTTGCCTACTGGCTGTTCAAATCGATGAAACTCTCCTGCTTTATACCATTTCATCCATGTTTTAAGTTGTGTCTTATTTCGAATGTTTAATTCCTTCAAGACTTCTTTAACCGGCACCCCAGACAATCTCATTTTTACAGCCTTCATTTTTACTTCCGCTGGATAACTGACTCTTGTACCCATAGAAAAACACCTCCAAGTTACTTTCGAGTATTCCATACCCGTTTTCAACTTAAAGGTGTTTTTTTATTTGTCTCACTTTATGGGGTCAGTCCCGAATGCTCGGGGCTTTATGATATTAAGGACGAATGTTTGTCACTGTGTGATCTGAATGGAGAGTGAAAGCTTGAGTGAAGCTGCCATTTACCGCTGAATTGATCGCTCCATCATCCATGGGAATGGATACATAAATACGGTAATTTCCTGGAGAAAGGGCAGAGAGATCTACATTTGTGCTGCTGGCTAACTCATAAAGATCAAATTTTGGTCCTGCACGATGCACCCAGGTATTAAGGGAACCTTGTTTAACGATCATGCCATCACTTTTTTTAATTGCAAAAGTGGGAGTATGCTTAACTGTAAAGTCAGCCATCTTGGGTGAATTCCCTCCGACAAAAAGAGTTGTACGGAAAGTGTTCTTGGCAAGGGAGGAATAAGAAGTCATCACACCGACATTCTCTCTGACCTCTGCCTTCGCAGCAATAGATGAATTTGAATAATTGATTACAGTGACACCGCTTAATATAAGTATAAAAGCAAAAAGAACTTTTCTGATTTGATCCATGGTTCCCCTCCTGTAAATATAATTATCCTATCAGGTTCACTATACCCCTCTTAAATATCGATTAAAACGAAATCAGGGAAATATAATTATTTTTAATCGATGAAAATGAAAAGAAATAACCGCTATTTTTTAGGCGCAATCGTTAAAAATCCGTGGAGGAAACTTTGTTAGTAAGGAGGGTGATTCGATACATTTTTATATTTTATTGCTTGTTTTTTCAGAAATCTTCCTTATAAGCGATATTGATTACAGGCACCCATTCTTCTTGAGAGGAAGACGCGTCAGCGCTGTTCTTGGAGTAGAGGAAACCTGTTTTAAAAAGAAGAATCAGAAGCAGTTTATAGTTTCATAAAAAGCAGGATGGTTCTCTATGAGGATTTATGTACTATTACTGAGCAGTATGGGAAAGGCTTGGTTAAGTACCCTCTGCTAGAAAGCAGGGGTACTATCTATGGCTTTTATCGCTGTTGATTGATCCACCAGTCGATGTGATCCAAATCAAACATGAGAATACTGCCAAATGGCCTAAGGTGAGGCAGTTCTCTTTTTAAGATGAGATCATTAATTTTATCTTCAGTTATTGGAAAATTCACTGAAGACAAATAAGCGATTAAGTTTTCGATGCCATAAACTTTTCTCATTTCATCACCTCCCACCGGGTCTTCCTTGTTTGAATAAAAAAGAAAACTCAGTGCCAGGTATTAGAATGAAAAAACTTAGTCATTTTATACCCGTTTCTCTTTAATTTACACATTGGCAAAAGAATGGTATACGATACTCTGCGCGTGTTCTCGCACAAATAATGGATTTGTTGCTGGAACAGATTTTTATCTATTCTTTTAATGTACTTCTATTGAAGTCTTTAATTAGACTACATATGAAACGTAAGAGAAATGTGATGGGAAGAAAAGCTATTGTGCTGTGTTTGCTTTTTTATAATAGTAGCAGCTTGTTCAGGCACCCATTTATGAATTTTACTGGTGAAACTATCACTTGGCGAGTGAATTATAAAGTAAACGTGCTTGATACAGACAGCAAATCAACCAGTCTTACTATACAATACATGGGTGAAAAGCCCGTTCCAGAAGAAATAACCTACGCAGTTGAAAGTTTACATGGAAAATTAGAGGGAGAAGATTCTCTTTGTAAAGGTCTGTTAAAAGTAACTGGGCATTTTGTGGAGAATGTGCGGTCATACAAGACAGTGAAAAATAACTGCTGCGATACCTGGGAATGGGAAAACAGAAAGGTTTATTTCAAAGAATCACTCACTTCTTTTTTATTTAAACAGCGGCAAGAATAAGGAGCTGGCAGCTTTTATGACGAAGGGTCCAAGCTTTTCTTAATGAATCCTGTCTGAACATACCTGCAGCGCCCCGAAACGAGAAAAGGTTTAGGCTATGCTACATGGGAACAGTAAGATAAGTAATTGATTGAAGGAGAAAAACTATTATCTTTCATTTGCTGAATGAAAGGGAAGGAAAAACTGGGATGTTCCCAGCTTTACCAACAATATAACTGGAGGCATTCTTAGGTTTTGGAGGGGCTAGCAAAGGCGGAGAATACCCCTAGAACAATATATAAATAACCAGTTATCCGATTTTGTAACTTGGAGCTCACTTTACTCCCCAGAATCCGTTTTCTCATACTTTCTGCAAGAATTGCATACAGACCATCACTAATAAAAGCGAGGAGAATAAAGATAATCCCTAAAAGTAAAAATTGTGCTGTCACTGATCCAGCAGAGGGTGATATGAATTGTGGAAAGAAGGCTAAAAAAAAGAGTGCTGTCTTAGGATTCATTACTTCTACGAGAGCTGATTCATAAAAAATCTTTACTAGTTTTTTGCGAGGGGTTTTGGAATGTCTGAAGTTGTTTTATCAGGTGTAGAAAATAAAGTCTTACACCCCAGGTAGATAAGATAAGCGGCGCCTAAGTATTTAACGATATTAAAGGCTGTTGCTGATGTCATAAGAATGGCAGAAACTCCAATTGCTCCTGCTAAAACGTGAATAGAACCACCAAGAGACACACCAACAACTGATACCAAGCCCGCTTTCTTTCCTTGATCTATACTTCTTCCCATAATATAGAGTACAGCTGGTCCAGGTAGTATTAATAATGTAGCAGCAGCGATGACAAATAGCCAAATAGTTGAAAACTCCATAAAATGCAACTCCTTATTGTATTTTGTGTAGGATTTAATTAAACATCTCCTTGGTTAGCTTAACTTCTTCGTAAACATAAACGGTTACACAATTTCACGTTGGCACCTGAAAATAAAAGGTGATAAACCCCATTTTTACTTTTAGGAGTGCCCACAGCAAACCACAAATGAACAGTGGTAAGAATACTTTTATGTTGAAATCCCAATCTTTTAGTAAGATAAATAAACAATTGAGATTTCATTATTTAAAAACTACGCCCCTCTTGTTGAATAAGAGCTATAGCCTAGAGGGGCTTTAACTTGTACTAAAAATAATGGCATAAATCCTTATTTTAACCATCTGCATAAAGTTTTGGTGTTGGCTGTCCTATGAGCAAATCAAAGAAAACAAGCCGTAATAATTAGGCCAATCATTTAAATAACCCTTTCCGCTGCTCACGCATCCACTGAGCGACCTGGACGTCCTCTTGTTCATTTGATTTTTCAAGCTCGCCAACAATCGTTTTGTAATCGGTGTCATTACGATTCTGACTCATTTTGGCTGCAGCTTGAATAGAGGTGATTTCAATTTCAAAACCAACGATTCCTTTCATTTCACTCTTGAGCAGCTCTGGATCAAACGTCTCCCAGGTCCGACCATTTTCTCGGGAGACTCATAGTGTTTAAGCATAGTATCCAAAGCTGATTCCAGCTCTTCTCCAGTGATTACACGTGCTGTTCCATACGCATGTACAGCTAAATAGTCCCATGTAGGGACCTCTTCGCACTGATACCAACTGGATGAAATGTAAGCGTGCGGTCCTTGGAAAATGAGTAACACATCACTATTATTGTCTAAAGTTTTTTTCTGCTTGTTTCCGTATGCAATGTGCCCAGTCGCGTAGAGTTTCCCTTCATCTTCTCGAATTTCTAAAGGAATATGCGTAGCCAAGGGCCGGTGTTCATCAACAGTAACCAATAACGCAAACGGATTAGATTTCATCATTTGAACGGCTTCTTCATGATCCATACGATAATATTTAGGAATGTACACCATAATCATCCTTTCCACTTATACTTGAATTTTAAAAAATATAAATACCCGGCAAAAAAATAATATTACACAAACTGACATGAAAAAAGGTACAATAATAAACAAATATACATGTCAGAGGGAAAGGTAAATGAAAAATATTATTTTTACTTTTAAGGAAGACACACCTAAATACAAACAGATCTACGAACAATTTAAATTATTTATTGAGCAAGGAGATATACGAACGAATGAGCAACTACCTACTATCCGTCAACTGGCAGACTCCCTTCAAGTAAGCCGCAATACTACATTAATGGCTTATGATCAACTTGTAGCTGAAGGTTATATTCGCGGAGAAGGGAGAAAAGGTTATTTTGTAAATGAATTAGAGCCCGCTTTATTTCAACAGGAGGCAATCTCTCGTAATAGAAAGCAAACAGAATCGACAGCATCTGTTCTTGTTAATTTCCGAGCAGATGCGGTAGATCAAACACATTTCCCTTTAAAAGTCTGGAGAAGAATAGCTAACCAAGCATTAACATTACAAGAGAGCTTCCAATACGGAGATCCTTTTGGCGAGGTATGTCTGCGAGAACAAATTGCCGCGTATGTGTTTCAATCAAGGGGAGTAAAAGCAGAGGCAAATGAGATTATTATCGGCAGCAGTACCCAGCAAATGCTTATATACCTTGGGCATATACTGAAAGATGATTTCCAAAGTGTGATCGTAGAGGATCCTGGATATGATGGCGCCAGGGAAGCTTTTCAATTTCACCGTCTTCACTTTGAAACTTTGCCGGTTTATGAAACAGGGGTTGATTTTTCTCAGTTAGAACAGATGCAATCCCGGCTAATTTATGTAACCCCGTCCCATCAAAGTCCGATTGGAGTAAGCATGTCGATTCAACAGCGGCAAATGCTTATTCACTGGGCTAACGAGGTACAGGGATACATTATTGAAGACGATTATGATAGTGAATTTCGTTATACGCAACGGCCATTTCCTGCCCTTGCTTCGATTGATGCTCAAAGAGTCGTTTATCTGGGGAATTTTTCGAAGTGCTTTCTTCCAGGCATTCGTTTAAGTTATATGGTGTTGCCTCAGCCGCTATTAGATCGTTATAAAGATCGCTTCCGTCATTTTGAGAGTACTACGTCCCTTCTTAATCAGCTCACAATGGCTAAATTTATGGAAGAAGGAGAATGGAGTCGCCACGTTAAGCGAATGCGTCTTGTTTATAAAAGAAAAATGCTGCACTTAGTTTCTGAATTAAGAAAGCAATTCGGTCAAAATATTTCTATTATCGGCGAGCAGTCTGGCTTATACTTATTGGTCAAGGTACACATAGGGCGTTCAGAAGAATGGCTGATCAGACAGGCTTTTTCCCATGGCGTTAAAGTCCAGCCGACCTCACTGTATGTTGTTAACAATCATCCTGATCAGCCGATTGTTAAGCTTGGTTTTAGCAGCCTTTCTTATGAGGAAATCCAACTCGGTGTGTCCCTCTTGAAAAAGGCCTGGTCATAAATATAGCAAGGAGGTTTAAAGCTTTCATACGTTTTTAAGATTATCATTTGAAAGAGTGTAAAGAAGTTCTGGACTTGCACCCCGATAGACTGTTCTCTGTTGAAAAGATGGTTGTTAGCGAGATGCCGTCAACAGCTATCCGAGCTGATATGAATGGTTCAGGAATCGGTCCAATCGTAATGCCTTATCTTTATGTATGTCGTTACTTTCCTCTTCCGGTTGGTTTTAGAGCAGATTAACAAAAAACTTGCCTGTAATAAAAGGATTTTTACATTCCATATGGAAATAAAAATCATATTGGAAAAAGGGGATGGTTTTGTTGTTATTAAAAGATATAAGAAAATTTGAAGATTTGGATGATTTTATATTCGAACATAAGGTGGACATTCGCTGTAAGGAGAGCGGCCTCTGTGTCACTTTAATCGAGCCGACCGAGGAGGAAGAAGGGGTAATTGCTCTTATACTAAGTGACGGATCGCAGATGGAATTGCCGGTTGATCGTTTAGATGACTATTTAGAAGTTGTGCCTCTAGAAAAGTAAGCGCTATCGTATTCTATAACGGAAGCATTAAATTAGAATAATGGATTGTGGAAAGGTCTTCTTAGAGGGTGAAAATTTTTAGTCTCAAAAAATAAAATCCGGCTGACAGATGGTGGATGCAAAAGAGTGACCTGATCATCCATGATTCTGTACGCAAGCCAGCAAAATAGTATATGATTAAGTCAATTATTCGAAAGTGAGCTGAAAAACATGCTATGGTCTCCGCTGTTTGAAAATGATGTACCTGCTATTCTTCTTCCTTAACGGCAGAAGATGGCATCTCCGTTAAGGACAACCATTGTCTAAACAAAACGGAGGGTACAAAATGAGAAATACGTTACTGGGTTCTTTGTATTTAGCACTCGCTGCAAGTATTTGGGGCGGGATGTATGTGGTAGTCAAGTTTGTGGTTGGGATTGTGCCGCCACTTGAATTAGTATGGTTACGTTATGTGATTGCCATTGTGGCACTGCTGATAATTAGCGTGGTTAAAAAACAATCGTGGCGGATTAAAAAAAGAGATTGGCTACTAATCTTTGTTATTGGCCTTGTTGGAAACACGATTTCTATCGTAACCCAAGAAGTTGGCACGATGCTTTCCACCGCGCAAATGGGGGCGATTATTACCTCGACGACCCCTGCGTTTATGGTGTTATTTGCGCGTCTTATTTTAAAAGAAACCGTTACATTAAAAAAGCTGCATCTATTATTCTGGCAACGATCGGCGTTTACATTATTATTGGCAACGCCCAGATTGATTCTTCTCAACAGCTCGGCGGTTTATCCTTACTTGCAGCAGCGCTGACATGGGCGCTGATGTCTGTTCTAATTAAACGTGTACCAGAACAGTATTCCCAAATTGTCGTAACGGGCTATGCTATTCTTGTAGCGATTGCTTTGCTGACGCCTTTTACAGTCAGCAGGCTAGCAGCACTTGATTTTCAGGCCATGATGCATCCAGCGGTTTGGGGTAGTCTATTATATTTAGGCGTGATCTCAACAGCCTGTGGTTTTTTACTATGGAATCGTGGGTTGCAAATGCTTAATGCTTCAAGCGGCGGATTGTTTTTCTTTTTCCAGCCGATAGCTGGTACTTTTCTAGGATGGCTGCTATTAGGTGAACAAGTTGGGTGGTCTTTCTGGATTGGTACTCTACTGATCTTTGCCGGTGTGTTATTAGTTGTTCGAGAAAAATAAATAGTAAAAAAGCTGATGGGTATCATTCACCGATCAGCTTTTTTTATTGGCGGGTTTTCTTTGTCTGAGGACAGCCCATTGGTCATCTGCTACGTCTGTGAAAATTGTTAATTAAACAATAAGGGAAGGAGGCAGGATATTATGGGATACCCAGTATAGTGATCATAAGGACAGCTGAAGAATGACAAAGAATGATTGGTGCAGAACAGCAGCTTTCAGAGGCAAATGCTTATTCTAAAGAGGAATGTCTGCATGTAGCTTTGTTGCCAGCAGCTCCTTCCAAGGAAAATAGTGATAAGTTATTATCTTATAAGAATGAAAAAGTGCGCTGTGTTATAAATGGGAGAGAGGTCTATCTCTTATTCTATGAGAGTAGCCGAACCTCCAAACGTGGTACTCATCTGAAAAATTTGCAGGTTTCAGCAACTGTCCGCAATGGGCATACCCTCAATAAGCTTTCAAGCATAGGAGAAGCATTCAGCTAAAAAAGAAATGGATAATAAGTATAAAAGTTTTATATTTACTTTTTATAGTTCCTACCCCTATTAAGACGGCCATTGCAAATAGGCAACGAAGCATACTCGGCATCGTCAAAACCTCTTGTAAAAATTGTATTTATATTCAAATATGCAGAATCCATTTTTGTTTGTCTATTTCTATAATGGATTCTTTTTTGTTGTGATCCCAATTATATAGGGATGTTGATCAACCTTTAGTTTAAGTGTATAAAATCAATGAGACGAAGAGGTTTTTTTATTGAATAATTATTATGATTGTTTTTTAAATAAAACTTCGCTGATAGTTAAGAAAATACTTGCAATTCTGTTTATATGGATTATACTAACTAATAATAGTTAGGTAACGAGGAGGTTGGCTAAATCATTGTCTACAAGAGAAAAATTAAAAGAGGCTGCGGCAAATTTGTTTGCTGATCAGGGATATGAGGGAACGTCCCTAAAAGAAATTGCTCATGCAGTAGGGATTAAGACGCCCTCTATTTACGCTTTTTATGAAGGAAAAGAAGATTTGCTTTTAAACGTTTATCAGGACATTTTAGAAGATCATTACGATCATTTGCAAAAAAGCTTGGAGCAAGCAAGAAATGGATCGGCAAAAGAGAGGTTGTATGGCCTGTTATTAACAGCAGTAAATTATCATTTAACTGAAACTGGCAAAACAAAGTTATTTAGAAGATTAATGTTGTTTCCTCCACCATTTTTATACAAACAAATAACAGAAAATTTCAACAAAATTGAACAGATGGAAAGTGAATTGTTGAGAGAAATTTTTGAAGAAGGAATAAGAAATCAGGAGGTTCAACCTAGAAAGGTTGAGGATATGGTGACATCCTTCTTGTGTGTAATGGATGGCGTGTTTCTGGAGATGCAGTATTATGACGAGCGAGAGTTTTCGCGGCGACTTGAGATTATATGGGAGCAATACTGGCTTGGCATAGAGCAATAAATAGCAATTTTATTTAAAGAGGGGTGAAAAATATGGAAAATGCAAATAGCAATGATTTTGAACGGGAGCCGGTGCCGAGAGAACTTCGCAAAGGATGGATATCGATCAGCAGCGTCTGGATAGCGATAGGCATTGATTTATCAGCAGTGTTGCTTGGTGCGGAGCTGGGGGCGGGCATGTCCTTAAGCCAGGCATTGTTGGCAGTGTTTCTCGGTTCTCTTTTTCTCGGTTTGCTCGGTGCGTTTTGCGCATATGTAGGAGCGGCCACAGGATTGTCGACAGCGATGATTTCTACATTTACTTTTGGGAGACAAGGGGCGAAGATCACTTCGCTTTGCCTGGCGGTTTCATCGCTCGGCTGGTTTGGTGTACAAGCAGGATTTTTTGCAGAAAATGCTCATGCTGCCTTGTCATCCATATTCGGTATGGATGTTTCTGTTAAGTTACTGGCATTTATTGGTGGATTGTTAATGATGTCAACTGCTATATATGGTTATCAAGCCATTGAGAAATTAAGCAAGTTTTCTGTCCCTCTCCTCATTCTTTTGATCTTTATCGCCCTGTTTTTCGTAATCGGCGAAAAAGGAACAAATGCCATGTTACAAACACAGAATACAGCGTTCAGCTTTGGAGCGGCTACGTCACTAGTTATTGGAATCTTTGTATTGGGGACCATTCTGGCTCCGGATATATCCCGTTGGGCAAGATCAAAGAAGGACGCTGTTTTATCAGCGTTTATCGGGTTCTTTGTAGGGAACAGCTTCATGCTTGTTATGGCGATTCTTTTGTCAAAAGCAATGAATACAAGTGATCTGATTACGATCTTTACTGTAGTCGGACTGGGCATGCCTGCGATCATAGTATTGACACTGGCGCAGTGGACAACGAATACGAATAATCTGTATTCATCATCACTTGGCCTTGCCGTGTTATTTCCTGGCATTCCAAAAAAATTGCTCACTTTGATAGCGGGAATAGTAGCCACTTTAGTAGCTGTTTTAGGGATATTTGATCAATTCGTTACGTTTCTTTCGATTGTCACTGTATTAATTGCACCGATTGGCGGGATCTATGCAGCTGAGTATTACTTTGTCAACAAGCAGCAATTTCGTTTCGATAATGAAAAGCGAGTTTCCTTTGTCGGCCGTTCATTCATTGTTTGGCTCTTGGCTTCTTCTGTAGCTTTCTTGACGACAGATGCTCCTGCAGGGTTGGGGATTTTCGACATAACTACCATCCCAGCACTCGATGGATTTTTACTGGCGCTGGCTGCTCAAGCCATCCTAGGGAAAGTGCTTTCTAAAACAGATGCAACAACAAAATTAGCAGAGGAGATACCTAAATGAAGAAGTTAACACAACAAATGATTGAACAAATTGCTATTGGTGCTGCTGTCCTCGGTACAGGTGGAGGAGGAGACCCTCATCTTGGCAAGCTAATGGCGATGCGGGCAATTGACAAATACGGACCAGTAGAAATTATCAGCATCGATCAATTAAAAGAGGATGACTTAGTTGTTCCTGTTTCAATGATCGGAGCCCCTAGTGTGATGGTCGAAAAAATACCATCGGAAGAGCAGGTCATCGCAGCACTAGAAGCCATTGAGAAGCACTTTGATCAAAAAATACGAGCGGTCATGCCAATTGAAATAGGGGGAGGCAACTCCTTAATTCCTATTATTGCAGCTGCCAAGAAACGAGTACCGGTAGTAGACGCCGATGCAATGGGGCGTGCTTTCCCAGAAGCACAAATGGTCACGTTCCATTTAGACGGCCTAAAGCCGGACCCAGTTACAATGGCGGATGAAAGAGGGAATGTGGTCACTTTCTCTCCTATGAATGGAAAGTGGTCGGAGAAAATCGCTCGTGCTCTCACGATAGAGATGGGTGGAAATGCCTCGATGTGTGATTATGCGTTATACGGAAGAGATGTGGTTAAGAGTGCGATCCCTGGTACGTTAACATTAGCTGCTTCTATCGGCGAGATATTAATGGAGAAACATAGCGGTAACAAGACGGCCATTGATCTATTGATAGATAGACTGAGAGGATACTCTTTGATTACCGGCAAAATTACGTCAATTGAAAGAAAGATAGAGGGTGGTTTCACAAAGGGGATAGCGAGAGTAGCTGGAATAAATGAAGATCATTCCCGTGAAGTGACTTTGCATTTCCAAAATGAGCAGCTGCTTGTGACTGAGGAAGGCAATCCGTTAGCCATCACTCCGGATTTGATTTCAATTTTAGATCAGGAAACAGGCTATCCGATTACGACGGAATCATTGAAATATGGAGCCCGTGTCGTTGTTATTGCCTACCCTTGCCATGAGAAGTGGCGTACAGAAAAAGGGATTGCCACCGCAGGGCCTGGTTATTTTGGTTATGACGTAGCTTACAAGCCAGTTGAGGAGTTACATGCACGAGAGGTGATGAAGTAATGAGCTATCGAATTGGAATAGATGTCGGCGGAACAAATACAGATGCCGTTCTTATTGATGAAAATATGCAAGTGATCGCGAAATACAAGTCTGCAACTTCTGCAAATATTATGTCAGGCATTCATGACAGTATCGCTCGTATATTAGCAGAATCGGGTGTAGATAAAAAGCACGTTACACATGCAATGCTGGGCACTACCCATTGTACAAATGCAATCGTAGAAAGAAAAAACTTGAATCGGGTAGGGGTAATTCGGATTGGTTATCCTGCCACTACCTCGATCCCTCCGCTTTATAATTGGCCACAAGATTTGCTTGAGGCAATAGGAAACCATCAATATGTTGTTTCAGGGGGATATGAATTTAATGGAGATGAAATTGTCCCGATAGACGAGGAAGAAATTAGATCCATTGTAAATGAAATCAAAGAAGAAGTAGATGCGATCGCCGTCGTGGGAGTGTATTCACCGGTCCGCCCTGATCAAGAAGTAAGAGTCCAGGAAATTATAAAAGAAATCGTTCCGGATATGCATGTGTCCTTGTCTCATGAAATTGGAAGCATGGGCTTGCTGGAACGTGAAAATGCCGCTACTTTAAATGCCGCCTTAATACAGGTCATTAAATTAGTAGTGAATGGATTTACCGCTGCCTTAACAGCAAATGGGCTGGACCCGGAGATTTTTCTTGGACAAAATGATGGGACACTAATGACAACTGACTATGCTCTTAGCTATCCAATCTTCACGATCGGTTGTGGACCGACGAACTCAATCCGCGGGGCCGTCTACTTATCCGGCATAGAAAACGCTATGATTCTCGATATTGGAGGAACCACTACAGATATTGGTGTAGTTAAAAACGGATTTCCAAGAGAATCGTCCGTAGCTATTGAAATTGGGGGCGTCCGTACGAATTTTAGAATGCCTGATATGTTATCTATCGGCATTGGTGGCGGAACAATTATCAGAAAGAATGAGACGGGTTATACAATTGGCCCCGACAGCGTAGGCCATGAAATAGCGAAAAAGGGAATCATCTTCGGCGGCGATATCTTGACCGCGACTGACATCGCTTTCGGAGCTGGAATGGCGACCATAGATTTGCTCGACTTAAATGCGGATGCTTTAGATAAAACAGAATGCAAGGAAGCACATAAGCAAATTGTTCATGAGGTTGAGGTGGCTATTGATCGTATGAAGACGAACGCGGATGATGTTTCCATTATTCTTTCAGGTGGAGGCAGCATCCTGCTTCCTAGCTCTATAAAAGGAGCCAGGGAGGTTATAAAACCTGAACATTTTGAAGTGGCCAATGCCATTGGAGCAGCGATCGGCGATATTTCCGGAGAGGTCGAAAAAGTATACTCACTCAGTGAACAATCTTACGCAGAAGCCATTGAAGAAGCCAAAGAGCTTGCCATAGAACGGGCCATTAAAGCAAATGCAGATCCTAAGACAGTAAAAATTGTTTCAATTGAAGATATTCCGCTTGCTTATATGCCAGGAAATGCATTATTCATTAAGGTAAAAGCAGTTGGGCAGTTGCTGGTGAAAAAGATGGCAAGCGGAGAAGCTCTCAACGGCCGCTATTCATGAAATGAAAGATTATTCTTCAGACTTACTCTTTTTAACGTTGTCTCAGTTAGATGACGGTGTCGTAAATAAAGGACCTCATAAGGTCCTTTCAGACTGTAGGCAAACTCAATGAAATTCTAGAGTTTGTCTACAGTTCTTTTTATTTTGCTTGTGAATGGGGGCTGTTGATTTCCATTCCAGGCGCTTCGCTTTCCGCGGGGCGGGCGGTGAGCCTCCTCGCCGCGAAAGCGCCTGCGGGGTCTCACCTGTCCCGCTGATCCCGCAGGAGTCTTTGCGCCATCCATTTCAATCAACAGGGGTTACAAAGTTAGAGTAGCCGTACAACCATACCTGTTTTAAAATAAATAGATCAAACGCTTGAGGTGAGAAAGATGCTTTCGAAAAACAATCCAATCCAACGGAATCAAATAGAAATGATCGCTCTAGACCAGCTTGTACCAGAGAATCACCTGGTCCGTAAAATGGAGGCAGCGATGGATTTCTCTTTTATTTATGACTTGGTGGAAGGATTGTATGCGGAAGTGGCCGCCCAAGCATTGATCCAATTATTTTAATTAAACTAACATTTATCCAATATGCCTTTGGCATTCGATCCATGCGCAAGACGATCGAGGAAGTGGAAACGAATATGGCCTACCGCTGGTTTCTCGGTTATGGATTCCATGATAAAGTGCCGCATTTCTCTACCTTCGGTAAGAACTACGAGCGTCGCTTTAAAGATACCGACCTGTTTGAACAGATCTTCTATCGTATCTTAAAAATAGCTGCCGAGAAAAAGCTCATTAGTGCGGAGCACGTTTTTGTGGATTCCACTCATGTAAAAGCTAGCGCGAATAAGCGTAAATTTGAAAAGAAAATGGTTCGCAAAGAAACACGCGCGTATCCGGAACGCCTCCAAGAAGAGATTAATCAGGACCGAGAGGATCATGGAAAAAAGCCGTTCCCGCCAGATAAGTTCGATAAAGAAGAAACGAAAGAAATCAAGGAAAGTACAACCGATCCGGACAGTGGCTACTACGTTAAAGACGAACGAACCAAACAATTTGCCTATTCCTTTCACGCGGCCGCAGACCGTAAGGGATTCGTAATTGGCACAATGGTCACACCAGGCAACACACATGACAGCCAGATCTTAGAGCCGTTAATGGAGAAAGTGATAGAAAAGGTAGGAAAACCTAAAGCTGTTGGTGCAGATGGAGCTTACAAAACACCTGCCATTGCCAGTTATTTAATGTCCAAAAATTGTTATTGATCGCATAAAAAAATGCGTGGAAAAAATAAATAAAAAAAACTATAATTTATAAATGTGAAATCGTTTGTTTAGGATATGGCTCGCTCTGAGATTTCAACAAATTGAAATGTGGTAAGTTTTAAGAGGATTACTGACAATATAAATTTTGTAAGTTGATGAGAAACTAAAAAACCTGTATCAGCATAGTAAAAACCTCTTGCACTCCGTGGGATTCAAACGGATGTACAGGGGTTTTTCTAATTGTAATGAAAGCTAAAATAATGAGTGAAAGAAATTCAACCTGTGAATATCCATTCAACAGGCTATTTTTTAGGTTGAAAAGCCAGCCTCTCAATGGATTTCTGCTTTGAAATTCAAAATAGCAGTGAAGAGATCTACATAATTGGCACAAAGGGTATACGAAACATTTGAGTCAGTCTACAATAGGATAGTTGATATTTTACTGCATGGGGGTGACAACGATAGTAAAAGCGTATACTTGGCTGACCTTTTGTGTGGTTGTGTGGGGAAGTAATTTTGTTTTTGGCAAAATTTTAGTCCAGGATTTCTCACCAGCTTTATTAACTGCATTAAGGCTGCTATTTATTGTACTTTTTTTAGGTGGAGTTTCCTTCTACAAAAAACACTTTAAACGCATAAGTAAATCAGATTTTCTTGCAGTGTTTCTTCTTGGAATTATTGGTGTGCTGATAAATCAGTGGTCTTTCTTTGTCGGTCTGCAAACAGCTGATCCGACCACGTCCGCATTGATTTTAGCAATGACTCCCATTTTAACTGGCTTATTAGCAGCCCTTTTTTTAAAAGAGAAATTAACAATTCGGATGTTAGTAGGATCTATCGTAGCGATTACGGGAATTTATTTTGTTGTAACAAAAGGTCATTTATCGTCTTTGCACGTGGATAAGGGACTGGTATGGATCATAGTAACAATGATAACGTTCGCTATTATGATTATTATGACAAGGGTGCTCTCTAAAAGAATAGATGCACTGACTATTACCTTATATTCGAATGTAGTAGGTTTTGTTGTGTCGATTCCATTTGTTTTTCTATTAGATATCCCTTTACGAATAACTTCTAATAGCAAGGGTTGGGCTTTTCTAGCTGCAACGGCTATTGTAGTGCACGGTATAGCTACGCTGATTTGGAACAGTAACATTAGGTATGTGGATGCTTCAAAGGCTTCTATGTTATCTAATTTAGAACCATTTGTAGCCATGGTTACGGGATTAATCATTCTGCATAAACCAATAACTAAGATAGAACTTTTAGGCGCTTTATTCATAGTAAGCGGAGTTGTGCTATCTACCTATCAGCGAAAGAGTGCACAGGAACAAACGAAGGCTAGCGGTTAAGAGGAAATGTAACTTTTCTGCAATGAAAAGGCATGGTTTCATTTATGAGTTACCATCAGGAAAGGACTGTCTCAAAGAATGATAAAACATACAGCTCAGACAAAATTACTCATGGAATATTTATCTATTATCATTGGCTCGGCCTTAGTTGGCTTGGCATATAATATTTTTCTGCTGCCGGCTCGGCTCGCAGCAGGCGGTGTTTCTGGTATAAGCACGATCCTGTATGAGCTATATCAGTACAACCCCGCTTATGTACAATGGGCTATTAATATTCCACTCTTTTTTATTGGCCTTTTGCTTCTGGGAAAAGATTTCAGCTTAAAGACGTTAGTAGGGATTTTCTTTGTTCCATTTACTATTTGGCTCAGCGCTGATATTCCTTTTAAGATTGATAATCCTTTACTGTCCGCTATCTATGGAGGAATTCTCCTGGGGTAGGGCTAGGAATTGTTTATAGAGGAAAGGGATCAACAGGGGGACTAGCTACTGTTGCACAAATTGTTAAAAAATATACAGGACTCTCCAGTGGCTATTCCCAGTTAATCGTTGACGGATTTGTTGTTATTAGCTCCGCCCTTGTTTTTAACTTGGAGCTTGCTCTTTATGCCATGATGGCTATTTATGTTACGAGCAAAGTCATTGATTTTGTCCAGCTGCAAACCTCACCCTCAAAGCTTGTTCTTATTATTACTGAACAGGAAGAGCAGATTCAATCCATTATTAAAGACGAAATTGACCGAGGATTGACAAAAGTTCGCTCCATTGGCGGGTTTTCCAATAAAGAAAAAACGATGATCCTATGTGTGGTTGAACAGCAGGAGGCTATTTATTTGAAAAAGGTATTACAAGAGCAGGAGCCATCTTCTTTTGTTGTATTTCTTAATGCTTCTGAGATTCTTGGAAGAGGTTTTTCTCTATCTAAGATTTATGGAACAGAAAAGTAATGGAAGAATCAAAAGGCTAATCATAAAAGGGGCTTCAAGGAGAAAACTCAGAAAGTTTGCCAGTTCGTTTTATGAGAACCTGTAGAGTAAAGGGTTGTCCCATGAGGGCAACCCTTTTGTTCTTTCCACAGGAAAAAGAGTGTGGATGAAAAATAGCGCGGATCATTCGATCGTTTGATAACTGTTTATACGAATAGCTTATTTCTATTCAAGTTCCACTTGACGCGTTTCTCGGCCGAAAATGACCAATACAGCTACGCCGATAAAGATGCTGATGCAGAACAAACCGAAGATGAATGCAATAGAATAGTCGGCAGCAATTAAAGCTCCAACGAGAAGCGGTCCCAATATGCCGCCAATCCGGCCGATGGAAGCGGCCATGCCGGCACCTGTTCCACGAATGACGGCTGGATATTGTTCTGGCGTATAGGCATATAAGGCTCCCCAGGCACCAAGATTAAAAAAGGATAGCAGGATACCAGAGGTGATAAGCACAGCAGTTGTTTCTGCATTTCCGAATACAAGAGCGGAGGCAGCCGTTCCAATTAAATAGGTAGACAGGACAAACTTCCGACCTACGCGCTCAATAAGCCAGGCTGCTGTAAAATAACCAGGCAGCTGAGCAAGAGTCATGATTAACACGTATTCAAAGCTTTGGATCATACTAAATCCTTTCATGACCATGACACTTGGAAGCCAGAGAAACATGCCATAATAGGAAAAGACAACAGTAAACCAAACGGCCCATAGTACGAGAGTGGACCGGGCATATGCTTTCGACCAGACATCACGGATATTTTGGCCGATGGTGCGTTTTTCTGCTTTTTTCGGTGAAAATGCAGGAGAATCAGGCATGTTTAGGCGCAAATAAAGGGCATAAAACGCTGGAAGTGCCCCAAGTACAAGCGCAATTTGCCAGCCGAATGACGGAATAATAAAGTAAGAAATTAATGCAGCCAGCAGCCAGCCGAACGCCCAGAAGCTTTCGAGCAGAACGACTACTCGCCCTCGGTCTTTTGCTGGTACGCTCTCTGAAACAAGCGTCGAAGCAACCGGCAGTTCGCCGCCAAGTCCCATGCCGACAAAAAAGCGCAAAATAAGGAAAGCGGCGAGTGTGGTCGTCAGTGCGGATAGGCCGCTTGCCAGTGAAAAGATCAGCAGCGTAATAATAAAAATATTTTTTCGACCCATACGGTCAGCCCAAAGACCGAATAGGAACGCACCAACAGCCATTCCGATTGAGTTCACGCTGCCGATCCAGCCCATTTGCTCTGGTGTTAAGTTCCAATCTACTTTTAGAGCAGCGATAATAAATGACAGCATGCCGACATCCATTGCATCAAACATCCAGCCAAGGCCGGCGATGCCAAGCAGCTTTTTCTGTGAAATTGTTTTTTCTGACATTGTGTCTATCTCCTTGTCTTGACAGCTATCTTTATATAAATATAGACGGGTGTAATGAAAAAAACAAGAAGTTTGTTGGAATATCGTTGAATTTGAAGGTCAGTATTTCTAATCTAAATTGCACCAATAGTATGGGAAAAACAAAAGAAGAAAATACTTAGGATGAAAATCGGCATTTCTTGCATGAATTACTCGCCCTTTGGAAATAAGATGACTAGAGGTATTATTAAAACAAGAAGAATTTAAAAGGAGAGGGGTTATCGCATGGAAAATATTGAAGTAGGCGAAGTTTTCACGATTAGCGGTGAGAACGACGAAGAACAGAGGGTTGAAGTATTGGCCGCTATTAATATCGAAGGCACGCAATATGCGGCAGTCGGCTTTGTAGAGGATATTGAGGATGAAACAGAGGAAGACATTGACGTTTTCTTTTAAAGGTCGACCAAGAGGGCGACTTTACCTCCATTGAAAGTGAGGAAGAGTTCGACAAAGTTTCTGCCGCCTTTGATGAAATTATGGAAGACTGATGGGCACAGGAGGATAGACAAAGCAAGCTAAAGCACATGTACCCAAAGCCAACAAATTCTTGTTGGCTTTTTTTGGTGAGCAGGGAAAAAAGATAGTGTCATTGAGGTAAATCATGTAAAATCGATCTAATTAACATATTTTTAGTATGGGGAAGGAAGGATCTTATGGAACATGAATTAACAGAGCTTATTAAAAAGTGTGATCTGGCAATTAAGCAGGAAGATTTTGATACATTGATGAATTACTATACCGATGATGCTATTCTCGTTATAAAGCCGGGAAAGGTAGCACAGGGCAAAGAGGAAATCAAAAAAGCATTTATCGCTATTTCCCAATACTTCAATAATACCCTCGTGCCGACACAGGGGGAAATGGTTATTCTGGAAGCTGGCGATACGGCGTTAGTTATTTCTCAGACGCTTTTGGATGCGGATAAACAGGAAACCGAATATTCAATGGATCGAAGAGCAACATACGTATTTCGGAAAAATTTACAAGGCAGCTGGCTTTGTGCGGTTGATAATTCATATGGAACAGAATTGATTACTAGATAGTCAAAAACGATCCCGTTAAGAAGTGCGTTTTTACTCTGAAAACGGAACCATGTAAAGAGTTATTCAGCAACTTTATATAACTCATTAAAAAAGGATTTAGAAGCAGATGTTAAAAAGATTTTAATGGCAGGGCTTAAAAGACTTTATTCGACAAGCGGATACAGAGAGTATAGGTCAGCGCATAGTATGCTGGCTTTTTTATTGTGGTTATAAATGGGTGAATTGTAAATAATACCATTTATCTACTATGAGTCTATGTTTCTGAGGATCAATTTCCTTAAAATTCTACTTTTTCTAGTAAAATGGAATTAAATTGAAAAAATAGTATAAAAATAATTTTCAGCATGGTATGATGATTTCTGAATTACCATTCATGTTAACCAAGGAGGACTTAAAGTGAACAGAAAAGTTTTAGCTCTTGGATTGTCTCTCGGTTTAGCCACTAGTGTCTTCTCTCCTACATCATCGCTTGCAGCACCAAAAAATGTTTTGTCAAACTACAAGTATAATCAGTCAGTCGGTTCGCCTGAATTTGTCTCGGGTAACCTGACAAAACCAGCTAAAAAAAATGCAGAAAGCGTTGTGTATGATTATGTAAGCGCTAACAAAGACAAATATAAGCTCGGATCTAAATCTGCTAAAGAATCCTTCAAAGTAACATCAAGTAAAAAAGAAAAGGACGGGTCCACTGCTCTTCGACTACAGCAGGTATACAACGGAGTCCCTGTCTGGGGATCTACACAAGCAGCCATGGTAACAGATAATGGCATCTTAACTGTATTCTCGGGCACAGTCACCCCTAACCTGGAAGATAAAAAAGGGCTAAAATATGAAAGGAAAGTTAATGCCAACCAATCAATTAAAATTGCTGAAGCTGATCTTGGTTTGATTCCTGAATATGAAAAAGAGCCAACGTCAGAGTTGGTTGTGTACGTGCAAGGCGATGATGCTACTTATGCTTATCTAGTAAACTTGAACTTCCTATCTCCAGAACCAGGAAACTATAATTATTTTATTGAAGCTTCAACTGGAAAAATACTGAATAAATATAACGACCTTCATGAAGCTAACACTCAGGAAACAAGCAAAAAAGAGGCCGCTAAGCCAGGTGCTGCAGCATCTACCAATACAACAGGCACTGGAAAAGGGGTGTTAGGGGATACGAAAAACCTGAATATGACGCTTTCAAGTTCAACCTATTATTTACAAGATAGAACAAGAGGCGGCGGGATCGTTACTTATGATGCGGCAAACCGTTCCCAAGTTCCTGGCACACTTTGGACAAGCTCTGACAATCTTTTAAATAGCACCTATGAGGCTCCAGCTGTGGATGCTCATTTCTATGCGGCTAAAACTTATGATTATTATAAGACAAAATTCAATCGTAATTCCTATGATGGTAGAGGGGGTGCCATTAGGTCAACGGTTCATTACGGCAGCAGATACAACAATGCGTTCTGGAACGGAAGTCAGATGGTATACGGAGACGGAGACGGTTCGACTTTTATTCCGCTATCCGGCGCGATTGATGTGGTCGCTCATGAAATTACGCACGCCGTGACGGACAGCAGCTCAGATTTAATTTATCAAAATGAATCTGGAGCCTTAAATGAAGCGATTTCAGATGTTTTCGGTACTCTTGCTGAATTTTACCATAACAGTAACGCTGATTACGAGATTGGAGAAGACATCTATACACCCGGGGTTGCAAATGATGCGCTTCGTTCAATGAGCGACCCTGCGAAGTATGGAGATCCTGATCATTATTCTAAACGCTATACAGGTACAGCAGATAATGGCGGCGTACACACGAATAGTGGCATCATAAATAAAGCTGCTTACCTTCTGGCCAAAGGAGGGACTCATTATGGCATAACAGTACCAGGTATTGGCAACGAGAAGGTAGGGCAGATTTATTATCGTGCGAATACCGTTTATCTAACAGCATCTTCCACTTTTAGCCAAGCTCGAGCTGCGCTGGTGCAGTCAGCAGCCGACCTCTTTGGTGCCGGTTCGGCGGAAGTAAATGCCGTCAGTAAATCTTTTGACGCTGTGGGAGTTAAATGATTAGGTCCCTTTGAAAATATAGAAAATACAGGCCGCTTCTCTTTATGAAAAACCTGTTCTTCTAAACTCCCGTGAAAATGTTCACGAAGAAGGTAGTGATTTCCCTGTTATCCTATCCTTTTATTAATGAAATCAAGCTAGAGTGAGAGATGAATAGATCGCGAGTCGAAGAATTGACTTTTCTAATCACACAGCAGAAAAAAGCACCGCTTATGGTGCTTTTTCTTTTGGTTAGGCGCGTGCGCTCTGTGCGGAGTCTCACTAATACTCGCTTTTCCCGCTGGAGTCACTGTCTTCTGTTACAACTCACTCTCAAAAGAATATCCTTTCTTTTAACAGAGCCTTTGTTTATAACAATAAATAAAGGAAGACCGATTCCATAAGCGGATAAGGTGCAATCAACAAATAACCTCTTCTTTATTTAAGTATGATTGATATTTTGTATACAACTGCAAGAGGTAAAAGTAACCTGCCAATCCTTTTATAGGAATGATTGGCAAGTTGAAGTGATTTCATTAACTTAAAAACTTATGTCCAAACAAATAATAAAGAACTAGCGAAGAGCTCATAAAAAAAACAAAAAACAGCACCTGTTGAGGTTTAGAGCGGTTTTTCAGCCACTTCCATCTTTTGCTTTCCACATCAAGCCAGAAGAAGTCAATCATTAATGCGCCTATGATGACGATAACAAATGACATTAAGCTCAAGTATTTATTCACTCCTTTCCTTATTTTTTGCATGATACCATAATAAGGAATAAAAGATGGAGAATTCGATGCTTTTAGTTAGGCACAACAGCGGCAAGCAAAGACAATGACCCTCTTTATTAAAAGAGGGTCATTGTTAATAATAGAACCATTGCCGGTTTTGACAAGGAGGAAATCCGTTGATATCTTGGACCGACCGATAATCATACTGCTTCAATGCAAATTGAGATTTATATAAATATTCGATGACAGAAACTTTCCCTCCAGACACACTGCATAAAATACCGGACACTCCCCGGCCGTTGGACAATGAGACGCCCACGGGCTGACCGATGAGCTCGCTAGCTTTATCCTGCCACGGCATGCTGATCACCCCTTTAAAAGCATCTTATGTATCCAATAAAATTAGGTGCTGGCAACGATTTAGCCGCTAGAAGAGAGGCCACACTTTGTAAAGAAAGCAACACTATATTTTAGGGATAAGAGCTAGAGGCAAAGAAAGGATTGTTCGGAAAAGAATGATTCACTCCCTTTTTTACTTCCTGTTCGTGAGAAGAAATCTCTCTTTTACAACAGAAGTGGTCGTGCTATTATTTTAGTATATTTATTTCCAGTACTAGCTAGAAGGAGAAAGAGCCATGAGAAATAAGCTGAGTATAGGGGAAATGGCAAAGTTAAGAGGTATAACGGTGGATACACTGCGTCATTACGATAAAATTGGATTGTTAAAGCCCTACTACATTGACCCTGACACCGGATATCGTTATTACTCCATTTCCCAGTATGAAGTTCTCGGAACGATAAAGGAACTGAGGAAAATCGGTTTTTCCCTAGAGGAAATCAAGCAATTCTTAACAAACCGTAACGTTAAAAAATCCATTCAAACACTTCAAGAATCACTGGCTAATATAGAAGAAAAAATAAAGGGATTGCAAGATATCTATGATACTTTGAATACTCGACTATACAATATTGAATATTTCACTAATAGTTATAAGAATTCGGATATTGTAGTTAAACAATTTGAAGAGCGCGAATACATTCAGCTAGCTAGACCAGTAAGCTGGGGAGATAAAGAAAATCTTTATTTTGGACTATTAGAGCTCGAAAATAAAGTTGGTGGGATCATCCCAGTGTTGGCTAGTAACAAATTTGGGGATTTTATCAAAAAAGATTATTTTAACGACATTCGCCAATCAGCGGATGGACCTCTTAACCTTGATAAATATCAATCGCAACTATTTATTCTTGTAGAAAATCAATCGTCTGGACAATCAACACAAAAAATAGAAAAAGGGATATTTGCATGCTCTTACTATGGAGGGCTCACGAGAGAGAAAATGCTGACTCAGCTTAAAAAGCTGCTTCATTATTGTGATACTCATGGTTATATGATTACTGGTGACGCTATTAGGGTTATGCAAGTCGACATTTCTTTAACAGATCAATATGAGGAAGCCTACTATGAAATACAAATCCCTGTCCAAGAAAAACAAGTTCGAAGAAACCTTTGAAATGATAACGTTATCATTTCAAAGGTTTTTTCTATGGAAACAGTTGACTCTAGGGTTAGACGAGACTTTATGATGAATTCATGCAGATGGAATGGGGGGATTCTTTAAATTCAGAATAATTGGATTTAAATAAAAATAGTCATTTTTCATTTTTATTATCAAATGTTAAGGAGAAACACTTTATAAGGAGGTTTAAGCTATGAAAAACATTGACTCACCAACCCTCAAGCGTTCGCTTACTCTTGTACATGTCGTTTTCTTCGGCTTAGCTTTTATGGCGCCTAAAACATTTTTTGCTACTTACGGGGTTGCCGTGCATAGCACCAATGGGATGATGCCAACTGCTTATGCAATCGCCTTAGTGGCTATGCTATTTACAGCTTACAGCTATGTCCAATTGGTGAAAGCGTTTCCGACTGCCGGGGCGGCTTATACGTTTACACAAAAATCAATCAGTCCGCATATTGGATTTATTGTTGGTTGGACGATCATTATTGATTATATGTTTAGCCCAATGATCAGCGCCCTAATCGTCGGAATTTCATTGAAAGCTTATTTCCCATCCATCCCGATAGTCGTTTGGATCATTTTGTTTATTGCGGTGATTACCACGGTCAATATTCTTGGTATTAAATTAGCGGCGAAACTTAATATTTATATGCTTCTTCTGCAGATCTTATTGTTTGTGCTATTTTTTATTTTGTCGATTAAAGGGCTTCTTGAAGGAAAAGGGGCAGGTACATTATTTTCAACCGTTCCATTTTATGACCCCGGAGTTAGTGTACCGACGCTTCTATCTGTTGTCCCTATTCTCTGCTTTAGCTTTTTGGGTTTTGATGCAGTCACTACGTTGTCAGAAGAGACAAAGAATCCTAAGAAAACATTGCCAAAAGCGATTTATCTTGTAACGCTAATTGGTGGATTTTTATTTATTACGGGTTCGTATTTTGCTCAGCTGATTTTTCCGGAGTTCCAATCTTTTAAAGACCCTGAATCTGCTTATTTGGAGATTGCAATTTATGTCGGTGGAAGTCTTTTTGTGAGTTTCTTTATTGCAGTAGGACTAACCTCTACCACTGCTTCGGCCGTTGCCTCGGGAACGAGCGCCTCTCGCATTTTATATGCGATGGGAAGGGAAAATGTATTGCCGAAGAAGCTCTTTGGCTATGTGTCCCCTAAATATCATACACCTGTGCTTAATATTTTACTCATTGGCGCCGTTGCGTTAAGTGCTCTTTTTATCAATCTAACAACAGCCGTCTCATTTGTTAGTTTTGGGGCATTGTTTGCCTTTTTCTTTGTGAATCTTTCAGTGATCGCTCACTACTTCTTCAGAGAGAGAAAAAGGTCTTTCAAAGGAACGGTTCAATATTTGATCATTCCATTGATTGGCGCTGCTCTTATTGGACTGTTTTTCATAAAATTAGACCAGCATTCATTATTACTAGGCGGGGCTTGGCTTTTTATCGGATTTATTTATCTATTAAACTTAACGAAAATGTTTCGGCAACCGCCTCCTGAGCTTACCTTTGAAGAAGCTCAATAAAAGGGAGTAGATCTATATAATGAGAGGATTGATGAAGAATGAGTCAACAACTAGCTGATGTAATTATTTCAAGTAAGGCTGTATTTACAGGGCTTTGTGATCAACCGGAACCCGCGTCCATTGCGATTAAGGACAATAAAATCCTTGCGGTTGGTTCGGAGAAAGAGATAAAGGCTTACTTGGGTGAAAATACAAAAGTGTATCAATTTAAAGATCAACTAATTATGCCGGGATTCCACGATTTTCACCTTCATATTATGCAAGGAGCTGTTTCCCTTAATAGTGCGAATCTATTCGCGGCTCGTTCAGAAGATGAAGCGTTGGAAATGATCCAGGAATTTGCTCGATCAAATCCGGAAAATCCATGGGTCATCGGGTTTACATGGGATGCAGGGTACTGGGATACCCAGCAATTGCCGAATCGTTATTCATTGGACCGTATTCTTCCGGATCGCCCAGCGCTCATGTTTCATGCGGAAGGGCATTACGCATGGGTAAATTCGAAGGCGTTAGAAATCGCCCAAATTACCCGCAATACAGAAAACCCTTCTTACGGCATAATCGGCAAGGATGAAGAGGGAGAACCTGATGGTATTTTATATGAAAAAGCAATGAATGCGGTCGTGCATCATGCATTTAATTTTTCAAATGAATATAGAAGTAAAATTTTCTCTCATTTTTTAACCCATGCAGCAAGTTTAGGGATAACGGCTGTTCACGATTTACACGGGTTGAAAACAATAGAATCTCTCGATGTTTTCAAAGAATTTGAAGATAAAGGGGAATTAAGCGCCCGCATTCATTTATGGCCTGCATTAAATGGCAGTTTGGAGCATGTGAAACGGCTGCGGGAGACGTATCAATCGGACAAGCTTCGTGTATCGGGATTGAAGCAATTTATTGATGGCGTGATTACCGCCCGTACGGCTTATTTAATAGAACCGTATGCAGACCAACCTGACACACGCGGAGAGGCGTCTTTTCCTCCGGAAACGATCAAAAAATGGGTAGTTGAAGCGGATAAAGAAGGGTTTAGCGTTCGCTTTCATGCCATTGGCGACGGAGCGATCCGCCTGGCTTTAGATGCTTATGAGGAAGCGCAAAAGACAAATGGCAAACGGGATTCCCGGCATTCCGTGGAGCATATCGAAGTGATTCACCCTGATGATATTCCGCGTTTCAAAGAGCTTGGCGTGACGGCGTCCATGCAGCCGGATCACTTTGCGATGTCTGAACGGGGGGTGTACACCGATCGAATCGGCCTTGAGCGTGAAAAGTATGTGTTTCCGATCAAGACATTGCAGGAAACTGGTGCAAACTTGGCCTTTGGGACGGATTTTCCCATCGATGTTTTGAACCCACTTCTGCAAATTTACCGGGCGGTAACAAGAATTGACAGCAGCGGAGAAACCGTCTGGCATCCGCATGAGCGCATCACACTTGCCGAAGCATTGAAAGCTTACACAGCCGGTCCTGCATATGGTTCATTTAGAGAGGGAGAGTTAGGAACATTGGAAGCAGGGAAGCTAGCGGATATTGTTGTGTTAGAGAAAAATCTCTTTGACTTACCTGCAGAAGACATACCCGATACAAAGGTGCAGGTAACAATTGTTGATGGGAAAGTAGTGTATGATCATGCCGGAGAATTAGTGAAATAATGAGTTAATTGTCCTATCAAAAGAACGGAAAATAAACAAACAAAAGCAGACCACTCATACTATAGAAAATGCAGGCGTAGAACAGATTAGCTATGAAATCACAAAGACGTGGAATAAGAACGGCTGAGAAGCAGTGCTTGAATAAGAAAGCAACTATTGATCTGTTAATTTCTTATGATCGGCCAGAGAACACACATAAACTAGGAGGTTTAGTCAGAAGTTAGGAACTTGAGCGATTTATCTGAAGCAATAGGGCTGCTGGCGAGACTTTGCAAAAAGACTGAGAATAGAAAAATATGAAAGGAACTTCTTGAAAAAGTGGAGTCTCGTCATCTAAAAAATATATGTGGGATAGGGAGCATCTTCATTTAAGCCAAATAACGATTGAAAGGAAGCTAGAAACAGAGAATTAATTCATATATGAATTGTAATGCAAAAACAAATCAATCCTCCTGTTGTTAATTCAATTTTGCATTAGAATATTCACATAATGACCTGGTTTTAAAGTAATCTAAACATTGGCACTATTCTTGCAAGTTATTAACTGAGCAAATATTACTAGTAGGAGGTTTATTAAGTGTTTTTGCATCACTAGGGGCTAAGCTCTTATAATGCAAAAATCGGTTTAGTGTTTTTGGAATATTTTTGTCATCAGTTAAAGGGAGGATTTTATTATGAATCAAGTAACTATCGCATTAGCACAACTCATTTGTGAAGATGGGAAGGTTGAAAACAATCTTACTCGTTTGGATGAGGTCGTTAATAAGTATGGTCATTCTCACGACCTCATTTTGTTTCCTGAGACATTTATCATGGGGTTTCCTTCTCCAGAGGTTGCTCGTACATTAGCCGAGCCCTTGGATGGACCTCTTGTCAAACATTTAGAACGTAAAGCAAGAGAAGCTAATACTTCCATTGTTGTGGGCTTATACGAAAAGGAAGGAGAAAACATTTATAATACCACGATTCTAGTGGGACCGACAGGATTGTTGCTTTCTTATCGTAAGACTCATTTATGGGTGGGGGAAGAGGCAGTCGTCAATCCTGGAAATTGTTTCCGAAGCTGCGGCTGGCAAGACACAAAAGTCGGGCTGCTCATTTGCTACGATATAGAATATCCAGAAACAGCCCGGGCAGTTGCCAGCATGGGAACAGAGCTATTGTTAGTGACAGATGGAAATTGGGATGGTCCAGTACATCGTGTTGCCGTTCAAGCCAGAGCACAAGACAACCAGATGTTTGTTGCTTTGACAAATCGACTTGGAGAGCTGGAGGAAATTACGTTTTGCGGAGGGAGCATTGTCGTTGATCCATATGGACGGATAATTGCTGAAGCAGGATGCGAAGAAGAAGTGTTATCAGCAACGATCGACTTGTCGCTTGTCCAGGAGAGCAGACAACAGTATCACTATCTGAAAGAGCGCAGGGTGTCACTTCCTACACCTTCGCAGGAAATTGGAGAGGGAGTTTGGGAAATTAAAATTTGATCATCTGAAGTATCTGCTTACTAAAAATGAATGGAAGTAAGAATATTAAGATGTAGTGTATGAATAAAAAAAGGAGGATTGATTAATGAATGCAAATTCCCCAACTCTTAAGCGTACCCTGTCATTAAAGTATATCGTGTTTTTTGGTTTGAGTTTTATGGCTCCCACCACTATGATCTCCACCTATGGAGTAGCTGTCACTAGCACAAACGGGATGATGACAACGGCTTATATCATTGCTCTAGTCGTTATGTTATTTACAGCCTATAGCTATGCACAAATGGTGAAAGCGTATCCAACGGCGGGTGCTGCTTACACGTTTACACAAAAGGCCATAAGTCCTCACGTTGGTTTTCTCGTAGGTTGGACCATTTTACTTGATTATATATTTAGTCCAATGATTAGCTCTTTATTTCTAGGAATAGCTATGAATGCTTATTTCCCTTCCGTTCCCATGTATGTTTGGATTATTATGTTTATTGTTATAGTTACAACTATAAATGTACTTGGTGTAACGGTTGCTGCCAAATTTAGTACCGCTATTCTGTTTATGCAATTTGGAACGTACGCCTTATTCATTATCTTTTCGATAAAGGGTCTTTTAAACGGTCAAGGAGCAGGAACGCTTTTTTCGATCCTTCCGTTTATGGATTCAAATGCGAATATATCTGACGTAATGTCCATCATTCCTGTTTTATGCTTTTCTTTTTTAGGATTTGATGCCGTCACAACCCTATCAGAAGAAGTGAAAAACCCTAAAAAATCGATCCCTAAGGCCATTTATCTGATTACAATCATTGGCGGGGCATTATATATCGTCGGTTCCTATTTTTTGCAGCTTGTCTGGCCAGACTACCAATCTTTTAAAAACCCGGAAGCTGCTTATATAGACATTGCCGCGTATATTGGCGGCAACTTTTTAATAAGCTATATCCTTGCAGAAGGAACTATGGCATGCTTTGCCTCTGCCATTGCATCAGGGACAAGTGCATCTCGTATTCTTTATGCAATGGGACGTGAGCGGGTACTTCCTGCCAAAATATTTGGGCATCTTTCACCTAAACATCGCACCCCTGTATATAACATATTAATCATAGGGTGTGTTGCTTTCAGTTCACTGTTCTTAAGTCTTACATTTGCTGTATCTCTCATAAACTTTGGGGCATTGTTTACTTTTACCCTTGTTAATCTTTCGGTTATCGCACACTATTATATCCGAAAAAAACAGAGATCCCTTAGGGGACTATTCAGTACCTTATTATTCCGTTAATTGGCGCTTCGCTTACAGGATTATTTTTTGTGAAATTAGATATTCATTCACTAATACTGGGTGGAGTTTGGTTTACGTTAGGGTTTTTGTACCTGCTTAATCTTACGAAAATGTTTAAGCAGCCCCCGCCCGAGCTAGTTTTTGAAGAGGCGCAATAATAGCTGAGTACACAATTATAGATAAAAGGATGGATTAAAAATGAGTCAACAACTAGCTGATGTGATTATTTCAAGTAATGCAGTATTTACAGGGCTTTCCGATCAACCGGAACCAGCTTCCATTGCCATTAAGGATAATAAGATCCTTGCGATTGGTTCGGAGGAGGAGATTAGATCTTATTCGGGTGAAAGGACGAAAGTCTATCCATTTCAAGACCAATTAATTATGCCGGGGTTTCATGACTTCCATCTTCATATGATGGATGGAGCTGTTTCGATGAACGGTGTTAATTTATTCTCAGCCCGTTCTGAAGAAGAAGCATTAGAGATGATTCGTACATTTGCCGAAGCGCGGCCGGAAGATTCATGGATCATCGGCAATTCCTGGGATGCAGGATACTGGGATACCCAGCAATTGCCGAATCGTTATTCATTGGACCGCATTCTTCCGGATCGCCCAGCGCTGATGTTCCATGCGGAAGGGCATTACGTATGGGTGAATACGAAAGCTTTAGAGATTGCTAACATTAATCGAGATACAGAGGATCCTTCTTACGGTATGATCAGCAAAGACAAAAATGGAGAGCCCGACGGTCTGTTGTACGAAAAAGCCATGGATGCAGTATTCCGTCATGCTTATAATTTTACAAAAGAACAAAAGCGGGAACTGTTCGCTAATTTCCTTAATCATGCCGCAAGCTTAGGAATAACTGCCGTTCACGACTTATTTGCAATAGAGGCATTGGAAATGCTTAATGATTATGATGTATTCAAAGAATTTGAAGAAAAAGGAGAATTAACCGCCCGCATTCATTTATGGCCTGCATTAAATGGCAATTTGGAGCATGTGAAACAACTGCGGGAGACGTATCAATCGGATAAGCTTCGTGTATCGGGGCTGAAGCAATTTATTGATGGCGTCATTACCGCCCGCACCGCTTATTTACTTGAGCCTTATGCTGACCAACCCGACACTCGGGGAGAGGCATCCTTCCCTCCGGAAACGTTTAAAAAATGGGTGGTTGAAGCGGATAAAGAAGGATTTAGCATTCGCTTTCATGCAATTGGCGATGGAGCGATCCGTCTGGCTTTAGATGCCTATGAGGAAGCGCAAAAGACAAATGGCAAGCGGGATTCGCGCCATTCGGTTGAACATGTCGAAGTGATTCACCCTGATGATATCCCGCGCTTCAAAGAGCTTGGCGTGACGGCGTCCATGCAGCCGGATCACTTTGCGATGTCTGAGCGGGGGGTGTACACGGATCGGATTGGTTCTGAGCGAGAAAAGTATGTGTTTCCGATCAAGACATTGCAAGAAGCCGGGGCGAAATTGGCGTTTGGGACGGATTTTCCCATTGATGTCTTGAATCCGCTTTTACAAATTTACCGTGCGGTAACGAGAATTGACAGCAGCGGAGAAGCTGTGTGGCATCCGCATGAGCGCATCACACTTGCTGAAGCATTGAAAGCTTACACAGCCGGCCCTGCGTACGGCTCATTTAGAGAGCAGGAATTAGGGACATTAGAGGCAGGGAAGCTGGCGGATATTGTTGTGTTAGAGAAAAATCTTTTTGACATACCCACCGAAGACATACCGGATACGAAAGTGCAGGTAACAATTGTTGATGGAAAGGTTGTATTTGAACATACGAAGGCATTAACCGGAAATTAATATAGTTAAAAATAAAGGATTCTACGCTGTAGAATCCTTTCAGGCTGCAGACAAACTCCATGAAACTTGAGTTTACCTGCAGTCTTTTACATTCCAATCAACAGGGGGTCGGAGTCAGACCCTTTCGAACCCTTTCGTTGATAAACGGAAAGAATGCTACCACGCAGAATCATTAATTGTATTTAAACAATGGTTTTTCCCCTATAACTTTATTCTTGCTTAGAAAGTCTTATTAAGGTGTATACACAGGTTGCTGTTGAGTGATACAGTGAATACCGCCGCCCCACCAGTTGATTTCAATTGGATTGATTTGGACAATTTCGCGACCAGGGAATGCTCTTTGAAGTATAGCTTTAGACTGTTCATCTAATTGCTTCAACTGTTCTGGCTTTCCTGGTTCCCAATACTTCGCCGAAATGACGACACCATTGGAGATTAAGAAGTTCAGGTAGCTTACTGCCGGAATTTGATACACTTTCTCCCCAGGTTTAAATCCGAATTGCGGATAGATATCTCCTTCTTGGACAGTATGTTCATTCCAAACCAGCTCTAAATCAGGAAAGGGGACACGAATAATCTTGAATGGCTTTCCATTTACATCTGTTGAGCGTTTTAACGTCTGAACTACTTCTTCTATTCTTTCGTAATCTTCTTTTTCTAAATTGTTGCTGTTGCGTGCTTCCTCAGAAATTTGGGCCACTAAAACGGTATGTGGATCAACAAATCTAGCCACCTCATCCACATGACCATTGGCCCCATTTCCAAAGAAGTTATCAATAATGGGACTTCCATCAGGCGTTAATTTATCAGATAGAGGACTTCTCTCCAGCCAAATGATCTTCTTTTGCCCATAAACCCTCAAGTATTCCTTCTCGATTTCCTGAAGAGTTTTCCCAGGGTTGCGCTGAAGTGCTGTGTCCTTATAGGTCATCATTACCCCCTCACCATTTACTTCTATGCCTCCACCTTCTGCGACAAAGTCAGATGATAATAGTGGGATGTTTAACTCTTGAGCCATTGCCTTGCGAACATCGGCAATGGGCTGTGCTGTTTCTCTGTCCCATGTTCCATAAAAATCAAAAGCAAAGTCTGCAATCATTGCTTTACCTTCATTATTTTTCAGAAACAGTGGCCCAAAATCTCTAATAAATGCATAGGGTCTCTCATATTCTCGAAAGTTAATTTTCTTAGGATCCACATTATAAGCCCTTAAGAAGGTTAAAACCTTTTCCTTGGAATCTCCTCCTGTTTTAAGGATAAGTTCCACTTTTACATTGTGAGCATGCAGGGCTTCAATGATTTGAGCGGTCACTTTATGCTGTTCATCAGTAGTCGTCTCACCAAACTCATTCCATTCCCACACTAGCCATACGGCACTTTGCTTCTCCCATTCAGCAGGGAACGAATACCCGTTATTTCCTATTATAAGCTTATTGTTTTCTCCGTTATTAGCAGAAGCGGAGGAGGAGAAGCTAATCAAAAACACACTTAAAACAACAAAAAACATCTTAAAGTTGCACCAATAGTTCTTTTTCATCTAAACTCTCCTTTATAAAATAATTTTCCTCTCAATGTTTTATGCTTTTAACGATGATGGATGTGACTTCTTTTCATCACCTCCTTATCGTTCAATACAGAAAAATACGCTTGATTAATGTTCTGAGTTTTAAGATAATTCCAGGGTTGCAATTTTCTCGATATAGCGGATTTAACAATGAGTGGACTTAGTAGAATAAAGAAAAACCATATAATGATAATGAAAAAGCATTATATGGTTTTATCATTCAAAAACAAATTAAAGCCTTTTCTAAATGTTTCTGGTGTACATGACAACTGACTTGAAACTACTATTTAAATCTTGGATATGCTGATACTCTTAATCTGAAGAAGAAGGGTGCCCAGTTGTGGAAGAGCATAATTTATTCAAAGGGAAAGTCTCTTGGCGACTTGATATGAAACGGAACGGACTACTTCGTTTGTACAAGAATGTTGTTTGACTCAGGAGAAGGCATCTTTTTAGCCCTTTGAAGCGCTTCTTTTTCTAATATCAGACCATAAGTATCTGTCCGGCGATCACGTAAAAACTGAAGCAAGTTTCGGGTGGAGTCTATGTCTTGTTTATCGATTTCTTGAATTAAAATTCCTTCTTTATCATCCAATGACTGTAAAATCTCTCCTAGCGGATTGCTTACAAAACTTCCGCCGTAGAAACTCATATCTTTTTCTTGCCCAACACGGTTTACCGCTGCTACAAACACCCCGTTCGAAATGCCATGGGCAGAAATTGCCTTTTCCCAAGCGCTATGAGTTGAGAGTTCAGGATGATCAGGTTCTGAACCAATCGCTGAAGGGTAAAATAGAATATCGGCTCCTTGCAGAGCTAAGATTCGAGCAACCTCTGGGAACCATTCATCCCAGCAAATTCCGACTCCGATTTTTCCATAACGGGTTTCATAGACTGGATAGCCTGTATTCCCTGGAATAAAGTAATATTTCTCATGATATTGGGGCCCATCAGGAATATGATTTTTTCGAGTGGTTCCAAGATAAGAACCGTCTGCATCAAAAATGGCTGCACTATTAAAATAAACGCCGCGTCCGGCTTTCTCATAAAATGGCACAATAAGAACAATCTCTAGTTTTTTGGCAAGTTCACTCATCCTTTGGAGGGTTGGGCTTCCTACAGACTCTGCAAGGTTGTAATGATCAACGTTCACCGTTTGAGGGAAGTATTGCGCATTAAAAAGTTCTTGTAAGCAAATAATTTGTGCCCCTCTACGTGCGGCTTCTTCAATTTTCTCCATTGAGTACTCAACATTTTCCTCAATGTTTGTCCCGCATTTTATTTGAATTAATCCAATCGTTATTTTTTCGCTCATCTTCTATTCCTCCTGAAATCAATCTTTTCTTTGATCTATTATTCAAATAATTCAATATGGATGCCCCATCATGATAGGGAAAAACCCAATACTTTACGTAAGAAATCACTTCATAATAATGAGAAATTATCATTCGTTTTAAAATATTTATCTTGGTAAACTATTTCTTTCTAATGTTTGACTGGAAAAACTTTCGGGAATTATTCAATGAGAGTGCCTGATTATACCTCTTGTGCATGTTTGCTCTTATCGAACACTACTTTTCCATCGGCTACAGTAAGTATCGCTTCTGTGTTTAAAATTTCTTCTTCAGGCACTTCGAAAAGATTTCGATCCAGTACGACAATGTCGGCTAACTTTCCGACCTCAAGCGTTCCTAATTCATGTTCTCTAAAGGTACCGTAAGCAGATCCATGCGTATATGCTTTTAATGCGTCTGACAAGGTAATGCGTTCTTCAGCATTCCAAGCGTTTGTGCCACTACTGTCGATCCGTGTAACAGCTTTATGAATTTGGTGCATTGGATTTAAAGGATCAATCGGAAAATCTGTTGAAAGGGCGAGTTTCGCTCCAGCTTCTTGTAATGAATGAAGGGCAAATGCCTTTTTCGAACGTTGTTCTCCAATCCGTGAAACATACAAGTTGCGTTCTGTATTGGCAAGAAGACCGGGCTGCATGGATGCCATCACTCCCAATTTGTGAAAGCGTGGAATATCATCAGGGTGAATGACTTCAATGTGTTCAATGGAATGACGGGAATCTCTTACTCCATTTGCTTTTTGTGCTCCTTCATAAGCATCTAAGGCTAAACGAATGGCAGCATCTCCAATCGCGTGAAAACGAACGCTAAATCCTTCTTTATCCGCTGCGGCGACCCATTCTTTAATCGTTTCAGGCGGGAACGCTGGGCTTGCACACATTGTTGGATCATCTGAATAGGGCTCAATCATATAAGCCGTTGAGTTAGAAACAACACCGTCTATAAATTGCTTTAAACCGGATACCCGCAGTTTGTCAGAGGCATAGTGCTTGCGAAGCTGCTTCGCTTGTTCGAGACTTCCATCAAGAACAGGGAATAAGTGAATTCGTGCAGTCAGCTCTCCATTTTCTTCAAATTCTTTCATTATATTAAAATCATCCAGTTTGCTATTTGCACCATACATATTATTAACAGAGGTGACACCATAGCTGGCTGCGTGTCGTAAGAAATGTTGCAGCAAGTTTCTCTTATCTGTTCGTGAGAGGTCAAAGGCATGGTCAGCCACTAATTCCGTTGCTTTTTCAACTAAGATTCCGGTCGGTTCGCCATGAATGTCTTTTTCGATGTAACCGTATGAAGGATCACCTGTATCCCTCGTAATATTAGCTATCTCTAACGCTTTACTATTTACCCAAGAGTAATGACTGTCTAAAGAAAATAATAAAATCGGTCGATCTGAAATTACTTGATCTAATGACGAACGGCTGGGTAAGCCATTGTTGTCCCAACGGCCTGCATCCCATTTAAACCCGATAATCCATGGGTCGTCTGGGTTTTTCCTCGCATAATCAGCAACCATTTGTACTGTTTCTTCTTCTGAACGTGCTTTAAATAGGTTTACACTATTTAAAGCAAGGCCTCCCATCATAATATGGAGATGGAAATCATGGAACCCTGGCATAATTAATTGATCGCCGTATTGATGAATCTGTGTATGTTCGCCGATGAATGATTTGATATCTTCCTTTGAGCCAATTGCAGCAATTTTGTTGTCGATAATGGCAATAGCCGCTGGATGAGGTTGATCCGTGAGCCCAGTAAAAACAGCATCGCTTGATAAAATAACATCAGCTTTTTGTTGAACCAACATTTTGAATCACTCCATTTCAAAGATTTTAGTTTCATAATGAATAATGCAAATCCTATGCCAAATATTCATTCGCTGAACGATCAAGAGTTCAATTTTTAAGACACACTAGCAGTTTTCTTCCCATTTCGAATAGTAGCACGTGTATCTAATACATTGAAAAGTTCATTAACATGTGAAGGCTTCGGAGTAACAAGAGATATGGTAACAAAAAGAATTAGATTTACTGCTAATCCAAGTAATCCAGCTGATACACCATTTGCCCACGTAATGAGCCACGGAAAGGGTTCTTTTAATAAAACAATCACCATACCAGTTATTGTCCCAACTGCTGCTCCATATTTATTTGCCCGTTTCCAGTACATTCCTAATAAAAGAGCGGGAGCGACTTGAACGAGGCATTCATATACATAGAGAGTAATAGTCGTAACCATGGGAAGGTCCATTGTCGCAATGGCCATGCATAATAACCCAATTGCTAATGTGAAAAGTTTTGAGTATTTCAACTTTTGATCGCGACTTAATTTTTGACTTGTAAAATGTTTGCCGATGATAATGGATGAGGTTGTAGACATAGCGCTAATTGTCGACATACTTGCTGATAAAGCAAAGATTCCCATTAGGCCCAAAACAACTGGACCACCATAAGTTTTGGCAATCCAAAATCCACCTTCCTGCGGATCCTTCGGATATCCATCCAATAAACTTCCGCCTAATGCTAGCCACATAACTAAAATGACAAAGATAGATCCAATAATTGGAACGACCAAGGCTGCCTTCTTAGCAGATTTAACACTATCAGACATGTATAAACGATTGAAGATTCCTGGATTCATCATGCCACCAAAGGTCCCTGTAATGATCGCCGAACTCCACGCCCAAAGCCCAAATTTCTCATTAATAATTAAATGATCAGGTAGCTGCTCCGCCATCATTTCAAACATTGGGGTGACCCCTCCATACACTTTGTATAAGAGATAAATGACGGTTGCACTTCCTACAAAGGTAAAAAATATCCCTTGAAAAAGATCGCCGATTGTACCTGCCCTCATGCCTCCAAGGAAGGAGTAAATAAGAACAAAGGCACTAATAATGAATAAACCAAGGTTAAAAGGAACAGCTCCATAAGTGGCGGCGGATACGAGGTAACCTAGGGTTTGCATTTCAATAATGAGCCATGGAACCCAAAATAAAAACGTTGTAATTCCAATAAATAAGCCAAACGGTTTGCTATCATACCTTAGTTCAGCATAGTCCGCATTCGTCTCTAAATTATATTCTTTTCCCCACTTCCAAACAGGACGAGCCATAATATACATCGTTAACGTTGTCCCTACAGCATAAACAGCTGAAAATTGAGCATATACACCGAAACTAGAAGAATATCCAATGGATCCTGTATATAAAGACCCAACATAAAAGGCACCTAAAAAGCCAAACAAACTTAGAATCCAAGGAAACGATCGGCCACCTACTGCGTATTCTTCAAAACTATCTTGTTTTTTATGGAATTTTTTAATAATTAAACCGTTGGCAATCAAAAATATGGTGATGACTAGTACAGAAATAAGTGTATTCAATCAAGTTCACCTCTTTTATCTTCAACGATGTACCAAACAATTAATGAAATAGAGATAAGAAAACAAACGCAAATAATCCAAAATTGCAGGAACGGTAATCCAAATATCCATGGTTCTATACGATTGAAATATTTAAAAATGGGTGGAACGACTAATGTACTTAGTACGATCCAATTAAATACAAAGAAACATAATGTCACTTTTCCTCTGCTCATCCTCATCCTCCTTTTTTCTCCATACATTTTCACTAGCTGTTACAAGCTGGTCATCCTTTCTTTAGTTTTCTTTAATAGTGCAAATCTTATGCCAATTCAAAATAATTTGTGTATTGCTTGTAAAAGTCTTATAATTGAGCAAATAACGATGAAAAAAATCATCACTTCTATAGAAAAAGGTGTTTTTTTCTTTGCTAATACTTGAATTAAGGGGAGTGATGAAAAATAGCATCAGATGTTTTTTTTCATCATTCTACAAATTGGGGAGATGACCATGATAAAGAATATACAGGCAAATGACAAATGGATAGTTCACACCATACGGACTTCGAATGAAGGGATCTTTAACTCAGCACAAATCAACCTTTTTTACGGCTTTTTTGATGAAAAAATGATTGATATTATTCAAAGTATTGTTGAAAAGAGGCTGAAAACGCTGGAAGATAATGACCTTGTTCATCTAGACATTCAACCACTTGGGATTATTATTTTTAAGCAAGGATCGAAAATGTTTATAGCAGTCTCCTCCAGAGAAGAAGGTTCACCTTATCTAACAAGGGAAAAAAGAGATGATGAACTTGATACAGCTTTTATTACTCGTTCAGCTAATATGAAAGAAGTACTCGAAGTAATAAAAAAAGTTTCGTTTGTCGACTCTACGATTCTCCTGCTTGGAGAATCGGGTGTGGGGAAAAGTATGGTTGCGAAACTTATTCACAAGTATAGCAGCCGTTCCAATCATCCCTTCCTGTCAGTCAACTGCGGAGCCATCCCTGAACCTCTAATGGAAGCTGAATTGTTTGGTTACACAAATGGAAGTTTCACAGGCGGGAAAAAAGGAGGGAAAAAGGGGATCTTTGAGTCAGCGAACGAAGGAATTGTTTTTTTAGATGAAATTGGAGAATTACCATTGAATATGCAAGTAAAGCTGCTAGAGGTTTTACAAGAGCACTGTATTCGGCCTATTGGTGCTGTAAAACAAATCCCCATCAATATTCGTGTTATTGCAGCCACCAATCGTAATTTATTAGAGCTTGTTAAGCAAAAAAAGTTTCGTGAGGACCTCTATTATAGGCTTAATGTGGTTCCGATTGAAATCCCGCCATTACGAGAACGAACAGAGGATATTATCTATTTAGCTCGTCATTTTTTAAAACAAAAAGCAAGCAAATACGGTATTTTTAAAACATTTCATCCGGAAGCAGAAGAGAGCTTTACACATTATGCATGGCCAGGAAATGTAAGAGAATTAGAAAATATTATTGAACGATTAACTATTACGACAGAAGATAATGAAATTCGGCTACAACATTTGCCGCCGTTCTTTCAATCTCTCACTGGAAAAACAAAACAAAATGATGAACAGTCAACGCTTATGCCTCTTAAGCAGGCAAAAGAAATGGTAGAGAAAGAGCTCATTATGAAAGCATATACTCTCTATCAAAGCACGTATAAAGCGGCGAAGGCATTAGGAGTCGACCAATCCACAATAGTAAAAAAACTAAAACGGTTTCGGGAAGAGGGAAGGGAAGAATAACATGCTAACAATTGCTCTTGCTCAACTAAAAGGGGTCTTATTTGAAACCACATTCAATCTTAACCGCGTTTTATCAATGATTGAACAAAGCAAAGAAAAAAATATTGATTATATATTGTTTCCGGAATTATTTTTATCCGGGTTTTTAATTCAAGATAAAGTAAAAGAACTGGCTGAGCCGGTGAATGGGACGAGTATTCGAGCTATTCAACATAAGGTGAAAGAAACAGGTGTTGGTGTCATTATCGGTTTTCCTGAGTATGAGAACAATTGCTATTACAATTCTGCGGCATTTATCGAAAAAGACGGGAGCCTAAAAGGTGTTTATCGTAAAACTCATTTGTTTGATAAAGAAAAACAATTTTTCACACCTGGAGAAGAGTTCCCTATTTTTCATACTTCTTTTGGGAACATCGCTTTAATGATGACATTCGATGTTGAATTTCCGGAAGTATCACGTATTTATGCCGTGGAAGGAGCTGATTTACTCCTAGTTTTAAATGCTCACAGCGTTCCTTATGAACCGCATCAAGAGCTCTTTTTGCGTGCACGAGCGTTGGAAAATCAGCTTTTTCTTGCAGCAGCTAACAAAGTAGGCCTTGAGAAAACAACGCTTTTTTTCGGGGAAAGTGCTGTTATCTCTCCAGAAGGGCATTTTATTGCAAAAGCAGGAAACAATGAAGAAATGATTGTGGCTTCCATTGATTTATCAGATATTCATAAAACAAGAGAAGAACAACCGATGAAATATCTTACGAATAGAAGGGGGCAGCTATACACCAGCTATTTTAATAGCCCTCACGCAATTAAATAAGAAGACAATTAATGATTATTATGGAGTTAAAGAATTTTAAGCAAGTTTTAATCAGATTTTTATAAAATGACTTTGTTAGATCAGAATGCTGTTTTTTCACCGTTGATTGTAACAGAAGGCGGCGACTCCAGCGGGAAAATCGAGTCCTGGTGAGACCCCGCAGGAGTGCATGCGACGAGGAGGCTCACGGAAAGTTAAGGATTGAAAAAGCGTGTTTTGAATAACGTGCTTTTACTATTTGTACCTTTTTCACGAAAACAGTGAATAAAAATTGTATCTAAATATTCTAAAAATATTGACAAATATATCGGGCGATTTATAATTATGGTCATAGCTATTAATCAACAATAAATATTCAAATAAGAGAGGAACCCGATTTTTATCGTCTGATGTGGAACTTTTATAAACAAAGAAAGACCAAAGCGAATGGGGAAATGATTCATGAGCATTTTTAATCATGTGATTTTAAAAAAGTTGCGTGTATTGGTCCAATGCTTGTTACGAACGATAGGAGGTGATAGTGGCAAACTTGATTAGGAGTTTACTATACAGAAAGATTATTTCGACAATCCTTAGGATCAAATGGTTTCTTAGGAGACAAGGAATAGTGCAAGTGAAAATAAGAAAAGTGTTCATCGACAAAGAAAATTTGCACTGTATGGAACACCAACTAGGGCGATAGCTAGTCTTTAATCCCGAGATAAGTAAACGCTAATTTTAAAAATAAGGGGGGAGTTAAATGGAAATGATAAAAATCTTTAAAACAGTACTTGTTGCTTTGCTCGTTATTATGCTTATTGGTTGTGGGTCTGATAAAACTGAAACGGGAGGAAAAGGAACATCTGCTGGAGGAAATTTGAAAATAGCCTATTCTGCACAACCCCAGACACTAGATCCACAAATCAGTTTGGCGCAGGCTACGGCAGATATTATGGGAAACGTTTATGAAACGTTATTAACTGTTGATTCCAAGCACAACATACAACCGATGTTAGCTGAATCTTATGAGCAAGGTGATGACGGTAAAACGATTACTTTTCATTTAAGAAAAGGAGTCCATTTTCACAACGGTGAAGAGATGAAAGCAGATGATGTTGTAGCCTCCATGAATCGATGGAAGGATAGCATAGGCGGCAGAAGTCAATTTTCCGATGCTGTTTTTGAAGCAAAAGATGATTACACCGTAGTTTTAAATCTGCCTAGGCCTTTGTCGACTGCATTAAGTATCATGTCTTTCCAAGGTCCTTCTTTTGCTGCGATCATGCCTAAAGAAATCGTTGAAAAGGCCAGTCCTACTGGCGTGAAAGAATTTATAGGAACAGGTCCATTTAAATTTGTTGAATGGAAGCATGATCAATACGTTTCCCTCTCCCGTTTCGATGATTATCAATCTCGCAGTGAAAAGGCTGATGGATTGGCAGGTAAAAAAGAAGCTCTACTGGATGAGGTTAAATTTATTTTTACCCCGGATGCATCGACAAGAGTAGCTGGAATTCAAAGCGGGGAATTTGATTTTGCTTCTTCCGTTCCAGTAGATAACGTGAAAATGCTTGAAAACGATTCCAATCTAGCTCCTTCTATTAATCCTTTCGGTTATATTAGTGTGAACTTTAATAAGAAAAAGGGAGTCTTCTCTAATGAGAACGCACGTAAAGCTGTTGCTACAGCGCTCGATCGGGAGAAAATCTTAACAGGTAGCTTTAAAAGTGAAAAGTTTTTTACTGTTAATCATTCCATGATGATGGCTCAGCAAAAAGAATGGTCCAGTGATGTTGGCAAAGATTTGTACAAGCAAAACGATCCTGAAAAAGCTAAACAATTATTAAAAGAAGCAGGATACAACGGCAAGGAAGTGAAAATTATGGTCACCCGTGATTATATTGATCACTATAATGCAGCGATAGTAATCCAAAGTCAGCTTGAAAAAACCGGCATGAAAGTAAAGCTGGAAGTGTATGACTGGCCTACCCTGTTGGATAAGACAGCAGATCCAAATGCGTATGATATGTACGTAGTGATCGATCTTCCTATTCCTGAGCCAACTTCAAATTTATCCTTGATACCAGACTTTGCAGGGTGGACGAATAGCCCGGAAATGTTGGAGCTTGTTTCCAAAATTAGAGGTCTACCTTCATCGGACGAGGCGAAAGCCCACTATGGTGAATTGCTCAAGTGGTATTACGATTATGTGCCGGATATCAAAGTCGGTGACGTTAAAAAGTCGATTATTTACGCAAAACGGTTTCAAACTATCAATTTCAAGACCGGATGATTTTATGGAATGTAACAAATAACAAGTAGGAATTTGAATATAAAAACTTCCCCATTGCTGATATAGCAATGGGGAATAATCACAAGGGGGGAAACCTTTGCATATTTACCTGCTAAAACGGGTTGTTTCACTTATACCAGTCTTATTTGTAGTTTCCATCGTTATCTTTTTAATCCTTCATTTAACTCCTGGTGATCCGGCTTCTGTCATATTAGGACAGGAGGCTACTAAGCAGCAAGTAAATGAATTACGTGAAAAGCTAGGTCTTAATCTTCCGCTATACCAGCAATACCTCCATTGGATTACTGGAGTATTCCGCGGAGATTTAGGCACATCTTATTTTATGAATGAGTCGGTCACTCAGTCGATTTTATCTCATCTGAAACCAACGCTCTCTCTAGCCATATTAGGTGAGCTGGTTGCATTGCTCCTTGCTATTCCCATCGGTATTAAAGCCGCTAAACACCGGGGATCGGCTATTGACCAATCTATGATGTCGCTTTCTTTATTAGGATTATCTATTCCAGTTTTTTTATTTAGCCTTTTTCTTATCCTGTTGTTTGGAGTGGGGTTAAAATGGCTGCCGGTAGCTGGATACCAGCCTTTAAGTTCAGGATTATGGAACCATTTAAAATATCTGATTTTACCGGCTACTTCCTTGGGGATCATACAGGCGGCTCTCATTGCAAGAATGACAAGATCTTCTATGTTAGAAGTTCTTAATACCAACTATATTAAAACAGCTCGTGCAAAGGGAGTGAAGGAACGCAATGTCATTTACAAGCACGCTTTGCGTAATGCGTTTCTCCCCATTTTAACCATTATTGGGCAATCTATCGGCTTTCTCATTGCAGGAGCTGTTATTACTGAAACAATCTTTAACATTCCAGGCATTGGCCAACTTACGATTAATTCAGTAACAAGACGAGATTACACCGTCATTCAAGGAGTGGTGTTATTTGTTACTCTCACTTATGTTTTCGTCAACTTGATTATTGATTTGTTATACGGCGTGATTGATCCACGCGTCCGATTAGGACGGAGATAGAAGGGGGAGAGGACTATGGGGGCGATAGAAAACCATATTGAATTATCTAGATATAAACATGACCTGAAGAAACAGCAACGGCAATTATTTGCCCGGCGGCTTTTATCAAACAAATTGATGGTCTCAGGGGCATTATTATTATTTTTTTAGTTTTGGTGACTATTGTGGGACCGTTACTTGTTTCTCATGATCCGTATGAAATGGATGTATCCAACAGGCTGCAAGGGCCCAGTAATGAGCATATTCTAGGTACTGACAATTTCGGTCGGGATATTCTGTCTCGGATTGCTTACGGAGCTCAAGTTACGATGGGGGTCGGTTTTTCGGTTGCTGCTCTATCTTCCATTATGGGTGTCATTATTGGTCTATATGCAAGCTATTATCGGACTCTCGATCATATCTTGATGCGGGTTTGCGATGGGTTAATGTCGATACCGGCAATTTTACTGGCGATTTCATTGATGGCAGCATTTGGCCCTATGACTAAAAATGTCATTATCGCCTTAAGTATTGTATTTACCCCTTATGTTGCCCGTGTCATTCGCTCTGCAGCCTTAGTGATCCGTGAGGAAACCTATGTGGAGGCAATGAAAGCCCAGGGGGCAAGTGCGTTTCGAATCATATGGATGCATATCATGCCGAATACGATCTCGCCGCTCGTCGTGCAAGCAACTTTTATTTTTGCGGAAGCGATTATTACGGAAGCAGCGTTAAGCTTTTTAGGAGTAGGGGTTCCTGCGCCCGATCCAAGCTGGGGCAATATTTTGTATGATGGCAAAGTGGTTATCTATAATGCATGGTGGATGACTGTTTTTCCAGGAATGATGATTATGTTATCTGTCTTGGGCTTAAATTTACTTGGTGACGGTCTTCGTGACTTGATAGATCCCCATGTTAGCAAAGCGAAAAAATAATCGGCACCAGATTAGTGATATTTTTAAGATCATAGAGGTAGGGGGATAACCATGACGGAACAATATTTATTGAGCATAAAGGAACTTAAAACCCATTTTCATACAGAACGCGGGCGGGTCACGGCAGTCGACGGAATAAGCTTCCACGTTGAAGAAGGTGAAATACTTGGTGTAGTTGGAGAGTCTGGTTGTGGAAAAAGTGTTACCTCTCAATCTATTTTAAGGCTGTTTGATGAAAAATACACCACCCAATACGAAGGCGAGATTTATTTTAAAGGGGCTAACTTATTAAAATGTTCGAATACAGAAATGCAGCTTATCCGTGGGAATGATATTGCAATGATTTTTCAAGATCCGTTGAGTTCCCTTAATCCGGTTTACACTGTCGGCTATCAAATTGCCGAAGCAATCTTGCTACATCAAAACGTCTCTAAAAAAGAAGCTTATAATAAAGCTATTGACATGCTTAAACTAACAGGTATTCCGGCACCAGAAAAACGAGTAAATGAATATCCACACCAATTATCAGGCGGGATGCGACAACGGGTTATGATTGCCCTTGCTTTAGCTTGTCAACCGAAATTATTGATTGCCGATGAGCCGACTACGGCTTTAGACGTTACCATTCAAGCGCAAATTTTAGATCTGATTATACAATTAAACAAGGAACTTAAAATGGGCGTTATTTTTATTACACATGACCTTGGTGTCGTTGCTGAAATATGTACCCGTGTGATCGTTATGTATTTAGGTCAAATTGTTGAAGAAGCCGACGTCGATAGTTTGTTTTCCAAACCGCTTCATCCATATACGAAAGGATTGATGCAATCCGTTCCGCAACTGGATGGAGACCGCACGCAAGAGCTGCACGTTATTAAAGGGATGGTTCCTACGTTAAATAATATCCCTCAAGGCTGCCGCTTTGCCCCGCGTTGTCCTTATGCTGATCAATTGTGTAAAGAAAAAATGCCTGAACTCAAGCTATATCAAAATAATCAGAAAGTCAGATGCTGGCATGCGGGCGAAATTTCTCAAGTGGAGGAGGAGAATTATGCCATTTCAAGTTCATAATCAATCAAATCAAATACCTCCTATACTTGAAGTGCAAGGATTAAAAAAGTATTTTCCAATAAAAGGGCCCTTAGGAAGGTTCGGAGGAGTAAAGGAGCAAGTAAAAGCTGTTCATAACGTATCCTTTAAACTATATGAAGGAGAGACATTGGGGTTGGTTGGTGAATCAGGATGCGGAAAAAGCACTACCGGAAGAACGATCTTGCGTTTGACCGAACCAACCGAAGGGAAAGCGATGTATAATAACCAGGATATTTTTCAGCTAAGCGAAAAAGAATTTAGACAGATGAGGCAAGAGATGCAAATGGTGTTTCAAGATCCTTATTCTTCCTTAAATCCACGTAAGCGTATTGGAAAAACACTAGAAGAACCTTTGGTGATTCATTCCATTGGGAACAAAAAAGAGCGCACAGAAAAAGTTATGGAAATCTTAAATCAAGTCGGTTTACAAGTAGATCACTATTACCGGCATCCTCACGAATTCTCCGGCGGACAAAGGCAACGAATTGGCTTGGCTCGTGCATTAGTCGTCAATCCTAAAATTATTATCGCTGATGAACCTGTTTCTGCCCTTGACGTATCGATTCAGTCACAAATCATTAATTTGCTGCAAAAATTGCAGGAGGAAATGAAACTGACCTATCTCTTTATTGCCCACGATATAAGCGTTGTACGCCATATTTGTGACCGTATAGGAGTCATGTATTTAGGGCGGATTGTAGAGGAAGCACCAGTCGATAGTATATTTGCCTCGCCGCTTCATCCATATACTCAGGCATTATTATCGGCAGCACCGGTTCCAAATCCGAAGGTAAAAAGAGAACGAATCTTATTAAAAGGAGAGCTACCGTCCCCTTTAAATCCACCACCTGGGTGCGTTTTCCACACGAGATGCCCCTATGCGACAACTCGTTGCATGAAGGAAGTACCCGTGAAGAAAGAAATGTCTAAAGGTCATTTCGTCGCTTGCCATTTGCATGACTGAACCCAAGATTTAGTCCTTCAAAAGGTCAAATTAACTTTTGGGGTGATACTAGATATTTTACAAGAACAACCGCTGAATCTCATTGATAGACATTTATAAGTAGCTATAGCCGGATTCGCTGCCAATCTAGAATGAATCGTGTCCTTATAAAAAAGAGCAAAAGAAAGCCGACTTTCCGTTCCACTTTGAACGAAAAGTCGGCTTTCTTTATATAGCATAGATTTAAGTGCGAATTCTCATCGCTTCCTAGGTGTTGAATGACAATGTTTAAAGATTAAATTACAGAGTAATTATAATTATGTTAAAGTTAATCTGAAGATTGTAAACTTTTGTACGAGGCAGGTTAATGGAATAAATTTAATATCAAATAATGGAGGGATGCCTGTGCAAGCAAAACAAAGTGAAAAAGTAATCAGTTCAATTGAACAATCATTCATAAAACAAGTACAAAAAGACAAAAATTTGATGAGTGCATTTTTACTTGTTCATTCAGAAAAGAAAGGTATCCATTTAAATATCGCAGAAGGGTCAATGAATCCAAAACAGCCAGCATATATGGCAAGCGTAGGAAAAATATTCACGTCAGTTTTGGTTAGCATTTTATATGAAAACGCTCAATTATCATTCGAAGACGGCATCACCAAATATTTAGATCAAGAATTAGTCAAACACCTTCATGTGTATAAAGGTAAAGATTATACGAATGACATTAAAATTAAACATCTACTAAATCAAACGTCCGGTTTGTATGATAATTTCCGTCCATTACTAGAAAAGCTTCTGGCTGACCCAAACCTTTCCATAAGCCCACAAGAGGCTATTACTTGGGCAAAAAACCATCAAAAACCTCATTTTCCTCCAGGTAACGGCTTTAAATATACTGATACAAACTATCATCTATTAGGATTAATCATAGAAAAAATAACAGGAATACCTTTTCATTTAGCTATGGAACAATATATTTATCAGCCCCTTGGTATGATGAATTCATCTGTGCTACATTACTCCAATCCATTAGACAAAGATACCCAACAGTTAGCAGACTTCTATATTAATAAAAGCAACATAACTAATCACAAAGGATACGCAGGTCTCGACTATGCAGGCGGTGGAGTAGTATCTACTGGAGAAGATATGTTGAAATTTATGAAGGCTTTAGCATCCTATCAATTAGTGAGAAAGGAAACGCTTGAGAAAATGATGAACGATAAAGCGAAGTATGGTGTAGGAATTGAGTATGGTTATGGCATTATGCAGTTTAAAACAGTTCCGCTACTCATGCCAAAAATATTTAATATCTGGGGACATGCAGGTGCCACAGGAGCCTATTTGTTTTATCACCCTAAGATGGATACCTATTTAATCGGAACTTTTAATGACTTTTCTTATGAAAGAAAAGGTGTCAGATTTATGTTAATAAAAGTAATAAACCAGTTGACAAAAATTAAATAACTTTATTCTACCCCGTCCATTTTAATGGACGGGGTAGTGTGTATTTGGCGGTTTGAAAATAAACAACTTTATTGTAATTCAACACTAGAATCATGGGGAACGTTCCAACTAAAGAGAAAATCGACATACCAAAAGACACACTTATTTAACATGATGCTTGTAATCCGTTTATTTTTTAATGACTTGCAGACAAAGCGAACAGCTTCTTGCTTCAATCCTTTAGAATAATTTCATATATTTTTTTAGGCCTTCCTCTTGCATGAGGGCTTTCTTGTCTAACGACAGATGCATAGCCATATTTTTCGAGTACAGTAATAATTCTTTGAGCACTCCTAGGCATAATCTGTAGAAATTGGCTTAATTCTTTTACGGCTACTTCATTAGTCCCGTTCTTCTCTAAGTATGAGGCCACCTTGCTTAAAGTCGAAACACTTAAAGATGTTTTTTTGCTGATGGACTCTAATTCCTCAGAATAGTAGGAGTAGTTCATTGTATTAGGTGAACCGAGTGGACCAATAAATTCATAATTATCTAAAAGAGCCATCCATGTTCCTTTTCCATACTCCTTCGCATGAATAAGGGCATTAACCGCGTGTATTTCAGCCTCGTAGGCTGAATAGCCAGCTCCTATGCCGCAAGTCACGGACTTTAGATGAATTTCATCTAGCTCTATCATTTCTGGAATGGAACAAAAGGAGTTTGTGATGCTTTCCATCACTCCTTTCGTGGTAAAAATAACGAACTTGCCTAATCCGGCCGATTTTAAAGAACCGTTTAATCGCTTAGCATACTTTAACAGTTTATCTGTTATTTTTAGTTCAATATTCAATAGTTCATCAGTAGAGTACAAATCTTTCGATAGTTTGTTTTCAATATCAAGTTCTAGCATTTGAACGGCAATTTGGGCATTTTGCGAGCGCTGTAGCTCAAACGCTAATACGATGCTGTTTAACTTACTTTCAATCGCAGATTTGGTAGGCAGGACTCGAAAAACAGGAACACCTAAGCTTTCGAGCTTCCTTTTAATTTGAGGAATACACGTAATGACCCCTTTTATTTTTTGCTCCTCCCATTTTGTATAATGAAAGTCCATGTAGTCGCTAAGAGTTTGTGATTCATCAAATGGTTTGACATATAAAGGCTTCTCACCAACATTTATTTCTTCTAGTATAATTCGTATATCATCCAGTTCAAATGAATCCAAACTTAGCTCATCAATTCTTAAGCCTCGAGCATAAGAGGCCTGTAAAAGGGTTTTATAAAGGCTAGAGCCTGTGTATTCTACAACATATGTAGGTTGGTTTAACTCTCCCCATTTTTTTGCATAAGAATAGGAAAAGGCACCAGCAAAGAGCCAAGCATCAACTGATTCGGAATAAGGCTGCAAAGGATTGCTTTCCTCTTCGCCAAACCCCCAAACAATTGGAACCCCTTTTAAAGAAGGAGTCTTTTCTACAATAGCATAAATTTTATTGACTGCTTCTTCAGAGCCAAAAATACCTAAACGAATTGCCAAGAAAATCTCTCCTCTAAGTGAATTAAAAAAGTCTTTTGAAGCAGAAAGATCTTTTTCTAAGAATAAAAATATTCTTACTCTATTTTACATTTGTTTAAGCCTTTTTTCTAAAAGAAAACGTTATTTAAAGAAAGATATTAATTTTCTAAAAATATTGACAATTAAGCTATTTTATTTATAATTATGGACATGACCATTAATGAACATTAAATGACTAATGGAGGGATTCTATTGCAAACGATAAAAAAATCCGGGTAGAAGGCACTGCATACGAATGTGGCAAACAAATTGGTGAGCAAGCAGAAAGAGAAATACAATGCGCTTTAAAGGCTTATAAACAACTCTTTATGGACACAAATAAAACTAGTTGGAAGGAAGCAAGAGAGCGAGCAGCCGCCTATATTCCTTGGATTGAGAAGTATGATCCATTCATCATGGAAGAAATGAAAGGGATTAGCGACGGGGCGAAAGTTGAATTAATAGATATTGTTACGTTGAATGCACGAAGTGAAATTATGTCAGCACCTGATGGTTGTACTTCATTAGCAGTTGTTCCTCCGGGGACTAAAAACAACAAGACACTATTAGCACAAAATTGGGATTGGATGGCTGCTTTTAAGCCAAGTTTAATTATAGTAGAAATTATTCAGCCGAACCGCCCAAAGGTGTTAATGTGCACAGAAGCTGGCATTGTCGGCAAGATTGGCATGAATGATAGCGGCATTGGCGTATGCCTAAATTATCTAAGTACAACTGAACAAGCACATGGAGTGCCAGTTCATGTTATTTTACGGGGCATTTTAAATAGCCAACTATTTTCCCAAGCGGTTGGACAAGTGTCCCGTTTGCAAAGGGGAACATCCGCGAACTATTTAATCGCCACCAAAGAAGGGGAAGCGCTAGATATCGAAAGCACATGCGATGACTATGATGCTATTTATCTAACGGATGATACTATTGTTCACTCTAATCATTTTTACGGACCAAAGCATATTAAAATTAAAGATTTGGCAAGACTAAATTTCCCTGATACTCATTTACGCCATGGAAGGGGAGAGAAATTATTGAAAAAGGAGCATGGAAAGATTGATGTGGAAACGATAAAGTCACTTTTGTCAGATCATATCAATTATCCGGATTCTATCTGTAGACATGGAGAAACACTTAGCCCTTTACCTGGAAGACCATTGCCTTCTGATACTGTTTTTTCAATTGTTATGAATTTGTCCGATGGATACTTTGAATTAGCTCCGGGCCAACCATGTGAAACGCCTTTTGAAAGACACACATTTAAACGTGTTAATGAACTTAAACAGCCAACAGTTACACACTCATAAAAAATTAAATAAATCGATCATTAGCCAAAACAATTGGCAAGGGGATGGATGGATGGATCATTTAAACTCAACCACTCTTAAACGAACTCTTTCGTTAAAATATGTTGTGTTTTTTGGCTTAGCTTTTATGGCTCCAACGACTATGTTTTCAACTTATGGAGTGGCAGTAAACAGCACAAACGGTATGATGCCAACCGCTTATGCGATTGCTTTAGTGGTCATGTTATTTACCGCTTACAGCTATGCACAATTAGCGAAAGCGTTCCCAAATGCAGGAGCAGCTTATACGTTTACACAAAAATCTATAAACCCTCACATGGGGTTTATCGTGGGCTGGACCATCATCATTGATTATGTGTTTAGCCCGATGATTAGTTCTCTGCTTAATGGAATAGCATTAAAAGCATTGTTCCCCTCTATTCCAATGGCTGTCTGGATTATTTCATTTATTATCATTATTACGTTGGTTAACATCCTGGGTATTAAATTAGCGGCAAAATTTAATACCATCATGCTTCTCTTGCAAATTTTAGTATTTGTGCTGTTTCTTATTTTGACTATTAAAGGACTCCTTTCAGGAAAAGGAGCAGGGACATTGTTTTTAACCCTACCATTCTATGATGCTGGAATTAGCGTACCTGCTCTTCTATCCATCGTTCCTATTCTATGTTTTAGCTTTTTAGGCTTTGATGCCGTGACTACATTATCAGAGGAAACGAAGAATCCTACGAAAACATTGCCAAGGGCGATCTATTTGATTACGCTGATTGGCGGATTTATGTTCATTTCAGGCTCTTATTTTTTACAGCTCATTTATCCAGATTTTCAGTCTTTCAAAAATCCTGAATCTGCCTATTTAGACATTGCAATTTATGTTGGCGGGAACATTTTTACAAGTATCTTCGTAGCAATAGGGCTAACTGCTGGGTTTGCTTCAGCTGTTGCCTCTGGAACGAGTGCCTCTCGTATTTTATATGCGATGGGAAGGGAGAATGTATTGCCAAAAAAGATTTTTGGTTATCTGTCCCCAAAATACCACACGCCAGTATTCAATATTGTAATTATTGGCGCGGTTGCATTAAGTGCGCTTTTCTTAAATTTAACCACGGCCATATCACTTATTAATTTTGGAGCGTTGTTTGCCTTTTTCTTTGTGAATCTTTCGGTTATCGCTCATTATTTCTTCCGAGAGAAACAGAGATCTTTTAAAGGAACGGTTCAATATTTGATTATCCCGCTTATTGGGGCGGCGCTCATTGGACTATTGATAACAAAATTAGATACACATTCTCTAATACTAGGCGGAATATGGCTTCTAATTGGATTTATTTATCTATTAAACTTAACAAAAATGTTTCGACAGCTGCCTCCAGAGCTTGGCTTTGAAGAAGCTCAATAAAAGGAGGTTAATTATATAATGAGAGGATTGATGAAGAATGAGTCAACAACTAGCTGATATGATTATTTCAAGCAATGCGGTATTTACAGGGCTTTCCGATCAACCGGAACCTGCCTCTATTGCGATGAAAGGCAACAAAATAATTGCGGTCGGTTCTGAGGAAGAAATGAAACAATACACAGGCGAGAAGACAAAAATCTATCAATTCAAAGACCAATTAGTCATGCCGGGATTCCATGATTTCCATCTTCATATGATGCAGGGGGCTGTTGCTCTCAATGGTGTCAATCTGTTTGCGGCCCGTTCGGAAGGTGAGGCGCTGAAAATGATTCGTGAATTCGCTGAATCCAATCCGGAAAACCCATGGGTCATCGGATTTATGTGGGATGCAGGCTTTTGGGATACGCAGGCATTACCGACTCGCCATTCACTGGATCGTATCCTACCTGACCGTCCAGCGATTATGTTTCACGCCGAGGTCCATTACGCTTGGGTGAATACGAAAGCATTAGAGATGGCCAATATTAATCGCCACACGGCTCCTCCCTCTTTCGGTATGATTGGAAAGGATGAGAATGGTGAACCAAATGGCCTTTTATATGAAGGGGCAATGGATGCGGTAATCCGCCATGCCTATGATTTTACAAAAGAGCAAAAGCGGGAACTGTTCGCGAGTTTTCTTGATCATGCTTCAAGTGTCGGAGTCACGGCTGTTCACGACTTATTTGCAGCGGAATCATTGGCCGCTTTAAATGATTATGCTGTTTACAAAGAGTTTGAAGACAAAGAGGAATTAACAGCGCGTATCCATTTGTGGCCTGAATTAAATGGCGACTTAGAACGGGCCAAGCATTTACGGAACACGTATCAATCAGATAAGCTTCGTGTGTCTGGACTGAAGCAATTTATTGACGGTGTCATTACTGCTCGTACGGCTTATTTATTAGAACCGTATGCCGATCAGCTAAATACAAGTGGCGAGGCGACTTTCCCTCCTGAAATAATTAAAAAGTGGGTAGCTGAGGCGGATAAAGAAGGGTTTAGCATTCGCTTTCATGCCATTGGCGATGGAGCGATTCGTCTGGCTTTAGATGCCTATGAGGAAGCGCAAAAGACAAATGGCAAGCGGGATTCGCGCCATTCGGTTGAACATGTCGAAGTGATTCACCCTGATGATATCCCGCGCTTCAAAGAGCTTGGCGTGACGGCGTCCATGCAGCCGGATCACTTTGCGATGTCTGAGCGGGGGGTGTACACGGATCGAATTGGTTCTGAGCGAGAAAAGTATGTGTTTCCGATCAAGACATTGCAAGAAGCCGGGGCGAAATTGGCGTTTGGCACAGACTTTCCCGTTGATGTCTTGAACCCGCTTTTACAAATTTACCGTGCGGTAACGAGAATTGACAGCAGCGGAGAAGCTGTGTGGCATCCGCATGAGCGCATCACACTTGCTGAAGCATTGAAAGCTTACACAGCCGGCCCTGCGTACGGCTCATTTAGAGAGCAGGAATTAGGGACATTAGAGTCAGGGAAGCTGGCGGATATTGTTGTGTTAGAGAAAAATCTTTTTGACATACCCACTGAAGACATACCGGATACGAAAGTGCAGGTAACAATTGTTGATGGAAAGGTTGTTTTCGATCATACCGATTCATTAATAGAAAAGTAAGATAGCTCAAATTTCCAATTTAGGGGACAAGCAGATGGGTATGAAAGGCAGATTAGGTGGATTAGGCATAAAGATAGCTAATATTGCTGCAATTATTATTGTTATCTTAACAGTTGTAAGTGGGAGTATGATATATCATACTGCTCAAGAGGCGGCAGAGCGTGCTATCTCAAATGTTAGTATAGACACAGCCGAAACGATTGTTAGCCATATAAATCCTGAAACTTATAAACAATTCTTACAAAATCAGAAAAAAAATAAAGTATATTGGGAATTGAGACAGCAACTGAATGATTTTAGAGTAAAAACAGGAGCATTATATGTATATACACTTGGTGTAACAGATACAAAAGAGATTGAGATTCTAATAATCGGAGAATCCGCCAAGACTGCATCAACAATAGGTGAGACAACTAATGCCACGACTTACAAGTCTATTGAGCCGGTACTTAAAGGAGAAACGGCAAGCACTGAAATCGTAAATGATCCTAAATATGGCGAGTTTTTATCAGCTTTTGCGCCGATAGAAGATAAAACAGGAAAAGTAATCGGTATTTTAGGTGTTGATATTAATGCGGAGAAAGTAGGCTCAATAACAGATAAAGTAGTATTGGAAAGTTTACCGACCTTTCTGGTGACTACAATTATTTTTATGGTTATCGCTGTGATCATTTTATATGTATTTATTATGAACGCGTTGAAACCACTTAATATCGTGAAATACACGGCAGAGCATGTAGCGGAAGGCGATTTGAGGGGCGCTAATAAATATATCGCAGGCTTGCCGGTGAAACGCAGAGATGAGATTGGCCAATTAAGTCAATCATTTCACCATATGGTCTATCAATTAAAAGAGATCATTCAAAAGGTCACTTTTACATCTGAGCACATTGCCGCTTCTTCGGAGCAGTTGTATGCAAGTGCCGAACAATCAACACATATGAATCAGCAAATTGAGCAAGCAATTGAAGAAGTTGCCACCGGCTCTAGCAAGCAATTAAACGCTTCAGAAGAAGGATTTCAAGCGATAGAAGAAATGTCATTGGAGGTTCAGCAAATTGCAAAATCTGCTTCTTTTGTTTCAGATATATCGATGGGAGCATTGAAAGAGGCACAACAAGGGAAAGAAGCGATAAATAAGGTTCTTTCGCAAATGAGTTCAATTAATCATTCAGTTGAAGGAACTGCCAAAGTTGTTGAACGATTAGGTGAACATTCGAAGGAGATTGTTCAAATATTAGATGTCATTACAAATATTGCAGACCAAACGAATTTGTTATCTCTTAATGCCGCTGTTGAAGCAGCACGTGCTGGAGAACATGGTAAAGGCTTTGCAGTAGTTTCCAATGAAGTCCGAAAGCTAGCCGATCAGTCAAGGCAATCAATAGATAAAATTGCCGGGCTAATTAGGGGCATTCAAGAAGATACACAAGAAGCGATAATGGCAATGGAAACAGGAGAAGAAGAAGTACGTTCAGGTTTGACTGTTGTAGAGGAAGCAGACCGATCCTTCCAGCGTATATTAGAAAATATTGAATATGTCGTAAAACAGATACAGGACGTTTCAGCCTCATCAAAAGAAGTGTCTGCCAGATCTAAACAAGTAACAGGCTTAATAGAAGAGATATCAAAAGTCGCTAAGAGCGCTACAGTAAACTCTGAACATGTAGTATTTATCACAAAGGATCAGTTTGTCTCGATGAATGAAATATCCAGCTCTTCTGAAAGCCTGGCCCATATCGCTCAGGAGTTACAGAAAGCTATTCATCGATTTAAACTGTAAGGTTGAAATAAAGCCGGTCGTTAAGAGAACGGAGCATTAAGAGCATTGAAAGCAGGGAAACTTGCAAACATTGTTGTCCTAGAGAAAAATCTCTTTGAAATACTCATGAAAGAGATACCTGGTACAAAGGCGCAGTTACGCACGTTTATAGTAGAAAAGTGAGTTTTCCTAAATAGAGAGGAAGGGAAAATACAATAGAAGGATTGGCACACTTGACAGTTCCATTAGATTCTATTTTATATTCGTTGCCGCAGCTAGGTTGATTTAGGATATAAAATCGCTGAAATTCTAAATGGATTCTTGAAAAAGGCCTGCTCTTGGTGAGCAGGCCTTTTTATTGCTGTTCTTTTTCTTGCTAGGGGAGCCCATATTAATAAATTACTTGAAAGGACTTATAAAAGAGGAGCCAATTTATTCAACCGCTCTTCCAGCAGCTCTTTCCACTCATTGGCTAATTCATCAACAGCCAGCATCTTTTTCATTCCTTCCGCATCTTTCGGTTTACGAAAGTAAATTTCATTCCCTTCGAGGATGGATACCTGTTTTGGATGTGATTCTAACAGCGTTATGTTAGAGTCTTTGCGAACGGTACCTTCTTCTAAAACCCGGCACAAATAGCCCGTGAAACCTGTTTGGACCATCCTTTTTAGGAGAGCTGGATTATTAGTCCTCTTTGTAATCGTGCTGCACGGAATGCGGCCTTGAGTTACTTGGATGACGGCTTCACCTAGACGAAAAACGTCCCCAATATACACGTCTTTTTCCAGCATATTCGTTACTGTTAAATTCTCTCCAAAAGTGGAAGGGGACAAGGGGATTGCAAACTCCTTTTCCCAAAGTGAATAATGCTCATACGGATATACACATACGGCGCGGTCGGGCCCTCCATGATACCTTAAATCTGCTACTCCATCGCCCCGGAAGCCTTCTTTCGTTAAGAAGGCTTCTTCAACCGTTTGTTTACAAATACCAGTCTCCATTTCTTTGCCGTTTCCGTACGTCAATTTTTTAGGCAAGCCAATGGAGAAATTTTTTAATTCAATCACTTGGCTGTTTCTCATTTCATTTACACCTGCTCCATACTGTTAATAGATGATTATTAAATTTTACCATTTATACAGTTTATTTCTATAAAAACTTTATTAATTATCAATGACAATCAGGTAATGAGCGTCTGAAAAAGCAAAAATAACAATAGCACACAAAAGTTCAGCCAACCTTAGCAGATTGATGGGAAGAATAGGGATATTCCTTTAATCAATAGCAAAATGCCGTATTGAATATTCAGAATAATTTTGCTACATTTAAGGATAACTAATGATTCTAGAGTTCAACAAAAACATTCATCGAGACATATATCCTCTATTAAAGTCTGGGGAGGTAGTAATGATGTTAGAAAATGATCATGTTTTGAGACAGAAAGGTGTAAAAAAAACAAACAACCTTTCTAAACAATTATCAGGAAAAATAGATGATTTTCTTATTCTGTGTGTTTATGAACAGGATAGTAGATTAGGGCTCGATCACAGATTTGGAGGCAGATCAGAGAGGACAGCATCCGATTTACCGATCTTTATTGAAAATGAAGGGTTTAATTCATTTATCATTTGGGAGCGCGTCTACCGGGAGAGTGCCCAAGTGTTTAACAGTTTGCGTGTGGCTGCACGCAACCGGTTCATTAGACAAATTGCTGATAACATTGTTACCCACCTGTTGATGAAATATAAAAAGTTTTCCCCATCCCTATCCTCCATCTTGAATGATAAGACGTTGAAAAGCTCATCCATCCACTACATAGAGAATATTTTGAAAAGGGATACTTTTTTAGTGAATGACGAAGTGTGGGAGAATTTTTGTAGGTGGTGCCGAATGCATTTAACTGAATGGGTCCTTGAAGAAATGGCACAATCTCTTGGTCCTCATGGCTTAGAGGCATTAAATAGGAAAGAGTTAAATGAACTTTTTTATGAGTATATATCAAAAAATTTATCTGAGGATCAAGAATTTATTATAAGGTTTACAAGTATAGTGAACACTTACACGTTAGAATGGATTAAGAAAATTAGTAGGATGTTAAATCTAGAAGATTGGACGATGCACGAAATTGAGGCCATGTTCAATTTAAAAAAGAATGCTTTGTTTCAACCATTTTCTGCATTGTCGCTTGAATACGACTCAACTCTAGCTACAAAAGATTTTTTGTCTGTCATGAACAATGCCCCCTACCAATCTGTTCGGGAAGCTCTTTATAAGAACCATTTTCTACATGAACAGGGCTTTTGGCCAACCATGCCGCTTTCTAAAGGAAACATGACGGGCGTACTTCAAATCAAGCCCTTTAAAAAAGATCACTATCGATTTCACGCTACCCACCCCATTATTAAGGAATCGTGGAAGCAAGCTGAAGGATTATCAGACTTAGATGCAGATGTATTTGATGCGCTTTGTGCTATTTTCTTGTCTAAAGCAAAACACTATAAAGATGTAGTTGAAGTGGAGATCGATGATTTGTTATCTATTCGTGGCCTAAAGCCAAAGTTGGGCGGGGAGGGGCGACGGGGCGGCTATGAATTAAAGCAACGACGCCAAGTGTTGAAATCGCTTTCAATCATCCAAAATCTATGGATTGAGCTAGATAAAGCGATAGTATATGAAAAAGGAAAACCAGTAGAGACAAAACTCGAAGGACGAGCCTTTTTATTTGTTGATCAAGAAAGACAAGACTGTCGGATAACGGAGGAAATGAACGGGAAAAAACTAAGGTATACAGTCGATCAAGTATTTGCAAAGTATTTAAGCGGCTCTGGAAGACAGGTAGCACTTCTTCCTATAAAAACTTTGCATTATGATCCTTACCGTAAAACGTGGGAAAAGCGGCTGGCCAGATATTTAAGCTGGCGTTGGCGGATTCAGGCAAGAAAAGGAGACTTTCTTCAGCCTAATAAAGTCAACACGTTACTAGAGGCGATAAGTGTCAATACTAATGAACGTATGCCTTCGCGCACGAGAGATCGATTGGAAAAGGCACTTGATACCTTACAGCAAGATGGCCTTATTCAGTCCTGGCATTATGAAAAGTGGAATGAGTTGATTGCCGATCAAAAAGGATGGGGCCGTGTTTGGGCTCATTCGACGATTGTTATCGATCCACCTGAATATGTGAAGGAACAATATCGGCCGATTAAGAGAAATCAATCCGTACAAAGCATACCAAAGGCTCAGCCAGATCATTATAGCGTAGAGGGATCAACAGAAATCATGGGGAGCCGAGTAAGGGAAATAAGAGAAAGATTAAACCTATCTTTGCATGAGGCAGCGGAAGAAATTCAAATCTCTTCTTCTTATTTGAGCAGCATTGAAAGAGGAAGGAAAATTCCGTCAAATAAAATTCAGGCAAGATTGATCAAGTGGCTGGAACGATTTCATTAACAATCAAAAGAACGGTATCTCCATTTTGAAGATTGGAGATACCGTTCTTTTTTGTTTGTAAAAGCGGAGGTCCTCATAAAGCAAGAAGTCTATCTTATTCATTTGTCGAGGTTATCAAGCATAAAGTCGGGGTTATCGTGTACACAAAAATTGTTCTTTATTATTTTACCTCTTATATAACAAAGGATGTACGGATTTTTTTAAAAACTTCAAAGCCTAATAATTAAATAATCTAAGTATCTTTTTTTTCTGAATTATTAAATCGGGTTTTATATGATAGCAATCAAGGATGGATATCTATTCAAATTATGTTAAATCGGGGTGAAAAGCATGAGTAATGAAAGCGTTGCCGAAAGAAGTCTCGAATCATTATTTTATCCTCGTTCTGTTGCCGTATTGGGTGCATCAAAGAATCCTAACAAGCTTGGTTACATTCAAATGAAAGCCTTAATCGACGGAAAGTTTAGCGGAGAGATTTTTCCGATCAATCCAAAGTCTACAGAAATAGAAGGATTGCCGTGTTACTCGTCTATTACGGACGTACCGAAGCCTGTAGATTTAGCGATATTTTGTGTCAGTGCGAATCAAATTCAGCAAAGTCTTGAAGAGTGTGCGCAGAAAAAAGTAAAAGCTGCCATCATCTTTGCTTCCGGTTTTTCTGAAACTGGCGAGGAGGGGGCAAAGCAGCAGGAGCTCCTTGCTGAGATTGCCAGAAAGAATGGCATTCGATTGATCGGCCCGAACTGTGTAGGCATGGTAAATACACTGAATGGGCTCGTTGGTACCTTTTCACCTGGCGTGATGGCCTATCCATTAAGTGACAATCGCGCCGTTGGGTATGTTTCTCAGAGCGGGGCTTTTGGCGTCCTTACTTATATGGCGGCAGCCCAACATGGTTTAAGCTTTAACTATTTTGTTACTGTCGGGAATGAAATGGAAACGGAATTTGCGGACATCGTCGAGTATATGGTTCATGATCCAAATACGAAAGTGATCAGCGGCTATTTAGAAGGCGCAAAAGATCCTGCTAAGCTGCGCCGATTAGCAAAAGAAGCACTTGACCGCAATAAGCCTATGATCGTGATGAAGACGGGACGAAGTTCGGCAGGAAGCCGGGCGGCCGCTTCTCATACCGGGTCTCTGGCTGGTTCAGACCAGGTTTATGATGCTTTCTTTAAGCAGACAGGCATGATTAGAGCGAATGATTATGAAGAAATCATTTCTTTTTCCAAGCTGTTTCTTTCGGGGAAATTACCTACGGGGCGCAATACCGTCATTATTACAAGTTCCGGCGGAAGAGGGATCAACGAAGCGGACCGTTGTGAAGCGAACGGCCTTACAATCATTCCGCTTAAAGACGAGACGAAAGCAAAAATTAAACAAGCTGTTCCGTCATTTGCCAGTACATCTAACCCTATTGATTTAACAGCTGCTGCGGCAGTGACGAATCCAGAACTATTTATCGCACCATTGCGGGCACTGAGTGAAGATCCGGAAGTCGACAATATCATTTTAACCGAGTTCCCTATGCATTGGGAGGCTGATCACCCTTTGGTTCAGGAATTTATTGAGATTTGCAAAAGCTCCGATAAATTCATTTTGGTTACGACATTTCCACTGCAAGGAATGTCTATTCCTAAAGGGGCCGCTGAAATGGAGAAAAATGGAATACCGGTAATAACAGGGGATTTACATCCCGTCTCAGCTCTTGCCAAGCTGGTCGATTACAGTGAGAAATATCGCCGTAACAAACAGGCGAATGAATCGGCAGAACAGCGTGAGACAGCAGGGAGCGAGGCAAAAGGTATTTTGGAGAACTTGCTAAAGCCGGGTGTTACATTAAGTGAATTTGAAGCGAGCGAAATATTAGAGATTTACCAAATTACAACGGCTCAAAAAGCCCTGGCAGCTACGGCTGAGGAAGCTGTTCAATGTGCCAGAAGCATTGGCTATCCGGTTGTGCTGAAGGTAGATTCCAAAGATATTCCTCACAAAACAGATGCTGATGCAATCAGGCTTCATTTGCAAAACGACCATCAAGTGATCGATGCGTATGCTGATATTTTGCGATCTGCTAAAGGGTACAAGCCGGATGCAGTTATTAATGGTGTATCTGTTCAAGAAATGCTTCCTAAAGGCACAGAAGTCATCATCGGTGTCACGAAGGACCCTGCCTTTGGTCCGGTCATCATGTTTGGTCTAGGTGGAATTTTCGTAGAAACACTCAAAGATGTGTCTTTCCGAGTGGCTCCGCTTACAAGGCAGGATGCTATCGAGATGGTGGAGGAAATCAAAGGAAAAGCCATCCTTTCCGGAGTGCGTGGTCAAGCACCTGCCGATCGTGAAGCCATAATCAATGTGTTACTAAGAGTCTCAGAACTCATTGCTGACTCGGAAGGCAGGATTGATGAGTTAGACATTAATCCACTCATTGTCTATGAGAATGGCTTGAAAGCAGCCGATGCGCTTATTGTGACAAACAGCCATATGGCTGAAAAAACAGAGGTTGGAGGGTAAACCAATGGATTTAGATAAAAGCATCATCGGTTTAACAGGACCGGAATTTACGTTTGAAGTGGACACGAGGCATATTCGGCAATTTGCCCAGGCCATCGGTGATCAAAACCCGTTATACGTGGATGAAGAGTATGCAACCGGCACGCCTTATGGAGGAATCATTGCTCCACCTACCTTTCCGATTGTCATTGGTTCAGAAGGTGAGGGCATTGATCTTGAGCTTGATCCGAAACGAATGCTTCACGGTGAACAGGAGTTTATTTACACTCGTCCAATCAAGCCCGGAGACCGCCTGACCTGTCAGATGAAAGTAACTGATTTATATGAAAAGGAAGGAAGAAGCGGACGAATGCAGTGTTTAGTGCTTGATACAGAAATCAAGGATGAAAACCAAAACAGAGTAGTTATTAGCCGTATGAATATTATTTACCGCTCAAAAATGACCGTTCAATAAGCCAAAATATAACAGTTATTTTTGGAAAGAGAGAGGAGGAGCAGCGATTGCTGACATACAGTGAATTGCAAGAAGGACAAGTATTAGAATCGCTTACAAAACCGGCCGTTACAAAGGTGCAACTCGTTAAATATGCTGGCGCTTCAGGAGACTTCAATCCGTTGCATACGGATGATGAATTTGCCAAAAGTATCGGAATGCCGGGCGTTATTGCCCATGGCATGCTCATCATGGGGTTTCTTGGCGAATATGTGATGCATATAGCCGGTGTGACAGCTGAATCAACAAACTTTCGTATGAGATTTGGAGCGATAACAAGACCAGGGGATGAGATTACCTGTTCGGCAGTTGTCCGCAGTGTCTATGAAGAAGAAGGAAAGCAATATGTCAATCTAGAGATTAAAGCTGAAAAAGCACCTGGGAAAGTTGTTGGATCAGGTCAAGCTACTTTGCGTTTTTTCTAAAATGAAGAGGGGTGTTTTGTATGGCACAAATAAAAGACCGCTATGCCATTGTTGGTGTAGGAGAAAGTGAGCGTTCAAAAAACTCTGGCACGACACCGCTGCATCTGGCGCTAGATGCAGCAAGAGCGGCCATTCAGGATGCGGGACTTGAAGCGAAGGATATCGATGGATTTATGAGCTATAGTGAGAATGACTCTTGTACTTCCCATCAATTGGCTACTTATCTAGGTGTTCGTCCTAAATACGTTAAAGATATTATGGGGGGCGGCAGCAGTACGGAAATGCTAATTGCAGATGCAATTGGGCTCATTGAAACAGGACAGGTGAACACGGTGCTCATTTATCGTTCGATGAATGGACGCTCGGGAGTGAGAATGGGCGGCGGCGGATGGGACATCAATATGCTGCAGTCTGCTATTGACGGCGGCAGCTTTATCATCCCTTACGGAGCAGGGGGGCCGGCTCAATGGTTTGGGCTTTTTGCTACTCGACATATGCATGAAACTGGGCTTACACAAGAGCATTTAGGTCACGTGTGCGTCAGCTTTTACGAACATGCCCAGCGAAATCCGAAAGCTTATTTTTATGGAAAGCCATTAACGATGGAGGCTTATAAAGAAACCCCTTATTTAAGCTACCCGTTCAATAAACATGATTTTTGCCTTGAATCAGATGAAGCGAATGCCATTATCGTAACATCGGCTGAAAGAGCAAAGGATTGCCAGTCAAGGCCGGTTTATATTATGGGGATAACCGCCAGACAATGTGTATCCCACTCTCATTACTGGTCCGACTTATCAGAAGTAGCAGCCGATTACGTAGCTCCTGAATTGTATAAAAAGGCCGGCATTTCTCCGGAAGATTTAGATGTCGCTTCCATTTACGATTGCTACAGCTGGGTTGTTTTGCGGCAGTTAGAGGCTTATGGCATCGCGCCGCGCGGAGAAGTAGGGGACTTTGTAGCAGCAGGCAATCTGAAAATGGGCGGAAAACTCCCAAGCAATACAGCCGGTGGCATGCTCTCAGAAGGCTATACACATGGAATGAACAACGTTCTTGAGATTGTCCGCCAGATTCGTCATGACTATCAAGGAACAGACCGCCAAGTGGAAAATTGTGAAATCGGTCTCTGCACGGGCTGGGCTGGTCCGGATATTGCTGGTGCTATGATTCTTAGAAACTAGGAGGGGAAACTATGGACTATCAAAAACCAATACCATTAAAAAATCAGGATAATCACCCATATTGGGATGCAGCCGATCGTCATGAGCTGATGATCCAAACATGTGAAAATTGTAAGCATTATTCACATCCGCCTGGACCGGCCTGCTCCAAATGCGGCAGTACAGAACTCAGCTGGGAAAATCTCGGCAGTGAAGTGAATGGAACTGTCTATTCATTTATCGTTTCCTACCGGCCGTTTCTGCCTGGATTTCAAGATGACCTTCCGCTTGTCATCGCTGTTGTAGAGCTGGAAAAAGCACCACAAGTAAAACTGATTGCCAACGTGTTGAATTGCAGCCCGGAAGATGTAAGCATCGGGATGAATGTAAAAATGACGTGGCAAGACATCACTGAAGAACGCGCTCTGCCACAATGGATTCCTGCGTAATTCGATAATCGTTTGATTGAAAGGGGAGAAAAAGAATGGATTTTTCTTTTACAGAAAAAGAAGAAGCATTTCGCCAGGAATTTCGTACATGGCTGGAAAGCAATTTGCCCGATGGCTGGTTGGAAGGAAAGAGAGACATTCCGGAAGACAAGGAACAATATTCAGAGTTTTTGAGAAACTGGCAAAGAAAGTTATACGAAGGTGGCTGGGCAGCCATTGCTTGGCCGGAAAAATACGGGGGCAGAGCAGCCAGCTTAATGGAGGAGATCATTTATCAGCAGGAGCTAGTACGCGTTAAGGCTCCGCCGCTCGTAAATTATGTTGGCATTCATATGGTAGGACCCACGTTAATGCAAATCGGGACGGAAGAACAAAAGGAGGCGTACATCCAAAAGATATTGACTGGTGAAGAGGTATGGTGTCAGGGCTATTCGGAGCCGAATGCTGGATCAGACTTAACTGCTATTCAAACATCAGCCGTCCGTGACGGAAACCGCTGGAAAATTAATGGCCAAAAGGTGTGGACGAGTTTCGGACATCTAGCTGACCGCTGTTTTCTTCTCGCCAGAACAAGCCGGGGAGAAAAGAAACATAAAGGGATTACGGTTTTTCTTTTAGATATGAATCAGCAGGGGGTGGAAACGCGGCCAATTATTCAGATGGACGGAAAGCATGATTTTAATGAGGTGTATTTAGAAGATGCTATTGCCTACGATGCAGATATTGTTGGTGAAGTGGATGAAGGCTGGAGAGTCATGATTGCTCTGTTGATGCATGAAAGATCCGGCATTGGGGCCCAGGTATTCACCCTTGAGCAGCAATTTGAAGATTTGGTCGTATTGGCGAAAGAGTTGCAAGAAGACGGCCAGCCTCTGATCGAAAACCCGTTTACCCGCAAAACAATGGTGGATTTATATACCCGCTCCAGGGGCTCGCTCTTAAACTATTATCGAAACCTGACAAAAACATTGAAAAATGGGCAGCCGAGTGCAGAGGGATCAATGGATAAGTTAATAGTGAGCGAATTGACGAAAGAACTGTTCTCTCAATCACTCTCCATACAGGGCCACCAGGGCGTATTGTGGAAAGAGGATGCGATTTTCGGAGATTCCTATTGGCAAGATAACTTCCTGTATTCATTCGGCATGACGATCGGAGGAGGAACGAGCGAGGTGCAGAAAAATACGATTGGAGAGCGCATTCTCGGCTTACCTAAGGATCTGGGACGCTAAACATAATGGAGGTGGCATAGCATGGATTTTTCATTAAGTGAAGAGCAAGAAATGTTTCGCGGGTACGTGAACAAATATTTAAATAGTATGGGTCACACGAAAACAGCTCGCGAATTTATCAAAGGGGAGACAGAGTCTTACAAAACGATTGTTGCCGGGCTGGCCGAATTAGGCTGTACAAGCATTAACATCTCTGAGGAATATGGCGGTATGGGGCTCGGAGCACTCGATTTAGTTCCGGTACTTGAAGAGTTAGGACGCAGTGTTCTGCCTGGTCTTTATCTAGAGACGAACAGCTTTGCCGTACCTGTGCTTGAAAGATTTGGTTCACACAGCCAGAAACAAAAGTACTTGCCAGCCATTGCAGAAGGCAATCAAACTTTCTCGATTGCCTGGCTGGAGCCTGGTGGCAGCTACTATCCGGCTGGTATTCAAATGACGGCCTCTTTGGAGGGGGAGTCCATTGGATTAAATGGGACAAAAACATTAGTACCAGACGCGGAACTGGCGGATAGCTTATTTCTCCCTGTGCGCACAAGTGGAGAAAGAGGAGAGGAAGGAATTTCGCTTGTTATCGTAGATTTGGCTGAAACAAATATTGCAATACGCAAGCAAAAAATATTGATGACAGCCGGCATTTGGCGGAAATTACGTTCCATAATGTCCAGATCCCTCAAGAGCAAATGGTGGGACCGCTTCATAAAGGATGGGACATTCTCCAGGAGGGGGTGATCGCGGTTAATGCTGCTCTTGCTTCCGTCATGGTCGGCGGAATGGAAGCCATTGTAGAGATGGCTGCAGAATATGCAAAAATCCGCGAACAATTTGGTCAGCCTATTGGCCGTTTTCAAGCGATTAAGCATAAAATCGTCGACATGAAGGTAGACCTTGAGATGGCCCGTTCGCTCGCTTACTACGCAAACTGGGCATTGGAGAATGAGCCCGAAGATCGGGTACAGGCAATAGTATGTGCCCGGCTATTTGCGGCAGAAGCGTACAATAAAGCAGCCGCTAATAATATCCAGATTCATGGAGGGATCGGTTTTACCGAAGAAATTGACTGTCACCTCTATGTCAAACGGGCACGCTTTTATGAAAATTACTTGGGAAGCACACAATCGTACTATGAAAAAGCGGCCGCTGCATTGGGCTGGTGTGAACCAGAAAAGGTGAAACAATTTTAATACGCAAAAGGCGAAAATCCATTTATAAGCAATGAAAAAAGTAAAGAATTTCATATACAGCCAATCATCTTTGTTCATGGAAAATGCCCGCGCAAATACATGTGTTGTAAATGGGATATGTGGAGAGCAGCTGAGCCGGCTGTTTCGGCTTCAAAACAGGTAAAATAGCTGGCTGCAATATTAAGCAGGCCGAGTGTTGTTCCCCCCGCTTATCCCAATTGCACACACTGTTATAGTGTTTTTTAAAACAAGGAGGAAAGCTAATGGAAGAAAAATCAGTGAGGAAAGCCTTTCATTTTTTGTGTCTTGGAATTCTTCTTGTTGTTTTTGCGGAAGCGACACATATCCCCGCCTATCCTAAAATGCTTGAACACTTTGGTTTAGGTGCAGGGTATTCGGTCTATATGCAATTGGGATTTGCGCTAGGGTTAACAGGATTTCAACCACTCATGGGGTGGATGTCAGATTCCTTCGGGCAAAAAATAGTCATCTTATTCGGAGCTGCCTGTATGGCACTTGGTTCACTTTTTATTGCGGCTGCTCCTACTTTTTGGATATTGGTTGCCGGGTTGTTTTTAAAAGGATTCTCCGGGGCCGCTGTGATTCCTGCTGGTGTCACCTTCGTTGGGAGATATTTTACGAACGAGCAACGGGGAAAAACCATGGGGCTTTACGGATTTTACACAGTTATTGGCGGCTTGGCAGGTCCGCTGTTAAGCGGGATATTCGTTGACCGCTTCGGTTGGTCTTCTATTTTCTTCCTATGTGCGGCATTGGGTGTGATTTCCTTTTTATTGTTTGCTTACGGAGTACCCCATGTAAAAGGTGAAAAATCTGAACATTTCGACTTTGGTGGTGTAATATTAGTTTTCTTCATATTAGGAGGGCTTTTAACCGTACCAACGTTCATTAACAACTATGGCATTTCTTCGTGGATGTGGGTGCCTGCTTTTGTGATTTCTGTCATTTCTTTTATTTTATTACTCGTTGTTGAAAAAAGACAAAAAAAGCCTTTGCTGGATATTGATTATGCCAAAACGAGAAATTTCTGGGTGCCGTCCGTTATTGCTGTCATTATGTACATGTCATTTAGCAGCGTCATGTATCTATTAACGTTCTTTGTACAAAGTGTGCAAGGAAAGCCTTCAACAGTTGTCGGCTTGCTGCAGTTTCCTCTTTTTTTAACGATGGCACTGGCCAACTTGTTGAGCGGCCGGTTAATGGGCAAGCTCTCGGCACGAGTGCTAATTGGCACGAGTATTAGTTTGTTAGTGGTGGGTATCGGCATGCTGACTGTCGCCAAAATCGACACGTCCTTTTTCTATCTATTCGTGTCCATGAGCTTAATCGGCACAGCAATCGGGACAGTTGGACCAGTCGTGAAATCTGTCATTGTATCAAAAGCACATGAGGCTCGTCTGGGGGTTGTGTCATTTACTTATATTACGATTGAGAATGTAGCTTCTCGCGTTGGAGCGTCGTTCGCGCTTGTTACGTTTGCGTTGTTTGCAGCAGGAGGAAATTCAGTAGGCGCTCTTTCGTCTACAGCCCTATTGCTAACTGTTTTTACAGCGGCTGCCTTCCTCTTTCTGATCTTAATTCCGAAAAAAATAACGGGGATTCAAGAGAAGACAGAGAAATTACCGGAAAGCAAAGAAGATACGGAAGTCATTTAAGGGATAAAGACCAATATTTAATCAAAGGCCAGCAAATTAAATAGAAATAGGAGGATTTCGCATGAATATTTATGTTCTGTTAAAAAGAACATTTGATACAGAAGAAAAAATCAATCTGTCAAACGGGGAAATCAGTGAAGAAGGAGCGGAATTTATTATTAATCCGTACGATGAGTATGCGGTGGAAGAAGCGATACAAGTGCGTGACGTTCAAGGAGGGGAAGTGACAGTTGTTTCCGTCGGGTGCGAGGAAGCGGAGAAGCAGCTGCGAACGGCTTTAGCCATGGGAGCGGATAAAGCGGTATTAATTAATAGTGAGGATGACGTTGAAAATGGCGATCAATATACAACAGCTAAAATTATCGCTGAATATTTAAAAGATAAACAGGCCGATTTAATCATCGCCGGCAATGTAGCTATTGACAGCGGCTCTGGCCAAGTGGGCCCTCGTGTAGCAGAAATGTTGGGAATCCCTGCTGTAACAACGATTACAGACCTTGAGATGGATGGTCAGAATGTAACGATTGTTCGCGATGTGGAAGGTGATTCTGAAACAATTGAAGCCTCTTTGCCGCTGCTAGTCACTGCCCAGCAAGGCTTAAATGAACCACGTTACCCTTCCTTACCGGGAATTATGAAAGCAAAGAAAAAGCCATTAGAAGAATTGGAGCTGGATGATCTTGACCTTGATGAAGAGGACGTGGAACCGAAAACTAAAACCATTGAAATTTTTTTACCGGCGAAAAAAGAGGCAGGAAAAGTATTAAGCGGTGAATTGAATGAGCAGGTAACTGAGCTCGTTCACCTGCTGCGTAACGAAGCGAAAGTCGTTTAATAAAAATAAGCTGTAATGGCAAAACAGATCATCAAAAAAAACATGGCATAGGAGGTTTTTAAGATGAGCAGAAAAATTCTCGTATTAGGAGAAGTGCGCGACGGAGCTTTAAGAAATGTCTCATTTGAAGCGATTCATGCAGCCAAGATCGCTGCAGGGGATGGAGAAGTAGTAGGGATCTTGATCGGTGAAGCTGTTCAGCCATTAGGAAGTGAACTTATCCAATATGGTGCAGATCGGATTGTAACTGTAGAAAGCGATCAATTAAAGCACTACACACCCGATGGCTTTTCCCAGGCAATAATGGCTGTCATCGACCAAGAAAATCCAGACGGATTAATCTTTGGCCATACCGCACTGGGGAAAGACTTGGCACCAAGGATCGCCAGTAAACTTGCGTCTGGTTTGATTTCTGATGCCACAGGTGTGGAAGAAATCGACGGAACGCTTGTTTTCACTCGGCCCATTTATTCGGGAAAGGCATTTGAAAAGAAAATTATTATAGATGGCCTTGTTTTTGCAACGCTTCGTCCGAACAATATTGAACCGTTAGCAAAGGATGAGTCTCGTTCTGGAGAAGTCTCTTCCTTAGATGTTGAGGTTCAGACGATACGCACCGTCATCAAAGAGGTGGTGAGAAAAGCGAGTGAAGGGGTCGACCTTTCAGAAGCAAAAGTCATTGTCGCTGGTGGACGCGGAGTGAAAAGTAAAGAGGGATTTGAACCATTAAAAGAACTTGCCAAGGTTCTGGGTGGTGCGGTTGGTGCTTCTCGTGGAGCATGTGATGCCGAGTACTGTGATTATTCACTGCAAATTGGTCAGACGGGAAAGGTGGTAACTCCAGATCTATATATTGCTTGCGGAATCTCTGGAGCGATTCAGCATCTGGCAGGCATGTCCAATTCAAAAGTGATTGTGGCGATCAATAAAGATCCGGAAGCGAGCATTTTCCAAGTAGCCGACTACGGCATTGTCGGTGATCTATTTGAAGTCGTTCCGATGTTAATTGAAGAGTTTGCTGCAGTCAAGCAGTAAGCAAAGGGGCGCTATCACAATAAAAGGAAGTGACCATAATGAATCTATTAATCATCAATACCATCGCCTTTCTTTTAGTGACAGGTTACGCCCTTTACTTGTTTCTATATCTGGTGAAGACTCGTTATGAATATATCAAGTTAGGCCGCAAGCAGGAGTTTGACCGCAGGTTTAAAGAACGGCTCGATTTAGTGAAAATTAACGTTTTTGGCCAGAAAAAGCTATTAAAGGATAAGAAGAGCGGAATCATTCATGTCATGATGTTTTATGGTTTCCTCCTTGTCCAACTAGGGGCGATTGATTTTATCATAAAGGGGCTTGTGCCGGGTGCTCATCTTCCGCTCGGTCCGGTTTATCCTTTCTTTACATTCTTTCAGGAAGCTGTCACATTAATGATTTTGATAGCTGTTGTCTGGGCGTTCTATCGCCGGTATATTGAAAAACTCGTACGTTTGAAACGTGGGTTGAAGGCCGGGCTTGTGTTAATTTTTATCGGGACACTCATGCTTTCCGTTCTGTTCGGCAATGGCATGGCTATCATTTGGCACGGGCATGCGCCGCCGTTAACTGAACCGGTAGCTTCTGTTGTTGCTGGTGTTTTTAGCTGGCTGAGTGAGCCCGCTGCCATGGCACTATTTTATGTTTCCTGGTGGATTCATTTGCTGGCGCTATTGTCTTTTCTCGTCTATGTTCCTCAATCTAAGCATGCTCACTTAATCGCTGGGCCAGCCAACGTGTTTTTCAGCCGGTTAACTCCGCCTGGAAAGCTGGCAGCCATTGACTTTGAGGATGAATCACAAGAAACGTTCGGTGTTGGCAGAATTCAGGACTTCACACAAAATCAACTTATTGACTTGTATGCTTGTGTAGAATGCGGACGCTGTACGAATATGTGTCCAGCAGCCGGTACAGGAAAGATGCTTTCACCAATGGATCTAATCGTGAAGCTGCGGGATCATCTGACCAACACAGGCGCTGCAGTAACTTCTCAATCGCCATGGGTACCAGGATTTGCTTTTGCTAATACGCAAGGAAATCAGCTCGCCGCAATGGCTAAAGTGACTACGCTTCAAGAAACCGCCGTCGCTCTTGATTACAATCCAAGCCTGATCGGGGACGTGATTACAGAGGAGGAAATCTGGGCTTGTACAACTTGCCGAAATTGTGAAGATCAGTGCCCGGTTATGAATGAGCATGTAGATAAAATTATTGATCTTCGCCGTTATCTCGTATTAACGGAAGGCAAAATGGATGCGGATGCCCAGCGTGCAATTACTAACATTGAACGCCAGGGCAATCCTTGGGGAATCAATCGCAAAGAACGGGAGAACTGGCGGGCCGGACGTGAAGATATTGAAGTGCCGACCATTAAGGAGCTAGAGAAAAAAGGAGAAGAATTTGAATACTTATTCTTTGTGGGATCGATGGGCTCTTATGATAATCGCAGCCAAAAGATTGTTCAATCCTTTGCCAAATTACTAAATGTAGCGGGTGTGAGATTTGCCATTTTGGGCAATAAGGAAAAAAATTCCGGAGATACTCCCCGCCGGATTGGCAATGAATTTTTATTCCAAGAGCTGGCCAGGGCTAACATTGAAACATTTCAGAAGCACAATGTAAGAAAAATTGTAACCATTGACCCGCATGCCTGCAACATATTCAAACATGAGTATCCAGAGTTTGGACTTGAAAATGTCGAAGTCTATCACCACACGGATCTTCTATTTAAACTGATCAAAGAGGGCAAGCTTGTTCCGAAATACGAAGTGAACGAAACGGTTGTCTATCACGATTCTTGTTACTTGGGCCGTTATAACAATGTCTATGATCCGCCGCGAGAAATCCTGAAGTGCATACCTGGAGTAAAAGTTGCGGAGATGGAGCGCAATCGTGAAACAGCTATGTGCTGTGGGGCAGGCGGAGGCATGATGTGGATGGAAGAAGATACCGGACAGCGGGTAAATGTAGCACGGACACAGCAGGCCCTGGCTGTAAATCCGAGTGTTATAGGCAGTGGATGTCCGTATTGCCTGACGATGTTAAGCGACGGCACAAAAGCGATGGAGAAAGAGGGCAGTATTCAAACATTGGATATTGTAGAAATCCTCGAAAAATCCATACTAGCATAACCTTGTCATTCCACTAGAGAGTTAGATAGAAAGATAAATGGAAAGTGAAAGATGGCTAGTTGAAAGTAGTTTAATATTCTAAAAAAGGTGGGATTACATTGACGACAAAGCAAGAATTAAAGCAGTACCAGAACTTTATCAATGGCCAGTTAATGTCAGCCTCTTCTGGAAATACAATGGATAGTATTGAACCTTCTACAGGAGAAGCTTGGGCTAAGATTCCATTAAGCCAACAAGAGGATGTAGAAACCGTTGTTGCAGCAGCACGTCAAGCCTTTCCTGCCTGGTCGGCACTTTCTGCTGAAGAACGTTCAGGTTATTTAAGACGTATCGGCGATTCTATTTCGTTGCATGATGAAGAATTAACAACGCTGGAGACTAGAGATAACGGAGAAGTGATCGCCGTCGCACCTTATCTAGCTGAAGCTATCAAATCAGTCTGGTATGACGCGGCAGGAGCTTGCAAAGATGGTAGCCAGGGAAAAACGGTTCAAATGGGACCAACTAGCATCGGATATACCTTGAGAGAACCATTTGGAGTTGTAGTAGGAATCCTGCCATGGAATGCGCCGCTTTTTACATTCACAATAAAAGCCGCTTATGCTCTCGCTGCGGGCAATACGGTCATTATTAAACCGTCTCAGCAGGCTTCTGTTTCCTCATTGCGGTATGGTGAATTGCTGGGTAAAATTCTTCCTCCGGGTGTGCTTAATGTTATTTCCGGATTGGGGAGAGACATAGGGGATGCTTTAGTAGCTAATCGTGGGGTGAACAAAGTAAGCATGACAGGCTCCGGGACAACTGCTGGTGCCATCCTTCGTGCAAGTGCCCCACATCCCAAACCAGCTATTTTTGAATTAGGCGGGAAATCACCGAATATTGTGTTTGAAGACGCGGATCTTGATAAAGCGGTCGATGGAGTCATTCATGGCATCTACACGAGTAACGCTGGACAAAGATGCACAGCTGGCTCAAGAATTCTCATTCAACGTTCTATATTCAATGAAATGATCAATCGAATAGCGGAAAGAATTAAAAGTACGATAAGCGTAGGTGACCCCATGGATCTGAAAAATACAATGGGTCCTCTTTCAAGCCTGGATCAATACGAAAAAATCCGTTCTTATATCGAGCTGGGATTAGAAGAAGGGGGGGAAATAGTTTGTGGCGGTCGCCATGGAGGGGAGACTATTCTTCCAGACAAGCCTGAGCTCTCCGGCGGTTACTGGGTGGAACCTACTTTGTTTAAAGTGAACAGTAACTCGTTGCGTATCTGCCAAGAGGAAATTTTCGGTCCGGTAGCGGTTGTTATGCCTTTTGAAACAGAAGAAGAGGCTGCGGCAATAGCAAATGATACCTGCTTTGGCCTAGGGGCGGGAGTGTGGACAAGGAATCTTAATCTTGCCCATCGGATGATTCGGAAAATAGAATCCGGAAATGTATGGGTAAACACTTATTCAAGAGTAGGAGCCGACCTGCCGTTTGGCGGTTTTAAAGAAAGCGGATATGGCACAGATTCGATTCTTGAGTATTCGCGTGAAAAAGCTTGTGTAATTGAGATCGGGGAATAATTAAAATTCTCAACCGATACGTACAATTTTAAGAGAAAAAGAAGCAACCAACAGTTTGGGCGAACTGTTGGTTGCTTTAGCATGAATGATCAAGCTTTCAATCAAAGAAAATAATAGACCTCTCTCTGCAATCATTAAATAGGTTGAACATTTACTGTTCTTTGGATAGTCAATAATGCCTTATCAATATCTGTTCTGGTAACACCATTGTTCGTCACAAATCTAATCAAATGGGGGCCGAACTCTCCAGCCAAGACGCCATTCCTTTTTAATTCATTTAAGAAGATCTCTGTTGTTTGGTTAGAACGAGCAATATTAACTAGCACAATATTCGTTTCGACCTTGTTTTCTAGTGTGATTCCTTCAATACTATGAAGACCTTCAGCAAGATGCCTGGCATTTTCATGGTCTTCATGAAGGCGCTCGATGTTTTCTTGAAGGGCGATCATACCAGGTGCAGCCAGAACTCCAGCCTGCCGGAGACCGCCGCCTAAGCGCTTGCGCCACTTCCGTGCTTTGGAGATGAAACGAGAGGAACCAGCAATAATTGAACCAACTGGTGCGCCTAATCCTTTAGATAAGCAAAATTGGACTGTATCGGTGTGTTTAGCAAATTCTTTTGCTGGAATTCCGGAAGCAACGGAAGCATTAAACAATCTGGCACCATCTAAGTGAACAGGCACGCCGTTTCTTTGGGCAATTTGATAGATTTCTTCCATGATTTTAAGCGGAACAACAGCCCCACCAGCTTTGTTGTGTGTGTTTTCTATACAAATCAGTCCTGTTTCGGGTTGGTGGATATCGTCCTCTCGGATAGCTGCTTTCACATCACTTGGCTTCATAGCTCCACGTTCCCCAACTAATGTTTTGGTTTGCACACCAGCAAATGCTGACATGGCAGCGGCTTCGTAGAGGAATATGTGTGATTGAGCTTCTAATATCACTTCTTCTCCAGGCTTACAATGTACCAAGCCGGCAATTTGATTTCCCTGCGTGCCACTTGTGACAAATAAAGCCGCTTCTTTTCCAAGCATCTCCGCAGCAAGCTCTTCTAATTTATTGACTGTTGGATCCTCGCCGTAGACGTCATCTCCTATCTCGGCTTCATACATGGCTTTTCTCATTTTTTCGCTTGGTTTTGTTACCGTATCACTGCGCAAATCTATCATTATATAGCCTCCTATAGTTAAACCGTAAATACAGATGTGAGGTACCTGTTCACTCTACCTAGTCATTTAGCAGGATTTATTGATCACACCTTTATTCCGAAATTTTACCATAAGAGATAATCGTTTCAAAGAAAAAAACTGAATTGTCTAATAACAAAAAAGGTAAATAGGAAAATAAAGGATTCATAAATAAAGCGAGGAATATATAGAGAATGAACTTATTTACCTATTCTAGTTTGATCGGAGAGAAAAATGAACATAAAAATTAAAGAATTACCGGGATTTGATGTGGCGTTTATTAGGCGTACGGGAAGTTATTTTGAACCGCAGGAACACTGGGGAAAGTTGATCGATTGGGCAGCGAATAATGGGCTTTTTCCGCCGAAGCAGTCTTTCATAGGAATCTCCTTAGATAATCCGAGTATAGTTGAGAGCCACAGCTGTCGTCATGATGCGTGTGTAACCATTCCTCAAGACTTTGAAACAGAGAAACATAAACAAGTGCAATTTAGGAAATTAGCGGGAGGGGTATATGCAGTATATTCATTTTGTGATGCGCCCGAGAAATTGAATGCCGCGTATCAATACATGTTTGAGGATTGGCTGCCGCGAAGTGTCTATCAGGCAGATTATGAGAGGCATAACCTGGAATTTAATTTAAACAACCCAGCGGAAGATCCAGAAGGAAAATGCAAGGTTGACCTGTATGTTCCTATAAGATAGGAAAGGAATCATTCGTTTTTCTCTACTCCTTCTTCATTAGTAAGATTTTTTATCGAATAAACGCTTTATAAGCTTTAGATTAAGTTCCTTTACATAGAAATGCACTATTTTGGTAAATAAAAAGAGAAATAGAATCAATTAAGGAGCTTCTAACTCTTGGCTTATGTTATTCTTAGGAAGAGAATGAGTAATGGAGGCTGTTCAATCTATGAAGATATCAATTACGAGAGCCCTGGCAGAGCTAAAACTGTTAGATAAACGCATTCAAACAACAATGAATCAAACTCCTTTTATTAGTTATGCTGTGGGCAATAAGCCTGTTAGCGGATTTGCTACGAATAAAGAGTTTGAAGATAAAGCCAAATCGGCTTATCAATCCACACTTGATTTGATTAAGCGCCGAAATGCTATTAAATCTGCGATTGTTTTATCTAATGCTATGACGCAAGTTGAAATTGCGGGCAATCAGTATACAGTAGCAGAAGCTATTGAACGGAAAACATCTATTCAATACGAACAGCAGCTTCTCCGAAAAATGAAACAAGAATTTTCACTGGTTACCGACCAGGTAGAAGATATCAATGATGAAGTAAAACAACAGTTAGATCGCCAATTGGAAGTATTGTATGGTCGCGAAGCGAAATTAAAAGCAGAGGAAAGCAATGAGCTGACCAAAAGTTATCGGGAAAAACATGAGGCGAAAATCGTTGACCCGTTGAAGCTGCGACAGGAATATGAAAGATTAGAACAAAAGATTGATGAGTATTTAACAGAAGTCGATTTTGTGCTATCGACATCCAACACATTGACAGAAATTGAAATTCCTGAGTAAATAGAGATGGTTAGTTAGCCGAAAATCAATAAAACTGAACAGGTGCCAGCGGCTTCGACCTTACAGCCGCTAACTTTTATCATAATGAGATTATCTAAAACATTTAGTCATGCGAAGCTATCGCATACTTGGATAAAAGTTCAAAGCTCAAAGCTCAGCCCTTAGAGTTCAGGAATCAAACTTCTTACTATTCAAAGCTAAAGATTCATAGTTCATACGTTCGATAAAATCCATGAGAACGGCTAATGCGGTGGTTGTTCATCGACCGTGTTGGTTGCCGCATGGCTGGCTGGCTAACGATTATACATATTAAGAGGCTTAATGAAGCGATGGCTACTATATATAGTAGCCATCGCTTTTTTATGGATGCAGTTTGGCTTTTAGACGGCTCATTTTTTGAGAGGGCCGTTCCATGCTACGTGAGATAATCAAGGTTAAACTCCTGAATTTCACTATTGATGAGCGGTGACACACACAATTTGGACATCAAGCTTTTCCTCCTGAACCAGTGCAGGTTAACCAAACCCATTAATTCCTAGTAGATGAATAGCAAGGAAAGCGATATTGACGAAAACATTATCAATGATTCCCATTTGCTAAATCGCTTAAATTATAGTTATTCCTCTCTTTTTCCTTTCAGATAAGTTTATTGTAAGAGAAAAGAGAGAGGAGTGTAAGAATGGAGTTATAAAATGAAATAAGTCAGGGAAACAAAGAGAGGAAGATCTCTATGGATAATCAGCAGAAGAAGTTAGTTGAAAGTGAGGAATCCATGAAGGACGAACTGGAAAAATGGAAGTATTTAGCGTTACACCATGAGCTGACAAAGCTGCCTAATCGTCGTATGTTTTATATGTCAATAGAATCATATATGAAACGTGCCCAACAAGCTGGAAACAGCTTGGGAATCGCTTTGATTGATATTGATGAGTTTAAAGGGATAAATGATCTATTTGGACATTCGGCGGGAGACCGGTTTCTCATTGAGACAGCTAAACGCTTAGAAGCGCTAGCAGAGTACGGCATTGATGCCTTCCATTTAAGCGGTGATGAGTTTTTATTGTTAATAGAACAGGATGATCACCTAGAAGAAAAGATGAATCAAGTAAAAGCAGTATTCGATACATCCTTCCTCGTAAAGGATAGTCATATTTCTATTCGTGCAAGCATAGGTATCAGCCTTTATCCAGAACAAGGCCAGGATATAGATAAACTTTTGGAATATGCCGATCTGGCTCTCTATCAAGCTAAATCTTCGATGCATCACCAATGCTGCTTTTGTTATTTTACTCCGCATTCTCCAAAAGAATAATTATATAATTGCCAACAAACCATCGATTAAGAGACTGGAATCTCTTGGGAGACTTAAAAATAAAAACCTCGCTTATAAGCGGGGTTTTTTATTGCCAATGTTTTTTTCAGTTTCTTAATCTGGCTCCTGGATGGTTAAAATACATATCATCATTAGTTGAAAATTTATTGGTTTTAGGATTTATACCTGTATTCATCATTCTTTCATCATGAGCAATGATCAATAAATGAGTGGGTATATCCTTCCTTACATAATATAGATCAGTATTCTCTCCGGAATGAGAATAGCCGTCGACCATACACAAAGAAGTATTTTCAGATAAAGCTCACCAGTCAGGCTGTATTTGCTATGGGAAAGTTGATTTCCCGCAAATGTATGGAAGCCTAATTTTTCCTAGTTATATAGAGGGGAGGATCTCTATCACTAATGAATCAAATAAATGATGGGACAATCATTCTTTTTTGATCTAGTGATTGTCTAAGAATCTACATTATACGATACACCCTGCCATTTTCAGTTGATTAGAAAATTGAGCGAAATGCCTTTCCAGTTATTGCTAAAACGCCGACACGAATTGTCCACTAGAAGAATAGTAATATTACATGCAAGGTTCATTGAAGTGAAAAATTTTAAAACTGGGAGGGTTAAAATGAACGTAAATGAACTATTAGCAAAAGCGGATCGGCGCTTGAAAGATGTTCATCCGTTGCTCGCAGAGAAAGCGAGGGAGCTTATTAGACAAGCGCATAGTAAAGGAATCTATATCCTTATTACTCAAGGATTGCGAACGATTGCTGAGCAAAATGAATTATATGCACAAGGACGTGAGAAACCGGGGGAGATTGTTACAAATGCCAAGGGGGGCTACTCTTACCATAACTTTGGATTGGCTTTCGATTTTGTTATTGCGTCGTCGGATGGGACAGCCGTATATTGGAACGAAAATGTTGATACCAATAAAGACGGGAAAAAAGACTGGTATCAAGTGGGGCAATTAGGTAAATCACTCGGACTTGAATGGGGAGGAGATTTTCGCAGTTTTAAGGATCCTCCGCATTTTCAGCTAACATTTGGCTTATCTCTTGCAGAGCTCCGATCAGGAAAGAAGCCGCCGCCATCTGGCAGCTACACACCTCCTGAAAAATCTTATCTTGAACAAGGAGACCGAGGCAACAAGGTAAAAGAATTGCAAGGAAAACTTGTTAAGCTTGGTTACGATACAGGCGGTGTGGATGGGATTTATGACAACGCTACCGCTAATGCCGTGATGGTTTTGCAAAGACGTACTGGACTCCAAGCCGATGGTATCGCAGGTGAAAAGACGCTGGCTAAGATAGAGGAACTGTTGAAAGAGTTAAAGGAAAATAACAAAGATACAGAAAAGGAGGAACCAAACGTGGAATACAAAAAAGATGCGGCTGCATCCCCGCGCTTCAGAGAAGCCCAGAAGTGGGTTAAAGAAAAGGGCATATCCGATGGTACTTACCCACAACGGCCGGTGACAAGGGAAGAAGTATGGTCTATGTTATATAGAGCAAGTCAAATGGATCAATAAACTATGTTAAAAGGAAGCCTCTCCGGAAAGAATGTTGCAGAGAACTAAACCGTACTTCCATCTCCAATGAATAGGGACTTAGGGGTGTGACAAAGGTATAAGAAGAGGAAGTGGCTGGTTGAAATTTATAGGTGAATAGAGTGAAGTGTTAAAGTATAACAGAGTTGCTCGGGAAAAGGGAAATGCTACTAGGCTCATAAATTAGCAAGTAAAGTTCGAGTTTTCTAATTGACACAACCTTTAATCTCCTCCCGGTTATTTATGATGGATGATTAACTTTATTCACCTGTTGCTAAGATGATCTTTTCATCCTTGCTGCTATTGCTACAATTAACCGTCGCCAGTAGAAAAACTATAAACAATGGGGAACTTTCTTTGAATTTCTTCGTATAATTGTGTTAACAGAATAAGGAGGACGGTGTCATGTATACTCTTGAAGGAAATGGAGATTGGTTATTCACGGCTGTTCCTGTTGTTATAGGGCTGATTTTTGCGGTCGCTCTTATCGGCATTATAGTTAACGGATTCAGAGGGCTTAGCCAATGGAATAAAAATGAGCATTCTCCCCGTTTGTCTGTTCCAGCAAGCGTGAAGGCTAAACGAATAAATGTTACAAGACATAATCAGTCATATGATGAGAATACTTACTCTAACAGTTCCTCTACGACTTACTTCGTTACATTTGAATTTGAGAGTGGCGATCGATCAGAGTTTCGTGTTCCAGGCAAGGAATATGGACTGATGGCAGAGGGCGATATAGGAACTCTAACTTTCCAGGGAACGAGATACATCGCATTTTCCAGAGGAAAGCCGACTGAACTATCATAGGCAGGGCTTTTCGGAGGAATAAAATAAGGACTTACGCAAACATTGAATGGAACTGGACAGTGTCTGAAGGTAGAGACAGCGAGTATGAATAAAGAAAAATGACTTGAGGCTGGCACAGTTTTATAGGAACAGCTTAAGGAAGAAAAGACAGAGGACTTCAAAGGAAGTTGAATACTTGGGTATACAGGAGAATTTGAATAGAAATGAACAACGAAGCATCCTAAAAGGGTGTTTTATTTTTGGAGTAAAACAGTCTTATGTACTCGGTTTTACCGTTTTAAGCAAGAGTCCTATAAGAACATTCTTCCATTTGTTTCTTTAATGCATCGGAAGAGGATTTACTGCTTTAACAGATTGAGGAAAGACTAGAGTGAACGAATAAATCGGAAGTTTATCCGCTATATTGTATTTATCATTTGCTTATATTGCACATATTATCTAGAGGAAAATGAATACTAAATTTGGAAGCTAAAAGAGGTGATATAAATGAAACAGTGTCCGTTGTGTAATTCATTTAAAGAATTGGAATTGTATTGCCCGGATTGCGGTTCCCAATTAGATGATTCGGGCAAAGTATCCGATTTTTTAGATCCATACGGCCATTATAACGATGAAGAAACAGTAAAGATGGGGACGGCTATCCGAACACAGCGAGAGATCAGATTTGTCCCCATGTAATGTATTGTCATAATTGTGGATATGATGAGGTAAAGCTTGTTCAAGAAGAGTAGCGGATGAATCTGTATGTTTCTTTATTTCCTGCGCCTGTATGATTAGCAGTAGCACCTGCACAACTGATAATAACCACAACGATCTGTCTTGCTGTGGTTGTTATTTGATCGTTTGCTTTTCATCTTCCGGTTGTTTAATCATGGCATAGGCAAGATACACTATCAGCCCAACAAACAAACCGGTACCAGCTAAAATATAAACGATTGTAAACACCTTGCCAAACGCTGTTTGAGGCTCAAAATTAGGATGGCCAACTGTACTGAGCGTCACAACGCAAAAATAAAGAGCTTCTATTATACTTAACCCTTCTTGCTTAACATAAAAGATCGTTCCCGATAGTAAAAAAATCAACACTAAAGTGAAAAGCACTTGAAAGTTCTTCAATTTAAAAGCATGTTTTAGGGCTTTTAAAAATCGTTTTAAAGTTAGCAAAAAAGAAATCATTATTACTTCTTATCCCCTTTATGTGGCAAAAGTTTGTTTAATGTAAAAAATTATACTATATGTGAAAGTATGCGCTATAACAAAAAATAACAAACAAGTGAACAAAAATCGGCGAATTGAAGAATGGAAGAGCACTTGGTTTAAATGGAACAGCCAGTATTTGTAGTGAATGTGACAGTGGAATTTTTATTGAGAGAGAATCTTACCCAAATAAAATAAGAGAACCCGCTGACTAGTTAGATCTTCAGCGGGTTGTTATCCTCTCTATAGATTATAAGAACAGAGGAAATAGTGTTAAAGTTTACTCATCTCTCGCAAGCAATGCCATCTTTATCTCTGTCAAGCTTTGAATTTGACTTATAAAGGGCTGCAGATACTGTGGGCTTATACTTAGTTTTGCCGCCTTTATTTTTTACCTTGGCGTCTTTGGCGACTCCACCTTGATAGGATTTGTTTAGTTCCGTACAGTTTTTGTAAGATTTTGCCGCTGCATCCACAGTGGAAGGAGTGACGGCTGAAACTCCTAATATTAGGGACGAAGATAAGATTACTGTAGCAATACGATTCATAATAAATCGGCTCCTTTAATTCATGTGTAGTTACCTCTTAAAAATCCAATCATCTTTATTGCACTCCAGCTAATTTTTTAGCAATTCTATCTAAACTTTACACATAAAAGATGAAATGTACTTTCTTCCATTTTCCTACAACTTAATTGGGGATTCCAGATCATTTTTTCGTCAAATAACGACAAAAGGTCTAGAGGGGAGATAGTTTATTGGGTTTATATGCCTGATTTTGCGCAGATAAAGCTAGGGGCATAACCTAGTCTCTCTTGTATTTCGTGACCTGGGGAGTCATTGGTGAAGATTGTATCAATTGAACAGAACAACGAAGACGAATTAGCGATTATTTTTTAGTAAAGGGATGATTGGTTTAACGACGTGAAGAGGGATAGACGAAAGGAAGGGGCGAAAATCAGAAATACGCTCAGAGATCATACTGATGAAGCAGTGTTCCAAGTGTAAGTATCTAGGGAAGCAATTGAACATGAAGATTGAGGAATAGTGGACATAAGCGGTGTGAAACATTACAAAAAGCACACGAATAGTGTACTAAAAGGTCATTCATCCTCTGGCACTCTTTTTCTAAATTTTAACGGAAAATGCTTAGATTACATGCTGTTACGCAGTTCATAAAACATACGAAGGAGGGGAGGGTATGCAACTTATTTTAAATGATTGTTGTAGACATTGCTTGTTTTGGTTTGAGAAGCAACATGCAGATGTTATGTAGATGGATAATCGAGAATTTACCGATACATTATGCGATGAACGGATAGTATAAATCAAACTAGACATTATAGCAGAATTTCGAAATCGGCTATTAACGATGGAGCATTTTATGTAGTTGTCTTTGATCTGTCGTATTTGTGAAAGGCTAGCGAAGATCCATGGTTGGCCAAAAAATATGGAAAGCTTAATGACTTGCAGCAATTGGATAGTAGGAAAGGTTTCAATAAGTGTATGCGCGTTCTTAAAACAAATAGAGAGTAGAGCGAGGATCAAATAAAATTACACGAAATTGAGAATGAACAGCTCATGATAAATACCCTGCTTAGTAGCAGGGCAGTATTCATCTATGGCTTTAATCGCTGCTGGCTGATCCACCAGTCAATGTGATCTAAATTAAAAACAATGAGGTGTTTTAAAGGTCTGAGGTGAGGAAGTTCCTTTTTTAATAATAGATCGTTGACCTGTTCTTCCGTAAGTGGAAAATCCACGAATTCTAAATAAGCGATTAAATTCTTTATGCCATGAACTTTTCTCATGTAATCACCTCCCACCGGGTTTTCCTTATTCAAACCAAATAAAGAAAGCTCAGTGCTAGATATTAGATGAGAAAGCTTAATAACTTGGTACCCCTTTTTCTATAAAATACACATATAACTTATGAATGTACTTTTATGGCGTAGTACTTTAATGGAGTCACAGATCAAGCCTTTTCCTTTCTCATTCTACAATTTTAAATGGAGCAGCAAGTGCGCCTATAAGAGCTTGGTATTCACCCGGTGTAAGCTCGTAATTTAGATCATCAACATTAAGGCTTAAGGATGATACTTCATTTGGAGGATGAATCATTCCTTGCTCTGTGAAGCCTTTTGCTTTCATTGGCACCTTGCGCCATATACCGTCTACCTTTTTTACAAGAAACACGTGAGCACCTGTCATGTATTCTTTATCACTTTCATTATAGATCTCGACAGTGATCGCCTTCACTGCAGCTGGGTACTTAGCTTTCTCAGTTTTGATAGTAACCCTATTTTCCGAGTTAGAGTGCTTTTGAGCAGGATATTTTTCTAGGTTCGATTCATTTATTTGGCATCCAGTGGAAACGAGGAGTAACGCTGCGAGACATTGACGAACAGTTCGGTTGTTCTAAGTCATTGTAGTTCGGTGAAAAAAGTGAGGTTCCACTATTCCGTTTTATTCTTCCAAGTAAGGAAGTAAATGGTATAATAAGTGTGTACATAGAGTGGGGGTTATTAAAATGAACAAGATTAAAAAATTGTTGGTATCTGGGATTGCGGCAGCCGGACTCCTCATCTCCGGCGTGTCATTTAATATAGAGGCGGCTACAATCAAAACTGATAGAGTCGTTGCTTTTGGGGACAGTAACACGTCTGGATCATATTTGCCGAAAGAGTTCCCGGATTATCCTGATCGCAACTGGCCTAACGTTGCAGGTGTGATCAATAAAGGCGTAAGCGGAAATACAACAGATCAAGCCATAAAGAGATTTAAGAAAGATGTGCTAGACCTAAATCCAGCAGTTGTTGTAATTATGTTTGGACTAAACGATGCATTGATTAACCCTAAAACTGGACAACCACAAGTTAGTAAGGCTCAGTTTGAAAGAAATCTTGCCAGCATGGTCTTACAGTTAAAAGAAAGACCTGCTAAAGTCATATTGATGACTAATCTGCCTGTGAATGAGGGAGTATATTATCAATTCCATTCAGCAAGCAATCCTAAAGTGAGAGCATTATACGCTGATAAGGGCGGCCTACGCAAATGGGAGAACAGCTATAACGATGTGATCCGAAAAGTGGCAAAGGTACACAAGGTTCAACTCGTAGATAACTATGCGAATGCCGTATTGAAAGCTGGAAATGCGACAGATACAAAGATTTCAAAAAGCGGGTTAGTTGATCCGCTGCTAGGCTTCCATTGGACGCCAAAAGGACATAGCATGGTCGCTTATTCTGTAAACTACTATTTAAATAAGATGTTTCCCTACGTGTAAATAAAAATTCACTATATCACATGAAAAAATTCGACTTCTTCACTCCGCTAGAACGATCTATAATGTGGAAAATATAAAAACTTAATACACAGCCTAACAGAAAAATCAAGGGCACTAAAACTTTAAGGCAGGTTGCAACTGCTTGATTGTTTGGAACCCTCCTTTATTTTAGAAAATAGTATAAAAAGCAGCGAGTGGCTATAACATATCATCTTGCTGCAGCGCTTGGACCATCTGAGCATTGGAGATTTGAAACAAAGGTTGAGAAAAATCCTGCGTTAAATCAGGATTTTTCTTTTTTGTTGTGATAAGGTAAAACTCCATTCATCTTTCTTTGCTAAGGGCCAGGTTGTGGGGTAACCCGGTTGATGGATTTGAAAACGGATTGTGAAGAATTCCATTTGAACTATCAAGATATACTAGCAATCCAAGGAAATAAGTTGAATTTAAATAATAAATACAGTGGAACTCACTCATTATTAATTAACGAACATAAACTTACATAATCAATTCCGTATAGAGGTGGATGTATATGCCTAAAAGTGACAATCTACTAGCAATTCTATGGATGCTTAGTTCAGGTAAAAAAGTTACTGCAAAACAAATTTCAGAAAAGCTAGAGATGAATATAAGAACGGTGTACCGTTATATTGATACACTTTCAACAAGTGGCGTACCTATCATTTCAGACACAGGCCATAACGGTGGATATACTTTATTGAACAATTTTCTTGAAGCTCCTCTTTTTTTTGATTTTGAGGAGCAAACCGCCCTATGTCATGCTGCTATTTTTGCAGAAGAAGCCGGATATTATGGAGGTGAAGCACTAAAAAGGGCTATTTCAAAGCTAAGCAAATATTCAAATCAAGAGCAAGAGACAAAAATAAACCAACATGTAACCAGTCTTGAAGTAATACGTCGATTAAGTTCGCTTTCTATGGAACCTTTGTTAAAGGACTTGGAGCAGGCCGTAGCTGACGGATACTCTGTGAAAATTCTATACAACAGAAGTGGCGAAGAGCAATCAAAGTACAGGTTGGTTGATCCATACAGAATGATTTATTGGAATAATAAGTGGTATGTGATTGGATTTTGTCACCTTAGGAATGACATCCGTAGTTTTAAAATAGAGCGGATTGAAAATCTAATGTTGACCGAAAATAAATTTACTCGACCAGAAGAACTTTCCGCACGTGACGTTTTTATGAAAAACCTTCTTCCAACGATAGAAAATAAGAAAGAGATTATTTCTTTGGTTATAAATGGAGAGGCAAGGGCGTTGAGTGATGTTTGCGGACATTGGTTTTTAGAACATTATTTACAAGAACGAACTTCAAATCAAGCAGTATTTCTTCTTGAAAAAGATATCCTCCATACATATGTACCTTACTTACTTTTACCGTACGGTCAATCTATCGAAGTTATTCAGCCAATAAGCCTTAAGGAGCGGCTTATTGACATTCTGTCGGAATTAATAAAATTTCATCAAGTAAGATAACTTCCCTGACATTAGCTGTCAGGGAAGTTATCTTATAATAAGCTATATTACTTGTGATTGGAGTGTTATTAGATGCAGACCCCAAAAGTTTATCTTTATGTATTCAATACAATGTCAGACTGGGAATACGGATATTTAATTGCCGAACTACACTCAGGGAGATATTTCAAAAAAGATGTAGCGCCTTTAAAAGTAGTTACAGTAGGAGCGAATAAAGAAATGATTACTACGATGGGAGGACTGAGCATAAAACCAGATATTTCCCTTAATGAGTGTACTCTTGAGAGGAAAGATCTTTTAATTTTACCTGGAGGGAACACGTGGGGAGAAGAGCTTCATCAATCTATCCTGCAAAAAACTGGTGAAGCTTTAGAACTCGGCACTATTGTTGCTGCCATTTGCGGTGCAACGGAGGGTCTCGCAAACATGGGATACCTAGATTCTAGAAAGCATACAAGTAATAACTTGGAATATATGAAAATGGTTTGTCCTAATTACAATGGAGAAAAATTTTATGAGGGAAGATCCGCGGTATCCGATGAGAATTTGGTTACTGCCTCAGGAGTAGCTCCTCTGGAATTCGCAATGGAAGTACTGAAAAAACTAGATGTATGTGCACCAGATACATTACATTCCTGGTATAACCTACATAAGACTCATCAACCTGAATACTTCTTTCAATTGATGAATTCAGTAAATGAATGAGTTAATAAAATTAACTTAGCAAATTTATACGAATTTAAATAATTGCCATGCTTGAAATTATGTTAAATCCTAATTTTTGTATACAACTTAAAAATATTTATGGAAGTAAAAAATCACATTAAATCTTTTTGAACGACGGTGGGCTTTTTCTTTGGGAATGAGGATGAAATGGTCTTCAAGAATCGGGCGCTTTAGTTGAGCCAGATAATTACTTACAGACTGATCGGTTTTTGCTGTTCAGTCTATTTTTCTTAATAAGCCTTCTCCTATGGAGAAGGCAAAGGTTTATTGATTTTCAAGGATTTAAAGTTTCCTGAATGCAATGATCAAAATGGATTACACGGCATTTACTCCTATGGTGGCCCCTGACATCCAGAATCGTTTCCGTATCCCTATAAAAAAAATAAATAAATGCAGAAAGATAGAAGTCAATAAGTGTATAATGATAAAAAGTTTTCACCTTCCTAGAGAGTAAAGGAGGTTTATAGGACAGCTAATGATTTTTTATAGTGAATACAAGGAATATAAGAATAGATAGTTAAAAGAGACAGGCGGGCGCTATTCGTTTCTATTACAAAAACGAAAGAGCTGCCCGTTTGTTTTTCAAAAATATATAAGCAGGTGTTAATGTGAAAAGAAGATTGTTGGATATTTTAACGATTATGGTAGGGTCCTTTATTTTTGCTTTGGCGATTAATGTTCTTATCATTCCTACTAACCTTGGAGAAGGCGGAGTAACGGGGGTTGCGCTTATCTTCTATTATTTGTTCGAATGGTCTCCTGGACTTGTAACCCTCGTGGTAAACAGCCTTTTAATTGTGATTGGCTATAAATTTTTAAGCAAGACCTCTGTTCTTTACACGATTATTGCTGTTATTTTTAACTCTCTCTTTCTCCATATAAGCCATGATTGGCGGGTAGAGGCATCGGATATGCTGGTGAATGCGATATTTGGCGGCGTTCTTGCAGGACTCGGCATCGGGATGGTGATTAGAACAGGCGGGACAACAGCTGGGTCCACGATTCTTGCCCGCATTGCCAATAAATATTTCGGATGGAGTATCAGCTACGGGTTGCTGTTCTTTGACCTAATTGTAGTATTTTCCTCATACTTTATCATCGGAACAGAGCGTTTGATGGTCACGATTGTCATGCTTTATGTCGGAACAAAAGTTATGGACTTTATTGTGGAAGGAATGAATCACAAAAAAGCGGTCACCATCATCTCGAAGAGTCATGAAGAAATTGCTGAGAAAATTAACCAAAAAACACATCGAGGCATCACGGTATTGACAGGATACGGCTATTACACGAAAGATGATAAAAAAATCCTTTATGTCATTATTCATAAACAAGAGGTGCTGATGCTTAAGAAAATTGTGAAAGCCATTGATGATGAAAGTTTTGTGGCCATCCATGATGTGCGGGATGTTATCGGAAAAGGATTTATGGACAGTGCAAATGTGTAAATAACAAAAACAGGCGAAAATATCTTTATTAAAAAGGGATAGAATCAGCGAAGCTGTCACCCCCATAGGAAGTGTCAAATTAATAATAAGTTGTTTAAGGTTTCAAAATTAAATATCCTATACGCTGGACATTTCAAACCATTAGTTTTAAAGATCATCTTCTTATCAGGTGAGGAAATTTTATTATCTGGGGAGAATGATACAAACAGTGCATGGAGCGTCCAATTTGATAGTAAAATTATCGATATATTTACATTCCTTCATTGAGCACCCTTTAGGGTGCTTTTTTCTATGCTCTAACACACGATTATTACCCCGAGCATGGCTGGCGGCACCCGGGGGTTGACGAAAGATTGTATGGGGTTCTTTTAACTATTTTTAAGTGAATGTGAGAAATAGTCATCAGAGGGGTCTCCAGGAAGTGTATCATGATCGAGCACTTTAGATTGATATATTAAATCAGAAACCGTAACACATTGATAGCCGGATTTGTCTAAATAATCCAGTATCTTGTCTAATGCCCGAATGGTTTGAGTGCGATTGCCGCCAGCATCGTGAAGGAGAATAATATCGCCAGACCGCAAATGTTTAATCACGTGATTGCTAATTTTGTTTGCAGGCAGTCGAAGCCAATCTTTAGGATCCTGATGCCAAGACCACATGACGACAAGATGGTTCTTGTCAGCAGCTGTGTTCATGATGGAGTCATTATACATGCCTCCAACAGGGCGATAAAGTGTGGTTTCCTGGCCCGTGATTTTTTTTACCGTTTGAGCGGTTAAATCGATCTCTCTTTTTAACTTTTTTACGCTCTTGCTTCTGTCATAAATATGGGTATACGTATGGTTGCCCACCTCATGGCCTTCTTTCACCGTTCTTTTTAAAACATCAGGATATTTATTTGCATTTTTCCCGGTGACAAAAAAAGTGGCTTTTGCCCTATGCTTAGCCAAAACATCCAGTATTTGCGGAGTGTAGGTTGGGCTTGGGCCATCGTCAAAAGTGATGGCTACAACTTTCTTTTTAGTAGCCGTTTCCCATATGGCTTGACCTGACTTCTCATATTCCTGACGACTGCTCATATGGGCATCTGCAGACAATACAATGGAAAAGCAACCAATAAAAAGAGTGCAAAAAAAGACCATATATTTCAGCAAACCACATCGCCTCCAGCTTGAGATAGGATGTTGAATTGAATACAGATACAAACAGCTGGTTTTACATTACACATTGAGCAAGCATTGTCTATACATGTATTTACAAAATAAAGAGAAACCATAGAAGCCGGGAAGGTTCCCGGCTAACCAAAAGCAATTTTGAATAAAGCAATGAGGGTATCTACCTTGATTATAGTTAGTGTCTCTCTCTAAAAAGAAAACATACAAAAAACAAGGATGTCTGTGACCTGCTAGATGGAGGTTCAGGTGAGACCTTTCCACAGTTAAAAGGAATGATTAAAAATAACCACTTAAAATTAATAAAATTGTTCCTAAATGAATGGCTAAAACAAAGGCCCGTTATTATGGAGAAGAATAAAGGAGAACTATTCCATTTAATAATTGAATGATTCATTCGGAGCCCTGTCGAAGAAGGAGTTGAGTTCATTTGAAAAGAGGGGAGGTGAAACCTTTTACATCTTGATTAAAAAGCTGGACTTCATTTTGAAGTCCAGCTTTGTTTTTACTTCGTCCTCTAGAGGAGCAAGGTGATACAGTCTAGGCCCTTTTTCAATTTTATTTGTCGCGAATAGTCAAGATATATTTTCCATGTACTAAGAGTAAAACAATACACATAGCGATGATGGAAAACAACTGTGAATTCTGTGAGAGCATGGAGTAGATGACAGCGGCTGCAATTGCAACTGTCAGCGCAATGCTTAATAAGTTATACGATTTATATAAACCATGCATAATAATATGTTTTTCCCCTTCATCAGAGATTTCCAAAAGCTTTTCCGAAAACTGCGTGTCAGAAAGAGGGGGATCTCACGATCGGGATACACAAATTTCATTAACTGAATCATATAGGCAGTAAACGCATAACCGACAATCAACAGAATAATTGATAGGATAACCAAGACTATATCCATTTTACAAACAAGGGTGAAACTTAACGCTAAAAACGATAAAACGGTACTGGATTGAGCAAATAAGGAGTAGTCTGAAAACTTTTTATATTTTAGTTCCCCAGCGGCATCTTCTTCCTCACCCGTAAGCTCTGTGTTATGCAACTGTTTAATTTGTTTGCATAACAGCAAGCTCCATCCCAGCAGGATAACGTTTAGAGAAAACAAGCAAATAACGGCGGGTTTTGCGTAATGTAAAAAATCAATGGTAGAAAAGTTCAGGGCGCTAATTGCTATAATAAATCCCACTATGGCTCCGATCAACAGTTGCTTGATTATTTTCATTTATAATTCATCCTCCTCAAAGAAAAATACATTTTCTACAGGCTCCCGGAATATCCGTGAAATACGAACGGCAATTAAGAGAGAAGGGATGAACTCTTCGCGTTCGATTAAACTAATTGTTTGTCTAGAAACTTTTGCCAGTTTGGCGAGCTGTGTTTGGTTCAAGCCATCCCGAGCTCTTAATTCCTTAAGACGACTTTTCATAAAATTTCACCTCTTGCCATTGATTGTAAAGTATAATGGTCATTTTGATAAGTGTATTTGTCGAAAATGGTGGTATAGTAGTCAAATTATAAGGACGCTCTATTGGTTTGAGGGGTTCTGCGCTTAAGGGATATAGATGAAGAGAAGGGTTTAGGAGAGCTTGTTATCAAGTAGTAGACATAAATAAGAGACAATTTTCTGCTTATCCATTCAACCCTCTTTTTTAAAGTGCTAATTTTCATTGTCTTGCAAGTAATATTATAGTATTATTGTCACACATTCCCAAGGCATCTAGGAAGACTAGACTATAAGAAAAGAGGGGGTACTTTATGAGTACTACAATAAATAAAAGCACACAAGTATTGGATTCAGCGGCTGTGCTATCATCACTTGAAACGAATCTTGCCATGATAGAGTTTGATATTAATGGCAAAGTGATATGGGCAAATAAGAATTTTGCGCAGGTATTAGACTATGATGTGAATGAATTAGGTCATATGATGCATAAACAATTTTGTACGGCGGAATTTAGAGAAAGCGAAGAGTATGTTGAACTGTGGAATAATTTACGGGCTGGAAAGAAGTTTCAAGAAAAGATACAGAGAGTAGGGAAAAATGGAAAACTCATTTGGCTAGAAGCTACCTACATCCCCATCTTAAATGAAGAGCGGAGGGTAGACGCTGTTCTTAAAATTGCTACTGATATTACAGAGCGAGAAATTAAAACAGAGAGTGTAGTTTCTAAGTTAAACAATGTGTCCACAGAACTTGGCGATTTGGTTGTTGCAAAGTCTAAAGAAAATATGCAAGCTCTTCAGTCATTAAAAGAACAAACTACATTGATCAGTGAGCTATCTAAAACAATCAAGAATATTTCCTCACAGACGAACATGTTAGCTTTAAATGCTGCTATAGAGGCAGCACGTGCTGGTGAGCACGGAAAAGGTTTTAAAGTGGTAGCTGATGAAGTTCGAAAATTAGCAGGAAATGTTTCAGATGCTATCGTTAAAGTGAATAATAACGTTGAGAATATAACCCAAGAAGTGGTGAAGGTAAGTGACATCACAGAGAACTTGCAAAGCTTAGTAACGGAGACTCAATTGAAAATTAGTGAAACGATGAAAGAGTTCAAAAATATTAACGAATAAACGCTCAGTTTAATCAATAAAGTAAATAGGAATGCCTGGCTGCTGGTTTTTGGGATGTGATGGGATATGGCGCAGTGTAAAGCATCTAACAGAACAGGCCTATTTTACGTAAAAAAAGGAAACAGTTGAAATGATCGCAGGAATAATATAACTATTCAGTTAATTTTATATTGACAACTAGAGTTCACTCATATAGTATGGCATATAATTACATAATGAAAAAGCGAAGATTGGAAATAGTAGGAGGTTTATAATCTTTTCAGAGAGTCGATGGTTGGTGAAAATCGACAGTTATGGCCTTTGAACTCATCCAAGAGCTGCTCCCTGAACACACGAAGTAAGTAGGGGGTGCCGGATTTCTCCCGTTATGCAGATAGGTGGTGATGGCCATCGAAAATGAGAGGGTTAATGTAGTTTGATTAACCAATTAGAGTGGTACCGCGAGCAAAGCCTCGTCTCTATATTTTATAGAGACGAGGCTTTTTTTATAAATTAATGATGTTAAAGGAGTGTTTTTTACATGACAAGGAAAATTTGGGTATTTGATACGACTTTAAGAGACGGAGAACAAGTTCCGGGCGCAAAATTAAATTTATACGAAAAACTGGAAGTTGCCAAGCAATTAAAAAACCTCCAGGTAGACATCATTGAAGCGGGATTTCCTTCTTCATCGGCTGGCGATTTTAATGCCGTGAAAGAAATTGCCATGAAGGTAGGAAACACAGATGAGGTAATGATTACAGCATTAGCAAGAGCCGTACAGTCTGATATTGATGCGGTATATAATAGTGTGAAATATGCGGAAAGCCCGCTTATCCATATCGTGTTAGGCACATCAGATGTTCACTTAGATAAGAAGTTTGGCAAGTCGAAAAGTCAAATTTTGGACATGGGGGTGGATGCTGTCAAATACGCCAAAACACTTCTTCCGAATGTCCAGTACTCTACAGAAGACGCGTCACGCTCAGATTTTGAATATTTGTGGGCAACGATAGAAGCTGTTGTAAAAGCAGGAGCCACAATGATTAATGTGCCTGACACGGTTGGCTTTGCAGAGCCGGAAGAGTTTGGTGAATTAATATACAAATTAAATGATCGCTTGAAAAATTTAAATGACCGAACACTTTTAAGTGTCCATTGCCATAATGATCTTGGAATGGCTACTGCCAATACGTTAGCGGCAATCAAAAATGGGGCGGATAAAGTGGAATGTACGATCAATGGAATTGGAGAGCGTGCAGGAAATGCAGCATTGGAAGAGGTGATAATGGCGATAAACACACGTGCGGAAGTTTATCGAGTCCACACGAACATTAATACAAAAGAGATAATGAATACTTCAAGAATGGTAAGTGGATTTATGGGGCTCGATGTACAAGTAAATAAAGCGATTACAGGAGAGAATGCTTTTGCTCATTCTTCAGGCATCCATCAGGATGGTTTAATCAAGTCAAGAGATACTTACGAAATCATCAATCCGGTTGCAGTGGGGTTAGATGACATGGAGCTTGTATTAACCGCTCGTTCTGGTCGGCATGCTGTGAAAACGGCAATTGAAAAATTGGGCATCCATCAGTTTACCGATGTGAAATTTGAAGAAATCTTTGCCGCTTTCCTTGAGTTAGCTGATGTTAAAAAAGAGGTGTATAATCATGACTTATATGTGATTATTGAAAACTGTTATAAAAAATATAACAGTCAGGAAATCCATCCATATAGCGACAATTTCTATGAGCTAATGGATCTGCAGGTCATCAGTAATACCAATTTCCCATCCGCCAGTGTAGAGTTGAAGAAAGCGAATCAAACAATAAAAGGCAGTGCCGTAGGTTCCGGCCCAATTGATGCACTATATTCTGCAATCAGCAATATATGTGATTTAGATATTAAGCTAATTCAATATGATATAAAGAGCATTTCAAGAGGCAAAGAAGCATTAGGAAAAGTGAAAATTCAAGTGGAGTTCAGAGGAGAAAAATATATCGCCAAAGCATCAGATACCGATATCCTAAAAGCAAGTGCCGAAGCCTACATTAATGCCATCAATAGCATCGTTATCGATCATTTACTTCCAGTGAAATGATTAATGGGTGAATGTAATAGCTACTTGAGAGCCGAAGAGGTGGGAGGGGCCGTAACAGGCGATAAAAACTAAAGTCATTTTTAGATGGGGAGGCCTTCTGTACTTCCGGATTCGTCAAAGGTTGTTGATAAAGAGGGAGGGGAAGAAGTCTAGGATACTAATTTCTTTAGGTGGAATGAGACGATGGAAAGAGGGTTTTTCCCCTCTTTTCCCTTCTTTTAGAAGGGACTTATTTTCAATTTAAATTGTTTTTTGTATGTCATTCTTCTTGCATCGTATCGAGTTTAATCAGGAGATGAAAGGGATTTTCCTCGCTTTGTTCTATTCGTTATTTTCTTTCTTTATCCCTTCACTTGTTCAGTTATGTATTAATACAAAAAGTTTGATCTACGGTTACCTTAATGAGGTTTTGATAATCCCATCCAAAGTGCTTTGAACGGACCGCTGGAGAGAGGCTGTTTATTCACAATTGTGATGTGTGCCAAAAGATGCGAGTACCAGCATTTTTCCAACCGCAAGCTTATCAAAAAGATCGAGTCTGCCCGTGATGAAAACGGTATTATTTTTAGAAACGACATGCTAAAATGAGAAAAAATGAATAAAAAGGCAGGACTTTTTTTGTATGGCTAATTCTAAAGTAATGACAGTCATGGAAAGAATAGCAAAACTATACCGACATAAGGATTATATGGACGATAAGAGCTTTGTTAAAACGAATCATATTTTTTTATTGCATAGATTGAAAATAGCATCCATTATTTTGCTGATTTTATACGCTTATTATTTATATGTGGATGTTATTTTGGTTAATGATTTAAAAGATCCTAGTTTTAGATACACGCTGATCGCGCTCCATTCTGCTGGTTTTCTCTTATCGATTTTGTATCTTTATTTTTACCGCAAGATAAAAAATAAAGGATTCATTTTCACATCTATGTGGCCCGCTTTCCTTATTAATACGTACGTTATATTTTATGTTTTCATGGGAGCAATGGCTTCTATTAATAGTCAAAGATTCACTGGAAATGTTGATGCTTATGCGATTATTCTGATTAGTGTAGCTGTCATACTTCCTATAAAGCCTAAACATGCATTTTTCATTTTTTTGTTTAACCATGCGGCTTTTCTTATAGGCCTTTATATGGTGAATGAAGATAAATACACTCTTATAGCCAAACAAATCAATACAACCATTGCAGCAATTATAGCCTTTTTTATTGTTCTGACGTTTTATGCAAATCGAAGAAGCCAGTTTATTCATAAATTAAAAATAAAAGAAAACGAAGCAAGCTTTCGGAAGTTATTTGAAGTCAATCCGTATCCGCTGCTTCTTACTACAATCAGTGATGGCAAGATTGTGTTGATTAATCAAAGAGCCATCGATTTTTATCAGCATTCATTTGGACAGATAGAGCCATTTGAAGGAAATCTGATTTATAACAATTTAGAAGAGAGATTCTTCATTGTTAAACAACTTAGTAAATACGGCAGCATCAAAAATCATATTGTCGAGCAAAATATATCTCCTGGCGTGACTAAATGGCTTTCTGTAAACTATGAATTGATTGAACATGAAAATGAGAAGCATATTTTAGCTGGAGTAACTGATATAACGAATTTTAAAAAAGTAGAAGCTGAACTGAGAAGGCATGCCTCGGTAGATATTCTTACCGGCGTAATAAACAGGAGGAGCGGCACGGAAATTTTACAGAATGCCCAAAAACAACATAAAGAATTTATTTTGTGCTTTATTGATATAAACAATCTAAAAGAGGTGAACGATAAATACGGTCATTCAGAAGGAGATGAATTGATTAAGTCGGTTTGTCAGGAAATAACAAAGCATATAGAAAAAGAAGATGTTTTCTTTCGGTATGGCGGGGATGAGTTTATTATCGTCTTTTTAATAAGCAAATGTCTGCGGTCCATAAAGTATGGGATGACATCCTTGTTGCTTTTGGTGAAATGAACGAATCACACAATAAGCCGTACAGCGTCTCAGTCAGCCATGGTTTTTGCTATTATGAATCAGGGACGGATATTTCTTTGGAAGAAGCGATTAACCTTGCTGATACAGACATGTATAAAGAAAAATCTAAATCTAAACAAAGTAAAATTTCTATATAGAGCAGAGTACATGTCCTGTTTTTTATAAAGGGATACATCCGAATGAACGGATGTTTTTTTACTTCTCTTTCAATTGTCTGCAAACAGGTGATAATTTTGAAGCAGAAAAATAAACATAGAACCGCTCAATCATCTTAGCTATTGAGCGGCAGCATGTATCTCTTCTTATTTTTTTACAGCGTGAATATAATGAATCGTTTCAAATGAAGTTAAATAATCCGTTCGGTGACTGAAAAATTGTTCATTTATTTGAGCTGGTGATAAGTGCTCATAAATAAGCAACCCTACCTCTTCTAATAACCTCTCAATTTCAGCGTAAGAGAAGCATGATTTCATAGGTTCTCCGCTGGCAGCGGCCATTTCCACCATGTTCGCTACTCTATTCGATAATCCTTTTTCCTTAAACAGTTTTTCGTCTGCATAATCAAATACGATCGAGCTGCCTGACGGGATATTTGCAAATAGGTGTTTAAATAATTTTTTTATTTCATTTTTGCTTAAATAATAGGAGACTCCTAACAAACTAAAAAAGGTTTTTTGATCTTTAAACCCTTGTTTGACTAATTCCTCGTTAGAAAACTGTTTCGTAAAATCCATTGGAACGAAGTGAAGATGATTGGGAATTTCTAGGGCTGTACTCGCCAGTCTCTCTTTTTTGAACGCTTGCATAGATGGATGGTCAATTTCAAATATTTCCAGGTTTTCAATTAATTCCGGGTGGCGAAAACAGAACGTATCTAATCCAGCGCCAAGGATCACATATTGTCTGGCACCTAATTTGATTTCATGGTTTAAAACTTTTTCGCAAAATGCTGCTCGTGCTAAGGGAGTAGGAGAAAGCTGGACTTGGGTAATCCATTTTATAATTTCATCTGGATCGTTGTTAAGCCTCTGGGCGATCTCTTTGTTGAAAAAGTAAACGCCTTGAACCATATGCTCTCTAATTTCCGCAAATTCTTTTTTAGAAATGAACTCTTCGGCGATAAAGTCGTCAAAAACTTTAGGTGAGTCATATTTACTATGATAGGCACGGCCAAAGGCTGATATTAAGGCTGTTAAACTTACCTGGTTTTGATTCATACAATTTCTCTCCCTTATAAAATATAATAAGATTCCCCTGGCCAGGGGAATCTTATTATAGACGATCGAATTTTAATTGTAAATTATAGCATAAATAAAATTTTTTGTCAATGATTTCGCTTGTTCTTTCGATGGTCCCTCTTATCAAATAGCAGGAGAAAATAGCCAATCAATCTTTCTGAGAACACAATGAAATAGAAGATTGAAAGAAGAAGTCTGAGGAGGGGAACGACTTTATTTTGGGGTGTACTTTTTTAAATACAAGAAAGATATCTTTGGAGTAAAAAGGGATTTGTTCTTTTTTGGTAAGAGAAAATGGTTCGTTAGGTTCGCTTCTAAACGATCAAAAAGATATAAACTGTGTAAGTCAATAAAGCGTCATTCCGAAAAGATAAGGCGGTATATCGTAATTAAACGACTTTCTGCAAGCTAACCTTCTTTATCCCGCTCGTGCTTTCGGCGTCATGTCAAGATGGTAGATAGTGAATTAGTAATATTTTGTAATTAATATTTTATGTTAAAATAAGCCGGAGGAGGGGATCACTATAAAAAGATTGATGACAGGTCTAGCCGTAATAGTTTTATTTTTCATGCTCTTCATTCAGTCGTCCACTTCCACAGCAAGGGCTGCTAGCAGTCCTAGCTTAATGGAGCAAGTGCAGGCGCTTATGGATGCTGGGGTCATGGAAGGCTATCATGATGGAACATTGCGACTCGATTCGTCAGTCACAAGGGGACAATTTGTGGCGTTTCTAGTAAGAGCTCTGGATTTGCCATCTGGTGACTCCGGATTTAAGGATGTAGGCCCCGGCAGCAGTTTATATAAAGATATCAGTGCCGCGAAAAAAGCGGGGCTTCTTTTAGGAAATGCCGAGGGCTATGCGCTCGCCAATGATCCGGTCACACGTTCGGATGTAGCTGTTATGCTTGATCGGGCCATGCAGCTAAAAGGAGAGTACCCAACAAAAGCTGCACTCACGTATAAGGATGCAGCAGATATTACCCGGTACGCCTATGAATCTGTACAGCGCATGACTCATTACGGACTCATTAAAGGAACAGCAGATAATTATTTTTTACCGAAGAAAATTGCTACACGCGGTGAATCAGCCGTGTTTGTGTATCGATTGATGGAAAAGCTTGATTTATTCTCTGGAAGCAAAGATCCGATTACGATTCCTAAGCCGGTCGATTCTTCAGAGGTTGTCGTCCCAGTCAATGGCTACCAATATATTAAAGTAAGAATGAATACGCGCGGTGTACCTCTTACATACGACAAACGTACGATAGATGCACATATTCGCTCAACTGATTATCATTATTACTATCATATGGGAAATGCCTCTAAGCCGCTTGGCTCCTTGAGAGTGACATTGAGAAAGTTGGATAACGGCGATGTATTCGCCTTTACAAAATTTATCCATAATGGAAGCAATACATACTCAGCATCTGTCATTGTGCCGTTTCAGCAGTCGGATAATTATTCATTGGCTAAATATAATACGTTCGGCCAGGTAGATCAAAAGCATGATGATACATTCGGTGTTGATAAAACGTCACATCCGACCGGCATTTTATCAGCGAAAAAAGGCAATACGGTGGTCAATGAAATGATGATCGGCAAAAACTATATTTCCCTTCATCGCCAGCATAATTACCCGACCGGGGATAAATCTGTTCTTCGCGAGCTGATTGAGGAGCGGGAAAGCTATCAAATGTACACGGATAAAGCGCGCAACCTCGTTACGACGCATGTAAACTTATCTGTCCGCTCTAAAGCGATTTCGGAAAACTGGATACTGTTATCGGATAAGCGTTTATTTGCCAATGATAAGAACAGAAACGATTGGTTTAAACGGACGATCAGCCAATATACAACTATCAACAACTGGCTTACGGCGGACGGAGCTTACACGAAACTGCCATGGTCAATTGAGCCTGGTTATAAGATGGGGTACGGCCGTAACATCACCCGCCTTCAAGGGGGAGTGTATTTAACAGCCTATACTGGCAATAAGGAACGCTACTTTTATGATCTTGTCATTAATGCAGTGGCCGATTTGGATGTATTCTCTAGCGGGGCGATCACAGCAGGAAAGAATCCGATCTTTCCGACGGAATATACAAGTTCGTTGCTTAAAAAAACATACGGTCTAACAGCTCCCTATGTTGACACTAGATTGAATGAAAACGCCGCTTTGTTCTTGAAAAACACTTCCGAATCGTTATCTATTCGAGAGCTTCAAGGCACCAACATTCGTTATGCTGATTATTTGGTGAAACAAAAAAGCCTCGGAAACATTATCCCAATCACAGCTTCTAGCTATTTAATCGCTGATTATTATGGGATCGGAAATAATCATGCCAAAACACATGCGTCACTCAATCACGCACTCGGTGAGATGCGTTTCTTGCTCGAAACATATAAGCAAACGAATCATCCTGCTTACTTGAAAACAGCCCGTGAAATTAAAGCAGGTATTGAAGCACTTCATCCAAAGTGGATCCGCTCTAATGGTGATCTTTGGTACCGAGTAAGCCCAGCAAAGGCATTTGGAGGCGATGACTACCCTCATTTGACCCTAGCAGATCTGCTGTTAAGCCAAAATATATTTGCCGAAACAGGCATCCCGCGCAGTATAATATTTGACGAAATGATTCGCTCAAAAACGAAGTATATGGTTAACAATAAGGTGCCGATACCGGCCTTTATCGTTCAACTTCTTCGTGAACAAGGCTTCGGCAGCCTGATTAATAGCACATACCAATCTAGCACAAACAAAGCAGATATTGAAAAACGTCCTAAAGATTCGCTTGATTTGCTAGCAGAGTGAAGTTTATGTGGTGAAAATTTCTTTTCATATCCAATATCAACGTGAATTCTATCCTTTCTGTTTGCCAAATAACAATAAAAGGCGAAGGGCGATCTTTTGTAATTAGGAAAGAAATTCGCGATTCGAAAAAAGAAGCTTACGGGATTGTTTTAAAGAAAAGATTCAATAATATATGAAAAAGACCATTCTTAAAGTAATTATTTTAGAATGGTCTTTTTTGTGCGGGGTTACTAAAAAATATTTTTACACATTTTTTACATGGTGTTAGCAAGTAGATGGATAGCCGATGTGAGAGGGAGTGGCAGAAAGCATGGTCCTGTAATTTGTGCAGTTTTTCTTAGGATATAAACAAAGCGGAGTAATCAAAGAAGCGTTTTATGGTAAATTTAAAAAGGAAAAAATATTGGAAGTGAGGAATCAGATGAGTACAGTTAAAAAGCATAGTCCTAATCAATTAAAATTAATTTTACGAGGATTGATAATCATTATAGGAGGATTTATCGCAGCATATGGACTTGAAACCGTATTAATCCCAAATAATGTATCCGATGGAGGAGTAACCGGCATTAGTATCGTTGGTTCACAACTATTTGGATTACCTTTAGGAGTCCTCATTGTTGTTATTAATATTCCTTTTGTTTGGCTAGGTTATAAACAAATTGGTAAAAGCTTCGCGATTTATTCCATTATCGGCATCGCTTCACTAGCTGTTGGCACCAGTCTTATGCATCATATGCCAGCTATTATTGAAGGGGATACTTTGCTCGTTACTGTTGTCGGCGGAATTATTCTCGGCTTTGGAATGGGGTTAGCCTTGCGTAATGGCGGGGCGTTGGACGGTATTGATATGCTAGCCGTTCTGCTCTCTCGAAAATTGCCGTTTGGGACGAGTGATTTTATTCTTTTTTTAAACCTATTTGTATTCATTTTTGTCTCTACCGTATTTGGTCTACAAGGGGCCATTCTTTCCGCCATTGCTTATTTTATCGCTTCTAAGGTGATTCATATCGTTGAAGAAGGCTTAAGCGGATCAAAAACCTTTAAAATTATTACAACTCAACCTGAATTAATGGTAAAAACGATACGAGACCGCTTAGGAAGAAGTGCCACGTATAATGAAGTGTATGGCGGTTATTCCCATGAAAAGTTCAAAGAAATTACGTGTGTTATTAACCGGTTAGAAGAAAGTAAAATTAAGGAAATTATTAATGAAATTGACGAAGAGGCTTTTGTGACCGTATATGACGTAGCAGAGGTAAAAGGCGGCAATTTCAGAAAGCATAATATCCATTAGGCGAAAGTTGGCAAATAGATAGTCAGGCAACAGACAGCCCCTTTGGACAAAGTGTATATAAAGGGGCTGTCTGTTAATTGTGTTTGAAGAGTTTTTCATTTATATACCTATAACCTCTTTGTAAAACAAATGATACGATTGGCTTCGCTAAATCCTAATTTAAGATGCATCGCTAAACTTTCTTTGTTTCCTAATTCACAGTCACTAGCAAACTCCTGGCAGCCCCGTTCTCTAGCCCAATTTTCGCACGTATGAATTAGGCTTCTTGCAACCCCTTGCTTACGAAAAGCTTCTTTTACATAGAGTCCCTCTAAATATCCCACAGGGCTTGAAGTTGTCCCTTCAACATAATCATAGCGCAATTGGCATTGGGCAAACCCAATGGCTTCATTGCTATCATAAGCCAAAATTATAGTCGCATCTGGCTGGCCAAGAAGCTGTGACATTTCGTGTATAAGTTCCTCCAAAGTATGTCCAGGCCAGAGCAACAAAGCAAGTTGAGCAGCTTCTTTCGTATCTGATAATGTTGCCTCTCTTAGCATAAAAGAACCTCCCCATTCAGTCTGTCTGCGATATGCCAGTCGTTTGGCGAGTGTGGCTCCATTTCAGGCTCCTTGAAAACAAACGCCAATATGTAAATTTTCCTTATAAGAATTTCAGGTAACAGAGATGAACCATTAGGCTGAATGAAGCGAGAAAAGAGAAAGGGACCAGAGCGGCCCCTTTTCTAATGATAAATGTGAAGCCTGCTTATCTTTTGGAAATCCATCTATTTGAACGGCAAAGGAAGAAGGGAATGATTCGCTTATCAGGAACCAAGCTTTATTATTGAATGGATAATTTGATCCCAGTCTTCACAATGAATTTCATGTCCTGATCCATCAAGAGCCACTAATTCAGCATGAGGGATGGCTTTTGCAAGAGCAAGCCCGTGCTCGTATGGCAAGGCTGGGTCCTCTGTACCATGAATAATGAGCACAGGTACGTCGATCTCATTCATTCGATCGAAATACTCGTCTCCGCCTTGTAGCATGGCATGATTAAACCTGCTTGGTAGCTGTTTGGCACGATCGTATTCTTTTGCCGCCAGTTTATACATTCTTGCTTGTTCATAAGGTTTGGATCCAGCTAAAGTTTTCCACCCATCTGCCAGATAGGCAATAACGGCCTCTCGATCGGACCAATCTATCGATGCATTCTTCGCATGGTGATCCAGTATGCTTTGATCCATTGGAGGCAACTTTTCCGCTTCAGTCCCAAACACACTTGATGCAATGAGTGTAAGCGTGAGTGTGCGTTCTGGATATCTCAGGGCAAGAATCTGGCCGATCATACCGCCTAAGGACATTCCAACGATATGTGCCTGCTCTATAGAATAAGCATCTAGCACACCTGCCGCGTCATCGGCCATGTCCGTTATTGTATAGTTGGAAGTACCAGGCTCATATACTGTCGATCGCCCAAGATCCCGATGATCATAACGAATGACAAATCGCCCTTGATCAGCGAGGTGGAGACAAAAATCCTCATCCCACCAATCCAATGAAGACATCGCTCCCATAATCAAAAGTACGGCAGGGTCCTTACGGTTTCCAAAGCATTCTGTGCATATATCTACATTATTTATTTTCACTATCTGTTCACTCATATTTTTACCTCCGTATAATTTATTATCTAATCGCCGTTATTAAGGCGCAGATCAATAAACTCTTTCCGGAGTCTCATTGGCCTGCCCCTTTAATTATCGCAGTCGAACCCACTTAATAATCATGACGAGGCCTCCTTTTGACTAGAGTTAGAAAGGGGATCACCCCTTATATGTATGACTATAACATAACGTAGTTTCCTCACATACCGAAATTTCTCTATGTTTTATCAAATATGGCTGTGCAACCATGTTTCTAGGAAAATCTAAAATAAAGAAAGTTTTTATATAATTTGATATGCAGTAAATCTCAATGCGTCATACATAAAAAATAAGGCCCGAGATATTCAACTAACGGGTCGTATTTATAGATTTTTCTTCTGTTTCTTGAGAACGCTGATACTTTGCGCAGAGCGGAAAAAGGAAGGAGGTTAAAGTCATCAATAGAAGATACACAAAGATGGATGGCCAGCTCAAATGATAGCGATAAATAGTGAAGTAACATAGCAGTATGGCTATTAGTACACATAGGGCAGAATAAGTTAAACGTGAAGAATGAATCATTGTATAGCGGGTTTGACATTGTTTGCAATACAGAGCTCTGCTTTCAATGAAAAGTGAGGGGTAAATTTCAGTCCATTTGAACCTGCGATGACAAGTTTCGCATTTTTGCAGATTGATGTTTAACACCTCCCTAAAAATGATTTAATGAAGTTCTTCTATTAATGATACTGCATAGGGCAATGAGAAGGAAGTGATTTTATTTTAGCGAGTGAGAGCAGGAGAAAATCAAAGGGCCTATTCCTTGTTTAGAGGATAGGCTCTTTTGGTCTATATACATTATCTAAGAAAACTTTGGTTGGGAAAAGATCATTGTCTACATCGATGGTATAGCTGAACCCTTTCTTGCATCCTTGGGGAAGGGGCTCCTTTGTTAAGCGGTATTGCTTTAGAAATCTACTTTACCATTGGCAATGTAATTGTAAATGATGTGCCTTGCTGCTCTGTACTTTCGACCGTGATGGCACCATCATGCGCTCCGATTAAAGATTTAACAATAGCCATGCCTAAACCGGTCCCCTCTGATTTTTGCTCAGTCGTCGTTCCGCGATAATAGCGATTAAACAAATTTTGTTTCGTTTCCTCGTTCAAGCCAATTCCATCATCCTCAATATGAATAACAATACCTTGTACCTGCTGTTCGATGGTTGTCTCAATATTTACGGAAGCTTCGTTATGAAGCACAGCATTCATATAAATATTTTGCAGCGCACGCCGTAATAAATGATCATCAAATGCTAGTTGTATATCCGGCGTCGTAAAATGCAATTCGAAGTGATGAGGCTCTGCACGTAAATCATTGCTCACATCAGCTAAGACGCTCTGAACGAACTCCACAATATTTTGCTTTGTTTTATGGATCGGTATGGCCTGTGAACCATCAAAGCGCATGGCTAAATTTAAATCCTGCACCAGTTGCTCTAGATGCGAGCTTTTGAGATCAATTTCTTGAATAAAATTTTGCTGCTCTTCTTTTGACCAATCATAATCAGGGTTTAATAGCAAGGTAGAATAGCCTTTAATATAAGTGAGCGGCGTTTTTAAATCATGTGAAATGCCTGCAATCCAATCGCGCTTCGCTTCCTCTACCTGAGCGCGTTCAATTTTCGCTTTTTCTAACTGCGAGCGCATATCAGCAAGCTGCGTAATCACTTCCTGATACAAGCGATAGCGCATCTTTAATTTTTTCTTCCGTGTATACATTTTCTCGCACTCTTGCAGCGGGGAAAAATCTTCATGGGCAAGCTGGTTAATCCATTTCATCACAAGCAGCAATGGGCTGCCAAAGTACCAGCCAAATAGTAACATGCACAGCACCGTCACCATGCCAACAACAATGAGCACCAGCCATTCATAACGCTCACCGCCAAGTCCGAACTTTGGTAAAATCCCATCCATAACAGTTGGCAATATGATCGCTAACAGCAGCAGCCAAATCAACGAGCCTAATAGTAAATGCCAAATAAAGCGTTGTTGAATTTTCATTATGCCTCACCTGTTGGCGGAATAAATTTATAGCCGATCCCGCGCAAATTCACAATAATACTTGGCTTTCTCGTATTATCTCCTAGTTTTTTACGCAGTTTAGCAATATGGATGGTAACGGTTTTTTCTTCCCCAAACACATCTTCTCCCCAAACGAACGTATAAATTTGCGCTGTGGTGAACACGCGGTTCGGGTTTTTACAAAAGAAATGGAGTAACTCTAATTCTTTCGCCGTCGCTTCCACTGCTTCTCCTCGTATGGTTAATAAGGCTTCGTCAGGTGAAAAAGCAAACGTATCGTATACAAAGCTTTTGGCCTCGGGCTGTGACGATTGTTTTTCATACACACGCTGGCGTCGTAAAATAGCGCGTATTCTGGCTACTACTTCAAGCGGATTAAATGGCTTGGTAATATAGTCGTCACCACCGACGCTTAACCCAGTTAATTTATCGAAATCGCTCGAGCGTGCACTAATAAATAAAATGGGGGCTGTTGTTTGCTGACGAATCGCTGAGCATAAGGCAAAGCCATCACCATCCGGCAGCATGACATCAAGCAAAATAATATGGAAGTCTTGCTTGAATAGGGTTTGCATCGCTTCTTCTTTCGTTGATGCGGTGACGATATGAGAAAAATGTTCTTTCTGTAATGTAATGGTAAGCAGTTTTAAAATGCCGACTTCATCATCCACAATTAAAATTTTAGCGTCGTCTGTCATTGTAATCCCTCTTTCCTATTTCTATCCTAACAAGTTTTTCTTTTTATACCTATCTTAAAAATAAATATTACGTACATTTTCCTGCCAGTTTACTTTATTTTTACTTTCATCTTTTACGCTTGATATAAGCAAAAAACAGGAGGTTTCGCATGTGACTTATATTATTCAAACGCATCAATTAACGAAACGCTTTACATCTGAGCTCATCATCAATCATGTAAGCATGAAAGTGAAAAAGGGGGAAATATACGGATTTCTTGGTCCAAATGGTTCTGGCAAAACAACGGTTATGAAAATGCTGTTAAATTTAGTTAAGCCATCTTCTGGCGACATTATTATACAAAATGAATCGATTGCGGCCACTTCCTATAGCTACTTAAAAGACATCGGCAGTTTAATTGAGTATCCGATTTTTTATGAGGACCTTACTGCGCAGCAAAATCTGCAATTGCACTGTGCCTATATAGGCTATGACGATCATCGCCGCTTGGAAAAGGTGTTAGAGACCGTTGGCTTGCAGCAAATTGAAAAGAAAAAAGTAAAGGAATTTTCCCTTGGTATGCGTCAACGCTTAGCGATTGCGCGCGCCATCATTACAAAACCAAAAATTTTAATTTTAGATGAACCCATTAACGGGTTAGATCCTGTCGGCATTAAAGAAGTGAGGGAGCTGCTTGTTACTTTGAAAAAACAATACGACATGACCATCTTAATTTCCAGTCATATCGTAGCTGAAATTGAGTCTATTGCCGATACAATCGGCGTATTAAAGGATGGAAAATTAATCGAGGAAATCGCCATGCCTGCATTGCGCGAGCAGCATCAGCCAACGACAGAGATCATGGTAAGCGACGCAGGAAAAGCAAAGCAATTGCTGGAAGAAGCGTTTCAGGCCAAGGTACAAATCATTAACGCAACGACATTGCGCCTTACAAAAGTAAATGTAAAAACAGCCGATTTAACGAAACACTTGATTTTACACGGAGTAGACGTTGAGAGAGTGGAAATGGTGCATCAAACGTTGGAGGAATACTTTATTAACCGCATCAAAGGAGGGTACACACATGCTGCATTTAATTAAGCTGGAATGGAAAAAACATCAAATGACCCGCTATTTTAAAAGCTTTGCCTTTTGTATGATTGGCATTTATGGATTTGTGGCGCTCATTGCCTTAAGTTCAAAAAATGAAATGGATGGCGCAATGAGCTCCTTTCATGAATTTATGTCGCTCCTCACCATCCTATCGAATATTACCTTTATTATTTTCGGCAGTGTTATTTTATCGCGCTTAATTATTTCAGAATTTCGCACTAAAACAATACAAGTGGTATTCACATATCCGATACAACGGAAAAAACTATTGTTGGCTAAATTAACACTTGCTTATGCCTTTACGGCGGGAAGTCTATTAATCGGCCTTTGGCTCATGCAAATGATCACGTATTTTTTGCAGCCTTCACTCGGACTATTTGAAGGCACGGTCACATTACAAGAAATATTCTCCGTTTCTCCAAAGGTAGTATCAAACGCATTAATGATGGGGGCCATCGCATTGATTCCACTGTTTTTCGGTATGCGAAAAAAGTCCACCTCAACAACAATTACCTCAGCGGTCATTATCGGCTTTTTAATTAATGCCACAGTTTCAGACGGTGGGGACACCTTCAGCTTAGCGGATGTCGTATTTATTCCACTTATCCTGGCATTGTTTGGATTGGGGATTGCCTATCTGTCGTTCCGCAGCATTGATGTAAAGGATGTGGCCTAATGCTACGAAAAATGTTTGTTTTATTATTGCTCGGAACAATGGGTGCAGGCCTCATTCTTTATCTGAAACAGCCTGTTAAAACGGTAGCAATCGGCGGGTATAAAGCGATGCCGTATATCGACATTACACTAGATGAGTTAAATATTGATATTGCCGATTCACCTGATGATAAAATACATCTTCAAATAAAGGGGCATACATTAAATAAAAATATACTGTCAGTTAGTCAAAAAAACAATACATTCGTCCTGAAGGAGACACGCCAAAAGAAAAAATGGCAAGAAAATATTCACTTTCGTCCCATGCCAACCGTGGTCATGAAACTGCCGAAGTCCCAAAGTAAAGCTCTTACAATTAACGGTGCCTATGGCGATCTTATCATTCAAGGTTTGGAGTTGGATACAATACAGGCAGGAACCTCCGCTGGCATGGCGCATGTAAAAAATGTAATCGTCTCAAATGCTGAGTTTTCCACGGCAGACGGCATGGTGAAAATTGCTAAAAGTAGTCTCAAAAATTTATCGATCACAACAGATGCAGGCGATGTCTCCATAAAAGAAAGCACAGGCACAGCACATACGATACGAACAGCTGACGAACAAATTAAAATAACAGAGGCTACGGAACAGCCGAATATACAATTGAAAAGTGTTTCAGGTGATATCGGTATTCAATATATAAAAACACCTGCTTCGCTTCAATTGGTGACGGCTGGTGAAGATGTGAAGATTGAGTTACCTAAATATGATAGAAACACTCATGCTATTGGCGACGGGACGAATCGTCTTTCGGCTAAAACCGAAGATGGCGGGCTTGTTATTCAATAAAAAATAGAGTACATAAAAATCCCCTTGCCCACTCACATTTGCTTCAAGGGGAATGAACCTAGAAAACTTTTCAGAAGCATCCGAACATTCTAAAGGGGGCTTACAGCCAAAAGAAACTGTATAGGGAACTTTAGAGATTGAAGAGGGCTTCTCCCATTAATAAAGATAGGAAGAATCCTCCTAATAAGGTGGCTGAAATAAAGGCTGGTATGGAGAGAAGAAACTTTATTCGAAGACGAATGGTACTGAAATGTCTATAAAAATGAATGATCGGTTTTGAAACCAGCATGGCAAGAAGTAAAAATATACATGATGCTATTAGATCAATACGAGTAAATGGAGGACTGATATATTCATCAAAATAAAAATTGACAACAAAAAACAAACTAAATAATACTGATTGAAAAATAAAAAATGTAAAGTGTTTCATAAAAAAATTACCTCTGTTCCATATATTGAAACTAACTAGATTATAACTCTACAGAAAAATAACAGATACTTCTACAAACGTAGTTCCTACTTGCTGAAAAGTGACAAGAAGGAAGGGAATAAGACTTTCTAACCGGATCGCAGATGAAGAGGTGTGGAAATGAGGGGATCTTCTTTTAGTAGAAGATATAGAAAGGCCTATTGCTCATGAAAATCTAGCGGAAGAGCCTACAGGGTGTCAGAAGGATCGTCTAGCTTGCCTCAAAAAGAAGGTGAAGTAGGTATTTAGATTCAATAAGGAATTACACTCTAGGAAGAGTGGTCTGAAATTAGTCTTTTATGGCTTTTTCTATTGCCAGAGCAGTTGATTCAATGTCGCCATAAGTTTCAATAGCGGCTGTTTCTAAATAAGTTATTTCAAACAGCTTCTTTTCTTTCTGATAGTTTACAGAGAGTACCCTTTTTTGGTTTTTAGAAACCGTTTGAGTGATTTGGCAGTTACTATAAAACATCATGGTTTTTAACATGTTTTTGGTATGGTCTAAAGACAAGGTCGTTATCTCCTTTTTTTAGGCTAAAAGAAGTGATTCAATACTACTTTTCTATAATTAATTATAATTTGTATTTTTTTCCTTGTATATGGAAAGTTTGATGACGTTTTTTACTTTTTTGTAACATGGCGTAAAAAGGAAAAGGTGTTTCATCAAATAGGGGGAAATATAAAAATATGAATAGGGGTACTAACATACAATTAGGTTGGTGGATAAAAGTAGAAGAAAAATAAAAAAGCCAGGAAAGCTCCCAGCTTATCTAGGGCCAATTCTATTGAATGAAACAGATCAGTAAGATCAGTAGTATGTATCGGAAAGAAAAGAGACTTGGGCTATTTATACGTCTGACTGGTCACTTAGAAATAGGGCTTTGCTTAAAAGTTTAATATCAGAATAAATATAGGTTTTTATAATGGGATTTTTGCATTTATAATAGTCGTCTGTTAACCGTTTGAGTTCATGACAAATAAGATCTATCGGAATCAAAGGAAGCTCCCCTTTCTAGTAACTAATAGTATAATGATGAACGTTATTTGTAAGACAGAGAAGAAATTTGTCGACAAGTGGAATTATACCAAACTTTACTAGGGATTCGTATTTATTAAAAAAATAAGTCTCCTATTTAGGAGACTTATTTTAATTTTATTACCAGCTGGCTTTCTTTATTCCAGGAATTTGCCCTTTATAAGCAAGTTCTCTGAAGCAAATACGGCAAAGCTTAAATTTACGATAAACAGAATGGGGTCTTCCGCATTTTTCGCAGCGTGTATATTCTTGTACTTTATATTTTGGGGTGCGTTTTTGTTTAGCGATCATAGACTTCTTGGCCATATTTTAACCTCCTTTGTGATTAAGGATAGGAGACATTTATTATTATAACCTAATAATAATTCTAATGACATAGGAGTCTGTTGGTAATTAGATAAAGGCTTTATTGCTTTATAGGAAAAACCGTATTTCATTGGAAAAACGGAAGAGACATTTGGACAAGTCTTCTAACGGAATTACAGATGAAGAGCTGGAGAAAAAGAAATCAAACGAGCAAAGACAAACCTAGGATTTAAATTGATATGGATGAACAAGAAAGCGAAGAAAATGCAAGAGATAGCAGGAAAGAGATTTAAATGGAGTCGATTTAACTAGTATCATACAGAGGTTTCTAGGAAAAAAGCTTATGGAAATTAGAGAGGCATTTATCTATTTCTCAAGAAAGGGCAGAATAAAACAAAAAATGGAGTCAACGACGAGGAGAGGTTGACTCTTTTCGTGTATTTATTCATGACGAAGAACACGAACAAATGATTAATAAGAAGGTTTTACTTTTATTTCAAGCCACTGAAAAAGCAGACGAGCATTGAATAAGCCACAATCCTATGTTTTACCTTATGGTAGGGGGATGACGGGACACGCACCTAATAAAGTGCCAGCTAATAGTATAACTTGAACCTTATTAGCGTGACCACATTTCAAGAAGAGGTGAGTGGATTGTTCTACCACATTAAGGAATTACAATATCATGCAAAGCCGGAAAGACCTGATCCGTTATATGCGAAAAAGCTACAGGAAGTTTTAGGCGGGCAATTCGGCGAAATCTCTGTTGCCTTGCAATACTTGTTCCAAGGATGGAGTGTGCGGGGGAATGGGAAGTATAAAGATTTATTAATGGATACGGGAACCGAAGAGCTGGCCCACATAGAAATGTTAGCGACAATGATTGCCCGTTTATTGGATGGTGCTCCGGTTGGCGACCTGGAAGAGGCAGCGAAAGATCCAATAATAGGAGCTATTCTTGGAGGAATGAATCCACAGCACGTGATCGTATCCGGACTAGGAGCCATGCCGGCAGACAGTGTCGGCAATCGATGGACGGCTGATTATATTATTGCGAGCGGAAATCTTTTAGCTGATTTTAGAGCTAATTTAAATGCAGAATCTCAAGGACGATTGCAAGCCGTTCGCTTGTACGAGGAAACGAATGATAGAGGCGTCAAGGATATGCTTTCATGGTTAATAGCGAGAGATACCATGCATCAGAATCAATGGATCGCAGCTATCAAGGAACTGGAGGCAGCAGAAAGGGGGATTGTTGTCCCGGTAGCATTTCCAAAGGAATTGGAAAAACGTGAAGTCGCTTATACGCTGTTTAATTTTTCACGAGGAAATGAAAGTGCTGAAGGGCGATGGGCCCATGGAATTAGTATGGATTGTCAGGGGACATTCAATTACGTGGAAAACCCTCTTCCTTGTGCTAAAGCGCCAAAACTGAAGCCTGCCCCACCATATATATTCAATACCCCGCCAGCAGCCCTTAAAGCCAACCCGACGAACATTCCCCCAAGCATGTGTTAGCAGGTTCGTTCATTTGAGCAAGAAGGAGAAAGAGCATCCTTTAGGTTTTATTTGATAAGTGAAGAAATATGAAGTTTATCATTCTTGGCAGCCCGTCTTTTTATAAGTGCACAGCACCCTGGAAGGGGTGTTTTTTTATTTCCTACTTTTCCAAGCGGGACGGATAGTTCCACACAAATTATTTAACAAACTAGATGTATCTTTTATTCAATCAGGTGAGGGTATTTTTGAGAAAAAAGAAGAAGAAATGGAGCTATGCCGCTCGTACAGGCGCTTTGCTTTCAATGCTGTTGGAACAGTGATAAAGGGAATAGCTCAAAGTTGTGGAGTGCTTCTATGTAGTAGGAATGCTTTTTTTGTCTTTGTCTAAGATAAAAGGATAGTAACATAACAACAAAAATATAATAAAAACAGATAAAAATTTATTGTAAAACGATAAATAACTTGTTAAAATCAAGTGGAAAATAAATAAGTGAGGTGCTTTTTATGGAAAGAGGAACAACACTTTTTCTAAAGATAGCAGTTATTATCATTGGACTTCCAGTTCTTGCTTTGTGCATATTTGTGGTGCCTGAGATTGCGAATTTTACAGCAGAATTATACCCGGATCGCCTATATTTGAAATATCTCATGTTCATCGGTTTGTATGCAGCGGCGATTCCTTTTTACTTCGCTTTGTATCAGGCTTTTCAGCTTTTGCATTACATCGATAAGAATCATGCATTCTCGGAACTGTCTGTAAAATCCTTAAAGAATATAAAATACTGTGCTATCACAATTAGTGTCCTGTACGTAATGAATCTGCCGCTCTTATATCTGATAGCAGAGAAGGACGACGCCCCAGGCATCATAGTCATCGGATTAATCATCATCTTTGCTTCACTGGTGATTGCAGTCTTTGCTGCTGTTCTTCAAAGGCTCTTGAAAGATGCAATTGATATAAAATCAGAAAATGATTTAACGGTCTGAGGTGAATGAGATGGCAATTATAATTAATATTGATGTTATGCTGGCTAAAAGGAAAATGAGCGTCACTGAACTTTCGGAGAGGGTTGGAATAACGATGGCTAATCTTTCTATATTGAAGAATGGAAAGGCAAAAGCGATTCGATTATCAACTTTAGAAGCGATTTGTAAAGCTTTAGACTGTCAGCCCGGAGATATTTTAGAATATAGAAATGATGAAGACGACCAAGATGAATAATAAAGTGGCATATCAGAAGGAACCGTTGAACGCACAAATCATGGGAGCGCTGAAACAACTCGTTCGTTTCGGGTGGGAGCAGGCATTATCATGTTTGTTTCCTGTCGTTATTTTTGCCTCTTTGGCTTTGACACAAATTATCCCGCTTCCCTTCCTGCCGCGGTATGACTGGTTGCTCATTATCTGCCTTTTAATGCAGTGGTGGATGGTGCATTCAGGGCTTGAAACAAGGGATGAATTAAAGGTTATTACCTTGTTTCACTTGATCGGGCTTGCTCTTGAGCTTTTTAAGGTACATATGGGCTCCTGGTCTTATCCAGAGGAAGGGTATGCCAAAATTTTTGGCGTGCCTCTATATAGCGGGTTCATGTACGCGAGTGTAGCGAGTTATCTTTGTCAGGCGTGGAGAAGACTTAAGGTTGAACTGATTAAGTGGCCGTCTTTTTTGACGGTTGTACCGTTGGCAGCTGCGATTTATTTGAACTTTTTCATCCATCATTATTGGATTGATGTTCGTTGGTGGTTATCGGGACTTGTCATTATCGTCTTCTGGCAATCCTGGGTCCTATATGAGGTTGGGGGGATTCGTTACCGTATGCCGCTCGTACTTTCTTTCATACTTATCGGTTTTTTTATATGGATTGCCGAAAATATTGCGACATTCTTTGGCGCTTGGAAATATCCAAACCAAGCGGATGCATGGAGTCTCGTTCATCTAGGAAAGGTAAGTTCATGGCTTTTATTAGTGATTGTTAGCTTTCTTATAGTAGCCACGTTAAAACAGGTTAAGGGAAAAGCTCCCTCTAAGATAGACGCTGATCAATTTCTATAGCCATTAAGAACCGCTTCAAGAAAGTCGAATCCTTAGCACAATAAGGAATTCGGCTTTTTTTAGTCGAATGTCTTCCGGCATAAAAAAGTCGACGTGTTAGGAGGCCCCGTTGGTATGAACAGGAAAATTCAACTACGCCTTATTTGATTATACTATTGCTTCTTAGCGATCCCTACAAGCAAGAGAGCTACACTAAAAATCCATAATAAATTGGCCGTCATTATGTTGAGAGAACCTTCTGTAGAAGCCTATTCGGGTTCAAGGTAGACTGGCCCGATCAACCATACCGTCCAAATAACTAAACTTATTATTGCAATGATAAAAGAGCTTAAAAACCGTAAATAAGTACGAGAAAATTTTTGTTTGTACCATACGTATATAGTGAAAAAATAGCTATGACCAGTGTGCCGTAAGAACTTATTAAAAGAAAATTGCGAGTGCTTTCTTCCCGTATAAATCCCACACCTTTCAGAAAGGGCTTTGTTCCTTATTTTACTATACAAACTGTGGTGTGGAAGAATAGCTGATGTTTAAAAAATATGTTAGCTATTTAATGGGTATTTAGATATAGTTTAAAATGAAGATAAAGATTCATAAATGTGGTTTGATAAAAAAATAAAAGGGTATATAGAACTGTATTTTGTGGAAAGGAGGATCTGTTGTAATGATGTAACGACTCTATAGTGAAGAAAGTAAGGAATAGTGCAACAAGAAAGGATACTTATGAATGAAACAAGTTAAAGTAAAACACCGGTTTCAAATTGTGTGTATGGAATTGATCAAGAGTCAACATTTTGATGAATACCCAACAGAAGAACAAATGAAAGAGTTTGTCTACACTTATTTTCCTACATTTCATACAGATGGTGTGCCAGTTGAATGGAGAGTAGAGAAAGTATATTTCTTAGAGGATTAACAATAGCTTAACAGTAAAAAGAAGGGCATCAAAACTTTAAAGCAGCTTTGCAGCTGCCTTAGAGATTGGTGTTCCTTTTTATGTTGCAAATGTGATTGCCGCTTTCGCTTTAATGAAGAGAAGGATCAGCTTCTTTAACAGCGGATAGGGGCTTACTGGTCCTATTGGTGTGATTTGTCGAATGAATAGTATAGGAAAATACCCGTTCTTATGGAAATGTGTAGGTAGGAGGGGGTGTGTAAAATAAAAACTTATTCAATTGACTTTTATCTGAAAAATAATCAAGTCATCACATTGAACGTACGGAAAAATTCAGAAGAGGAACTGAAGAATGAACTGGAAAGAATGAAAGGATTTTATATAGTAGAAAATGGCGTAGTTAATTTGGATAAGGTAAAGGAATATAAAATCAAGGCTACTGTTTGATGGGCAGAATAAGCCTTTTTCGACGTGCTATTTTTCACTGCTGCTTTTTGCTTAGTTGGAACATCGATAAATTTCCAAGAACCAAAGCCTATATAAAATTGTAGTATATGATTGAAGAGGATTCTGCTGGCGAATAATAAGTAAAAGACTTTTAAATGGACGAGAAAAAGAAATATGTTTTCTGAGAAGAAATGGCCTATTTAGGAGCGTCACCGTTTATAGTGACGCTCTCACTTGTCCCGCTCTAAACGTTTCTTTTAAGGGGAATATTAGCAGTTGTTATTATTGTTGTTGCGGCGATTGTTACGGTTGTTATTGTTATTGCGGTTGTTTCTGTTATCAAGGTTCTCGATTTCGTTATCAAGTCCAAGCTCAAGGTTTACATTGTTTAGATCCAGTTCTTTATTACGGTTGTTATTATTATTGTTGTTGTTCAAATTACGGTTGTTATTATTGTTATTGTTCATGTGTATTCCTCCTTAGTTGTTTTTGTAATAAAAAGTAAGCAGCAAGTATCAAGCACCCAACCCCTCTGAGGCGAATAGCAAAGAGAAATAGAAGTGGTTGTTTGCGTCGATAGTTTGCTACTTATAACAGTTATTGTGTCATCATCTTCAGAGATTATTCTTTAGCATGAAGGTCTTTTTATGATTTTAATTATTATTTAATGGACATACTACAGACGTAATGTGCCATAACCTGAAATACCCTGGGCGGGCTAGAGCCTCTCCTTACTTAAAAAGCTAGAGAACAGCAATAAAAAGAAAGCCACCAAAAGTAACAAATCTTTGTCACACGCTAGACGTAATCATATCTTTAGGCATACACGATTCCCCCTTTCAAAGAAGAGACTTACTGTTCTTCCGAAAGCTTGGGGATATTTATGTTTTACCTGTTAGTTACCCGGAGTGAAAACCATTAACATCAATCTTTTCCCCATACTCATAGAGGAAGATACAGGCTTCTATGATTGAGTTTGGCTGCAGTGATGGCCACGGGCAAAGAAATATTAATTACACTGCCATGTTTAAATGCAAGATCATTAACAAAGCAAAAAGCCTGCTAAATTGGATATTTCTTCAGCGGGCTTTCTATGTTTCAGTTTATAAATTTGAATCAAACCGCAGCGTGCTTACAAAATCATATAGGATTTTTTTGTGATTTGGTTTAAGTGACTATATTCATTCTCTTTTAATTGTACCAGTACAGATGGAGAAAAAGACGATTCATTTTATGGCATGTACCCCGTTATTATTTGAGTTATATTAGAACTGTTTTTAGAAAATGGAACAGATATAATACGAATTTAAAAGATAGGGGTAGGACAAAATGCAGAGAGAGACAAGAGAGAAAATTGGATTATTGTTGGGGTTAATAGGTGTCATTTGTTTTAGCTTAACACTTCCAGCTACAAGGGTGGCAGTGGAGTACTTTGGGACTGCCGTCGTCGGTTTAGGAAGAACAGTGGTTGCCGCTATTTTAGTAGCGATAATATTGATAGTGCGAAAAGAAAAACTGCCTTCTCTTAGCCAATTTAAAAGTCTAGTTATTGTTGCTTGTGGAGCAGTTTTAGGATTTCCTCTCCTTACTTCCTGGGCGATGGAATCCTTGCCTGTTTCTCATGGTGCTGTGGAATTAGCCCTGTTGCCATTAGCAACAGCGGGATTTGCTATGTTTAGAGCAGGCGAACGGCCTTCTCTTAAATTCTGGCTTTCCAGTGTAATCGGCTCTTTAGCTGTTATTATGTATGCTCTTCATCTTGGGTTTGGCCAATTGCAATTTGCTGATTTAGCTTTATTGGTAGCGGTGATCATACTCGGGCTTAGCTATGCGGAAGGAGGAAGATTGGCGAGAGAATTAGGCAGCTGGCAGGTGATTGCTTGGGCCATCATGATCGGTGCCCCGTTTTTCATTCTTCCAGTCGGGCTGCACTTTACAACAGAAATGATCCATGCCCCTTTACAGGCCTGGGTTAGTTTTATGTATCTCGCAGTCGTTAGTCAATTTCTCGCCTATGTTGCCTGGTATAGTGGAATGGCCATGGGCGGAATAGCAAGAGTGAGTCAGATTCAATATTTACAACCATTTTTAATGATTCTATTTGCGGCCGTCTTCTTGAATGAATCCGTTACACTTTTCACACTTGTCATAGCAGGGGTGGTGGTCTTTTCTGTAATAGTAGGCAAAAATGCTCCTGTAGCCAGAAAAGGATCGATCGTAGAGAGAAGCTGACTGTGTGCTGGAGAAACTACACTTAAACGAAGGAAAACTATTAGTGAAGAAGAACATGACAGATTAGTCATATTGAATCCCTCATGTCTCTACTGGTATGGTTGTACGGCTACCCCAACTTTGTAAACCCTGTTGGGTGGAATGGAAGGCGCAAAGACTCCTGCGGGCTCACCGACCGCCCCGCGGAAAGCGAAGCGCCTGGAATGGAAATCAACAGCCTCGATTCACAAGAAAAATAAAAAGGACTGCAGACAAACTTCCGAATTTCTTGAGTTTGTCTGCAGCCTGAAACACCTACAAGTTGTAGGTAGGTGTTTTTATTTTTTAGTTTAACAGGAGTTCCATCTTCTCATGATAGTTTAATAGAAATCGATTTTTTATTTTGCTGCTTTATAAAGAGAGTCCACCTTATAGCCTTTCGCTTTATAATAGTCTAAGATTCCGTTATAAATGGCTTTAGCGGCTTCCGTACGCCAGTAATCCGATTTAAGCATTTCATTTTCTTTTTTGTGATCAATGAATGCCATCTCAGCGATAATAGCTGGCATACTATTGCGTGTAAGGACGTGCAGGTTGTTTCTTGGCTTTACTCCTCTGTCTTTCAGTTTTAAAGCTTCAACCATGCGCTGTTGAATTTTCGTTGCCAGTAGCTTGCTGTCAGCAACATAAGGGTTTTTTGAAGTCGCAGCGCCATAGTAAAGTGTCTCCGTTCCATTTCCGCCGCCAGTAGAAGCATTCGCATGAATGCTTACAAAGATATTACCACCTTTACTTTTTGCGAAACTTGTTCTCTGAGACAAACTTGGATACGTATCACTCGTGCGGGTCATATAAACCTTGAAAGGTGTGTTTTTCAGTAACTCATTTACCTTTAAGCCTGTATCCAATACCACATCTTTCTCTAGAAGGCCGAAACCGTCTGCACCTGGATCACTTCCGCCATGCCCGGGATCCAGAATAATCGTTTGCTTGGCAAGACGTGGATCTGCCTCTCCAATGCTACTTCTTTCCTCTGTCTCTCGTAAATAGCTTTTATGTACAAAACCAGTAATATGACCGGATTGGATATAAATCCAACTACCTACTTCATGTCCCGCAAGCACCTTCGTGTTTTCTTTAAGAGACCCGGTTTTCGTATATTTGGCAGCCGGACCGGTACGTACATTCAAATCATCTACATCTACCCAGCGTCTTTTATCAAAGCTTGCTGACTCTTTTGTTCGGAATTCAGGATGGATGGCACGAGCCAAAAACACAGCGAAGTCTGCACGAATGATCGGCTGATTAGATCCAAATGTGCCGTTCTCAAGCCCGTTTGCGATGCCGCGTGTTGTCAATGCTTTGGCTGCACCGGAGAGGCTTCCACCAAATTCATAACCAAAAGCTTTCGATAGCATAACGGCCATTTCACCACGTGTGACTTCGTTATATGGAAGGAACCTGCCTCCAGAGTATCCAGAGAGGATGCCTTTTTCTACAGCAGATTGGATATAACCGGAAGAGAAGTTGCCCGGTGCCACATCCTTAAAGTTGGTTGTACGCTTTGTACCATTCAATTGAAGGGCACGTCCAATGAAGGCTGCTGCTTCCGCTCGTGTTACCGTTTTATCTGAAGCGAAAGTAGTGGCAGATGAGCCATTGGCTATTCCACCTTCTGACAGATAATTTACTTCTTTCAACGCCCGAGAAGGGACATCTACAAAGCTAGCTGCCTTGACAGTTGTAGAAGGAGAAAGAAGAGGAATCGCCAATAAAAAAACCAAAAAAGTAAACAGTAAACTCTTTTTCATAAATATTACTCCTTTATAAAATTTTACCACCCCATTCTAACATAGATATCTACACAAAAGTCTCTTCTAGAGTAATTATTAAATTTTTACTCTGAAACACATATACCCCCTTACCTGATTTTCGGAAGGGAGAAACGATCTCGCACACTTGAAAACATCAATAAAGCTGTAGAAGTCCAGGAGTCATTTTATAATTATGTCTACACTTTTGATAAGTTACTTGCCTTCTGTCATAGGATACAGAGGATATTCCCACCGATGCGTACATTCTTCCAACATATAAAATTGGCTTTCTTCATTGGGCACAATGCGAGAGCATTGTTGCCTAGGGATTACACCGTCGCTAGTTACCTCAATCCAGCTTTGACCGGACATTTCGTCATATCTTATTTCTAATTGATTACCATTTACCGTTAAGGTTCGGCCATTCTTCTTATTCTTCGCCATATTGATGAAAGCTTCAATATCGGCTGAACTCACTGGCGATCGAGAAGGAGCCAAATGTATGTCTTTCATTCCTTCCCAAGTAGGGAAGCGAACAATATTTTTAGTGATCCATTGTTCTCTGCCTAATCCTAATGCTTCTTCTGCAGTCAACCGAATTCCACGATCATAATTAACCATTTCAATAGACTGATCATCAAGGCGCTTGCCAACAAAACCGAATATTGTCTTGTAAAAATGGTAATAATACGTGGTTTCACCTAATGTAAAGTCCCGATACTCAATGATAAGCGACTGTTGACCATGGGGAGAATCAATTTTCTTGTAGCTATAATCTCTTATTTGAACCCAAAGATTGAGCATGAGTAAGAATGGAACACTTAGGAATAGGCCTGCAATAATCAATCTATTACTATATCGAGAAGAGCGAAAGCCAAGTATAGCTAAAATAATAATATCAACTGCTAGAGGAATCATATAACCGGTTTGTCTAAAGAAAAGGATGAAATAGCCTGTTAGATGCATAAGGATAAGAATCAAGTTCATGACACCTAGCAAAACGAATGCCAACTTTGTTTTTGTCATTGTCATCTCTCCGCTTTCATTTACAAGTAATCATTAGAATAACAAAGCGGCAGACCCATTAAAAGGTCAAACATCCGTTCCATCCATTTGTTTTGTACAATAGAGCATATAGATTTGTATCAGTCAGACAATTTATTCCTTTATATGGTATTATTGTTATTGAAATACATAAAGGTGGTTTGGAATGGGAAAGTAAAAAATATAGCGCACGACACTGCAACGAAACAAGAGAATATGAAGGGCGGAGCATATGCACTAAATCAACAAGGAGAAGGCACTTCAGATATCGAGAAAGTTAGTAAAATGGTGGCAGTAAAAGTAAAGGAATTGATAGTAACAGTGAACTCGCTGGCAAAAGAAAAAACGAGAGGCTGATGGTAAAAAGAATGTGAATGAAAGGCATATGCAGTAGTCATTGCATTCTTTAAGAACACCTTCAACTACTGAGAGGTGAATCGATTTTGCAACTTGGTTTATCATACAGTTAGGCTGTCTTTCAAGGGGGAAGTTTTATGAGCTTAGTTACGAGTAAAGTAATCATCATATCTGTATTCCTGCTGATCATCACAATGATTGAAACGTTAGCTTATTCAGCTAGAATTTCGGGGGCGAGGGTAAAGTTAATAGCAACCGCTTTATCCTTGTTTAGTACGTTAGTGATCATTTCAAGATTTTCTACCATGATCCAACAGCCACTAACAGCAAAGCTTATTGCAGAAGCACCGCACTTAAACAAATTAGACTACATAGAAGAGCAATACAGAATTTTAATTGGAGTAACGTCTGTTGGGGTATTACTTGGAATTCTTCTCTTTCCTACGTTCATTAATATCTTTTCACGGGCTATTGTTCAATTATCTAATGAGCGAGGTTCAATCATGGCACTGCTTTTTAAGTATGTTAATAAAAAAGGAATTGCAAAGGGATTTAGCTGTTTTAGGCTACCCAGATTAACATACCTTAAAGGGATTACTTTAAAAACAATCCCTAAGCGGATTTTCGTGATAAATGTCATTATTTCAGCTGTTTTTACTATTGGTGTCCTTTCGTCTATATATGCATCTATGCTAGTTCCACAAGATTACTCGCAGGCTGCCTTAATGTCATCAGGCATTATCAATGGTGTGGCAACTATTCTGTTGACGCTATTTGTTGATCCGAAAGCTTCAGTATTGGCTGATAGAGTGGTTAAAAAACAAAGCAGTTATGTTTATTTAAAAAGTTATTCCCTTACAATGGTCAGTTCAAAATTATTAGGCACGTTTGTGGCGCAGCTTTTATTTATTCCTGCTGCTTACTATGTCGCTTGGTTTGCTGAATGGATTTAATTTGATTTGTATGCGCAAACGAGGGATCATCCATAGAATGATTTACATAAATAAAAAGAAGTTGAGTATCTAAAAGGATCCTCAGCTTTTTTTGTTTGAATTTAGAGAAATGCCTAGAGAAGGACAAAGGAAATTAAATCTGTCCTTTTCAATATACTTGATAAATTTCCAGTTTATTGTTGATATTTGAATTCCAAATGTGTAAAATTACACTAAATTAAACATAAGTAACTAAGGGGATGCTCTATGAATGAGAAAGATGTGATTGATGTTATTTCCAAAAAAGTAAAACTAGTAAGACATGAAAAAGGATATACACAAGAGAAAATGGCAGAGGTCCTTGGGATTTCTAAAAAAACATTAGTTCAGATTGAAAAAGGGCGAACGTCTGCTACATGGACGTGCGTCATTGCTCTTTGCGCTCTATTTAGAGATTCTGAAGTTATTCAGGCAGCCTTAGGTGAAGACCCTCTGGAAGTAATAGAAACATTAGCACACGGGAACATTGATAGACCTAGAGAAAAAACACTCGGTGGAAAGATTTGGTGGAAACAGATTAAAAAAGAAAACGACTTCATTTTACAGCAGAATGTGATCAGCAAACATTATCGGATTATTGATAGGGACAATTACCGGTGGTTTAGTTCATTGGATCAAGATGAAACGCTTATATATTTTGATGAACTTTTAGAAAATAATGCCACCACTCTTTAAGATTTGCAGGAGAGTATAATGAATTTAAGGAGATCACAAACATGACCACTAAGCAGATCGTACTTATAATAACGGCGGTTAGCCTGCTCTTTTTATTAGTGCCGTTTATGATGATCCTCCGTCTGAACTACGGTAACCCATACGAAATCTATCTCGTCAATAAGCATGTACCTTCCTATCTTGAGAAAATGGGGTATACGGAGGAATCGATAATAGAACAGCATGAGGGTGAACCGAAAGAATCTTCAAATAAAGAATATCTTCATACTCAATATATGGTGAAGTTCAAAGATGAGCCAGATATAACGTATTATTATGGAGTAAGGAAAAAAGGGAAGATTGTCAAGCAGTTTTGTGAAAGGTATAGCCCAAGGTATAGAGAGATTAAAAAACCCACCAAACATAGTGAAGAGGACTGTGTGCATTATCATGAGAATCAGTAAAAAGTCGTTTTCAGTCAGTGCAGCCGCTAGCGAAGCTTTCATAAATACGAAAACATGTCTATAAATAAAAACTAAAGGCAAATAAACTTTATCTTTTAAAATCCTCTAAAATAATCTAACCATGCTAGAATAAAAGCGATTGAAAAAGAATAAAAAGTTACAAGATTGCCTAACAGTAATATATACTTAAGCGGTCTTTGGTTAATCAAAAGAGACAATACAAGCGCAACTATAGGTAAAACAATAAAACAGAGCTGCAGCGTTATATTTACAAAATTATGTGCTCCCCAAGGGCTCACGCTAAATGCGCCATATTTGACATTATAATACTTTACAGCGATAAAAAAGAGCCAAATAATGATAGTTATAGCAGTATAAATAACTGAGTTTTTATTCAAACAGACACCTCTTTCTTGTAAAGTTTTGCGGATTCATTTTGAGCGTATGTGTATAGTATGAGCACATAAGGAAACGCCCGGGGATTATTAAACTTCCAGATAAGCACAGTTTAGAAGAGCTGAATTCAAAATTGAAAGCAGAAAAAATAGTAACCTGTTTCTTGTCTCATAGAGGGTGATGGGTCAAATTTGTATTTAGAAAGGCTGTTTAAAAGTCAACGCATGGCCGACTTTTAAACAGTTTTTTTTTCATAAATAAATAGGTGTTGATAATGAATGTAATCAAAAAAATGAGCATGGTGGCGAACGGGATCTTCATCTAGTTCTTTGGCTCGCTTGATGACCTCTTCAGCTACGTCCTGCTTGCCAATTCGTTTCAGATAAGCTTGCAAATAATAATACACAGATAATGACTCATACGAAACAGCAGGCTGTAGAGATTGGCGATCGTATTGACCAAAAAGTTTGTGCTTATTGTTCCACTCTTTTAACAGCCATTCATTTAGTTGATCCGAGTTGTAGCCAATATTTTTCCGATTAATAGCAATTAGCAACTGATCGATCATATGCACCGTTTTATTGTGCACATAGGTTTCTTTTTCTATATTATAATATTCGGGAAAGAAGAGATCCTTGTTGTTATTTAAGCGAGTGAGAAGCTGCTTCGATTGCAGGGTGTCTGGGAAAAGAGAAAAAAATCCGGTGTTAAATAACTTAGAGTCATTCGTGACGATGACTTTTCCAGCGACCAATCGTAGAAGTCAACATAATAACCTGCTTTCTTTTGCTTTTTCGCTATCGTGTTTTGAATGCTTTGGGCCAATTGTTTATACGTTGGTTCTTCGAAAACTTGGCTAGCTTTTTGGAGTGCAGCGATAATCCGGACATCATCAATTAATGCATTTGTGTTAGCCTTCTTAGCCAGTTCCCATTTCACATAAGTTTCGCCTTTGTAGAGAACAGCCAAGTAACTGTTTTTCCTTCAATCCTATCTAACACAATGTTTATTCCCGCTTCGTCAGTATCCTTAAAAATCCTTTCTTGCCATTGTTCTAGATTTGTATTAAACAGCCTTTCTTAGTTAGATACAACATTACCCATATGTACACAGCGGGTGGAGAAAATAACAGAGGTAAGTCAGTTATGTAATTATAATATGAAGCATTGCTAACCTACAAAGGGAACTTATGAACAACTTATTAAAATTAATTTGGTTGTCTTTGTTGTTAACTTACAAAATGAACCTTCGGCTTTCTTTTATATAGAAAATAAAAAACTGGACCTCAATTTTGAAGTCCAGGCTCATTGCCGTGCATTACGGCTACCTATTTTAAAGTAGCTTTAATGTGAGGCTGTAGTAGTTACTTACTTCTCGCAAGCCCAACCGTCTTTATCGCGGTCGTGTTTTGAATCGTAAGCAGGGTGTCCCTTGGCCACACCTTTTGGATATTTCTTTCTAAGCTCTGTGCAGTTTTTAAATGATTCTTTTTTAGGTGCAGGCTTGGGCGCTGGCTTTGGAGCCGGCTTTGGTTTAGGCGCTGGCTTTGCTGGAGCCGGTTTTGGTTTCACTGGTGTGGTTTTTGGAGCACAAGCTCCATTCATAGCGTTTGCACTAGACCAGATGCCAAGTTTTTTCTGTTTAGCAGTGGCTTCAGCAGCCTGTAACTCTTCTAAATACTGAGTGTTTGGCGGAAAGATCGCAACACGGGCCAATCCTTTTTCTAATAATGTTTTGTTGAACATTTTGTTATCTAAATAAATATAAGCAAGAACACGGCCGTATTGGTCACGAGTCTGAACACCAAGTTCTACTTTCACATTTTTTCCCTGTAAGCTTTTTTTGGTAAAGTCAGATGCTTCTGGACCAAATAATTGCACGCACTTGTTGGGGTCTTTTGTCTCGGGTGTATCCACCAAAATCATACGCACAGTTTCTTTTCTACCTTTATACATGACTTTAATAGTGTCTCCATCAATGACCTCAGTAACCTTTGAAGTAACAGCTGTTGTAGGTGCAGCTGCCTGAACATGATTACTTTCTTTTATGGCAAAAGGTGTAAATGAGCTGCCAAGCAAGGATAAAGACAGGACAGCCGCAGCAATAGGCTTAAATAATTCTGATTTTTTGTTAAACATAATGTAGCTCCTTTTATAAATAGATAATAAGACTCGTGATTAAAGTACTGATAATGACATAAAAATAAAGACACGTTATCACGTGTATAAGCAGAAAAACACCTTCTATAGTATCCTATAAATTGAATTGAAATGCTATATTATCTTTTCGTCAAATAACGACAAAAGTCCTTGAGATGAGCAATGATTATCCGTATTTTGTCTTCGGAACGAGGAGGGAAATGCATGGGGGAGGTCTTTATTATCAGGTGCTTTGTAATGATAGTTTGACAGTTGGAATTTTTGTGATTCATATGTGTTCTTTCTCAGGATAGAGAAATAATTTTAGAATGGGGATAGATGGAATGGTCAAGCCATTTCATGCCATTCCTAAAAGAGGAGAGATCGAACAATGTACTGTGACAGGGAGTAATCATTTAGCACTCGTCAAAATAACGCTCTATTTAACTGTGTGCCAGCTCATGTTATAATGAGAAACTTAGGATAATTACGACTTTTGGTCATAATTGAACGGATGCCTGGTAAAAGCCTCCGCCTAGCGATAAAATATGGAGGTGTAAGAGAATGAATAAGCGATGGACAATCGGTAAAATTAAAGAATTCGTTGAGAATAACTCGGAAAGCAAGCTGCTAACGACGGAATATCATGGTTTTTCACAAAAGTTACTGTTTAAATGTGCTTGTGGCAGCAATTTTGAAAAAACATTTACAAAGTTTAAAAATAACCACCAGCGTAAATGTGACGTATGCCAACCGCCAAAAGCGTCACGCTAACGTATGGGGTCCGGAATGAGCTGCGCACAGACTAGCTCATGCTTTAACAAAACGAAGAGACTCTTTACTGAATAAAAAGGGCTTAATGCTCAAATTGATGTTTCCACTAGAAAGAAAATTTTAAAAGTGAGTAGGCGAACGACATGATTGAGATAAAAACATCTCCCCTAAGTGATGGAGAATTCAATAGAGGGGTATTTGCTACATGTGATATCAAAAAAGGAGAGCTGTTGCATGAAGCGCCCGTTATTTCTTATCCGAATGACCAGCATCCATACATTGAGAAAACTTTACTTGCGGATTACGCTTTTGAGTATGGGATAAATCACTCGGCCATCCTTCTTGGTTATGGAATGCTGTTTAACCATTCTTATGAACCGAATGCCACGTATGAGATTAATTTTAAGAATCACACATTTGACTTCTATGCTTTCACAGATATAAAAGCAGGAGAAGAAATTTTAATTAATTATAACGGCGACGTGGATAACAAAGATCAATTATGGTTTGATCAGGACTAACAAGGATAGCAAAATAATAAAAAAACATTTCATCTATCCTCACTGGGATAGTCACCATTTGCCAATATGAAATAAACAAAGCGAAATCCCGCTGATTTTTTATGTTTTCAGTGGGATTTATTCATTTCATTTAATATATCTTCGTTAAAGTCTTATCCACCTGTTTCTCATTTTCTTTCATCTCATGATTATTCACTGTACGTTGTGTTTTGCAAAAAAACCGAAAGGGGAGAGGGAAGTCGGTAGGTTGTCTATCTTTGTTGGGCAATTGATAAAGGATAATTGAGTTTGATGGGAAATTTTATTTTTCAGGATGTATCCCTTTAACCACAGTGGCCGTTTTATTAATAATGAAGATAGTAAGAGCAGTTACTGAGAAGATAAAATAGGTAAAATTAAACAAATTTGGTAACTCTGCATATTGAAAGTAACATCATCCTTCTTCTCCGACTAAAGAGGGAGTTTAATGAAAGAAGAGTATATAAGTTTATATGACATAAGAAAAGAACAAGGTATCTTAACATTTCCAAAAACGAAAAGTATAATGACCTTGTTCTCCATGAATGATTAAACATCTAGAGTAATGAATTGACTTAAGAATTATTTTTGTTTATTTAGCGTGTTTACTATTAGTGAGCAACTTGTCCGCCATCGGCTGCATAAACATAACCGTTACAGAAACTTGCCGCATCGGAAGAAAGGAAGACTACTACTTCAGCGATTTCTTCTGGTTTAGCAGAACGACGCATTGGAACGTTAGAAATAACTTCTGCCCATGTCTCTGGATCATCTTTCCACATTTGAGTCATTGGTGTTTCTGTTAAACCTGGTGCTACAGCGTTTACACGGATGCCATCTTCGGCGTGATCAATGGCAGCTGCTTTCGTTAAACCAGTTACTGCATGCTTGGCAGTAACGTATGGTGCCATATTAGGGTCTGCGATTAAACCAGCTACTGAAGCAGTGTTTACAATGGTACCCCCACCGTTAGCAATCATATGTTCAAGCTCATGTTTCACAGCAAAGAATACACCTTTTACATCAACAGACATCACTTTATCAAATGCATCCTCTTCAATATCTACGAATTTTGCTGGTTTATTTAAAACGCCAGCGTTATTGAATGCATGATGTAATCCACCAAACTTTTCTACTGTTTGTTTAACAAGTGATTTTAATTGTTCTGAGTTTGTCACGTCTGTTTTAAAGAATACAGCTTCTCCGCCTTCTTTTTCAATTAGTTCCACGGTTTCTTTTGCGCGATCATCTACGTCACCAATGGCCACTTTCGCACCACGGCGAGCAAAAGCAAGCGCTGTAGCACGTCCAATCCCAGTTGCTGCTCCAGTGATTAAGACAACACGACCTTCAAAATCTTTGATGCTCATATTATTTTCCTCCTCATTGCTCTTTGGTGTTCATCATAAAAGCTGCTTAATTGGTTACATGTGTAGTATAGCTTTCTTAAAAAAGCGCATTCAATATTTTTGTGAGAATGAGCTTATTCCTTTATAGTTATAAGCATAAGAAGGTGAATGAAAATGCAATTAACGCAATTAGAATATTTTTTAGTAGTCGCGCGATTTGAGCATATGTCAAAAGCTGCATTGGAGTTGGAGATTTCACAATCCTCCTTAAGTAAAACTATTGCCCGTTTAGAGGATGATATTGGGGTGCCGCTATTTGATCGAAAAGGGAAATCTATTCGTTTAAACGAATATGGTCGTATTTTTTATGAAAAGGCAGAAAAGGCTTTAGCTGATTTGCAGGCGGCAAAACTAGAAATTCAAGAGCTGGCTAATATTCGTGAAGATAGTGTAACGATTAACGTAATGAATTCAAAGCTGTTGCCCAAATTATTTTTTGATTTTTATAAAAAGCGCCCCAATGTTAAATTCCACCAGTATTTATTACCAGATAAATTAGCCCAACAAAAGCTAATTTCCGGTGAAATTGATTTGATGATTGTTATTCATCCCATTGTGGATCGAAGGATAGAGTGGGTGCCGCTATTTACGGAAGAGGTCTTTTTAGTCGTTCCAAGAAATCACCCTCTGGCAGCTAAAGAAAGTGTTTCATTGATCGAGGCTAAAGAGGAACTGTTTATTTTGTCAGAAACAGGTCAAAGTTTTCGCACAACAGAAAATCGAATATTCGAAAAAGCGGGTTTTACTCCGCGTATTGCCTTTGAAGGGGAAGACCTGTCTGTGATTTTACAATTAGTGAACGAAGGAAAAGGAATTTCCTTTATTTTTAAAAATTCATTTTTAGATGTGTATTTAGACAATGTAAAAATCTTAAAGATTTCAAATCCAGATTGCTTTCAAACGGTAGGGATTGCTTGGAATAAAGAGAGAAAGAGCTCATTTGTTGTTAACAGTTTTCGGGATTTTGCTATTACCTTTTTGAAAGAGGAGACTATTTTTAATGAGGAAGATAGAGGAAATGGTGTTAGCCGGATTACATAATGGCAGATGAAGGTATCGTTATCCTTTAGTTTTGAAGAATTATTTTTAATTCAAGCTGGTGAAGAATCATACTTAAGGCAACCGGGACATTTCTTTCATAGGCAGGAATAGAGTTACAGTAGCTTAATCCTTTGTTCAAAGCCGTCCGCTGCGTCTTTCTTCTACCGATGAGGGAAATGCTTAAATGATGGCATATAGTTATGTTAGGCAAAAGTTTTCGGTTTGTCATTTTGTCATTTCCCTCTTGAAGTGGGGGGGATGGCTATGAGCCTATAGTCTCCCGATAGGTTGGTGAAAATCCGGTTTGATATTACTTCATCCATCCTTTCTTCATAGGAACAGCAGCCATTCGCATGTCTGCTGTCTTTTCGGCTTTCGCCAGATAACTCAATCTTGTGTCCATAGAAAAAACACCTTTAAGTTGTATGTAAGTATTTAATACCCTCATTGCAACTTAAAGGTGGTTTTTAGAAGTTTCATTTTAAGGCGGTATTTGATTGTCCTACATATTCAATGCATGGGTTCCTGTCCATCGGTTGGCTTTAAAATTGGATTGGGGACGGGCTCATTAGCTGATTGTGGATTTGTCAGTCTCTCTTCATACCTGCGGTTAGCCGCATAAAATTGGTCTTCCAACCATCCAGCTTGCTCATGTGTTAGCTCCAATACAAGTTCATTATTAGTATCATCATAGGCAGTTAAAAGTACATAGCTTTTGTTGTCACGAGTGACATTAGCTACTCTAAGGTAAAGATTTTTAACTTCCAACCTTAAGTGCATTCCGTCCATGAATATAACCTCCCTAAAGCGTTTGTAATTACTATTCACTGGAAGGAAAAAGAGTATACAGGCAAGTTAAAGTCCACTAGTTTGAAACGAGGAGATGGATTGATAGAAAATACGGAGTATCAAAAGTCTACTGTAAAAAAAGCATAATAAAGATGAGAACGTCAGGTTTTAAACCAACAAATCTAAAATATTGAGCTATGCGGCAAATAAAGCAAGTGTAAGCATTTATCTTTCCAGCTTGAAGATATCTCAATGAGGATAGGGGAAAGAATAAAATGTATGAAGAGGCAATCATACGAAAGCGGAAACGTCCAACGTTATCCAGCTCAACGAAGGATAGATGAAAGACTGAAAACATACGAATCTCTCTTAAGACCAATCCACCATCTTACCGAGGATCATAAGCAGGTGTTATTTGAGTTCTTGATTCTTTGATCATTATGGTTAATTTATCAATAAATGTAATTTTTGTGGTAATATAAATATAAAAGAGGAGAGACAAGTGTTTGAAGTTTTTCATTTTTGTTATTGTTATCATAATTTTAAGTCTTGTATTTATCACTCTAGAAAAAATAATAGATAAACTATTTGATGTAGAAAGAAAGAAGATTTCAGAAACTCCTGGCAAAAACATTGACCGATGGGGGAGGAGCATCATCTTAGTTGTCTTTTTATGTGCTCTAGGTTTTGCTGTTACGAAGGATACAGATATTATCAAATGGTATTGGATCGTGTATTTGGCTCTGTTGTTGGGGTTTCAAGCTTTCCTCGAGTGGAAGTATTTAAGGAATTCAAAACAGTATGTTGCTACACTTGTTTTTTTAACATCGAGTAGTGCAATCATTATTTTTTACATTAATTATTTTATTCAGCTGTTGGGCTGGGGATAGCTCCCTGCACCAATGCATGCATTTTTAAAGCAATAGAGGAATGGATATTTAAACTTATGAGGTGACTATGGTTAATATTGGGGATGTAATATTTCAAATCGCTATGCTTTTATTGGTAATTTTATTCTTTGTGTCAGTGTTTTTATTTATTAGAGGGCTTCGCAAAAATCAATTTTATAGAAGCGATGCTTTAGAGAGAATCGAAAGCAAACTTGATAAAGTCATTGAAAATCAGGAGAAACAACTTAGAGATTAACTTGGAAAACTTATCAGGTTGTGAAAATGAACCTCCACTGAATGGATACTTCTTCAGGGAGGTTCTTTCTTTTATTGAATGTATCTTCTAAAATAAGTAGGATTCTCCGTCAGCTGGCACTAAAACATTAGAGATGCCTTTTTCATTCATAAAGCTCTTTAATTCTTCTCTTGATAAAGTCCAGTGGTTGACAGCTTCCATATGAACGGCAATAATTTTAGCGTTGGGAGCAGTTTTATACACTTCATAGACATCCTCTTTCCCCATGACTAGAGAACCGCCTTCAAAGAATTGATTATCTCCGGCATTGACCACAATGACTTCCGGTTTATTTGTGTCGATGACTTTGTGAACTTCTTCATACCAGACTGTATCTCCAGCTACATACAAGGTTTTTTCCGTTGGATGTTTGAAGACCACTCCACATACTTGACCAGCAAGTTGTAAAATGTCTCCTCTTCCATGCTCACCTTTTGTTTTAATCAATTGGATACCTTCAAAGGCTGTGTCCTCTTGTAAAATCTCTATATTTTGGAAGCCTGCATTTCGGATTTCTGCCGCATCTTCTTCGTTTTGAGCATATATTTTGATCTCTTTTGGCAATGCTTCTTTAGCTGCATCATCCCAATGATCATAATGAAGGTGAGTAACGATAACTGCATCAATATTTTGGATAATATGATCAACGGATGTGGGTAAGCTGACTAAAGGATTATTCTGATCTTGTCTGGGTGCATTTGGGAAAGGAGGGTAGGCGCCTTTTTCCGCTAACATTGGGTCGATTAAAAACTTTTTTCCTGCGTATTCAACGATTATAGTTGCATTACGAATTTGCTGTATATTCATATTCATTCACTCCTCTTCTTTGAAATTTTCTTGAACAATGTATATTCTATACTGTGACTCATAGACGGATACATAGATTAAATAAAGTCTTATGGCTGTTTTACTTTATTAATGAAAGGAGTTCAATAAATGTTAGATCACACGGATATTCATATCTTAAATGAATTGACCAAGAACAGTCGGATTACAATGAAAGAACTCGGAAAGAAAGTCCATTTGACTGGACCAGCTGCTTCAGCTAGAGTGGCCAAATTAGAGGAAAGTGGAATTATTAAGGGATACACGGTTAAAGTCAATCAGGTGAAAATGGGTTATTCCGTTCATGCAATCATTCACATTTATACAAAAAGCCCAAATCATCAACCGTACCTGTCGTTCATAAAACAACAAGAGCCATACATAATAAATAACTACAAGACCAGTGGAGAAAGTTGCTATCTTCTCGAATGCAAATTTCCATCCAATGAACTGTTAGATGAGTTTTTGACAAGGTTGAGCAATCTTGTAAGCTACAAATTATCAATTATTATTAGCAAATAGTATATGAAAAGAAATAGATAATTGTACGCATATTCACTGCACGACAGGAAACAGGGGGCATTTAAGAATCGATAAAAGATTGTGTTACGGTACTGTTGATAAACGGGCAGAATAGAAATATGATGTATAATAAGAAAAAATAAAAATACAAATTTTAGTAGACTGTTTTAGATAAAATAGAGAGAAGGTTATAGGATGCTAGAATTAAACGGGAAATACAATATGGCAAAGGTATTTACGGACAATGTGGAGCAAACAGCCATGTCTCAAATTGTTGAGCTATGCAACCAAGAGTTTGCTCAAGATTCCAAGATCCGGATTATGCCGGATACCCACGCGGGGGCTGGATGCACAATCGGAACCACTATGACCATTCAAGACAAAATTGTTCCAAATTTAGTTGGGGTTAACTAAATCGGCTCCAACGTTAAAAAACTCGCTCAATTGCTGGAAACCCTAACGTAAAGACGAGGGCAATCAGCAGCCAGAGGCTATGGTGACATAGTCAAATGGTTCAGAGACTTGCACCCTGTTAGCAGACTTAGGTGCAGAATTATTCCACATCCCGCTATCCAACGCTACATGATAGAAGCAAGACGTGTAGTTGAATGACAAATGGGAAGATTCCCTATGATGGCTTAAGGATATGTCAGCGAACAGAACGGGGCGAATATCCCGGCTTTAATTCCTGCCAACAGGAAGAACAATTTAACTTGATGGAATAATTAACACGGCGAGCCTACAGTAGGAGCTGCCTACTCCGATGACTGTAGTGAAGGTATAGTCCACTCCCTAAGAAATTAGAGGATATAAAGTACGATATTGGCTGCGGCATGGAAGTGGCTGTCATTGATAAACATAAAACAGAAGTCAATTTTGATCAGCTTGATGATACTGTACGCAAATTTGTGCCAAGCGGCTTTAGTGTTCGTTCTAGAAGTCAGCGTCACCCGCTTTCTAAACGTATCAATTTTAGAGATGTTCGCGCTCCATTTAATTTGAATCGGGCAAAGGATTCTATCGGTACGCTTGGGGGTGGCAATCACTTCATCGAGTTGAACGAAATGGATGATAAAGTAGTATTGGTGATTCATTCCGGTTCACGGAATCTTGGCAAACAAGTGGCTGAATATTATCAAAAGCGTGCTTACGATGAGTTGACTGATATCACCGAACAGAGAAAAGAAGTGATTGAGCGTCTTAAGAAAGAAGGCAGACAAGCAGAAATCCCAGATGCTCTACAAGCAATTAGTCGACCAAAAGTTTCAAAGGATCTAGCCTATCTTGAAGGGCAAGGCTTTGACGATTACATGAATGATATGAAAATAGCTCAGGAGTACGCTATGTTGAACCGTAAAGCGATGGTAGATGAGATTGTGACACGCATGGGATGGGCGATCACTGATAGTTTCACTACCATTCATAATTACATTGACATGGAGAATAGGATTTTGCGTAAAGGGGCAATTTCTGCACAAAAAGGTGAGCGAGTAATTATTCCGATTAATATGAGAGATGGTTCTATTATTGCCACAGGAAAGGGAAATCCGGATTGGAATTTTTCAGGACCGCACGGAGCAGGTCGTATCATGTCACGATCGAAGGCTAAACAAACTTTATCATTACATGATTTTAAAAACTCTATGAATGGCATATGGACCACATCCATTGGAGAAAGTACGCTTGATGAAGCGCCAATGGTTTATAAGCCGATAGATGAAATTATGAGCAATGTGAAAGAGTCCTTAACAATCGAAAAAGTAATTAAGCCTTTATATAACTTTAAAGCTAATTAAGCTCACCTGATAAAACGGAAGAAAAAAATTTTTTAGCGCTTTTGAACATAGGTTTAAATGAGAAGAGCCCCGTTCGTTTGAGTGGGGCTGATTTTTATTGCCAACCTTTTCGCCCGTTCCTCAAGACGGCATTTTTACCTTTAAATTCAACAGGAGCACGGCTTTCTGTAGCTTTAAGTGGGGGAATAGTGACTTTGCAAATTCTCAGCCGCCTGACTCCTTGCCGTTTCTGCAGTACTTCTAAAGCTGTAAAGCCGATGAATGTAAAATTGTAGGTATAATTGCGTTCTCATGCCTTTTTATGTCTCACTCTCCTTTTTATTTTATGGGCACATTTTACTGTTTTAATTGGAAGTTAAAAAGAAAAATTAGCAGGAATTTCTAATTAGAGAGAGAAATAGTCCTTTGGAGGGGGATGGATACATGGATTTGAAAGAGATCAAAAGTTACAGACAACTCGATGATTTTTTGTTTGAAAATGATGTGGAATTGAAATGCAGGGAAAGAGGGTTCAAAGTGGTAGGGATAGATCCAGGGAAAGACAGCAAGCTCACCTTTACTTTGAGCAACAGATCGCAAGTAGAATGTTTGGCCAAGCAAATGGAAGAACATTTTAGTGTGGCTCCTTTGGTTAAACAGTAAAACAACCGCCTTTTGATAAGCGGTTGCTTTTATTTTGGCCTCTAGTCCTTCTAGTGGAAATTTGCTAGTTATCATGATAGACCGAACAGGTTAAAGGAGGGAAGACAGCTGATTGGATGTAACAACTATAATAAGTATAAAAAGCAAGCCTATCTGACAAGTCTCAGATAGGCTTGCTTTTAGACATAATGAATGCGATGTTAAATTCATCAGGTGTGTGATGCACTTTCGCGTTTTTGACTAGCTGTTTTTTTAGGCATAAAGCATGCAAACACTAACGCCGCAAAAGACAAGACGAGCATAAATGCATAGGCATCACTTGAACCAGAGATCGAAGCTAATTTCGCTAGTTTGGCAGCTGTAATGTTTCCATTTTCCATGGATAGATCAGAGGCATGGGAAGTTGCTTGAATAGTATATACAGTGATGACCACTGCTGTACCAATAGCCCCTGACAATTGGCGAATGGTATTATTGACTGCTGAACCATGCGCCCCTAATTCTCTCGGTAAAGCATTCAACCCAGCCGTGTTTAAAGGCATAGAGATGAAGCTTAATCCAATCCGTAAAATAATAGTACGAACCATCAAATACATATAAGTCGTAGATTCCGTTAAATTGATGACTCCCCACATGGAAATAATAATAAATAGTAACCCCGTAATAAAGAGTGGCTTAGCCCGTACTTATCATACATTTTGCCTGTGACAGGGGATAAGAAGGCATTGATCACAGCTCCAGGGAATAAAAGTAATCCCGCTTCAAAAGCTTTAAAACCTCTTCCATTCTGCAAGTAAATTGGTAGAAGAATTAAATCTGCATACATGATCATCGTAATTAGTACATTTATGAATGTCGTAACAGTAAAAACCTTATATTTGAATACGCTCAAATTCAATAATGGGTCGTTGGATCTCATTTGCCGCAAACAGAATAAAGCCGTGATGATGATTCCGACAACGATAGTTACAATCACAACAGGATCATCCCAGCCTTTGCTTCCTGCATTACTGAACCCAAATAAGATGCAGCCAAAACCAATGGTTGATAAAACAACACTTGCAACATCTAATTTTGCTTTTGTTGTTTCTGCCACATTCATTAAATATTTGAACGCAAGCACAATGACGACTAATGCAAATGGGGCTAATCCAATAAATAGCCATCTCCATGAAACATACTCAATGATAAAGCCAGATAATGTAGGAGCGATGGCCGGCGCAAAAATGATCGCAAAGCCAATGGTTCCCATCACGCTGCCACGCTTTTCGCTAGGGTATAAATATAAAATAACCGTCATCATGAGAGGCATAATAATTCCAGCACCAATTGCTTGAATCATTCTTCCAGTTAATAAAATGCTAAAATTCATTGCACAGGCACAAAGTACAGACCCAATGAGTAAAAAGAACATCGAACTAATAAATAGCTGCCTCGTTGTAAAACGCTTCATTAAAAATGCCGTAATGGGCACTAAAACACCGTTTACCAGCATAAATCCTGTTGATAACCATTGTACAGTTGCAGCTGTGACATGAAAGATATCCATGAAACTGCTCAATGCTACATTTAATAAAGTCTGATTTATGTCGATAAAAAACAGCCGGCAATCAGAACAGTTAATAAGATTTTCTTATTTTTTTCTGCTATCTCCTGCTCCATTTGTACACTCCTTCATTTTAAACTTGAATTCTCAACACTGTGTCGATAAAATTCATAGTAACAAACTATATAGGCCTTGACCATGAACAGTTTTACTGCGAATGTTCATTAATCTACATAGAAAACGCCTTTTGTTGAGAAGGTTGAAGAAAAATCTATAAAGGAGCGTAAAATGTCTATATCTAAAAAAGAAGATCCTCGTGTGATTCGTTCGAAAGAAATGTTTAAAAATGCAGTCTTTTCTCTCTTAAGCGAGGATGCCGCTATACCAAATTTAACGGTTCAGAAGGTTGCAGCTAAAGCAGGGTTAAATCGGACAACGTTTTACTTGCATTATCAGGATATTCAAGATTTACTTACGCACATTACCGCGGAGATTGTAAATGAGCTATCTGATAAAATTGTTGCTTTAATTCATTCAAAAGATTTATCAGAAAAACAACAGTTAATACAATTGCTGGATTATTTATACGTCCATAGAAATTATTTACTTACCTTATTTAATATCAATCAGTTTGAGGAGCAATTGTTTTCGTTGTTAAAACAATTAGTGGAAACGAGAAGGGAGAATACTGAAAAAAATTTACCCCCTGAATATGTTTCGGTAGATATTAAAACAGCTTCCTTGGTAGGTATCATCATGTGGTGGATAAAGAAGGGCCTTCATTTTAGTTCGGATTACATCGCCAACCAAATTTATTTAATGTACAAGGTGGAGTGGGCCTAAATCATTCATCCATGGGTTTCCTTAAAGGTTTATCAAGTTATTCTCATTAAAATTTAATAACGCCTAACTCTGAAAAGCTGGACTTCAATTTTAATGTCCAGCTTTTCAGTTTAATTGTCATTCAATAAATCAATGTATGGGTTAGCAATTGAATCATCAATAAAGCCTGTTTAATGTATAAAACACGGAGCCAATGAATGCAACTACATATATTTCTAAAATATCCAATTAATGAAACTTATTTGTTATAAAGAGCGTATAAAGTTTTTGTAAGAAATAATTTATAGAAATTGGAGTGTTTTAATTGAGAGGAATGCAAAAATTAGAGGTTACTCCTGATGATTTCGGATCTAGGTTTTTAAATGGAGATTTTTCTGCGATCTATCAGCAGACAACAGAGGAGTTTAAGCAGTTAGCAACACTCGAACAATTTATTGAATATGGTGAGTCCTTTAATAATGGGGTAGAAACATATAGCCTGGAAATGAGTACGAATTTAAACAAGTATATAACGCAGTATTTATGGTTAGATAACGAAAGAGAGAAAGCCATAGGCATTTCTTTTGATGAAAATAACACTATTTATGGAATAAGCCTTGCACCTTTTGTTTCTTTTCCAGAAAGCGACCAACAGTACACAAAGAATACATATATTATGCCAATAAAAGAGGAATGGTTTGTTTTTTGGGGGGGACAAACCAGTTTATTAATTATCACTATGTATATGCTGATCAAAGATATGCGTACGACTTAATTATTATGAAAGACGGTCAATCATATAGTGGTCCCGTGAAAGAGAATGAAAGTTATTATGCTTTTAATAAAGAGATCATAGCTCCAGCAGAAGGGAAGATAGTAAAAATAGTAGACGGGATAAAGGATAATGTACCGGGCGAGTTCAATCCCGAGCCACCTGAAGGGAATTGCGTGATTATCGAACACAAAAACAATGAGTACAGCATGCTTGCGCATTTAAAACAAAGCTCCATCCTTGTGAGTGAGGGAGATTTTGTACAGCAAGGAGAGGTGATCGGGGTATGTGGAAATTCAGGAAACTCATCGGAGCCTCATTTACATTTTCAAGTAATGAATTCAATTAACTATTTGAAGGGCCAATCGATTCGTATCCGTTTTGAGAATGGGCTTGAACCCATTCAAGGAGACTTTGTTAGCCCTTTTACATCTTAACATTAAAAAACTGGACTTCAATTTTGAAGTCCAGTTTGATTATAATTCAGTTCTTACTCATCGTCTTTATCACAATCATGCTTTAAATGATAAGTCAGAGGTCCTTTGCCAACGCTTTTCAGATATGTTTTTTTGAGATCGGTATAATTTTGAAGGCTTCTTTTCAAGGGGCTGTAGCATATAGGGAATGTAACACTGAGAAGGAGGCTACAGTTTCCTTGATAGGCGATCCACTTAATAATTAATTGCGTATATAAGCATATTATTATATGATGATTAGCGATGCAGGAGGTATGGAGGAAAATGAGCATAAAATCAATGGTAGAAATTGAAGGCACGGCAAGTGTTCTAAAATTACTTGGAGATAAAACCCGATTGACAATGATGAAATTGCTGCAGTTGAATGAATGTTGTGTATGTGAATTTGTAGCAATGTTTGAGATCAGTCAGCCTGCTATTAGTCAGCATTTGCGTAAACTACGAGATGGAGGACTAGTAAAAGAAACTCGACGAGGACAGTGGATTCATTACTCAATGAATAAAGAAAGTGAACATTATCAACTTGTGCAAAGCCTTTTGGATTACCTTCCGAGTCAAGAAAAGAATTTAGAAGAACTCAAGGAAAAGGGTTTGCGTATTTCTTGTGATTAAATCATCGGAGGTTTAGATTGTGACATCAACAATATTAGCATCATTAATCTTTTTAGTAACGCTTGTGATGGTTATTTGGCAACCAAAAAATTTATCGATTGGTTGGTCTGCCTGTGGAGGAGCATTGCTTGCCTTGTTAGTCGGTGTCGTTGACTTTCAGGATGTAGTAGATGTTACTCAGATTGTTTGGAATGCTACTTTAGCTTTTATTGCTATTATTATTATTTCCTTAATACTTGATGAGATTGGTTTTTTTGAGTGGGCAGCTTTACATATGGCACGGGCAGCAAAGGGAAACGGCACTCTTATGTTTGTTTATGTAGCGTTTTTAGGAGCGCTTGTAGCCGCCTTTTTTGCTAATGACGGGGCGGCTCTCATTTTAACACCCATTGTCCTAGCTATGGTTCGTGCATTAAAGTTTAATGAGGCCATGGTCTTTCCATTTATATTAGCTAGTGGTTTTATTGCAGATACAACTTCTTTGCCGTTAGTGGTTAGTAACTTAGTTAATATTGTTTCAGCCGATTTTTTCAATATTAGCTTTATTGAGTTTGCTACCCGCATGATTGTGCCGAATTTCTTTTCTCTGGCAGCCAGCCTTTTGGTTTTGTATCTCTTTTTCCGTAAAAGTATTCCAAGGCATTACGATATAGATCAATTAAAGAAGCCAGTAGAAGCCATTCGGGATGCTAAGATGTTTCGCTTATCATGGGTCGTATTAGGGATACTTCTTGTTGGATACTTTGCCAGTGAATTTTTTAACATTCCCGTCTCGATGATTGCGGGTGCAGTAGCAATTTTCTTTTTATTTATGGCAAGAAGAAGTCCAACTGTGAATACTTCAACGGTAATCAAAGGAGCGCCATGGGCAATTGTCTTTTTCTCTATCGGAATGTATGTGGTAGTGTACAGTTTAAGAAATGTAGGGCTGACAAATGTGTTAGCAGATGTTATTCAGGTGGCGGCAGATCAGGGGCTATTTGCAGCTACCATGGGAATGGGATTCATTGCTGCCGTTCTTTCATCAATAATGAATAACATGCCGACTGTCATGATTGACGCACTGGCCATTGCAGATACCAATACAAACAGCGTGATTAGAGAAGCTCTTATTTATGCCAATGTTATCGGTTCGGATTTAGGACCAAAAATTACACCTATTGGTTCTTTGGCTACTCTATTATGGCTGCATGTTTTATCTTTAAAAGGGGTTAAGATTTCATGGGGAACGTACTTTAAAACTGGAATCATTTTGACCATTCCAACACTGTTCTTTACATTGGCAGGGCTATATATCTGGCTGCTGATTATTCACTAATAGCAATGAGTCTGCTCATAAAAGGAGATGAATAACATGAACAAAAAAATCATTTATTTCTTATGTACAGGTAATTCTTGTCGCAGTCAAATGGCAGAAGGTTGGGCAAAAAATACTTAGGTAAGGAGTGGAATGTCTATAGTGCAGGGATTGAAGCTCATGGATTAAACCCCAATGCGGTTAAAGCAATGAAAGAAGCCGGAATTGATATTTCTAACCAAACGTCAGATATTATTGAAGAGGAAATATTAAACAACGCTGATTTAGTCGTAACGTTATGTGGGGATGCAGCAGATAAATGTCCGGTTACGCCGCCGCAAGTCCAACGCGAACACTGGGGATTTGATGATCCAGCAAAGACAGAAGGAACAACAGAAGAGAAATGGGCTTTTTTCCAACGGGTACGTGATGAAATTGGCGAAAGAATAGAATACTTTTCAAAAACAGGGAAGTAGCCCATGAAAGGCAAAGAAATAGATTAAGAGAATAAATTGATATATGGTGATTAAAAAAGGCAGCTGCATGTTACAAGCTGCCTTTTTTAATTCGCACTAACTACTGTAATTTTTCTCTCTAGAATGATAGTGTATGCGCCACACACCATCTCTTTTGGCCTAGGGATGAATGAGAACCTAATTTGCACCATCCCAGGGTTTCACTTTCTTCTTCAACGACAAAACAACAAGCTGGATGAGCACCATTGCCCACTTTTCATAAGTGAGTGTTTGTGTTTCAAATGTTGCATTTCCTATAACCCTGCCAGCTTTGTAAATGCATTTGACTTGTTTCCGGTCATCTGATGTCGTATTAGTTTTCTCTCTAAGCTTATTTAGATTTTCGCTGATTTATCAGATGACATTTTATTTTAAAGGATGTTACTTGCAAAATGCAAGTAACTGTTGTATAAATAACGTTAAGAGGTGGAACATGGAAAATAAAAGAGAACTATTTCAAATAATGACTCGCAGATTTGGACTTCTCAATAAAAACTGCTGTTCTGTTGGCAAAACTAACATTTCCCTTGTGCAAAGTCATATTTTATATGAAATTGACAAGCAGAAGGCTCCATCCATGCAAGAAGTTGCAGAAACGTTAGCTATGGACATTACAACTTTTAGCAGGCAGATTCAAACATTAGTGAGGTTGGGCTTGATAAAAAAAATGCCAGCAACTAAAGATCGTAGAGTGTCTATTCTTAGCCTCACAACAGAAGGGAAATTTATTGCATCAACAATTGACCATGCGATGAATGAGTATTTGGATGAAGTTTTTTCTCACATGAATGAACTTGAGAAAGAAAGTGTAATCCGTTCAATTAAATTACTTAATGAGAGTATGGCAAAAACTAGCGTATGCTGTAAACCTCTCCTTTGAGCAGGATGATGTCCTGCTCAAAAAAATAAAAAATACTTGCAAATTGCAAGTTAATGCACGCTGCTTATATATTCAATCGTTGAGGGAGGATGGTTTTGATGAAAGAAATAGAAGTTAAACAAAATATTAGAGGCTGTTGCAGCCAAACAGCCCCTAGCTCACAAAACGAGAGGAAGGATACAAAAGATAAATTACCGATAGCTATCATTGGTGCCGGTCCTATTGGATTAGCAGCAGCAGCTCACTTAACTGAGCGGGGAGAAAGGTTTATTCTTTTCGAATCTGGTAGTCAAGTGGGCAGTAATATTCTTGAATGGGGCCATGTGCGACTATTTTCGCCATGGCAATATAACATTGATGGAGCGGCTAAAAACTTACTGGAAAAGCATGGCTGGAAGGCTCCTTCCTTAGAAGACTTGCCTTTAGGAAAAGAACTAGTAGAGCAATACTTAGAGCCAGTGGCCAATCTACCTGAAATTAAACCTTTCATTCTTTTAGAGACAAAGGTATCGTCTGTCAGTCGAAAAGGGATGGATAAAATGAAGACGTTCAACAGAGAAAATGTCCCATTTGAGATATGTGTTGAAAAAAGCGGAGTGGTTGAGCGGTATGAAGCGCGAGCTGTCGTTGATGCATCTGGTACTTGGGGGCACCCTAATCCCGTGTATGCTAATGGAGTGTGGAAAAAGGAAGAACAGGAATTAAGTGAAAAGATTTTCTACGGCATCCCAGATGTAAAGGGAAAGGACCGTGTAAAATATGCAGGGAAACGAGTTTCAGTAGTCGGCGGGGGACACTCAGCTTTAAATACTATAGTAGAGTTGGTTCAATTAAAAGAGGTGGATTCTAACACGGAAATCATTTGGATCATGAGAAAGAAAAACGTCGAGGAGGCATATGGGGGAGAGGAAAAAGATGCTCTTCAAGCTAGAGGAGAGCTTGGTGTTCGGATTCATCAATTAGTTGATTCAGGTCAAATACAGGTGATAAATTCATACAGAATACAACAGCTTGTTCACAAAGATAATCGTATAAATATTATTGGCTATTTAAATGATGACGTTGTAGAGATCGAAAAGATAGATAATATTATTGTCAACACTGGAAGCCGTCCGGATTTTTCGTTCTTGCGGGAAATAAGGCTTCGTATGGATTCAACAACGGAAAGTGTGGCAGCTCTTGCGTCACTAATTGATCCGAATATTCACAGCTGCGGCACGGTTCGCCCACATGGTGAACAGGAACTGCGCCAACTGGAAAAGGACTTTTACGTTGTAGGATCGAAAAGCTATGGTCGGGCACCAACATTTCTTATGGCTACTGGCTATGAGCAGGTACGATCTATTGCTGCTTACCTTACGGGAGATTTTGAAGGGGCAAAAAAGGTAGAGCTTGATTTACCTGAAACAGGTGTATGTAGCCTATCTATAATCTCAACAAGAGAAGCAGAAGATTTATGTTGTAATCTAACATCTAATTGCTGAAGAGGTGAGTCAGGAATGGTAGTAAACCATGGAGGAGCTTTATCAAAAGAATATTTTATCTCATATTTAAAGCTCATAATGAATGCTCGTTCTTTTACATTAGAAGAAGCCGAATGGTTTATGTTTAAGCAATTTTTTAGTGGAAAGAAAGATACTTTTGGGAAAGAAAGTTATACCAAATTTTTAGAAGCCATTGAAGATTTAAGAGTATAGAGGCCTATAACTGTTATAAAACAATCATTCAATTTAACGGAAAAAGCATGTTTTAAAAAATCATTAAAACATGCTTTTTTATTGGTCATTTATAGACAAAAAAAAATAAAGAACAACTCATCCCATACGGCTTGGTCCAAGACTTATCCATTTGTTCCTCATTGGTTTTAACCTCCTGGCTATTCACATTATCAATGTTCCTATAAAGATAGTTAGTTTCTGTTCTACGATCGTTGTAAATGATCAAGTGAACGAGATATATTTCAGAAATCCAATGGCTTGAGCTGATATTCTCTGCTTTATCTTTGTCGGTAAATATATAAAAGTTAATATCAGAATACAGATCGCCTTCGCCTTTAGTGAAAGATCTGTGGACTGCACACGCTTCAACCGATCTGTCTTGAGTGAATTTTTTGATTACTATTTAAAATATGATAATTTTAATTGATTGCGGAACAATAATAGTGTATGATGCATAGTATAAGTTAGATACTGTATGACATATAGTAAAAATGAGGTGGGTGGATGAGTAATTTATTAAATTCATTAACAACAGAGCTTAGAAGAGGGACTTTGACTTTAGCGGTTTTGAGTCAGTTGCGAACCCCCCAATATGGATATTCACTCGTCCAATTACTGGAACAGTCAGGTGTAACCATTGATCAAAGTACCTTGTATCCATTGCTTCGTAGATTAGAGAAACAGGAGTTAGTATCGAGTAGTTGGGATACCTCTGAAAGTAGACCCCGTAAATATTACGTTTTAAGCGAATACGGGCTAGACATATTTTTGCAGTTAAAAAGAGAATGGATGAAGAATTCAAAAGAGCTTTACAGCTTATTAAAGGGGGAGGAAGACAATGAATCTGATTGAGATTTACATTCGGGAAGTTACTCGAAGGCTTCCGGAAAAAAATCGTGAGGATATTGCACTTGAGTTACGATCTACAATTGAGGATATGCTGCCTGATGATCCCAGTGAAGAAGAGATAAAGACGATTCTTGAAAAATTAGGGAGTCCAGTCGTATTGGCTAGTAGGTATCGCGATCAGCCAATGCATTTAATTGGTCCACGCTATTTTGATGTATATGTTACGTTGCTTAAAATGATTTTACCAATTGCCGTTGCCATTTCGTTCATCTCGATGATTGCTGAATATTTTGTAGGTTACCGTGGTGAAGAAGCAATAGCAAATGTCGTTTTAGATATTATGGGTTTTGGCGTATGGAGGATCATTGAAGTGGTAATCCAGGTATTCTTTTGGCTAACACTTGTGTTTGCCGTTTTAGAAAGAACAGATAAAGGAAAAGATGAACATCCATTAACAGCGAGCCTTAAGAAATGGACACCTGATGATTTAAAAAACATCTCATACATCCCTAAGAAAAAAGCTATTTCAAAGATCGAAGTATTTGGAAGCTTAATGTGGACGGCGATTTGGGCAACCTTTTACTTTTATGCAAATTATCTTTTGGGTGTGTACGAAGGAGAAGGGGGCAGACTAGAATTCGTGGCCCCAGCATTAAATCAAGAGGTTTTGTTAGGATATTGGCCGATCGTTGTGGTTATGATCGGATTAGAAATAGCATTATCGCTTTACAAGTTAATAAAGGGACAATGGACAAAAAGAATAGCTATGTGCAACGCTATTCTCCAACTAATCGCAAGCATCGTCTTCATTGTCATATTGAGTAATCCGGATATACTCAGCAAAGATTTCGTTAGATATATGACAAATTTATTTACTGTTACCGCTAACGAATTTACAATGTGGATCGTTGGTGGAGGGATTTTCTTCTTCGTTGTATCGGCAGCTATCAGTGTGTTTGACGGTTTCCGCAAGGCGAGAATTTATTAATCTCTATTTGCTTATTAAAAATAACGGGGGTTCAAGCTGATGGTCAATTAAGATTGTCGGCTTTTTTTATTGCACGAAATGATGATCGTTATTTTACCAGCTGGATTGTTCAAAATAAAGATCGATAAATTATAAATAATATTGATTGAAAGTTTCGTCTATTGGCTATGGAGGCAAGATCATTAGAGAAAAACCGTGATATAATTAAGTTAATTACTGTCAGTGATAAGGAGTTTGGATAAATTACATGGATATCCATTCATTAAGATTGGTATTAGAAAATGATATGTTTGATGAAGCTGAAATCATGTTAAAGGAGATGGGTAGAAGCAAAAATATAGAGGCTGTCCCTTTGCTTATTGAATATTTAAAGAGTACAGGAAATGCCTTATTGAGAAACTCCATTGCTTTGACATTAAGTGATATAGGAAATGAAGAGGCAGTACAACCGCTAATAGAAGTAATTAATGATCCAAAAACTTTGGGAAATAGAGGGACCCTGTTATATGCACTGGAACCTTTTGATTGTTCAGCACATTTAGAAACATTAGTTGATCATTTGATCAATGGAAACTTTGAAGTGCAAGCTCAAGCTCATCAATTAATAAAGGCAATTAACGGTAAAATACCAGATGAAATCTTATGTAAGTGTATTCTACAAGTAAAAGAGAAATTAAATGAAATAGAGAGGCAGGAGGGAATACTCTCAGATGCCTTAGAAACCTTTTCTTCTTTCAAAAAATGTAACTAAAATCATAAAAGTAATACATCCATAGTGGCAGCTTTTGAAGAGGTTATGTATAAAGGTGATACAAGTTTCTGTATCACCTTTTACCTTTTATTGCTGCCAATGTCATGACGCTCGCATTACATAGCTGTTAAGCCGCCATCAACAATGAATTCAGAACCTGTTGAATAGCTGGACTCCTCAGAGGCCAAGTAAACCACTAAGCTTGAAACTTCTTCCGGTTGGGCCACGCGCTTTATAGGAATATGTTTAGAGAACTCTTCCACTGCTGCTTTGGTATCTTCTTGAACAACCATTGGTGTGGCGATGACACCCGGATGCACCGAATTCACACGAATTCCGTAATTAGCACACTCGATTGCAGCCGCTTTTGTCATACCACGCACAGCAAATTTTGTATCTGTATAACCTATTGCTCCCGCAACAATACCATTCATTGATGAAATATTGACGATGGAACCGCCGCCTGCTTTTTGCATGGCTGGGATAACTGCTTTCATACCTAAAAAGACGGAAACTTGGTTGATGTCTACGATCCGACGATATTCCTCTTCCGTTACTTCTAATATAGATTTTGCCATTGTGATACCCGCGTTGTTGACTAAAACATTTACTGAACCAAAGGCTTTTTCTGTTTCAGCCACTACATTTGCCCAATCTTCAGCACTTGTTACGTTCTGTTTTACAAATAAAGCATTTTCGCCAAGTTCTGCCGCAAAAGCTTTACCTTTTTCTTCGTTTAAGTCTGTTAAAACAACCTTTGCGCCTTCTTCAATGAATCTTTGAGCATGTGCGGCACCCATACCTTGAGCAGCACCTGTGATAATGGCAATTTTTCCTTCTAAGCGAGTCATGTTTTTACTCCTCCTATAAACATCATGGCAAGATAATAAAGATAAACTACATTTGTAAATTAACAGATAAAACGAGTGTTTGTCCAATAAAAAGATTGATGTCATAATAAAATGTAATAGAAAGTTTCTTTTTAAAGGAGATATCGATAAATGGCAAACAGCGAAGACCGTCGCTCAGCTCGTACGCAAAAAAATTTAAAAAATGCGTTACTACAATTATTGAAGGAAAAGGAGTTAAACGATCTTACTATTACAGAGGTAGCGCACTATGCCAAATGTAATCGGGTAACCTTTTATTCGCATTATAAAGATTTACACGATTTATTGGCTGCAATCTTCGATGACTATTTAACAGAATTAATTGCTCACTTTCGTGAAGGGTATCGCAGTGTAGAGCGCTTTTCGGCAGATGATGAACATCGCCATCTCCCTATTTTTGAATTTATTTATCAAAATCAATTCGTTTTCTCACTCATTTTAAAAGGGGAAGTGCTCCCGGGATCACAGAATCAATTTTGTGAAAGTCTAGTTCAAACATCTAGTCTCGAACTAAAACTAGGTGAGGCAACTGAAGTTGAAATCCCTGCACTAAACTACTTCTTAACATACGGCAGCCTGGGCTTTTTTATGTACTGGATTCACCAGGATTTCAAAGATTCTCCCGAAGTTATGGCGAAAAAATTAGCCCATCTTCAAAGCAAGATGTTTAAAGAGGCTATTGTTCTTGACGAATAATCGCTAGCCCATTATTTTGAATGAAAAAGAAGCGGTTATCCTGAGAATTATGAGGAATTTCCATCTTTGAGATTTGCAGCTGGAAAAATGGTGAACCTCTCTTTGAAAAGTCTCTGCTGTTTGGGCTTCACATAAAATTGTCTTAAAACAGTATTTTAAATGAGGTGAAATCTTGTCACATATAAGAATTCGATGTACGGGTCTAATTATTGAACATAACTCTGTACTTTTAGTGGAATATGATGAAAATGGGATTCATTATAATTTGCCGGGTGGAGGACTAGAGCCTGGTGAAACGATCATTGAGGGGGTTGCAAGAGAAGTGGTAGAAGAAACTGCAGCTCATGTTGATGTAGGGCCGCTGGCACTAATCTATGAATTTGCTCCTCATAAACAATCGGGCGATTATCATCTCAATGAGCAACACGCATTGCATCTCATTTTTGAATGTAGCATAAAGAATAATTCGCTGGCACGGTTGTCCAAGTATCCTGATCCACATCAATCGGCGGTCAAGTGGATTTCTCTAGAGGAGTTAGACTCCATTTTGCTGATACCCAATATTAGCCAGGAAATCAATGACTATCATGAAAATAAAAGAAGCATCAACTTAATTGAGGATCATAGTCTAGGTAGGCTCCGTTTAGAATTAAATTGATTTATATTGTATAATATAACCTCTATTATTGGATACAGAAAAGGCTCTTCATCAGGAGCTTCTTTTTGCTGTTTGTTCACCTAAAGTGCCTATTTCTGAAATATCTTGCTTCAAACTAAATGTGTACCAGGTTGCCCAAAGGAAGGACTATAGTTTCTAACCGAAAAGCTATGATTGTTGTTATTATTTCCAAAAAATTTGAAGGGAGAAAGAATGATGTCCAGCAGTGGAAAACGAAGAAGAATTATTTTAGATTTAGCGGTTACTTTAGATGGTTTTATCGAAGGAGCAAATGGAGAAGTTGACTGGTGTATCATGGATTCTGAGATGGAGTTCGTTAATTTCTTAAATCAGATTGATACTATTTTGTATGGGCGGAAAAGTTATGAATTATGGGGAGAATTTACTCCAAAAACGGAAGATGATGATACTGAAAAAGAACTTTGGAGATTAATCCATAGCAAAGAAAAGTATGTGTTCTCCAAAACTCAAAAGAGCACAGATAATAAAGCGATATTCATAAATGATCATATTCTTGAAGAAGTAAATAAATTAAAAATCAGCCTGGTAAAGACATCTGGCTATATGGGGGTTCAAGTCTTATTGCCACTTTTGTCAATTTAGGGCTCGTTGACGAATTTAGATTATCTGTTCACCCTGTTGTTTTGGGAGAGGGAAAACCTTTGTTTGGTGATATAGAGGAAAGGTTAAATTTAAAGATGGTTGATACAAGAACATTTTCTTCTGGAGTTGTACAATTAATCTATCATTTAGATGAAAATAAATAGCACAACCCATTTCGAAGATAGAAGGAGCTTTTAATCGAACTTAAACTTAAATGTTACATTTGGAAAGAGTTCCATTGATATCGAACAGAACACTCTATCTATTCTCACTAGGATAGTCATCATTCATGGACATCATGTAATCGAAACGAAAATCCCACTGTATGGTTATGTCTTCAGTGGGATTCTTTCACCTTATTCAATATATTTTCACCAAGCTCTTATCTATCTGTTACTTTGTGTTTTGTCAAAAACGAAATGCCTATGGAGTAGGTTACATTTTGGGAGCTTCCATACCAAAATTAGCCCATTCTTCTTTTGATGGGCCATAAATGCCAGGAACGAGTAACCCTGCTTGTCGCATAAGAACAGTCATTTGTCCTCGATGGTGGTTTTGGTGTTGAATCAAAAACATCAAAAGAGAGCCATTTGGCATTTTTTTACCTAGAAAATCTATAGGCTCTTGCAAAGTACTGTCTGTCCATTGAGTTTTTAATGCCTGTACAAATGCCTCGCTAGCTTGATGATAGCTGTCTGCTATAAAACGTGATGAGGTAGGAACAGGCCAATCTTCAGAAATAGCTTCAAACCTTAAATTTGTGTTTGAGGCAATGATGTGGATAGCAGCAACGGTATGCCACGCAATCCGTCCTAAAGTCCAATTCTGTGAGGTAATCTCCTGTTTGAGTGATTCATCAGTTAAATTATTTAGTAATTTCTGAGTGACCCCTGCTTCATACTCCCAAGATTTTAAGAAATGATCTAATGTTTGAAACATACTGAACCCCCTAAGCTTTTTACATAATAATTTCGCTAAATCTTTAAATTTTCCTTGTAATTATTAATATGGAGAATAAAATTAAACGACTTCATTATAATGTATGTCGCCAGTCGGAGAAGAGGATAAAAATGTTAGAAAACAAATATAAAAAACAATGGAGAAATGCTTTAACGGAAAAATATCAGTTGGTGAATTTCAGATACAATACCGAAGAAAGCTTAAAGAGCGGAATGACAGAGTGGAATAAGATTCTGAATGGGGCTTTGAGGCAACAGACTGTTACTAGCACAGGTCAAGAAGCTGCAGATTAGGTAAAGAAAAAAGCCCCTTAAAGGGGGCTTTAGCAGCGCTATTGCTGATACATTTAGGGTCTCTTTAGCTTATTAAGTACTCTTTTAATGCTTGTTGCAACGTACCCAGTGTTTTGGTCGTATGATCAAATGAGAGGTCCTGATGTATCATTTTTCTCACGACTTCTGCTCTTAATCCGGTAATGACCGTTTTACATCCCATGAGGGCAGCGCCATTGATAACTTTCGTTAAATGGTCAATGACCTCAGGTTCCATATCGGCGATGCCTGACAAATCCATGATTAAAGTTTGGATGCGGGATACACCAATTTCAGTTAGAACCTTTTCCTCAAGGACTGACGTTCGAAAAGTATCAACCGAACCAATCAAAGGCAAAATACAGATCGAGGCATTGATCGGAATAATGGGAACCGATAGATTTTCGACCAACTCTCTCTGAGCAGTAAGCAGGGAATCCTTATATGTAGAATAATTAATAAAAAAAGTATTTAAAAATGTATCAACCCGGTTATTAATTTCCTTTTCCAGACGGAAAAAGTTCAACGTCGTCTGTTTATCTGCTAACTCGTTATACTGCTCTATAAAATTCCACAGAGTTCTCCGGATGGCTTGTACCCACTCCAATTTGAATGATAAGGTGAGGGAGTGAGTAGCCCACGCTATTCCTTCTTGTTTCGCAAATAATTGAAGTTCTCTTTCTTTCCCTTCAATAATATAAACAACTAGGTTATGGGCATTTTTTATAAGGTCAATATTTCCGATTGCCAGAATTTCATCGATTTTATCCTTTACATTGACAGCCTCAGATAGTAACTTCTCTTCAAATTCCTTAGTGTTACTTTCGAAAAATTCTTTCAATTCAAACGATTGTAGAGACGTCACTTTATACTCCCCCTTTATATCTAACTCCACGTAAACTTCTACCACTTTTCTTTATTTATTAAACCACATTATTTAAAAAATAAAATTTTAGAATTTAATCGATTGGACGGTGATAGGAGGTATTTTTCGTATTCACTTGCCTAGTTATTAGGAACTTCTTCCGCCACATTTTCAGTATGAGTAACAGACTTCTTTGTCTTGTTATATTCTTTTGCGCCAAAGTATGCGGTGCAGCGGTAACAACAAAATAATATAGCAGGCACTCAAGGCACCCTTTAAATCCGAACCGTCTGTTTAGCTAAACCGCCTAGCGTTATTAGTGAAAATGAAAAAGAAGGCATTACTCAAATGATGGGCGAGCTGCTTGAGGCCATGGTGTTCATCGATAGCTTGAATACCACGCTAGAGAGATTATCGGAAGGGAGGGGCAGTCAACATGTATTTTGATTTATCGGCAAGTCGTTTAATGAAGGATTCTGAAGTGAGAAATCTGTTAGAGAGGTGAGGGATAATCCGGTTTTACTTTTATCAGCGGAGTTTGAAGCTAAAAACGTTATTTCGCTTCAAAAGAAAAAGCGGCAAGCTAATCGGAGTAGCTCACCGCCATATAGGCGAATTAAAATTATTATAACATATTTTACCTTTTATGGGAAGTGATACATTATCCGTAAGGAAGAAGGGGAATAGCTGGATATTGAACACCCAGTAATTACTCGCATGATGAAAACGGTTATGCAAATATGATCAATCAGATGGAACATGTTGGGGGATACTTTATACAATGAAATCTTTATAAGAGATGACATTATTGAGATCAACACAATACAAAAAGACCCGCTTGGCAAAGTGAGTCACAAACTTTAAACATATAGGAGGGTTTATGTTGTAACGAATTTTGAAAACTAAGTCAAAATGAGTGGTTTGGTTAAACAATAAGGTGTATTTAAAACGAATCAAAAAACAGAGAAGCAAGCCAACTTAATTGGCGGCAAATTAGATTATAAACATTTGCTAAAAAGAAAAGAACCGGTATGTTTGACACTGTAAAACCTGCAATGATCACCCAATAGAATCCTTGGCTTTTTAAACCACAAATAAGACAAGAGCCATAAGAAAGGTCCCGCTCGTATGAGTAGGGCTTAATTTTAGATAGATAGGTTGTTTTTATGGAAATATTTCCCTGATTTTAACATGGCATATTATGCTATAATCGAACAGTTATTAAAAGAGGGGGAAATAATTTGAAAAAGGCTATCGTATTTTTTTTGAGCTTTCTTCTTGCATTGAGTGTCCTCATACCGAGTGCAAGTGCAGCATCTTTTAAAGATGTCTCAGTGAATTACCGATTTTTCAATGAGATTAACTATCTATCAGGAAAAAGCATCATTTCAGGTTATTCAGATGGACGGTTTGGACCTGATGATAAGGTAACCCGGGCACAGGCGGCCATTATGATTGGAAGGTCACTTAAACTTGATGGTACAAAACGACAAACAACGTTTTCAGACGTTGACGCAAATAATGTAGCCTCTGGTTACATCGATTCTGCTGTAAAAACCGGAATTATCACTGGCTTTCCAGATGGATCTTATCGTCCAAATGAAACAGTAACCCGTGGTCAATTAGCTATCTTCTTGGCACGTGCTTTTAAACTCAGTGACTCAGCTGCAGTTAATTTTAAAGATGTTTCAAAAAATTCAGCTGCCTATCCATTTATCGGAAAAATCATAGCAGCTGGTATTACAGCAGGGTATCCAGATCATACATATCGTCCTAACATTGCAGTAACCCGTGGCCAGTTTGCAGCATTTATGTCACGCTCGTTAAACCCGGTGTTCATTGATAACACAAAGCGTCCAACCCTTAAAGTTGATTTTTTAAATGTTGGACAGGGAGATGCGATTCTCATTAAATTTCCTAATGGAAAAGCCATGCTAGTCGATGCTGGTCGTTCCGATGATGAGGTGAAAAGAGAATTAGCTTCACTTAATATTTCAGCGATTGATACGTTTGTAGCTACACACCCTGATGCTGATCATATTGGCGGAGCAAATTACGTGATTGAAAACTATAAGGTTAAGAATGTTGTAGATTCTGGTCAGGAGCATACCACTCAAATCTATCTTGATTATTTAAACGCTGTAAAAGCAACTGGCGCATCATTTAAAGTGGCACAAGTAGGGCAAAACATTACATTAGATTCTAGTGTTTCTGTGAAAGTACTTTATGTTAATAGCCATGCAAGTGATTCAAATGAAGGATCAATTGTACTTATGGTTAGTTATGGAGAGTCTGATTATCTTCTTACAGGTGATACAGATACAAGAGTAGAAGCCTTGTTAGTGGATCAGTACGATTTGGATGCAGAGGTCTTAAAAGCTTCTCATCATGGGTCGGACACTGGTACATCCCAAGCGTTGGTAAATGAAGTTAAGCCGGATTATGGTGTTCTGTCATATGGAGAGAACAATCAATATGGCCATCCGAAATCTGTTGTCGTGAACCGTTTAAAAAACATTGGGGCACACATCGTATCAACACCGAATGGTCAAATTCAAACTTGGACAGATGGCAGTTATGTTTTTATGAAGCAAGTGCCATCAGCGCCTGTTCAGAATTCGGTCCCGGCACCCGAGCCAAAACCAACGCCAGAACCAGTTCCGGCTCCAACACCAGCTCCAACTCCAACAAAGTTCCAAAATTGTACGGAGATGAGAAAGGTCTATCCGGATGGAGTAAAGAAAGGTCATCCAGCATATGAATCTAAACACGACCGTGACAATGATGGATGGGCTTGTGAAAGATCATGAGAACTGGAAAATATACCATTGATTCCATTGAAAAAGGGGTAGCCAAACTGCTATATCGTGAAGATGAATCCATTGAGGAATTAATTACTATCGAGACATTCTCTTTTGATGTTAAAGAAGGAGACCTCATTTCAATTGAAGAAGAGAGTGGAAAATTAAAGCTAGAATGTTTGGAGGATGAAAAAGAAGATATTCTCAAACAAGTTCGTGCTCTAAAAAAAGAATTGTTAGACCGAGATAATTAGTTTAAAACAAGCCCACTCTATAGGGGGAATAGACCCCATAATTGAGACAGGGACCAAAACGCCTTTAAGAAGCCAGTTGCCGATAGTGTATCGGGTGACTGGCTGTTTAGTTTGGATTGAATACGAATATTTTCTGGCTTTAGTGAGGCGTAAAACGATTTGATTGGGGACTATCGGCGGTTGTTCTGTTTCGTTATCTCTTCGTTGAGGTTTTAATAACTGATCCGGTCCTTCTCGTCTCTGCTGCCTTTAACTGGACTTCTGCCAGATAACTCACTCTTTTATTCACAAAAAACACCTCCAAGTTGTATTTAGGTATCCGACATCCTCATTTCAACTTAAAGGTGTTTTTACTTGTCCCATTTTAAGGGGGAATTCCAACTCAATATCTAATGCTCAATCTTTATTTTAATTAAACAATTTTTAACTGTTTTTATTTTGTCTATTTATAATATTAAACACTTCATTAAATATTTGCTCATTATTTGAATGAGAGGAGGATATTATTTTTAATTGTCGAATAGCTCCTTCACAAACACTCCATCTTACATATGAGTTTTGGGACTCATCCAAAATAAAATCAATCAATTCTTTTTCTTCTTTAGACACCTCATAATCATTTATTACTTTTTTAAGTAACTTTTGTATTTTATCGATAGCTATTTCTGGATTTTCAACTGAATCAGGTGACTTATATGGAAAGAGAACTTGATTAGATTCCTTTGTTATTTCAATGTTTTTTTCTAATCGCAAAATATTGTAGTCCAATATATCGGAACTATTAAGATTCAGCTTCATTTGATCAGAATATCTAAATTGATAACCTAATCCTCCAATAAAATGGGTAGATAAATCCATTGCACTTTCTTCTATTTCTCTACCATAAACTTCTATTAACCGTTTTGCCAGCCAATCAAGCTCTTTATAATGACTTTCCGCCATATATTTTTTTAATGACTCATCATTTTCCCCCAATGAGATATTATATAGCTCTGCAATCTTCTCAGTCCCATAGATGGAGTGTTTTACTCGCAGCTGAGAATAAAAAATTTGCTTATCAAAAGGGTTTCCTTCCAATAATAACAAGTTTTGTTGTTCTTCAACTTTTGCATCAACTTTTTGAATAATATAAAGAATTAATTGTGATTTCGTAGCAAAGTAATTATAAAATGTGCCTTTAGAAACTTTGGAATGTTCCAAGATATCTTGAATTGAAGTATCATGATAACCTTTTGTTCGAAACAATTGTTTTGCTGCTTCAATGATTTGCTCTTTTTTACTCATGCCGCATTCCCTCCCTAAAACAATTATTGACATTAGTATTACTATACCATATTATAATAAAAATGAACTTAAGTATAAAAAAATATACGTTAGTTCAAAAAGGGGTAAAGGAGCATAAATATTATGGAAAACATTCACACACAACCAGTTGATATAAATGGAAAACACTTTAAAAGAGCTGGCTTTGTACTGGTTTTAATGGTTGGAACTTTTTTAACCATTATTAATCAAACCTTATTGGTTACTGCTTTGCCAAAAATCATGATCGATTTAGATATCAATGCTAATCATGCACAATGGCTTATCACAGCATTTATGTTAATCAGTGGTATCATGATTCCTATTTCAGCATTTTTGCTAAATTTAATTACTAATAGAGGCTTATTTTTTGGAGCGATGGGAAGTTTTGCCGTAGGTACTGTCATTTGTGCATTAAGTACTACATTTAGCACGCTGCTTGTAGGGCGTGTTATTCAAGCTATTGGTTCGGGATTAATGATACCTTTAATGCAAACGTTAATATTTTTGGTGTTTCCAGCTAATCGACGTGGGGAAGCAATGGGGTTAGTAGGAATAGTAATCGCTTTTTCTCCTGCAATTGGCCCAACTCTATCCGGTTGGATTGTTGATAATTATGATTGGCATTACTTATTTTATATAATCCTTCCAATCGTCGGAATGAATATATTGCTAGCATTCTTGTATATGAAAAACATTATTAATGTAACAAAAGCAAAAATAGATATCTTTTCCATTATTCTTAGTAGCCTAGGCTTAGGTTCACTTCTCTATGGAATAAGCACTGCTGGAAACAGAGGATGGGAAAATAATGTTGTATTCACTTCTTGTGTAATCGGCCTTGTAGTAATAGCAATATTTTCTCATCGTCAATTAAAATTAGCACAACCAGTTTTGGAGTTAAGGGTATTTAAGAGTAGAACCTTTACTTTGTCTACAGTCATTGTTTCTATTATTTTTATGACAATGATTGGCTCAGAGATTCTTTTACCGATTTATACACAATCAATACAAGGGTATTCAGCATTTCAATCAGGTCTAATATTACTTCCTGGTGCGCTAGTATTAGGGATTATTTCACCGATTGCAGGGAAAATATTCGATAAATATGGGATTAAAAAAATATCTATGCTAGGAATGTTTATCCTATCCCTGGCCACGTTCCCTTTCCTGCTGCTGACTAAGGATACACCTATTTGGTGGATTATTTGTCTCTATTCTTTAAGGATGTTAGGCATGGGATTAGTTATGATGCCTTTGGCTACAGCAGGGATCAATGCTTTGCCAAATCGTTTAATAAGTCATGGTTCGGCAATTAATAATACTGTTCGTCAAGTGTTTGCATCACTTGGTGCAGCCATAATGGTAGGGGTAATGTCGGCTACCGTTGCTGGGTATTCTAGCAATCATCCAGAAAAGTCCGAAGATGTTTCTCTACTCGCATTATTGGATGGACTGAACCATGGTTTCCTGTCTGCTTTTATTCTAATCATTCTTGCATTTGTTCTATCCTTTTTCATAAAGCCACCAACAGATACAAGAAAAGAGGAATGATAAAATCAGCACCTATTTAGCAAATTGAATTAAACCTGGACGGTGCAGGTGCGAAAAAGCTGTTTCCACTGAGGAAGTTTGGGAAAGGAAGAAGGAGAAAGAATCAGGGTGGGGCAATAGACCCTGAAAGTGATCGTAATGTATAGGTTGAGAGAATCCATTGCGGCTTCGAAATAAAGTTAAACCATTTATAAAAAAGACAAGCCGGAATTTCCTCTCTTTATAGAGAAGGGTTTCGGTTTTTCTTATGAGCTAGGTCCTGTTTAAGTGATAGCTCAATTAAAACCGCGTATCGAAAGGATAATTAACTACTAGAAATAATATTTCACGTTAAAAACAGTGAACTATTAAAATTCAATGCTTTTCCTAGTTATGTAGAGCATCAGTTATAATATCGATAGCTACACAAAGATAATCAATGAGAGGGGTCTTCATGGATAATTTCGACTTAAAATTAAAGGAAATCTTTACGTCCACTATGTTAACAAAAAGTCAAAAAATTTCACATGCAGAAAAAATGTTAACAGAAAAGATAGGCCAAGAGACTACTAATTCAGAGTTATATTTCAAATTAGCTGTAGTGGTATTAGAAGAACCGGAAGTAGATTTTATTAAGAGCATAAAATGTATGAGAAAAATCCTTCATTATGATAAAACAAACACAGAGGCAGCTATATTCCTGTCATGGCTTCAATACTTCCATCAAGGGTATATCCATCCAAGCACATTAATTTTATTGGATAATTTATTAGAGAATGCAGAGATGGATTCACTTTCTACATCTCTTATCTATTTAGCGAAATCTTGGAGCGACGAAATCGATGAACAACAACATTATTACTTTTTGGAACAGTCTGTTGAAAGCAATAACCAGTATGTTGATAATTGCCTTGAGCTGTCAAAATGCTATCGCCATAAAGGTGAGATGGACAAAGAACGATACTTCCTGCTTAAAGCTTTGAAGAATATAGAAGAGATCTATCTAATGGATGACTTGTTTAACTTAGCAGCTGCAGAACCGTACTTGAGTGATCGCTTTAGAGGAGTTATCAATATTCCTACTTACGAGGTGCCTGAGTATAATACACTTAAAAGAGAGTCTATATTAAGAACTGTAATTGACAGTCATACGGTGAGCAATATCTTAAAAATATTAAAAGCTTCTAATTAACTAATTTATACATAATTCTTTCTTATCAAGGGCTTCTTATTTGTAAGTAATAGGAGATCAAAGCGAAACCCAACTGAATTCACGTATCTTCAGTGGGAGTTATCCGTTTGCTCCTGATTCATTCTAACCTTATGACTATTTACACCACTCACCCCTCTATAGATATACTTTGTGTGCTGCTAAAAATTAAAGGTGATTAGTGTGTTATCTTATACTTGTTCGTAAATAGTTAATTAAGAACGATTGAAGGGCCTATTTTTTGATTTTCTTTTTAAACTAATGGGGCAGTAATGATGAAGAAGAATATAGTAAAATTGTGTTGGTTTACCATGAAAAGTATAATAACATTCTCAAATGGCAGACGTTATTCACAATACAAAAAGTATAAGGGGATGAAAATGGATAAGAGAATAAAAGAATTAGTTGATTATACAAGAGAAAAATACGGCTTACACGAATATCATTTACATACATTTCACATTAACCGTAGTACCACAATTTTCAATGAAACGGTTTATACACTAAGCATGGAATGGTTTCCCAATGATATTAAAGATTGGGGGGATGAGACTTGTAATCCGGAGGGAACAGCGTGTATCGAGATAGACCTCCATTCCAGGAAGGTCAGAAGTGTGATTTATGTTGGGGGAAGGTCCTACACTGATAGCATGACGTTTGATTTGAATAACAAGGACGGAATCATCAAGTGGATTGAAAAGGAAACAGGTCTGAATTACAAAAAGCAGTTTGAGTTCTGGAAGGAAGAAGAAAGAGAGCTTCATTTCAAGGAATGTATAGATGGTTTTGCCGTTTCTCCTTCAGGTTACATTGAATGTAAACTTGATGAGGAAGGAAAACTTATATTATTTTCTGTGATTGGACAGTTTCCTTCTAAGAAACTCGTAAAACAAGACATGTATACACTTTCATTTGAACAATTAGAAGAGTTGGTTAAGGAACAATTGAAGTTGGTCGAATTTCCAATCATGCAGCAGCACAAGCTCGTTCCTGCTTTCGCCATAGAGGAGATTTATATAAAAAATGATTGTTCATCTACTTTGCCTTTTGAGTTTTTGGTAGACGATAAATCTCGCTTGCAAATGGACAAAGTGGTAGAGTGGAATTATCAAATTCAACAACCTTTTCACAGGAAAATAATTTCTCTCATTGAGAATGTCACACCTGAACAAGCGTTTCGATGTGAACCACATCCAGATTTGCAGCCCATCACAGAGGAAGAAGTTAAAAAGTGTATCAGTGCTGTACAAAAATTTTTAAGTCAAGAGTACGCTAATGATTCAGGAAAATGGGTATTAAAGTCATTGCATCGGGATAAGGGATACATCCATGCAACTCTAAGGGCAAAAGAACAAGAAGAACGTGTATTTAAAAGAAAAATGAAGCTATTCATTGACTCGAAGACTTATGAAGTGTTGAATCTCATGGATAATAAGTCTTTTTTAGAAATGTATATAGAATTAAAAGAAGTCGATGAAATAAAAGTCACAAAAGAGAAAGCATTTGAGCAACTCAAAGACTTTATTCAGTTGACACCATATTATGTATATGATTTTGAGGAAGGCTACTATGTTTTATGTGGAAAGTTGGATTGTCAATATGCAGTAAAAGCGTGTAATGGGGAAATAGTTGAATTGAGTGAATTGTAATATAGACCGATGGTTTATTCATACTTCTAAGCCGTATGAGAGTTAAGGCGACATCTGTCCCTAGTTTTTATGCCAAAATCGTTGGGACACATCAAGAATGGAGGCTTAACAATGGGTATTGATGTGAGTTTGATTGCATCCCTAATTTTAAATGTGACATTTTTAATTATAATATTTGGACAATTTAAGAAAATCAATGTTTTAAGGGAAGAGAATAAAAGATTAACTCCTATTGAAAACAATGATGAATGGATGGCCTTAGCAAGTGAGAAAATGAAAACCCTAGGTGACATTAAAACCATAAAGTATCTAAGAGAAGAAGAAGGAATGTCAATGATAGATGCTAAACAATTGGTGAGTGCCTTAAAAGAATAAACTTGGTTTTTCATTAACAGGTGCTTTAGTGCGATAGGATTTATCAAACTTTTCTATAGAAATCCTAATAATAATTTGAAAAAATGCTTCAGCTCTTCTTACTAGGGTGGTCATCATCCATTGATACCAGGTAACTAAAGCAGAAACCCATTGAATTCAAGTACCTTCAGTGGGTTTCTTTCATTTATTCAATACATCTTCGCCAAAGCCCTATCCTCTTCGTTTACTGTCTTTTCTTTCTCATTGTCATACGAAATAGTAGAAGCGATGGAGGGGGCGAAATATGAGAAAGAGATTGTCTATATCAGTGGTCGGCTGGATAAAGCGGTGGAACAAAGGGAACAAGCGATGCTGGATTGTTGGCTGAACAGATATAGCGTAACAGCAGCAGAAAGGCAGTTAGGAATCCATAAGAGTGCGGCTTATGAGCTAGCTATATCATAATATTGTTGATAAACTAGCTGAGTAGATCGTTTGGCAAAGGAGAAATGAATAGAGATGATAAGAGCTATCTATACTGGTGATGTCAGATATAATGAATGTAATGTATTTGAATATGACAACGAAACAAAGATGTTTCATATGATAAACGATAAAGAAATTAGTTATCATTTTGATGTCGTAATGAATGATAAAGATTTTATCGTGTTTGTTACAGATGGAGAAACCGCCTATCAAGTTGAAATCAAAAATAGGAATTCAGCTACTGAGTAGGTTACAACACAGAAACAACCTTGAAGCATATGAATCGTGAATTTTGCCAGCTATAAAACGAAACACCCTGAATTTCTTCAAGGTGCTGTTTGGTTTTCTTATATTCAATTAGGTGACTCTTGACTATCGGTTGGCATTAAAATGGGGTTGTGCACAGGTTCGTTTGCTCGGTGCGGATGTGTCAGTCTCTCTTCATACCTACGATTAGCCGCATAAAATTGGTCTTCCAACCACCCGGCTTGTTCATGTGTTAGTTCCAATACAAATTCATTATTAGCGTTATCATATGCAGTTAGAAGTACATAGCTTTTATCGTCACGCGTAACATTAGCAACTCTCAGATAAAGGTTTTTGGCTTCCAATCTTAATCGTGTTCCATCCACGGATATACCTCCTTAAAGCATTTATGGTTCCTATTCCCTGTGGAAAAAAAGTATGCAGGTAAGTTAGAGTTTTCTAGCTTTAGACTGGATAATAATAGTATTTGTTATTAACGAGCTCATGCTCCTAACAAAGTAACAGGCGCTTTTTATTATTAATACCTCCTCTTTTTTGCCGATGTATAAGGTGAAAGAGGGTTGAGACATGGCTGAGGTTTATAAATTGATTTATCCTTTTAAAAATGAGGATGGTTTAGAAGAAGATACTCATAACATCGTGCTTTCAGCAGAGCAAATAGCATTTATTTTAAATGAACGGCACCAGCCTCCCAAATGCAATCAAAGAAACAATAGAGGAAACGTAAGTGAAACTAAAATAATTGAACACAGGTTTCCATTAAAAGAGCCTTCCTAAGGAGTGCTCTTTCTTTTTGTAATAAAATTATCCTTAAAGTAATATCAGCAGAGAAGAACAGAGGGACTGGTAGCAGCTAAATTGTCCACCGTGCCATATATTATTGAAAACCCTTGGTTAGTGCCTAGGTTATAAGGAAATATACTTACAAATGACTTCAAAAGAGAATATTTACGTTATTTGTATTAAAATGGGGAAGAGTAAGAATAGTTCTGAAAGGAGAGTCCTAAATGAACGAAGAAAAATTATATGATATAGAGATTATAACAGAGAGAGGGAAGTACGGGAGCGAAGTTAATCACGACGTTCTCCAACTAATGCTTCAGGCTGATATCGTTACAATTAAAGGTCAATCGGTAAGAGTTGCGGAAATTGAAGTAACAGGTGAAGGGATAACAAGGTTTCACGGGAATTTAGTTGATTTATAACGCTCATGTAAGCATCCAAACAATTGGGTGCTTTTTTCTTTTGAACGAAGTATTCACTGAGTGACACGAGCAGAGAAAAAATAAAGGGAGAGGAGCAATATGAGAAAAGGCCAAACAGGCTTACACGCTCACAGGCAAAGTGGTAAAGCCGTCATGTGTCCTTACCGGCACTGTGTAAAAACATAGGGGTGGCAGGCAAATTAAAGCAGGAAAAGCAAATGATAACAATTCTACAAAGATATAAATTGAAGAAGAAATGAAAAATAACTATAGATACATTCTTATTATTAGCGCTAGTATAAGAAAATTACGGGCAACAGATAATAAATGAAAAGGAGGTTACACATCATGTCACAAAAGGAAAACAATATACATGGAAAAATTTCAGGTGTATTAAAGGATGATATGGATAGAGAACCAATAGGAGATCGGCTAAATAGTGATAATGCATTTAGCGATAAAGGCTTAAATAATGCACGTTTAACTAGCGAAGCTGTGAAGAAAGAAAATTAATAAAATAAAGATAAGATCGGTTTTTATTTGGGTAGCTTTAGTGCACTAGGATTTATCAAACTTTGTTATAGAAATTATAATAGTAAAGCCATTTGCTAGGGAGAGAAGAATCTGGACAGGCATGTTTGATACTTTTAAATCCACTATGACTGTCCAACAGAACACCGTGATTTTAACCCACAAATAAGACAAGAACAATAAGCCCCGCTCGTACGAGTGGGGCTTATTTTCATTGCCAGTGCTTTTTCCAGTTGCGGAGAACAGCGCCAGGATGATTGTATTCTGGGAATGTACGGCTTTGCGTCGCTTTGGTCGGATTAACTGTAATGTTTGCGAAGTACCAACGGCGGTCATCAGGATCATACATAGCGGTCTGATATTTATTTTTGCCGATTACCTGTGGACGCTTTGAGTGTGGCAGCGTGTCGCCGTAAATAATCTGCGTCAGTATGCCATTTCTCATATAAAACCAATCTGCGCCTTCATAGCCGTCGCCCATAGAGTATGCAACCATCAACATGTCTGGTTGCCCTTTATATCGCGAAGGAACTGTATAAACCATTTTGCGAGTCGCGTTCAATAAGTAGCTTTTGTAGTAGAAATTCGACTTTTTAATGTGGCTTGTTTTTGGATTATGCGTATAGAGCGTGTAATTACCCGTATAGAGCAAGTCGCCCTTATCTGCCTCACTATTGTTAGCAGACGCCCAGTCGTTGCGGTCTGTTGACGCAATAGCCTTCTTTTCCCTCACGCCTGCGAAATAGATTTTGTACGGCACGCCATTCGCATCTTTTAATGTGTATGTAACTCGGCTTTGTTGTGGTGTAATCGGGTTCTTTGCTGCTTCTGCTGTTGGTTTTAAAGCTGTGAAGCCGACTAACAATAAAACCGTAGAAATAATTACTTTCCAATATCTTTTCATTTTTCATCCCCCTTTTTAGTTTCTAGGTATATTCTATCAGTTGAATTGGGAGATAAAAAGAATATTTAGAAGGTATTTCCAAGTGAAAAGGGAAGTAGTTCCGTGGGGAAGCTTTATCATGTTTAAAATGTCAATCACTATCATAGCCGTTTAACAGACTGGTTGGCCTGGTTTAATGATGCGGCAACAAAATACTTCGACCATTATTTGAGTTGGTTTTAGTTTTTGAATCTAATCAGATTCCGCAATAATTCAACAATCATAAGTAAGGCGGTTATTGATAGTTGCTTGTTATCCACTAATGCCACTTATAGAAAATTAAGATTAACAAAATATAGTGGCTAAATTGTTTGTCATTGGAGTGAGTAAATATGAAAAATGAGGATGTAAGGAGTTTCCTTTCCTCGGCTAATCATTATTGTACTTTAATTGATTCATTAACTTGTATTGAGGAAAGAAGTATAGAAAAACTTCTGGTTGCCCTTTTAGACTTATACTTAAAGGCACAGCAACTTCCTGATGTTGAACCTGATAATATAAAAGCACTACAAGTAGAAATTTCTTTACCCAAGATTGATTTCGGTAAATATGAATATTACTGGGAAGTATTTGACCTTTATAAATTAGATGAGCCAGAATGCGGAAGCTTATCAGATGATATTTTAGATATTTATAAAGACCTTAAAGAAGGGATCATATTGTTCGAGCAAGAAATGACTAACGAAGCAATTTGGCATTGGAAATTTCATTTTGAAGCTCACTGGGGTTCACACACAGTAAATGCTTTACGTGCTTTGCATTCAGTAAAGAACGATTTAATTTAAGCCAAAAGGGACTTTAAAATTATAAGTCCATTTAGCTTTACGAACAATTGATAATAGCATTTAACAGAGCCTAAAAATTAAATAACATTTATTATTGACTAAACGTTCATTCAATAATAAAATAAAACTGAAAATTCAGTATGGAAGAGAGGGATTGCATTGGATTTATATTTTGAGATCACTGGTAATGGTCATCCTGTTGTTCTTGTTCATAGTGGTGGGACTGATTTGAGGGAATGGACACTTTTAGTGTCTCTTTTGTCTAAGAATTACAAAGTGATTGCTTTTGATGGCCGCGGTGCTGGTAAATCACCATCTCCTATAAAACATGTAAACTATGTTGAAGACGTACTGGCACTAATGGATGACCTAGAACTGAATCAAGCAGCCATTATAGGCCATTCCATGGGAGGACAGATTGCAACCGATCTCGCTCTTAATTATCCTGAAAGGGTATCAAAACTCGTATTAATTGCTCCTTCCTTGACTGGTTTTTCCTATTCAAAAGAGTTTGAGCAATATCACAACGAAATATTGGAAGCTGCTCCTAATATTGATAAAATGTTAGAGCTTGCCCTTTGTTCATCAACATATCAGGTCGTTATCGATAGTCCGCTCAAAGATCTCATTGTCCGAATGCTCAGACATCATTTCGAGCGTATGCTTAAGTGGCCTGTTGACTTCTGCATGAAATGGCCTCAACCACCAGCAATGGAACGATTAGAAGAATTGAATCCCGAAACTTTGTTTTTTATTGGGAAAAAGGACTTGGCAGATAATTTTCGGGTTGCCGATTGTTTCCGTAGGGTTCCAAACATTCGTTTCGTCGAAATCGAGGATGCCGACCATATGCTGCCCCTCACTCATTCTGAAAATTTATATCAGGAAATCACTGCTTTTATGGAGGATTGAAGTTAAAATGCCACGTACCCCTCAAGAGAATGATCGTATTCGCCAAGCATCCAAAGAAAAAATTCGCGCTACAGCTATGGAGTTATTTATGAAACAGGGATATTACGCTACTTCTATAAGCGATATTGCTAAACAAGCGGGCATTTCGAAAGGGTTACTCTATAACTATTACAAAGGAAAAGAAGAGCTGCTTTCTGAAATGGTAGAGGTTAGAATCGGGGAAGTAGTTGAAGTAATGACGGAAGCAGTCTCCTTGGAGACACCTAGTGAACAACTTAAATTTATAATTAATGGAGCTATTGATAATATTCACAAAAATCCGGAAGTCCATAGATTCTACCTCCATCTACAAACTCAGCCAGAGTCTGATGAAGAGTTGATTAAATACAGTCGCCTTATTATCGAAGAAAATACTAGACAATTTGAACTCCAGTGTAAAATATTTGAAAGGATGGGAGAGAAGGAGCCAAGAAAACGGTCGTTATATTTTTCATCTGTTCTGCAAGGGATTATGTTGATGATATCTACCTATCCACAGAAATTTCCGATAGAGGAGATAAAGAAACAGATTACACGGGAGTTTTGTGTTTAGTTTACCGTTTAAATTATCAAACTTTATTGCAAAGATCATAAAAGTCATTTGAAAAATATCTCACTCTTGCTGGGTTATATGAATCAGACCTGTATAGAGCATACAAACTTGCAACGATCAAACACTATTGTTCCTTTACATGGTGAAAATGTTGTAAAAAAACACAAAGGTGATTTGAGATGAAAAAACAACGATTTAGTTTTTTGTTAGTGATGAGTGTGATTTTTATGCTTGCAGCATGTAATTCGAACAAAGATGAAGATCTATTATTTCGAGGAGAAGGAGAAAGCTGGGGAGCAGAGGTTTATACAGGACAAACGACAGAGTATTCAGATAAAGGGATCGCTCCGTCTATATATCTAAAGTTTAAAGGCAGCAATCCTAAAGTGGTAGAACATCTAGGGTACAAACTGGAGACGAAACAGGGTGGTTTGAGTGGAAGTGAATATACTCTGAACGAGCAAGGAGAGGCTACTCCAGATGCTGAAGAAATAAATAAAGTGGTCCCGTCAGAAACAAAAGAATTAACGATAACTGTTGATTGGTCAGAAAATGGAAGAGAAAAAACAGAAGTAATAGTCCTAAAGAAAAAGATAAATCTCACTAGAATGAATACCTATAGAACCAGGTAACTAAAGCAACACCCACTGAATTCCAATTTCTTCAGTGGGTGTTGTCATTTATTTCATTCATCTTCGCCAAAGCCTTATCCATCTGTTTAACCTCATGACTATTCACATCATCGACGCCTTGTTGTATTCTGTCAAAGATCAAAAACGAAGAGGGAGACCAGTGTGTTATCTTATCTCTGTTGATAAATGATAATCAAGTACGAGGGAAAGTCCTGTTTTTTATGATTTTCTCCTTAAATTAACGTGGCTGGTTAGTGGCTGGCTCATTAGAAGAGAAAAAAGTAAGGACTTTAGAGAAACAAGTGCTTCGAATAAAGCTAAGCAAAAAATGAATAAGGTGAATTAAAATTACACACTTTATGTGTATACTACAATTCAATCGGAGGGTTTTTAAGATGGTCCAAAGCAAAAATAATGAGGATAACGATCAAATTACGAATACAGCCGGGGCTTTTCAGTCAGACGGTAGAGATATTGAATTCTCACAAGAGCTTGCTGATAAGGATGATCTAGTTGCTCAACAACGTTCAAAAGCAGCAGATCAAAGAGCAAAAGCAAGAAAAAATAATACCCAATAATAGTCCTTCTACTAAAGGTTGCAGTTTATTTAAATTAGCTTCCATAGGATTAAAAGATGTAACTAACTGATACTCGGGATAAAGCTTGGAGGTGGTTACATGGTTTCGTTAACATTCTTTGGGAATCTAAAAGAAAAACGAAGAGAAAAATTTTTCAAAGGGGAATATGTCCCGATTGCACAGGTAGAGGATTTTTTCTTTAGGTGTTGAATCCGTTTATGTCCAAGATTGTAACACTTGTTTGGGAACAGGAAAGGCTATAACGGATGCTTAGTTAGTCATTTTCAGCTAACTGGTGTTTTAGTGCAATGGGATCTATTAAAGTGATGAATCCTTATTGTAAAAATCATGGGGGAATTTGAAAAAATACTTCGTCGATTCTAACTAGGATGATCATCATCCATTGCTACTGGATAACTAAAGCAAAAACTCACTGAATTCAAGCGTGTTCAGTGGGTTTTTTTCGTTTTATCTGAAGCGGCGACTCCTTGAATTTTGGATAACCAGCTTCCTTTTCCAGCAGCAAACTGTGACATAAAAAGAGAACCCTTCATAGGATTCCCTTCTATCAAATGACTTCATTATGATAATTTCCAAGCAGGGATTAAAGAGTGGAATTTAAAAAAGAAACTCATGATCACATGTATGACTGAGTATATAGCTAACGTGATTAAATATGTAAGAAACCATGTTTGTACAGGCTCATGTAAAAAGAGAAAAAGCAAAAGCATACCGACTGGGAAAGGGACTAGAATAATCAACCACATGGGAGCTTTGAGTGCCTCTGTAATAGCACCTAATAAGACTACGGAAATACCAATTATAAGAGCTTGCCAGGCTAATACCCCATTGCCAAGTGCAAGGCTGCCAATGAAATAAGATAAAGCTGTTAGTAAAATGGCTAAAAGAAAATCAATATAATACTTCACGAATGACCCACCTTTTCTAAAGATAGATTTCTAGTCATATAAATATTTTACCATCATTGCTGAATTAGGAAATAAGCAGTTTGTAAATAGTTAATGCATATTTCATGAAAAAATGCGAAGGAGTTTTTTTATGAGCATTTTAATGGAGTCACAGGTTAAGCATTTGCCGGTGCCGGGTTTGTTTCTTTAAGAAGAAAAGAGCGGCCATATATCGTCTTGCTACAGCGCTTGGAATCATCTGAGTGCTGTAGATTTGAAAGAAAGATTAATAATTTTCAGTAAAGTGTGTTCAAAATTCTGTGTTGAAACAGGATTTTTCCTTTTTATTGTTGATGTTCTAAAGCTCCGTTTATGTTACGCCATTAAAGGGCTATTTTGTTGATTAACATCTTTAGGTGATAAATATGACTATTCATATTTTTGACTGCTATTTAGATTCATTAGCAAAACAGGATAAAAATATAAAATTTGGGAAACCTATGAATATTCGTTGTCTAAGGGTGGCTTAATATGAATAACTATACAAATGATAATAGTGCAAGGAGATATTTAGCCCATGTAAGTATATTTGGAACTACTCAATTGCATTTAAGGAGTCCTTATATCATCGCATGGTGGTCAGCAGCCTTCCCGGGTTTCGGACATATGATTTTGTCTAAATACCTTAGAGGATATGCATTATTTATCTGGGAGGTTATCGTTAACATCCATGCAAATGTCAACCTTGCCATGATTTATTCTTTTCAAGGAAATATAGACATGGCTAAAGACGTGTTAGATACTAGGTGGCTTCTCATGTACATTCCTGTTTACCTTTTTGGTATTTGGGATAGTTATCGAACGACTGTAGATATGAATAGAATTTATCTTTTGGCGGAACATGAAGATCATCGCTTTAACACATTCGCTTTAGGAGCATTAGAAATTAACTACCTAGATAAAAGAAACCCGGCTCTTTCCGTCATTTGGTCGTTGTTTATCCCTGGTCTAGGACAACTATATATACACAGAATATTGACAGCTATATTTATCATCGTTGGATTAGTTACCTTTTTTTACTTTTCACATGCTCTAGAGGCAGTTTCTCTATTGTTTTTAGGTCAGGTGAAGGAAGCAACTTCTATATTGAAACCAGAGTGGTTATTATTTATTCCTTCCCATTATGGATATGCCATTTATGATGCTTACACTAATACAGTTGAAAATAATAAGCTTTTTGAAAAAGATTTAAGGAGGCACTTAAAAGAAAATTACCAATCTACCGGATTTAAAATACTTAAGGGGAAAAAAGTAAAATGAACAAAATACAAATTTTTTCGACCTTTGAAACCACCTCTTATTTGGAAATGGCTATATCAACATTGGAGAAAAAAGGGATTAATCAAGAATGTATATATGCAGTCCCACTAGATAATCGCATAGAAGAGCGGAAAATACTTGATTCTCTTCATCGCTCTGATGGTACATCATTGATTGATATAGGAATGGCACTTGCCACGGCCTTTTCCGTTATTGGTGCTAGTATCGGATTTGTCTTATCATGGGGGCCCATTTATTGGGGACTTATAGGAGCGTTTATCGGGTTTGTTTGTGGACTCGGAATCAGACTCTTTATCGAATTAGTTCTAAAAAAAAGAGAAGGCTATTAAGAGGAAAGCATTCTGAGGTTATTCTAATTGTTAATTGTGAAGAATCGCAAATGGAGTTTATAGAGAATGTTCTTTGGAGTCACTTTGCTTTAGGTATGGCAAAAATAAAGGAATTGTAAGAAAGGAAAATTAATTTGTGGATAATTATTTTTATTGTTTTTATCCTTTTTAATATAATTGCGTTTTTTGTTCCGAAAAGGATCGATAAAGTGGTGATTTATTCCACATGCTTTTTTGCTTACGCATACGGTTTGACGTTTGATATGATATTCGACTTACATTATGATTTTTATGGCTATTTTCAAAAAGGATTTCAATGGAAGGGATTTTTTGGAACCATTCTTTACTTTCCGTCAATTAGCTTATTATTTCTTAATTTTTTTCCTTTTGAACAAAAAATATCAATAAAATTACTATACACCTTATGCTGGTCTATTTTCTCCACTTTTTTTGAATGGGTTTCCATACAGACTGGATTTTTTTATCACAATGAGTGGAAGCTTTGGTATTCTGCATTGTTATACCCAATCATCTTTTTTACCCTTGTGATTAATATGAGGTTTGTCCAAAAGATTAACAGATAGTAGATGGAAGTGAGTAACCGGAGCCTAGCAGGATTGCGCACGATCGTCACGGGGATGGATACGGAGAACCTAAAAAAATATAAAAGCAAATAGCGCAAGGCGGTGCTTATTGAGAGGGAGATAAAATGAAAGAGGAATTATCTGCTGTTTCTGTTGATGAAGAGCTATCAGAAGAGAGGTGTTTTAGAGATTATGGGTACCAAACGGGATACATATAAGAGAGTGAGGGGGAAGCTCGAGGAGAAAATAAAAAAGCAAGCATCTTTAAAGATGCTTGCTAGCGAAAGTCTTTAAATTCTTTCATTGATCCAAGCCCATGTTGATTTTGGTAACCATCCCTGTGTCGGGTTGGTTATTTTTGTAATCAAGTAGTTGTCATTGGCATCAGCCAAACCGGCTGTTTTAATCTTTTCAGAAATCTGTGAAGTGGTTTCCGTGGTATTGATTAAAAAAGTGGATTTTAAAATATGATGATGATCAGGATAACGACGTAATACTTTTAATAAGTTATGGTATCTTTGCCCTGGACGATTTAAATCATAAGTAACTATATAGAGAGTCATACTTAACACCTCCTCTTTTTACCATATTCAACAAGATAAGAGGCGAAACCTCCCTATTTGTAGAAATATAAGGAAATGGAGTTGTTATGATGAAGCGGATTATCAAACTTAAAGATCATTTGATTTTTATTTAATCAGTAATCATGTTACCACGCTTGAAGTGCGGTAGTTTTAAGATAAAGCTTAATCAAAAATACCTCACAAACCCTATTTTCCGTTAAATAAAAAATCCATTTTGACAAAAGATTGATCAAAATGGATTCTTCTTCAGTAGATGTTAATTTGATTTTTATAAAAAAGTTTAATTATCTTCTACTCTTTGTTGTTTAACCATCGCTCCCTGTAATTAGGTGAAAACCTTTTCAATATCAAGCCCCTTTTAGATGAATAGTCTCCCCATAAATAATACAGAATATCTAAAAAGGGGGAGAAAGAATGATACCTAATTTAATTCGAATAGTATCCATAATTATTGCATGGACTTCTGTTATATTTTTACCCAAAAATGCATTTCGTAAATATTTGCCTGTTTCCATCTTTTGTTCGTCGCTTGTTATATGCGGATGTTTTTATCCTATAAGTATAAATGGTGGAGGGTTAAAGGAGGAATCAAAGAGCTCATTTTTCATGATTTAAGCTTTATTTTTGGTCCGTTTTTTGCTGGCACCCTATGGATTTTCCATTTATCGTTTGGAAAATTTAAACGTTATATTCTTTTGAATTTAATTTCGAATTTAAGCTTTTCCTACCCACTTACTTATTTTTTTGAAAAGTTTAACGTTTATAAATTAGTTAATTTTAAACGGATCCACCTTTTTTTATATTATTTTGTCTTTGCTTTTATCATTTACTGGTATCAGCTGCTAATAGAGCATTCTAGAAAATGGTTTACTGCTTAATTACAAAGAATATTGTAGTTCAAGAGGTACTCAACAATTTGGCCCTTTAACGGAACAACGTAGTGTCACTCAACAGTTCCCCAATGGGTCTTTCAATTCAGATGATCCACTATAAAAACACCCTGTTAGACGATAGGGATCAGTCCCCCTTTGATAGATGGGGGTTTTTATCCTAACGCACGCATTTACTTGTACATATTCCCGTTGTTTGAAACATGAATAGCTATTTGTCCTTCCATAGCGGCCATTAACTTTTTTACTTTGTAAAATCGTTGAATATCAGGGTTTTAAAGATGGATGACAGTTTTGTAAGATTAATGAAAGAAAGATCGATTAAACCAAATCATCCAATGCGGTAGTCTTAATTCACACAGGAGAGACAAAGATGAGGAATAGACTAAAAGCATTATTGATTTTATGTTTAATCATTTCGGTATTGACCGCAGATAAATTGTGGTTTACGAAAGCGGTAAAAGCAGAAACGGATATACATCCTAATGAAAGTGTGGAAGACTTCAAGAAAGAGATGGATGAACGAGTGCCAAAATGGCAGCAGACCTATGGTGTGCCGGGAGTTGCAATTGGAATTATACATGATGGACGTATTACGTATACTCTTACCTACGGTTATGTAGATAAGAAAAAAGAGATACCTATTGATGGGGATACCTTATTTCAGGCCGGCTCTGTATCTAAAAGTCTTACCTCATGGGGAATTCTACACCTTGCAGATGAAGGGCGTTTGTCACTGGATGCCCCTGTTGAAAAGTATTTGAAAGGTTGGAAACTGCCTAATTCAAAATTTAATAATAACGAAGTTACTATTAGAAAGTTATTGAGCCACACTGCAGGGTTATCTCCACATAAAGGATATCCCGGTGTGGCACCGGGAAAGCCTCTCTATTCGATAAAGGAGTCTTTGTCTGGAAAGGGATGGTTGAATGATCCTGTGCAAATTACTAATAAACCGGGTAAAGAGGCGCTTTACTCTGGCGTCGGTTATAGTATTTTGCAGCTTGTCATTGAAGAGGTGACAGAAATGCCTTTTGATCGATATATGGAAGAGCAAATTATGAAGCCTTTAGGAATGAAATCCAGTTCGTTTCGGCAAGATACAAAAGATCCTAATCTTTCGAAAGCATACGGCTATTTTGGGCAAGAGCTTCCAAATTATCAATTTACCGAACAAGCCGCTGCAGGTCTTAAAACAAATGTAACCGATATGATGACATTAATATTGGCAAGTATGGATACCACCAATCAGAAAAGCAAGGGGTATGGAATCATTAAGAAAGAACGCGTAGAGGAAATGCAGAGGCCGGTGTTAGGTGAGAATGGTTTGGGGATATTCGTAAAAAACGTACCTGATCAACAGAAGTTAATTTACCATTCCGGTGATAATCGAGGGTGGCATTCTTTTTATGGTATTAACCCGTCATCAAAAGATGGATTGGTTATCCTTACGAATAGCGAAGGGGGGATAGACTTAAGGCAGGATGTTTATCATTCTTGGATGGAATATGAGACTGGGGAAATGCCTGAAGGATATTCCTCTATTGCCAAGCTGAGAAAAAATAACTTAATTATATCTTGTGTACTCGGGGTCTTACTGGGAATATACTTGCTGTTATTTGCAGTTAAAGTGAAAAGCGGCAGAAGAGTCTTTATTATCAAACATGAGAAGAAACCGTACATCAAAGCAGGGATTAGGATATTCTTGCTCTTTATTATTGGCACGCTTCTGTTTTGTGCAGCCTATGTATGGAGTACTCTAAGGTTAGCTTCAGGCAATACGACCAATTTCTTGCTAATAATGTCCTGGCTTTTGATACTTTTAATTACTGTTTTTTTTCCAAAGAAATCAAAGCGGAATAAACATAATAATAAAAATTCAAGAAAGAATGTTTCAGCTTCATTGTAATAGTAATAAATAAATTTTCTGCACTAAATATGAAACAGCAAGTGATTTCAGACATTCATAAAAATTAATAGGAAAAGCTTTCTTTTTAGGAGTAACATGAAAACATGAAAAGCAGAGCAGGATGAGCTGTGCAAAAAATATCGCCTGTTTGGTGAATAAAGTATACCCCCGCTATTAGCAAGGGGGCTTTTTTAATGTATTATTCAACGGAATACTTTGTGATTTTTATGGAACTATACCTATGTACAATAAAAAAGGGAAGAGCAGAGTGATTTGCTCACTAGAAGGTGTAAGTACGCTTGGTGAACTAGAGGATTTGGTGTTTAAATAAGTTATGAAATCAGATGTAGGAATACCAGATTGATGGTAGCTGTCGCGCAGCCTGTGCAAATTAATAAATGACCCTTCATCTTTCGGATGGAACGTCTTATTTTTCTTCTATGTGATAAGTTACATGAAAGGTTTGGGCTTATGGAAGGGGGAAAAGCGTAAAGGGGAGGCACGTGTAGTTAGGATATAGATAGAAACTTGTACATTGGCCAAACGAAAACTAAAGAATATACGTATAATGCAAGCAACCAACTGAAGACAGCAGGTTCTCATACCTACACCTATGATGACGATGATAACCGGACACGGGACGGGCAGTATAAATCTATACATAATAAACTCAATGAGCTGGTAGAAATCCAGACTCTTAGTGAACAGCTGGCGGCCAAGTATACTTATAACGAAGACAATCGCCGTATTAGTAAGATGATCAACGGTTAAAGAAAAACTGATCTCTGTTAATTGGCCAAGGTTCAGGGTATGTACGGACGAATTGACCCTTCCTTTAGTGGGAATGTGACACCTTTCTTATTGTTTTCATTGAACTGGTTTTTAAAGAAAAAGTTATTGACAATAAAAAACATACCGTGTTATTATTAAATATTTGATAAAAAAACACATATATGATAACCTTAAGAAGGTTACCATATATGGAGGTGGATTATATGTTTCAAATTGGCGATAACATTGTTTATCCAATGCACGGAGCAGGTATAATTGAAGCCATAGAAGAAAGAGAATTCCTAGGGGAAAGACAGCAGTATTATGTCATAAAAATGTCAATCGGTAATATGCAAGTGATGATTCCAACGCATAAAATATTGAGTTCAAGTATACGGCCAGTTACTGATATTCTTGCATTGAAACACATCATACACATTTTTCAGCATGGAGAATCAGATAAGCTACTGCCGTGGAAGCAAAGGCATAAAATAAACACGAACAAAATAAAGACGGGTGAAATACAAGAAGGTGCGGAAGTTGTACGCGATTTAATGCGTATGAAGGAAAAAAAAGCACTTAATGCAAGCGAAAAAAAAATGTTGGATAATGCATATGGATTTTTAATTAGTGAACTGGAGGTAATTAAAGGAATCACTGAAAATCAAATCAAAATTTTTTATTAGGGTCAATTATAGATATGTATGGCATTCCCATGAGCATTCTGAATTTTCCGGGAACATAATGATTAAAAGTAAATCATTTCAAAGACATTCAACTTCTTCAATTACTTTTAGAACATTAACCTCTTTTATTATTTCTACAATCTAATCCATTTTTATTATTTAAATTTCTTCTATGAACATTTGAAGATTTATCAAAAAACTCGATAAAATAGTCACTTGATTTTTGTAATCCTGATTCACACTGGCACGGACAAGGAGCCGTAAGGATGAAAGAGAGGCAGGGCTTTCATTGTTTCAGGACTATCTTAGTGGTTATTTCTAGAAGAAAAAACAATCAATCTTATCTCTACCTTTAAAAACTTTTTACATCTATTGTGATAGTGAATAGAATTGTGTATCTTTTTTTCATAAATATCTAAATATATAGTCAACAATAGCAATTAACAGAATTTCTAGAACTAGAAACCATTTTATCATTCATTTAACATAATAAGATTAGATAAAACAATAAGAAGGAGTGGAGATATGAAACACATTCCAACGCAGGAATTAAGTAACGAGTTAAAGAAGCGAAAAGGGGTTACTTCTATTAAGATTGAGTCTTATGAAAAAATTGAAGTTGGTGGAATCCTTGTAGATGGTCCAGCTGTTATTCTAATTAATCAAGAATACCTAAAGATCGTTGAATGAACAAAGAAAAGGATAAGTCTTTACGAAAAGGGATGATCCTTTTTGTTTGCTGCTGATCATAATAGGATATACATAAATTTCATCTGATGTGACGGGATGAAAAGGAAAGGGAGGGTAGGAGTTATCATGGATTACTCCTATAAAATAAAATAGCGCCAACTTCTATTTAATAGAAATTGATATTTCGTGTAGCGTGACGCTTTTGGCGGTTGGCACACGTCACATTTATGTTGGCTATTCCGCATATTGTCAATCCAGTATGTTATACTGTAAACAAACCTTTGAAGCTTTATATCTTTTTCTATTACCTGTACCATCTCCCTGCTCGAACGTTGAGCAGGGTTTTTTATTGGGTATGATATAGAGGGCATAAAAAAACAGGCTCTCTATAAAGAACCTGTTTGTATAATCGATTTGAGATTAAGCAACTTTTTGAACGTTAGCAGCTTGAGCTCCACGAGGACCTTGCTCAACGTCAAACGTTACTTTTTGACCTTCGTCTAAAGATTTGAATCCGTCACTTTGGATTGCAGAGAAGTGTACGAATACATCGTCTCCATTTTCACGTTCGATAAAGCCAAAACCTTTTTCTGCATTAAACCATTTCACTGTACCTTGTTCCATTTTTATTGCCTCCTAGTGCGTTGCCACACATTATATTACTATCCTTGCCCAAAGTATCATCAAGACGAAAAGTCGATATTCATACTATCCTTTACACCGAACAAAAATAATTCTTCTCTATCATAACAGGAAACGGAAAAAATTGCAAATTAATACTATTGTTTTAGTCGTGTGGTTATTTGTTAAACGCAGGAGTACCAGTGCAGAGGCGGTAAGCAAAATCGATGATTAGAGGAAGTGTATCTTACAGAACACATGTGAAGACTCACGCAACGATTTTGTGCAGAGGTCAGCACTTTTTAATGCCAAATACACTTATGGACTTTCCAATGAGGTGCATTTGTAAAAAGTAAGGGGGAAATGTTATATAAAATTGAAAAAGATAATCCATATGTTCCTGATTTTATTATTAGTTTGAGAATATTCTTCAAGCAACAACGAATGTATTTCTTCAAAAATAATCTCCGATTTCGCTGTGCTAATGTTTAATAACAATAAAGTTGTTTAATTCTTATTGAACGATAGGTGCAGGTTAGTTCTATAACAAATTTATGCTTTTAAGGTAAAATGAGTATATATGGTTGTCAATGGAGGGAATAGAGAGTGGATTTATTACTTTGGATAACTCTTGGTTTCATCTTAATTGGATTTATTGTTATCGTTTTTATAAAAAGGAATATGGTTAATAAGAAAAATCCAACCACCCCATTCATAGTTTGGTGGATAGTTGGCACCACAGTTTGGGGCGTAGTAAGTATATTTCTTATTACAGGGCTGTTTAACAAATTTTACTAATTTGTTGGTAATGATTCTAGAGGGAAGTATCTTGCTTTTACGAATAAGTGTACTTAAACTATCAGGTGCGATGGTTCAACAAAAATTAAACAACTTTAATACCCTTTTAAGCAACACAATTCTTTTAGCTCAATTTAGTTTTAAACAACTTTTAAAAGCCTTATTACATATCAAATGTAGTAAGGCTCTTATTTATCATGGAGAAATCAAACAACTTTATTATCGTTCTACAGCTAGCATACATCTAAAATAAAGACACGCCGCAGCGTGTATAAGTTGAAAGCAATTTCCTATGGTATCCTACAAATCAATTGGGAATTCTATATTCTCGGTTTGTCAAAAAACGACAAGAGCCCATGGAGTGAGCAGCTATAATCAGTATATTGACCTGGTGACTCTAATAAAAGTTTATAATGAGGAAAAAAGTTGTGGTGTGATGTCAACAAAGGGCGTATAGGATATTCATTCATCTGTTTGTGATATAGTGGAAATAAAGGAGGCAATTTCCATGAAAAAACTCATGTTGAGTTTGATAGTAGGTACATTGCTCGCTGGCTGTGGAGATGAAAAGTCACCGATGCCAAAAGAGCAGAAACAATCATCAGAACAGGAGAAAAACGTGTTTGTGGAGTTGGAACAAACAGCAGATGATACAGCGATTCGCGACGCGGCGTATGAAAAGGCATTGCACGACGAGACATTGACGGGCGGCTATTTGGGCAAAGTGACGCCAGAGTTGAAAGAAGATTATGGTGTTCAGTCCATTGAGTTTCAAGCGGTAACTAATGCGATTCAAAACATTTACGGGAGTTTTCATGAGTACGGCATTCTGTACTTGAAAAACCAGGAATCTGGTGCTGAAGAATCCGGTGTCTGGATTGGCATAAAAGATCCGGATGATAAAGCAAAGGAACTCGCTCGCCGCCTACAAAAACAAGTCGATGAAGGAAAAATTCTGGCTAAATACATTCACTTGTTTGAGAGCGAATACAGTGAATGGGACAACCAGGATTTGATGTATAAAGTGTCAAAAGCCATCAAGCCGATGAAAGACGCCATGCCGGAACCAGAGAGGGTCGAACTCAATATGAGTGTAGATACAATCACGAGGACCATTGAAATTGGTCATGACTTTTTAACAGGCGAGCAGATTAACAAACTGAAGGACCAATTTACAGATTATAAAATGAACTTTAAACAGGAAGGAAGAATGCTTCCGCTTCCTGGAGATCGCGATGTTGAATATCCGGAAGAACCCGTCTCGTATAAACAAACAAATGAAGGAGGCTGGGTAATGAAGGTATCGGCGGACAGGATGCTTGTGGTTCAGGCGAGACCGGATAATTTCTCCGCAACCGGCGGAGTATCGGAGCATTATGGAGCTGTGAATTACAGCTTTCCAAAAGCAAACGAAAAGCTGAAGATCGGCCAGCGTGTTGATGTGGAAGCATCAGGAGCGATCGCTGAATCATATCCGGGACAAGGCAGGGCCAAATTTGTTACCGTTTTGCCGACCTATCAGCCAAAAGGAGCGGATTTAACTGAAGAAGATATTGTTCGAAAAGCTATCGAACAACGAGAAGAAAAACCAGATGTAGAAGGCATTCGTGAAATTGCCTATAACAAAAAAACGGACAAATGGTTCGTCACATTTGCCAGTTCAATGGGATCAGATCCAGCTGCCACAACTATTACAATTGAAGACCAAAAATAAAAGCCATTTCAGGCGTACTGCACTAAAGGAGCAGTTTGGTTCCATAAGGATAAAGTAAAACTGACGATTGAATACGTATAATTTCGTTTTGATGGAGAGGTTGATATGATAATTAAAATGAATCAATTTAATATGAAGGATTTTTGTAAACCAAACGAAGGTTTCGTTGTTTCAGGAAGAATTATACCTGCATTTAAAAACAATGTATGGAAATATACAGTGGAAAAGTTTTCTGAACCTTATTTTAAACAATACGAAGATGATGAAATTGACATCAGTTATATTGAAGAAGAAGAGAAGGCTGTCTTTTTCTATTACGTTGAAAAAAATTGTATTGGGCGGATAAAACTTCGTTCGAATTGGAATGGATATGCATTAATTGAGGACATTGCTGTTGCAAAAGAGTATAGAAAAGATGGTGTAGGAACAGCATTATTAAATAAACCTATTGAGTGGGCAAAGGAGAATAACTTTTGCGGCCTTATGCTTGAAACACAAGATATTAATGTATCAGCTTGTAATTTTTATGCCAAAAATCAATTTGTAATAGGGGCAGTTGATACTATGCTTTACTCAAACTTCCCAACAGCAAACGAAATAGCGATTTTTTGGTACTATAAATTTTAAGATAAAAAATGTAATTTAATATAATATATAGTAGAGTTGGTTATTTGAAGTTTCTTTTTATTAAACAAATGGGTGCTTTAGCACAATAGAGCTTACTAAAATGATCAATAATCATAAGAGCAGTTTGAAAAAATCCTTCATCTGCTTGCACTGGAATGGATACTAGATAATCCGAACAAACTTCCCACTGAATTCATGTAGCTTCAGTGGGAAGTTTGTTCTATTCATCAGTACATCTTCCCAAAGCCTTATCCATCTGTCCCTCATTCGCCTTAACCTCATGATGATTGCATACTTTGTGTTCTGCCAAAAATCAAAAGAGAAGAGAGTGATTGGCGTATTGTCTTGTCCTGTTCTTTTGCGCCGAAGTATGCAGTGCATCCACCAACTACAAGAGATAGTGTTGCTTTAAAATAAAGTTTGTTCCTAAACAACTCATAAACCATTATTTTACGGTAAATAAAAGAATCCATTTTGAAAAAAGATTGATCAAAATGGATTCTTCTCTTGCAGATTTATGTTTAGTTTTTATAAAAAAGTTTGTTCATTTTAGCTATGTTCTTCAACTAAAGAACCATATAGTTTACTAACCTGATTTACTGATTATATCTTGAGTTCTTCATATTTAACTACATAGATATAATTTTTGTTGCAACTGTTTGTTGAAATGCCTGATCATGCTCAACAATAACCATTGTGGGATTAAATCTTTGGATAAGCTCTTCAATCTGCATGCGTGAATAAATATCAATAAAATTTAACGGCTCATCCCAAATATATAAATGAGCTTTTTCACATAAACTTTTGGCTATAAGCAGCTTTTTCTTTTGTCCACCAGAATAATGAGATATATCTTTCTCAAATTGAATTCGGTCAAAATCCATCTTACGTAGGATGGATTTAAATAACGTTTCGTCAATCTCATGCTCTTCAATAAAGTCTGATAACAGTCCCTTCAAATGAGAAGTGTCTTGTTGGACATAGGAAATAATGAGGCCTGAACCTAAATTCATTGAGCCTGTATGCTGTATCGGATTTCCTAGAATTAGTTTTAGGATACTACTTTTTCCGCTTCCGTTCTTTCCATCAAGTACAATTCGGTCACCTTGTTCAACTTTAAAGCTAATTGGCTTATTCACTATTTGGTTACCGTACTTAACAGACACATCAGTTAAAACAATCAATTCACTCGACTGAAATTCCAATGGTTCTAATTTTAATGACTCAGTTTTTTCCACATTTTTTAGCAGCTTTGATTTTTCCTCAATGGCTTTTTGTTGCCTTGATTCAAGGTTCTTTGCTCTCTTCATCATCTTTGCCGCTTTATGGCCTACAAAACCCTTGTCCAACTTAGAGCCCGAATTCGTTGTTCCATTTTTGGAAGCTTCCACTTGATTAGACCAACCTGCTGAACGCTTTGAAGACTGTTTTAATCTCCCAATGTCTTTTTGTAGACGCTGATTTGTTGCCTCTTCGTGTTCCTGCTGTCTATCAAAATTTAACTTCCAAGAAGAATAGTTACCACTTTGAACTTCAATATTTGCCCTATTTATAGATAAGATATGGTCAACGCATCCGTCTAAAAAGATTCTGTCATGTGAAATTAAAATAAACCCTTTTTTCTTCCTTAGATAATCAGAGACCATCTTTCGTGCATCAGTGTCTAGATGATTGGTAGGCTCATCAATTAATAGAAATTGACCCTCAGTCAAAAAAAGTGCAGCAAGCAACACCTTTGTTTGTTCCCCATTTGATAATGTTTTAAATGGTCGGTACATGACCTCGGCATCAACATTTAGATAGGATATTTCACGAAGAAATTCCCAATCTTCTGCATTGGGGCAAATTTCTTCAAAGATTTCATAAGTATACTTGTTTTTATCCGAAACTGGATAAGGGAAATAATTAAATTCTACCGAAGAAATGATTTTCCCGCTATACTCATAATTCCCTAATAATAAATTAAAGAATGTTGTTTTACCTCGTCCATTTCTACCGATAAACCCAAGTTTCCAATCCGTATCTATTTGAAAGTTTACACCTTCAAAAATATTGTCAAAGCTATCTGGATAAGAAAAAGTTAAATCTTGAACTTGTATCATTGACATGATAATTCCTCCTTTGTATATCAACAATTCTTGCTTCTTATACAAAGTCGGCACATCCATCTATTCTGAATTTCTCCGCATAAGTTTGATGGATATTAACGACTTATACGGAGTATTACATGCGTAACAATAGTGTCTGAATTGCTCATTTCTCTCTCCTTTATTAGATTAAAGTTACAGGTTAAAAAATATCAATCTTAACTATGAGAGAATAAGAAATCCTCCCAATTTATAATTGGAAGGATTAGCCTTTCACTTATATTACATAAGTTCTTTTTTTGCCATTGGGACCATGACGAATAAAGTGTAGACTGATTTGTAAAAATGGATAGACTAACCCTATATTTTGCAGTTTGAAGTTATTCATTTCAAATAAAAATATAGATTAGTTAATCATTGTCCATCCATCAGTCCTCTCATAATTGTATTTTTATATTAACAAATTTTTTTATGGAATACAATTCAGCCCCATCTTTACCTCAAATTACTGCTTGTTGCTCTTTTGATCATTCCATACAATTGACCACAAGCAGCATCTATATCAATTCTAAATTGACTTCTGATGGTCACATTAATACCTGGTGATTTTAATTTTTTGTAAGAGTCAACAACATGACCTTCTGTACGTGAGCAGGGTCGGCTCAATGAATTAAAATTGAAGCAAATTGAACGTGCATTAGAGAACAGCTTGGACTTTACTGAGCGGAGAATTATTGAAATAAAGTATTTTATTCTCAAGAGACAAAGGACATCAAAATTTATCTGAAATGGGCCTGAAGAAAGGAAAATACTATAAAAAGAAAAGAGCAGCCATATATTGACTTGCTACAATACTTGGAATCATCTGAGCGCTGTAGTTTTGAAACAAAGAGTGATAATTTTAATAAAGTTTAATCAAAATTCAATGATAAAACAGGGTTTTTCTTTTTATTATTGATGTTGTAAAACTCTGTTTATGTTCCTCCATTAAAGGGCCATATTCTGGAGGAATAGTTATGATGAGAATGGTGCATATGCTAAAATTAAGGAGATTATCTAAAATTAATGAATCATTTTAACAATTATTGGGTTAAGGGGAGTGGGATAATGGATAGCAAACGTTTTGAAATTATTTATACCCAAGGGAAATTAGAGATTTTTAAGGTTATTCGTGATAATCAGACCGGGGTTCTATACATGTTGAATCAGACGGGTGCTGGAAGTGGATTAACTGTTATGGTTGATCAAGAAGGAAAACCTTTGTTAGATGAGAATTTTAAAAAGTAGAGGACGTGTTTAAGTGCCCATTCAATAGAGCTCCGTTAACCGCTTGTTTCTGAAACGGGCGCGATTGTTGAATAACATAGGGTAGAAAATGATCAAACTTTTTTTCAAATGGGTGCTTTAGCGCAATTGACCCTGCTAAAGCTATCAATAATCATAAGAGTAATTTGAAAAAAACTTCATCTGTTTGCACTAGAAGGGATACCAGGTAAACAAAGCGAAACTCGCACTGAATTTAAGTATCTTTAGTGCGAGTTTTCATTTATTCTATACATCTTCACTAAAGCCTTATTCACATCATCAATGCCACTATACATATATTTTTTTGTTTTATCAGAAATCCAAAGTGAGGAAGGTGATCAGGGAACAAACGGCCATCATGGTTTTTGAATAAGGAAGAGACAAAGATAGCTGCTGTTATAAAGGAAAAGTATCGCATCTATACTGGTGTTTTTAAAAAGAACACAGAAGCGGAGAAGCAAGCCAAACTAGTCGGCGCTAAGTTGGGATATCAACCATTTGCTAAGGAGAAAACAATTTGGATAGGCGTGTCTAACACGCTGGGATCAGCTACGATAGCTCAACAGAATATCAGCCGAGAGTTTTGAGTTCAATCCGCAAATCAGGCAAGAATAATAACAGACGAAAGCCCCTATCCTTAATGGATAGGGGCTTTTTTATTTACCTTGTTGAACTAAAGCGTTTGCTACTCCAACAACAGGCGTGTTTTAATCACTGAATTAGAACATTTCCTAAATACTGAGCACTCCCTGCCGAATTTATAAATGTCACTTCCAGAACGTAATTACCTTTATTAGTTGGGAATTGAAATTCTCCTGAATCACCCAATGGGAGTTCGATTCGTTGGTCATCTTTTAATAGGAAAACTGTTATTTTGGGATCTGTCCAAATATCTCCCCCATTTTCTTCGTTTTCTTTAAAATCTAAAGAGGCTTTCTGATTTGAAAAAACCTTTATTTCATCCAGTGATGATGCAAATTTTTCAGTATCCTCTATCTTTTGTTGTACATCTTCACTTGCTGTAACCCAGCTAATATTTGCTTCTGTTAATTGTACAGATGCAATATCCAAATTTAAATGAGCAGTTGGCACTCCCACATCATAATCTTCACCAAAACACCCTGTTAATGCAAAAACTAAATACAGCCCTATAAATAATTTCAGAAATCTATTCATATTCGACCTGCCCTATTTTTATCTATCGAAATATATATCATAAATTGTAACATTAGTTGCACAGTCCTGTCTCGTTAGTTTAAGTATGATCGTTTTACGTTAATGAATTTTTTATTCTTTTTCTGTAACTTTTTATAAAAACATCACTATTTGAAGTATTGTTTTGGGCTTATTTTTATAATTGAATGTCATATATATATGACATAGTTAAATTATATGTTACAATGTGTTTGGAGACATTTAAGCCGAATTACTGAATTGCCTTCAGAAAGGTGGTTTATTTTTGAAAGATATTGAAGTGAAAAATTCTGTGAAGCTGAAGCGAATTGAAAAAGGAAACTTAACACAAAGTGATTTAGCAAAAATTGTAGGTGTAACAAGACAAACGATGAATTTAATTGAAGCACAAAAGTATAATCCAACAATTAAAGTTTGTTTATTAATCGCAAATGCTTTAGAAGTATCAGTAGACCAACTATTTTGGATGGAGGAGTAGTAAGGATGAAAACAATCTTCACATACATACCAATTATTAGTTTGTTACTTGTTTTATATGCTTTAGAAGATTCCATATTAAAATGGATGCTGCTAATAATATGTGCGCTCCTTGTTGTTTTAGCTAAATATATTCGGACTAAAATGAAAGCAGATGAAATCGAATTTGATGATCGAGTAAATGCTAATATATCAAAATGGTCTTTAAGAAGTGTGTATCTATTAAATGCGTTCTTGGTTTTATTATTAGTGTTGGATGCTAGGCGATTACTAACAATCAATTTGAATAACGAAATGCTGCTATTGTATCTCTTATTAACGCTTTACGTGCCTTTCTATATTGTACCGTTAATTGTAAAGAAATTTTAAAGGGGGATTGAGAAGTGGATATTAATTTAATTGTGATTGGTATTATTTTTTTAGTGTTAGGTTATTTGGTTGGAGTCAAAAAAATGACGTGGTTATTATCAGGATTTAATGAAAAACGCGTAAAAGATAAAACAAAACTTGCAAAGATTGTTGGGAGAACTGAGGTTATTCTTGGATGTATAATGATTCTTGGCGGATTGGTAGGTGTTAAACCTCCAGGATATTTAGTTACTTTTTGCGTGCTTGTAATCCTAGGACTAGTAGTATATGTGAATGCAAAAATGGTAGAGTAACCATTTAGAGAGGTTCATATGTAATAAACAGCACAGGTTCAGTTCTTGGGCAGAACCTGTGCTGTTTTGCTTGTACTAATAATAAAATACTGGCAATGTACTGTAACAGACGCTTGAAGAGCTTATAAAACATATGCAAAAGAAAAAGGATTAGAACATTATCTAATTGAATCAAATCAAATGATGGTAAGTACGTTATCAAAGGTTTATACCATATTTAAAACGCCAACGGTCTCCATTTCTGCATAAAACAATGGATAGACCGTTTCAAAGGTTCTTCAACAAAATGCCTTGACAATTACCTTGATTGGTTTTTGTTTATAGGTAGTCGCAGTAACGAAAGTACAGGACATAGGGAGGGTTGGTTTATGAATATAGTGTTTTTTATTATCATAATTTCTCTATTTGCTTCTATGATAAGTTCCTTATGGTGGTTAAAGAGAAAGGAGAGCAAATGGTTGGGATTGTTAGTTGCCTTTATAGTTAATTCAGTTATTTTATCAATAGCAACAATTGCTCTCTATAAAATAGATGTTCAAACATTCCATAAACAGACAGATGGATTATTTGGCAGTTTAGGTATAGTAGTGTTAGTGCTTTTTATCCCAATAATCACATTCATCAACTATTGGATTGTGGAATTTAAAAAAAGATAAGCCCTCATAATTAAGGGAAACCCATATACAAAAGGGTTTCCCTTAGATAGTATTCAGTTATCATCAATAAAGTTTGACAGAGATTTAATTTAAATACTTTATTTTATGCTTATAATGTTTTCAATTTGTGTGGCTATTTTATACTCACTGTAGGATCACTGGGAAAAGAAAGATAAAAACCTTACTTGAAATAAATCGAGAAAAAGAACAAACTTCTTGTTGAATTTCCTGTATCGAATTTTATGTTAGATAAAAGGGCTTCCCTGATTTGGGGAGCTCTTTTGTTTGTCTAGTAAATTTATTTTTCTCTTTTTGTTGTCAGCTTCTTATTAAAAATTGAATAAATTATTCCTTTTTAAATAAAAAATGTAAAAAATGAGCTTTAAAAGAATAAATAAGTCTAATTCTTAATGCGCTCAAAATGTTTATGTTTGTTGACGATCCTGGTTTATTTTCGAGTTGAATATTGGCTTTTCCGATAATTCAGTTAATTAGGCATAAAACTTGCAAGTATAAAATGTCTAAAATATAAAATAAAGGTGGGAGTTTTTATGAGTACAGCGAACTTAAAGACAATTCAAATCAGAAAGTTAGAGAAGAAAGATGTGACACAGCTATTGCCTCTTATGTATGAATACATTGTAGATTTTTATCAATGTCCTCGTCCAAGTGAGGATTCACTAAAAAATTAGTCAACCATTTGCTTGATAATCCTTCGGAAGGTATTCAGTTTGTTGCAGAGACCGAGACAAATCAATTGGTTGGGTTTGCTACACTGTATTTTATGTTTAATACACTAGAGGCAAAAAGAATGGCTTTTTTATATGATTTATTTGTCTCGCCTACTATAAGAGGCCAAAAGGTCGGTGAGAGGCTATTTGAAACTTGTCTCTCTCACATGAGAGAAAATGATTATTCCCATATGGCTTGGGAAACTGCACATGATAATGTAGTGGCTCAAGCATTATACGATAAAATGGGAGCGAAAAAAGCCGTTTGGTTAAATTACGAAATTAAATAGTGAAAGAATTAAAAGAGGTTTCTCCGATGAATCCTATCATTGAGATTGGGGGTATGTGATGCTCAAAGGATATATGTATTCTTTTTTATCAACGATTTTTTTCGCTCTTCCTACTGTATTTCTTGTTCTAGCTTACAAGGACAATCTAACACCTAACAGCCTTATTCTTAATCAAAGCTTAATTGCAGCCATATTGATTTTTATTTATATAAAAGCAACTGGCCAAAAGTTACCTAAACTTACACGTTCTAACCTCATCGATTTCATTCTAACTGGTGCAATTGGTAAAGCTGGAACAACAATTGCTCTATTTTATGCGATTAACTATATGAGTGTCTCGCTAGTTATGACAATTGTTTTTATGTACCCAGCAATAATTATTGTTTTAGAATACGTATTTGACAAACAAAAAATATCGCTTTTGCAACTTTGGGGTCTTTTGATTATCTTTTTGGGCGAAACATTAGTCATGAAGGTGTTTCAGGGAGAGTTTTATTCATTGTCTCTTAAAGGAGTAGCACTTAGCTTAACGGCAAGTATTGCTTTTGGATGGATGCTGTACTGGACCAACAAAAAACTTAATACGTTTGAACCAGTGATTGTAACAGGATACACAACCTTTTTTTGTACAATATGTCTTTTGGTTTTGATGCCTCCTGTATATCTATTTACTGATAAAATGACTTTACCTTTGATTATGTGGTCTCTGTTTTTTGCTATAACAACTTCTGTTTTGGCCAACCTTTTTTTGTTTGCTTCGGTAAAATATATCGGAGCAGCACGTTCTTCTATTATTAGCATTCTTGAATTACCGTTGACAGTATTATTTGCGTTTTTATTGTTAAAGGAACACATGGATATAGTTCAGATTTTAGGAACAACACTTATCTTTTTAGGGATTTGTTTTTTTAATTGGAAAAACTCCAGCTATTTTAAACCTGAAAGCCACTCTATATAACGGGAATTATGTTAATGAAAAGAAAACTTAGAATTTCTAAATGAAAAGCTTTTATTACTATCATTGTTTCAGCAACTGTATCATTGAAAACAAAGGTCTACTCTCACTAGGATGAACATCCATTGATATTAGGCAAACAAAGCAAAACTCCCACTGCATGTTTCTTCAGTGGGAGTTTTCATTTATTCAATTATTCAATACATCTTCGCTAAAGCTTTATCCATCTGTTCCTCATTCGCTTTAACCTCATGACTATTCACATCACCAACGCCCCTGTACGTATATTTTGTGTTCTGCCAAAAGGTAAAAGTGGGGAGGGTGATTAATGTGTTATCTTATACTCGTTAATAAATCATAACCAAGTACGATTGAAAGTCCTATTTCTATGGCTTTCTTCCTGAGCTAATGGACAGATTAGTTGAAAAGCGTTGTTTATACCTTGTATTCTACAAGATGGCCAGGTTGTGAAGTAAAAACCAACATACACTGGATATTAGACTCCTCCCCATACCCGTTGCCTATTTATTTTAAGAAACATTCCTGCCTTGAAAGTTTTTGCGCGGCAATACGGAAACTAAAAGCAGCAAAATACCAAGCAGTACAAATAAAACAGGTCCGGGCAGGATATGATATAAGGCTGGAGCCATTCCTCCAAGTGCCATCCCTGAATAACGCACAAAATTAAATAATCCTAAAGCTGTTCCTCTATGCTCAATGTATTCGTTACCAACAAGCGTTGAAAAAAGAGGTGCAGAAAATCCCACTGCGACTCCATATCCAAATAAAATCATACTTAATCCAATAAGTGATTGTGTATGAAATACACCAAACAGTATGATTAACAAGGGCATGGTGATCAAAAGGGGTATCAATAATCTGTTTAACGATATATTTTCCTGTAACTTTTTGAACATGATGCTCCCCATAATCATGCTGACAGGGAGTGGTAAATATAACAACCCAATGAGCTGTAAAGTTAGCTGATAATGATCATGGAGCAGGACGGGCAGATAAACGAGAATCGCAAAATAAGTGAAAAATACTATAAAGCTAACCATGATGATACTGACGCCATTGTGATGAGAAAAAACTGCTTTATACGCCCCTATGAATCCTTTACGCTGGTTTTTAATCGTTTTAGTCTGTCTCTCGTCTGGCAGGAGATAAGCAATGAAAATAAGCAGCACAACTGCGATCATCAAAAGGCAAAGGAAGGCACCCTCATAGCCAAAATACTCTCCAATAACCCCTCCGAGGACAGGCGACACGGCAGGGGCAAGGATAAGCAGGACTTGATAGGTTCCCATAGCACTGCCCCTTGCCTCACCTTCAAACTGTTGTGCCACAATACTGATGACAACCAAAGGGATGATGCCAGCCCCGACAGCCTGAATCATCCGGAACAACAGAAATAACACAAAACTGTCCGTATAAGCGCAAATGGCGGCTGAGACACCTATCAACACAAGGCTGACCAATAACAATCTTTTTTTATCTTTGTGATCAACCACTGTTCCTAGGAGGATTTGTATCACCACAATAATAAAGATAAAGCTGCTGACTGTGAAATTCACCCAGCTGATGGGCACATGAAAGGAATCTCGGATGATGGGAATAATCGGTGTATAGATGTTCTGGCTTAAAGAAGCAAAAAATGCGCTAATACTCAAGACATATAAGACAAACAATTTTCCCTGCGCCATATCTTTTGCCATGTGTTACTCTCCAAATGATATGTCATTATGTTTGAGGTTGTCGGTTATCATTTTTAAAAATGCGATAATGGTATCCAACTCGTCTGTGTTAAAGCCGTCCAGCAAACTCAAATATCGACTTTTTGCCTGCTCATGCAGCCTTGCATGAATAGAAGCAAGTTGTTCTCCAAACTCAGTAAGGCGGTAGTGAACTTCCTTTTGATTATCTTCTTGTCTGGTTTTAACAATTACGTGTTTCTCTAACATTTTTCGAATAGCCTTCGTGATAGCTGGCTTGGACACATGCAACGTTTCGGCAAGTGATGTGTTATTCGCAGATCCTTGTTCCTTGATGGTGGAAACGATGTGTAATTGAGTAAGTGTCCAATCCATCATCATAGAGTCTTCTGTCTCTTTTTTATTGAAACTCCTTCTTTTTTGAACAGCTTCTCTCTCTTTAATTAACTGCTGCAAAGCATTTAATACTTCCGTTTTTTTATCCATATGATTCATCGTATATCACCTGTTTTTTAATTTTATTAACCGGTTAATAATTATAGTTTACCAGTTAATAAAAAGTAATATCAAGTGTTAGTAATGATGTAATCTGTGAAAATAGCACTGCAATGCAAAAAAATAAAAAAGCATGCCGTAGCATGTAAAGGGTAAGAAGTAATTTCCTGTATTATCCTAAAAATTAATAAATCAAAAGTGAGGAGGATGATCAGTGTGTTATCTTATAATCGTTGGAAAATCATAACTAAGTATGATTGAAAGTCCTATTTTTTATGATTTTCTTCTTAAACTAACGGGCCCGTTAGTTTGAGAAGAAATCGAATACTTAAATAATGGTTTCTCTAGATAGGGGGGGATATGTTCGATAAATTCAGAAGGTTATTTAAGAAGAGTGAACAGAATAAACTTGATGACAAATACATTCTGATCCCAAAAAGTGTAATAAACGAAGAGTTAAAAAGAAAGATAATTGAATTAGAAAAATTAGGAGAAGAATGTAGTAAAGTTCTCCAAAGAAAGTATGGAAATGCATTCGAAATCCAAGGGAAACATCATCTAAGAATTTGGATTTGCAGGGATATTGATGGAGATGAAATAAAGGACTTAACTTTCGAAAAATGTCTAGAAAAAGAGTATCGTTCTCAAATAGCGATAGATTATGATGGCCCAAAATTTGATGATGATTTTTATGCACATACGATTCAATTATGGTACTACTTTAGTGGTTACTTTGAAGGTTCAGGTACACTATATGATTTATCAAAAAGTGACCTAGAAATAGATATTGAGGAAGCTTTAAAAACGCTGCTGGAATGATTGATTTAAAGAGATTCCTTGTTCAACTAACGGGGCAGTTTAGTTGAATAGGGACTTCAAGGTTTTTACATTGAATTACATCTGTACATATAAAAATTGGGAGAAATAATGAATAAAATTTGTATTGTATCTGGCCAGCAGGAGTAGGGAAAGGGCAGGAAAGCCACACGGGGGCTTTCCCGCTAGAAATTTTATTTTTATGGATGTGCGTATTCTAGATGCCATCTTAATGTATGTTTTAGATAACATAGATACCCATATCTTTTGAATGTAATCTTATTTTTCTGGATAATTTGGCTACCGTCAAAAAACATTTCAAAGTATTCATTTTGAGAGTCCCGTGGATTATTAGAGCATAACCTTTCAAACCCGATAATATAAAACATTTCTTTTTCGTTATCATATTCCACAGTATCTAGCACAAAATGTTCAGTCTCAAAGTATCTGCATTTTTCCTCAAGGGTTACATCATCATGAACAACAACAGAACTAAGCAAAGTTTTTGGGTTATATTCTAGGTTCAGAAAACTACCTTGTGGGCCAAAGCAAAAGTCTCCATCTTGCGGAGAGCGTATACCCCGTTTTTTATATTTGGATATTAATGTCATACTGTCTAAAGAGTAAATTGCAAGCGCTCCGTCATTACTTTTTGCAACAAAAGTATTTTTGTTTGGATTGAGCATACCACGGTATGCAAATTTCAAGTCCTTAAATTTGGCAGTCATTTCATTAGTGTCTAAATCAATAATATTGATAGCAGAGCCATTAAAAATAATCTGATAACTAGGTGTAGAGAGTTTAAAGCCCATAGATATATTACTCCTTTCTGCCATGTATAATATTTGTTGTTTTAAAGTTACTTTACTTGATGAACAAGAAAAAACAAGAGCGAATTGAATTTTTATCTTCTGGTGAGTAAGATATAAAGGAATAAGCATTTCTGATAAAGTATGTGAATAATTGTGCTTAAACAAACGGGTGCTTTAGTGCAATAGGATTTATTAAAATTAGTAAACTTTGTAATAGTAATTTGGAAAAACGCTTCATTGATTCTCATAGATACCAGGTAAACAAAGCGAAACTCCCACTGCATATTTCTTTAGTGGGCATTATCCATTGTTAGGAGTTGCTTCTTCAACCTTTTCAGTAACAGATTCCTCTGGCTCGTCATATTCTTTTGCGCTGAAGTATGCAATACATCCACCAACTACAAGAGGTAACAATATGAATAGGTCTAAACAGCCTAGACAACCTTTAAGTGTATAGCCCATTGTTTTGTTACTCAGTTTTTAATTGAAATAAAATTTGCAAATTCGTTTCCTAAATCATCATAAAATAAATAATCTCCATCTGAGGCAAGAGTGTTTTCAATAAAATAGAATAATAGATTTTGGTCAAAGTTTGTTGAGGTGGGTGTGTAATTCCCCTTTTCGGAAATGATTAAGTTCAATGATGCATATGGCTCCAAGACACCTAAAAAAGAATTTATGTATCCTAATCATTTTGTATCTTTAAACAACTTTTTGTCAGTATAGTGGGTGCTCGTAGCGACTGTAAACTTGTCCTTTAGTTTTTCTGCAATCTACACCAGGGAAGAACATTAATTTTAGCTGTATTTTGGTATAGCTATAATTAGCTGTGGGAAATCCTTGCATTCCATTTATAACTATGAATATTAATGATGGATCGGAGCTGGTGGCAGATTCTTGCTCGAGTGTCAAACCAAATAGTGCTCTTTAGATTAATGCACGGTTATTTGGTCATGGTCAAATTTTTGATTGAACAAAGCGTGGGCGTTACTTTAGCGTAAAAAGGGCGGCGAGCGGCCTTATACAACTGCAATCAATAATAAAAATACAGTTTTGGCCGACTATTTAAAATCGCTGGAGCCATTTGCTATACATAATATGGAAAACAAAAAGTATGAGCTGAAAAAATATAAATTAACCGATGAACTGGTCACATTGACCAATACGATTAAGAGGGAATTTGGCAGGCAAAAGCTGCTGCGTTTATCAGCTGATATCGGCCATTACTCCGATCTGCAGCTAGTTTGGAATTCGAAGAAAAAAGGTCAGATAGGCTGTTATGACGTGGAGTATCAGACTTATGCGGATTTATGCAGCTTTACAGAGTTCCTCGTGCAGCCTGAAATGCACCTCATTCATTTTCTTGAGGGAGAGTTGTAAATGAAGAACCGTATGAATAGTTTAGTTGAGAGGACAGACTGTATTCTCTATTATGCGGAGCCAGGCCTATCGAACGAGCATGGTACAGGCTGGATCGGCGGGAATGCACCTGACTTCTTTGATGGTCAAGCAGATCTTATCCACGAAAGTAACCAAAAATATTATTTTTACTTGAGCCTCGTCCATCCCTTTAAACCTGAGAGCATGATTTCAATCTTCATCCCAGAGGACTATGAGGAATATTTGGACAACAATGTTTATCCGAATTGCTCGATAAAGGTGATTGAGCATCCAATTTCAACGGAAAGCGTCAAAGATATGTTTACTAATCTAGGTCTTATAAAACATGTAATTTCAGACGGAGAAATAAGCAATGACGAAAAATCCATGGATCAGTCTTTTTTGATCAAACTCGGTGGAAACCCGAGGCTTATTCAAAATAAAGACTATTATTTTACGAAACTAAAGGAGGAATCATTTTCTTTTTTATTTCAAGTAGATGAAGATGGTTACCCCGAAACGCTGCTTCATCCCGATTACAATTATCCTTTTGGTTTTGGATCACTATATATTTTCGCCAAAATAGGGGTAACTGAGGTCCAACATCCAGTAGCAGGTTTTTGGCAATTTTCTTGATTTAACGCAGAGAGCGTAAAGTAATTGAACTGATTCTGGAGGGTTGCTGGAAACAAAGTAAGGATAAAGATGTGCCTTGCTTTGATTCACTACATAGTGTCTTAAACCATCTAAGACAGAAAAAGAAGGAATGATATACTCAGGGTTATAATTTAGATAATTTATTTTATATCGAAGGAGCAGTTGAGATGTTATCGGAAAAGGTGATCGATTATTGCAAAAGCAAAAACTGGTGGTTTGAAGACGTTACAGAGGAGTATGAACATGCAATGGTAAAGTTAGGCGTCGATTTGAGTTCAGACTTTGCTACATTTTATTTGCATGCAGAGGATGGGCCGACCTTCCTTAGCAAACGACGTGAAATCTATCAGATTTGTTGGTTTATGATCAATTCTTCTGATTATATATTAGGTATGGAGAGAACTCATGCTGTGTTAAACCTGCCTGAAGAATATATTCCGTTGGATAACTTCGAAGGGGAGTTTGGCTTTTTTTATAATAAGAACACAGACGAAGTGTTAGGTTTAGGGTTGGGCCAGCAGATGGAGGATTTTTTTGCCGGTAAATTGAATTCGCAATGGAAAAGCTTTAACTCCTTCCTAGAGTGGTATTTTGAACTGACAGATTCGTGTGTGACTATATAGAAAAAGGCCGTCAGCTATCGCTGCACTGGAGCTAACCTGATGGTGGAATGCTCCGGAGGAGACATGACGGCCTTTTATGAAATCATTTCAAAAATAGATACAGGCAAATATGCAATCAATTACATGCCAGAAAGATGGCATAACATTATTAGAGAAGCGATAAGTATCCAAGAAGGGTTAGGTGTACGTTACTATAATTCTAAGAAACGCCGGATTAATGACGCCCTGCAATGTATGGACTACATGCTTAATTGTTGTAATAGGATGTAGAACATCTAATCATTATGTAAATGCGTCCTCAAGAAAAAAGAACGATTGTAGAGAAATACTGCTAGAGAGTGATTAAACTTTTTTTATAAAAACTAAACTTAATATGTCGGAAAAGAATTCATTTTGATCAATCTTTTTTAGAATGGATTCTTTTTATTTATCGTAGAATACTAGTTTGTGAGGTGTTTTTAATCAAGCTTTATTTTAAAGCAACAACTAAGCAGGTTAAAGAAAATAGAAAAAGGGACTGAAGTGGTCCCTTTCTTAATAGGTAACTTGAAGCATACTTGTTTTCCACAAGCCCATCCATCTTCATCACGGTCATGCTTTGGATCATAAGCGAGTGTCCTTTGTCAGCGCTATTGGATATTTCTAAGTTCCGTACAGTTTTTAAATGCTTCTTTTTTAGGAGCTGGTTCCGTAGTTAGCGGAGTTGGTTTGGTTGGCGCAGTTGTTTGGACATAGTTGTTTTCTTTTTTACTCCCTTTTCTTTTAGTATTTAAATATCGATGAAGAAAAAACTTTGTGCATAAGTTCGGTAATTGCTTTTGAAATTAATATGGGCGAACCATACTATAAATGAAAGCTAAAAAAACAAAAATTCTATTAGATGTACTTAGTGACAATAAAGTCATTTGAAAAATATATCCGTTTTTTGTGGTATTAATAGGAAATCTTGAGAGGATATAGAATATATTTATGGAGTATTTAAGTAAGGAGGATAAATATGTTTCAAACACTAAATAGTTTTTTTAAAGTATGGGATGTTGAAGCAGGAGCTACCCAAAAAATTCTCAATCAACTTACAGATGAATCCTTACTCCAGAAAGTAACATCTCAAAATTGGACATTAGGAAGGATAGCTTGGCATACTGTAACAGCAATTGGCGTTATAGCATCTCGAACAGACCTTTCTTTTGACTCTCCCAATCAAGATTATCCTGTTCCGACTTCAGCAAAGTTCATATCTGACTCCTATCGACAAGCAAGTAGCGCTTTGTCTCAAGCTGTAAAAAACCAATGGAATGATAAGAGTCTTGGGGAAATACAGGAGTTTTTTGGACAGAGAATGTCAAATTCAGACCTTTTATTTTTTATGATTCAACATCAAATTCATCATCGAGGACAAATGACAATCCTTATGCGCCAAGCAGGTTTAACAGTTCCTGGTTTATATGGTCCTTCAAAAGAGGAATGGGCTGTGATAGGTATGGACGCCCCTAAAATGTAATTCAGAAAAAGTAAAAAATGTAATTTGATTGCTAAACTTCTTTAAATAACTTTGGGGAGGGTATTACTTTGGAAAAAAATGAAAAAAAGGATATTTATACAGTTGAATATGAACTCTCTGGTGTAATTTTCTATAAGAATGTAACGGCATTTAATTTTGAAGAAGCCAAACAACAAATAAAGTCTAACTTTTTAGATGCTAAAATTCGTGCTGTTACAATTTTAGAAAATGAAGAATATGATCATATACATTAGAATTTCTAAGACAGCCTGTTTTATTTAATACACTTAGGCTAATGGGTACTCTAGTTAAAGAAGAATTAAATAACTTTATTATCACAATGAGAAGAAAACTTATAACTTCTAACCGAAAAGCTTTAATTACTATTATTTGAGCAACTTTATCATTTCAAAAAAAGTCTATTCTCATGAGGATGAACATTCATAGATATCTGGTAATTAAAGCGAAACTCCCGCTAAATTTTCATGTCTTTAGTGGGAGTTTTCCGTTTATTCAATTCATCTTCGCCAAAGATTTATCCACCTGTTCTTCATTCGCTTTAACCTCACGGCTATTCACAACACCAATGCCTCTGTACATATATTTTGTGTTCTGCCAAAAATCAAAAGCGAAGAGGGTGAGCAGTGTTTTATCTTTTACTCATTGATAAATCATAATTAAGTACGATTGAAAATCCTATTTTTTATGATTTTCTTCTTAAACTAAAGGGCAGTTTAGTGGAAGAAGGATTTTAATTTACTATGGTGAAATAGGTAATCAAGATAAAATCTAAGAAGGAAGTGTAGATACTATGAAAAAATGTTTTTAGGTCAATCATTCTTTTATGTGAAACAATAGGATTGATTTTCCATTATTGCACTTTCAGTAAACAACCCTTAGGATTATAATGGCATTACTGGTATTTATGTTTTTTTACTTGATCCTCAAACATTATAGGTTTTTGTTTGGTTTGTAGAATGAATGTAAGGGAGGGGAGCTAACTTGGAAATCACAACAGAAAGATTAATAATTAGACCTTTTAAGAGTACTGATTTACAGGATGTATTTGCTATTTATAATAATGATGATACATGTAAATTCCTATTACATGATAAGTGGACTCATGAAGATATGCAGAAAAGATTTAATAAGAAGCTGGCAAACGGTGTACTCACTAAAGAATCAATGTTAAGTTTGGCAGTTATATACAAGACTAAAGTAGTTGGTGATTTATCCGTATGGTATACAGACATGAAGGATACTGTTGAGATTGGTTATAGTTTTTCAAATGAAGTAGCTGGGAGAGGTTTGGCAACAGAAGCAGTAAGTAGTTTGGTCTATAAATTATTTGATGAATTTAATGTACATCGCATACAAGCTAATCTTGATGCACGGAATACAGCTTCACAAAAATTGTGTGAACGAATAGGCATGAGAAAGGAAGCCCATTTCATACAAAATTTTTGGAATAAAAATGAATGGACAGATAGTATTGTATATGGAATGTTACCCTCTGATTTGCAGCAATAGACTTAGTTATCTTATTGTGCTAACGGGAGCTTTAGTACAATAGGATTTATTAAGCTTATCGAACTTTGTTATAGAAATCGTAATAGTAATTTAAAAAATCCTTTACCTGTTTGCGCTAGAAGGGCTATCAGCCAAACAAAGTGAAACTCCCACTGAATTCAATGTCTTCAGTGGGAGTTTTCAATTATTCAATTCAGCTTCTCCAAAGCCTTATCCATCTGTTCGTCGTTGGCTTTAACCTCATGGCTATTCACATCATCAATGCCTCGATATGTATACTTTTGTGTTCTGCCAAAAATCAAAAGCGAAGAGGGAGGTCAGTGTGTTATCCTATCCTTATTGAAAAATTATAATCAAGTACAATTGAACGTCCTATTTTTATGATTTTCTTCTTAAACTAATGGGCAAGTTAGTTGTATTATTATATACAGAGTGGTATGTTGAAAAATGACATTTTTTGAGTGTTTAGGTTTGTTTTTTATGCCTGATTGGAGAGATCATAATGGGAAATACTGATAAGTTTGAAATGATAGCTAATAAATATGACACTCCTGAAAGAATCGAAATTGCAAAGGTATGCTCAGATGCCATCCGTAATTATTTAGTTGACGCTAAAAGTAAGAATGCGATTGATTTTGGATGTGGAACTGGTCTTGTCGGAGTGAATTTGTTAAACGAGTTTCATTCTATACTTTTTCTGGATACGTCACAAAATATGATAAATCAAATAAAACAAAAAATAACGGATTTTAATATTCAGAATGCAGATACACTATGCTTTGATATTGAAAAGGAAAGACCGTCGGATTTACATGCCGACTATATTTTTATGGCTCAAGTTCTACTCCATATTCCTGATGTTGAATTCGTTTTATCAAGACTATTTGATGTTCTTAATGAAGGGGGACATCTATTAATAGTGGATTTTAATATAAATGAAAAAGTAGTTTCAGATATTGTTCATAACGGATTTAATCCAGAAGAGTTAACCGACATGATGACTAAAATCGGGTATAGGGACATTCAATTCAAAACTTTTTATACTGGAAATAAACTATTCATGGGACAGGATGCATCTATGTTTATTCTGGATTCAAAAAAGGGACATCGGTAAAGAATGGACTTAAAACTTGCAGTTACAAAAACACGGAGAACCGTTAAAAGAGTTTGTTGTTGAATTAACAGGTGCTTTAGTTCAATAGGATTTATTAAGTTTATCAAGCTTTGTTATAGAAATTATAATAGTAATTTGAAAAAACACTTCATTGATTCTCATAGATACCCGGCAAACAAAGCAAAACTCCCACTGGATTCAATTTCTTCAGTGGGAGTTGTCATTTATTCAATACATCTTCGCCAAAGCCTTATCCATCTGTTCCTCATTCGCTTTAACCTCATGACTATTTACATCATCAACAACTATAGGGGCAGGTTAGTTGAAGAAGGATTTACAACTTAAATTATAGAATTGTAAAAATGAATACCGACAACAAATTAATCAAAAATGGTTATTCTGTATTCCTATAATAATTCAATCTAACTCTGTACCATTAAAAGACTCTGATATGAATATTCATAAAATAGACGAAGAAGCATACTTGCTCATAGAAGCAGATAAAAATGATAATGGCAATTCAATAAAAGTCTATATGAAAATATTCAAATAAGCAGATCTAGCTAAAGCTGTTGGTATTACACGCCAAACTATAGGTATGATTGAATCTGGACTTTCATAAACATTGTATCGAATATTCCAAAAGAGAGATTATCGAATCTTTGTGATATAGGAAATAATCAGCAAAAAACATTAGAGCGGCTCGTAAAAGATTACCCCAATAACCAAATCCTTATTAAAAGTAATGCCTAATAGTGATACTGCTTTTTTAACTAACGGGGACTTTTGCTTAATATCTCAACTATCATTAATGGAATAAAACTTATCATGGTTACATTGGAGAGGAAATTTTAATGAATACAAATCAAGTTACATTTAGAGAAGCAACAATACAAGACCTGGACAGGATTGTGTATATGCTTTCGGATGACGTTTTAGGAAACAAAAGAGAGCTTTATAAACAGCCTTTGCCAGAAAGTTATATAAAGGCATTTCAATCCATCAACTCTGACCCAAACAATGAATTGATTGTGGCTTGTTATGGTGAAGAAATAGTAGGTGTTCAACAGATTACATATACTCCATTCATTACTCACCAAGGAGGATGGAGGGCCACAATTGAAGGTGTGCGTACTGCATCTTTAGAACGTGGGAAAGGTGTAGGATCTATGTTAATTCGATGGGCGATTCAGCGTGCCAAAGAGCGTGGATGTCATATGGTTCAATTAACAACAGATAAAAAGAGACCCGAAGCACTTCATTTCTATAAAAAGTTAGGTTTCAAGGCATCGCATGAGGGATTAAAATTGTACCTTTAGAAGAAATGGTTATCGAACTAAAGGGGGCTTTAGTTTAATAGGATTTATTAAGCTTATCAAGCTTTGTTATAAAAACTATAATAGTTATTCGAAAAAACGCTTCATCGATTCTCATAGATACTAGGCAAACAAAGCAAAACGAAACTCCCACTGCATGTGTCTTCAGTGGGAGTTTCCGTTTTATTCAATACATCTTCGCCAAAGCCTTATCCATTTGTTCATCATTGGCTTTAACCTCGTGACTATTCACGTCATCCACGTCTCGATACGTATACTTTGTGTTCTGCCAAAAATCAAAAGCGAAGAGGGAGAGTGGTATATTGTCCTGTCCTCGGTGGTCATAGTAAGTATCAATAACTTCGGCTTTAAAGGTATTCGTCAACATATACTCGTCATTTTCTATATCTGATAGATACTTACCAGTCTGTGAGGTCAAAATACGGCTCTAGGAAAGCAGTGGTGGACGGCATCACGTTCGATAGCAAGGCTGAAGCCAAGTATTGTGAGCATTTGAAACGGCTGCAGACGAATGATCAAATGTTGCTTACCTATAGTCCGGATCATGAGGGGGTTTTTACCAATGGAAGAGTATCGGGCTTATGTGAGAGAGAAAAAGAAGATGGGGGGAGCAGACAGAGGCGCCATTAGGAAAGTAGAGTGATCTGGGAAAAAGAAAGAGGAGTGAGGGGATAACTGATTAGATGCAGACAATGACAGCTACCAAAGAAGAGGGACGTTAAATTAACATCATTCACGTCTCACTTTCTTTAAATAAGCAAAGATGCTGGTCTTTAAAGAAGCATAAGAACCTATGGCTGCATAGCCATAAAACCAGCCCATAAATAGCCCAGTTATAAGATGGCCTCTATGGCTGATAAAGACGGATATGAGTACTCCAAGCAAAAGAGCTACTAGAGGGACAAACGTTTTAGGGGGGTGAAAAAGACTTTTATCAACTGGGGTAGGATCATCACTACAGGAACAGCAATAACAGCATCCCAAAAGTTTGTGTGTATTGTAGGGAAATCCATTTATTAATTCACCACCTTTTAAGAGTAGTATGGTGGCATTCTAATTTATTTATCCAAAAGAAGCAAAATTGCTCAATTAACGATGCGCTTTAGTTACAAACTATATGGTAAAGGTGTTGAGATTAACAGAGCTATTTATGAATAGAAACCATGGTGCCGATTGGAACCCTAGATGATAATTCTAAAGCATCGTGATTAAACATTCTAATACACCCATGCGAGACATTCTTACCAATAGAAGCTGGGTTATTTGTTCCGTGTATACCATAATGAGGTTTGGATAATCCCATCCAAAGCACTCCAAATGGTCCACCGGGATTATGTTGTTTATTGATAATTGTGTATGTCCCAGAAGGTGTTGGCGACAATATTTTTCCAACAGCTATTGGATAAGTTTTTATGAGCTTGTTCCCATCCAACAGTCTCAATTGATGTTTTGATGTTGATACATCAATCCATCTCACCATGAGGATCAACTCCATTTTTTTGATTATTGTATGAAGTAGTTCAAGAATTTGTTAATTAACAGGAGTTGATCAAACAGTGAGTCGAAAAGCAAAGAAGGAAACCAATTGGACCTTTAATAAAATCATAAATTAAAAATTTTTAATAAGAGAAGTTGTGAAAATTAATCTCAGATGTAGAAAGGTGTATTGGCTCTCATGTTGCCAATGAAAATTCAGTGGGAGAATATGTGAATCATCAAAAATACATCTTGGATTTAGTTCAGCAATTGGAAAGAAGAAAATAAAAAAGCCAGGGAAGCCCTGACACAATGATTAGCCTATATATTCTAAGGAGGATTACAGATGAGTACTACTTTAAACAGTATTTCCAACTTCTACAGAAATATACAAATAAGCCTGGCTTTTGCCTGGCTTATCAACGACCGTATCCAATTAAGTGAAAGCTGGGTGCCATTGAATACAAAATAGTTTATTCGAAGGTGTAAGAAAGGTGCAAAAGGCCAGGAAAGCTTCTGACTACGATTTATAAGGAAAGGATAAGTGTATTAACTGATATTTATTGAGTAATTTGTCTAATTCCTCGCTGTATTTTAACGTTTGGAGATCGGTAAAACCTTTACGCATTCCTGTTGAGATCATGAGGCTTCGAATGTTATTGATTTGATTTATTAACTCATCGGCTTCTTTAATTTCTTTTTGTAAGCTCATTTTCACCACCCCTAAACCTTTAGTATTATATATATCGGCAGGTGTTAAAGGTAATATTATACTTTTATTTTACATTAAAAGTAATATTTTTCTTAAGTTTTACAAAAAAATGAATAAAAAAGCCGGGGAAGCTCCCGGCCTTTGGAATAAATAGTGTTGGTACCTATTCACTACAGTTTGAATAAAACGCAAGAGCAGCTGCATTAAGAAGGGTATTTAGTAGAGGAGATAGCTGATTTTCCCGATAAAGAAGGGAAATATAAAGTTAAATATGGAACTAACAATTGCACTTGGGGGAAATGCGTAATGTTTACAGCAAACAGCGCATTAGTAGAAATTCGGGTAAGAAATGTATTGAATGGAAATTACCAAAAGGAGCAGGTTCCAAAGCTGTCGAACTTAAAAGAGATCGTATATCAAGTATTAGATGTCAGCGCTGATCTATAGCAGGTGTTATTTTTTAGATATGAGCGGAATGATAAAACGTAAACAGTGTAGGCTTTCTTGTTTTATAAGACTTATGAACTGTAATTTATCCGGGGAAATAAGTTTTAAGATCTATCGCTGACGGATCGCCGTGTGCGGCGAAAGCCGCCTGCATGGTGAAGGCTCGTTATAAACTGAGAGATAGAGAAGGATAAGACGAGAATAGCGCACAAAAAATTAAAAATATCTCAAGTGACAATATCAGTATTACCAACAAAGATTTTACCCTAACGTCTGATTTAGTAGTCGGGAATACTAGCTGGTCGGATACGGGTTTGCAAGTTGATTTCACTTCAGGAAGTGCTCAAAATATTGCTGGTCAATTACTTATTACTGTCGGAGCAGAGACTGCTGCTCTCTCGATCAATAATATGCATCTTTACTACTTACAGGAAGGCAGGTATATACTGCCCTACGGTTATGAATATCAAAATTCATCGTATTCTTTAGTTCAACAAAAGAAAATTTTATAAGCGAATTAACTCTAGGGGCTACTGTAACTGTAAAAGTAAAAGACAGTCAAGGAAATGTATCAACCGGGGTAACAATTAATGTAGTTAATCCAGCGCCTTGAGTGCATCTTTTCACACCTCACCTTTTTAGGTGGGGGTTTTTCTTACACACCCGGACGATAATACGACACAAAACACTTAACAGAATAGGTGTATTTTTATGAAAAGGAAAGGTGCAGACACTACTGTATAGTAGGTGTTATTACCAAAAATATTTTTAAAAGTTATTAAAGAAAGTCTTTCACAATGACGATAAATAACGCAGGAGAAATAAGTTTTAACTTTTTCCAGTATTGATTTTCTATATTACAACTAGCATAAAAACAAGGGTGGGGAAAATGGGAGACATAGAACACGAAGCTAAAATTGAAGTTTCTCTGTCCGATTACGAACAATTAAAAAAGACTGCTGATCAGTATGCCAATCTTCATAAAGCTCTATTAGAGTATATGGGATATGAAGAGGAGTTTCTCATTACGAGACCAGGGTTCAAAAGGATGACTAAAGAGGAATTAATAACAATTATTTTTGAGCAAAGGAGCGTAATTAGAAAATTAATAGGTGATCTAGAGGCATCGAAGCGAGAAGAACACATTCGGTTTCTAGACACTCTTTACATGAATCGAATTTATTAATAAAGCAAAAGGCACCTGAAAAAGGTGTCTTTTTTTATGTAAAGAAAGGGGATATGTGAAGGGAACTTACGAAAGGAGTTGCCCAGATGGGGGGAAAACAAGGAAATGTAGACTTGAATCAATTAGTAGGAAACAAACGGCTGTCATGGTTTTTGAATAAGGAAGAGACAAAGGCCGCTGTTGTCCCAAAGGGAAAGTATCGTATCTATACAGGCGCATTTAGGACTGAAGAAGAAGCGAGGAAGCAAGCCGAATTAATTGGCGAGAAGCTAGGGTACAAGCCATTTGCTAAGGAAAAAAGAATCTGGACAGGCGTGTTTAATACGATGGAATCAGCTACGATAGCTCAACAGAATATTAGCCGAGAGTTTGGTTTCAATGCGCAAATTAGGCAAGAACAATGAGAAAAGCCCCGCTCGTTTGAGTGGGGCTTATTTTTATTGCCAATGCTTTTTCCAGTTTCTAATCACTGCTCCTGGATTATTATAGATAGGATCATATTGATCAAAAATATTTTTAGATGGATCTAAGTATAATTCACTAAAGTACCATTCCCCTTCAGCATTATCATAGCCTGCAATGAGGAATGAATTCTTTCCAAGAACTTGAGCTCTTAGTGTATAACCGGCGTCTACAATTTTAGTTAAAACACCGTTTTTCATATAGTACCATGAAGCAGTTTCAGAATTAGAACTTTCTATTTCTGCAACCGCTAAAATATCTGGTTGCCCTTTATATTTAGAGGGGTACATATGAACAGTTCTCTTTGTTGAATTCAATGTGTAGTCTTTAAAATAATGACGAGACTGTTTAATTTGCCCTGTTCCAACCTTTTGTGTGTAGAGTGTGTAATTCCCTTTGTAAAGCAAATCTCCCGGATTGGCTCCGGCCCAAACACCTGCCCAGTCACCACGGTTGTATGAGGCAATTGCCTTTTTCTCTCTAACCCCGGCAAAATACACTTTATAAGCCACACCATTTGCATCTTTCAATGTGTATGTAATCCGGCTTTGTTTAGGGCTGATCGGATTTTTTGCTGCTTCTGCAGTTGAATGAAAGGCTGTAAAACCGATAAGTAATAAGACCATAGATATAAGTACCTTTAAAAATTTTTTCATTTTTTTCTCCTTTTTATTTATAAGTATATTTTATCAGGTAAAATAGGGTTGGGAAGAAATAATTAGAAAGTTTTTCTAGTTATTTGAATAAAAAGTTCTATATATCACATGAAGGGAAGGATATTATTGTCATTGAATAGTATTAAAGGCTTTAAAGAGTTGGATAAGTTCAGGTGTGAAAACAATGTAAATCTTCGATGCAGAAAGACAGGGCTCTTTTTGAGACATTCGGAGCCAATAGAAGGAGCCATGCTTTTTCTTGTATTAGAAGACGGATCATTAGTAGAAATGGCAGCGCATCAATTAGAGGAAACATTTGAGATAGTACCATCAGCAAAGAGGAAATAAAGAATAAAGCCACCTCTTTTCACGGTCACCATGGTGACCAATTAGGGACCAAATTCATCAAAAATCTTCTTTTTTGACTCGAATTAATCATAATGGGAAGATTAAAAATCTTGACACAATCGTATTCCTAGAGTGTTAATAAGAATTAACTTGAATAGTGTATCCTTCGGGGCGGGGTGAATATAATCACCTTTGCCCCGTTTTTATTATGCCTATAAACGTTGATATATCAACGTTTTTTAGTTATCAACTTTTATCATTTCTGCGAGTTGGGGACCAATTGGGGACCATTTGCAGAAATTGATAAGTTATCAGGAGAAAAACGATCAAATTTCTCAGCAGCACTTTGAGCGGCCTTTTGGCTAACGTGGCCATAAATATCATTCGTCACTCGTGAGGAGGAGTGTCTAGCTCTTTCCTGAATGATTCTCATATTTACACCTTCTTCAATAAGTAAGGTGACCATCGTATGTCGCAAATCATGAAGTCGAATGTTAAAACCATGTTCTTTTCTGATCTTCCACCATTTTTGAGTGATAGACTGCGGATGAAATCTTTCTCCAACCCCGTTATGGAATAGGTACTGGTTGTTTCCACCTTTCCATTGATCGTCAATAAGTTCACGTTCCTTCTCCCAGTTATCTACATATTCTCTAAGTTCGTCCATATACCATTGTGGCATAGTTAATTCATCGGATCGTCCTGTCTTTGTTTCCTTGAGTGTTGCTTTCCCATTTACAGAAATGACACTTTTATTAATGGACAGAGCATTTCGTTCCCAAATAATATCGGTGAGCTCCAAGGGGACTACTTCGCCGCGTCTAAGTCCACCGATTAAAGCGGTCAGGAAAATCATTCGCCAGGTAGGGGAGAGATTTTCATATAACCATATGATTAATTGAGAAGCTTGATCTTGATCAAGAAAACTCATTTCTTTCTTCTGGATTGGTGGTCGTTCAATTTCCTTCATCGGGTTGTCCTTAATGACTCGCCATTCTTTAGCAGTTGAAAAGACATTTCTCAACGTTTTGTCTATCTCATAAATAGTATTAGGGGAGAGGCCACCTGGTTTGCCATCTTTTCGAGCACCTTCCCTTGATAAATCATCATAGAAAGTAACGATCTGCATAGGATTGATTTGATCTATTTTCTTATCCTGGAAATAGGGGATAATATGGTTCTTCAAAAGGTTTAATCGCTCAGTTAGCGTTTTGATCCCTAGTTTTTTCTTTCCTTTTTTCTCTTTCCATTCTTCTATAAAGTCTGCAAAGTACATTTTTTCAGGCGATATATACTCGCCAGCTTCTACTTCTGCTTTAAATTTATAGAGCTCTCCTTGAAGAAAGTCATTTAGTTTTTTCTTCTTTTTAAGAAGGGATTCATCCTCTACTTTAATAGTTCTTTTCTTTCTTATTCTTCTTCCATTTCCGTCATAACCGAGTTCTACAAGAAGACGAAAAGAGTTCTTTCCACGTCGTTCAATACTCGCCATGTTCTCACTCCTTTATTACTATCATTCCGTTTGCTTATGTATTATTCCATTAACACGCGGCTACAAATAGTGTTCTTGAGCTTCGGCCATAGCCTGCCAAAAATACAAACTTTCTTTTTGTTGCAGCCATCTTTCTAGTCGATGAGCAGCAAAAGAAAATTCAACCGTAAAAGTTCGGGCCAGTAAGTAAATTACTTCTTGTTTCCGCCAAGGAAATTCTAATTGTTCCATCATAAAAGTAGGAATACAAAAGTGTAGAGCAAAGTTATTAGCCTGCCACTCTTGTAATTCGATAAAGGGAAGAGGGAGGCACCTTTGGTTGCCGCAGTGTCGCAATAAATGCCCTAATTCGTGGCCGAAATCTTGCCATTGGGCTTCTGGAGTTAAGTGCCGATTGATAAGGATGAGAGGATGTTCCGGCATATGAATAGTTTTACTGACACCACTTATGTATTCCACATCTACACCTAGCCGACTTGAAACAAGTTCAATACTTAGTTGTTCAGGTTCATAGATGTGAATGGATTGATATAAAGAAAAAATGTAGTCCTCCAATCTTGTAGAATAGGCCATTGACTTCACCTCGACATTTTTAGAACGTATGTTCCTTTTTATAGCATAATAAAACCCCAATCGGTAGAAAGGGGAGTGCGAGGAAATCAAACATTTCCTCAGTAAGAAAATAGTACCACTTTCATGATAGAATGAAAAGATATTAAGGGAGAATGTCTACTTTTATAGAGGTAAGGAGCAAAACTCATTGTGGTTGAAGAACGAGGGAAATATTTTAAGTTAATTGTCCTTTTAGATAAAGTAGCGATGCAAAATGATTGTAGAATGCTTCTTGTTGTCAACGGCTGAAACCATGTAAAGACTTAGAGTCAGATAGTCCAAGCAAACGATTAAGTTTTGGAGGTATGCTTAATGAAGAGAGGGATTACTTTTGAAATACCAAATGAATACGGAAGTTTACTTGGGGATCTATTAGAGCCAATTGATATTACTACATTTAATTGGCGAGTAGGCGATGGAGAGTCATATCTAGTAGGTGATGACAGTTCTGAGGAAGCACTTTTCTCAAAAGACGTTATTAAGGGGAATGAACTCAAAATTCTAATAGAAGATAATAGATATTACCTCATTTTTGTTGACTTACAAGCATATCCAAAAGGAGAAGTATCCGAAGTTAAAACCTACACTGAATTTATTGAAAGTAAATGTGAGCTTGTTCTGCTAGTGGTCGATTCTTGTTATGGTACCATCTACTGTAAAAATAAGAGGAAGATAGAGTTATTATATCGGAATGCGAAAGAACGTGGATTTGTAGGTGTTGAGTATATTACTAGTGAAAATGATATAAGAACAAGGTTGTCGGTATGGTAACATCCAAAAAGCTTGATGTGTGAAGGTTTTCTTTCTTCAAGAAAGCAGAGGACGGGCTTTTTTAATAACGGTGAAATAGGTTAATGCATATGAAAAACTTAGAGGTGAAACAGGTATGAAAAAAAGGTTAATATTCTTTTTGGTGGGAACAATTTTACTTATCACTTCTCTGCCATTAAGCACAGAAATGGTAATGGAACTCATTTATAATCAGAAAATGAATACAGAGTATAAAATTGCAAACGTAAGCGAAGGTTTTCCTCCTACTAAATCCACATTCCGTTTTAAAGGACATATTGTAGAGATTAAGGAAGCAATAAAAAATGAGGATAGTTATGTAGACCCTTGGGGTAATAAAATCGGCATTGCAGATTTATCCTTAAAATTAGATGGAGAGAAAATAGATACATTAAAAGATTATCCAATAAGGGTAGAGGAAAAAGGTTTAAATAGATACTATGGAGAAATTGCTTATTTACTCTTAGAAGATAAAAAAAGTGGCAAAACCCAATTCATTGTACTTTTGAAAAAAACAAGAGAATTGGAAAAAGAGATGCCTAATGGAGATATAGTTGGTGGAGTTCCCTCAGAGAAATTAAAGTACACACTACACACATTGGATGAAGAAGGGAATTTGAACAATCAATCTTTTAGTTTCACCGAGCGTGATGCTTTACAAACAAAACTACTTAATGCTGGTGTTATGGTTCCTTATTCGATTGGATATTATACAGATGCTTGGGAATTTTACCCTACAATATTTTTTCCCCTTCTCTTTCCATTCGCAACTTTCGTAGTCGGATTCGTATTAATAGTTGTCTTTTTTCCTATTAGAAAAGTAAAGAAATAAAAGTTTGCGAACCTACTTCAGCTAAACGAGTGCGTTAGTTGAAGAAGAAGTTTTGAAAAAAAGCCTGTATCAATGATTACTTGGTAATCCATGATACAGGCTTTATCTATGGGTAACTAATTGTCCTTATATATTTTCAACTCAGTATTTCCTTTTTTAATGGACCAACTTAAAGCAGCTTAAGCTCATCTATCTTTATCACGATCATGCTTTGGATCACAAGCGGGGTGTCATTTGTCAACGCTATTTGGATATTTTTTTAGTATTTTAATATCTTTGAATGTTAACGAGAGGAACGATTAAGAATAATATTAGCAACACGTTGCATTTGATCTTTATCAAATATCTCATCGAATTCAAGTCGACGTTTGCCGTATTGAATGTAAAGTCCTTTTTCCATTAATCCATCCTTAAACCATTTCACATCATGTATGGTTTGGTATCGGAATTTCTCAACGATAGATAAATTGTTTGCAACAAACCAAACACGCTTATCTGTGACAAATAAATAACCTTTATATTCTTTTGTTTTAGACTTATCAAACTCGCAATTCAAAAAGGTAATGCCACGTTCGTTCGCTTCAAATACTCGATCTTTTACCGATTTAAAAAAGGCTGCATGTTTGTCCACAGCTCGGTATTCATACTCAGTGTATCTATGGATTTCTTCAGCGACAAAGTTTGAAAGAAGGGAGAGGGTTTCTTGGTGCTTTTGTTGAGCTTTTTCTCTAGCAATCCGTTCTTTTTCTTGTCTCTTAGCCTGTTGAGCTCTCTTTCTTTCATCCGATTGAGCTTGAGCTTGCCTCTTTTTCTCCATTTTTATGGCTTCTTTTTGAGTGCGAAACTCCATTACTTTTTGATTGATTGCGTTTGAGTCTTTTCCTTTTGAAAGCAGTTTAATAAAGACGTCTTCTACCTTGTAGCAAACTTGTCTATAAATGCCCATTCTTATTCACTCTCCTTAGCTGATTGATTTCTTAGCTACATAAAAGCGGCGGGCTAGCCAAGCAAGTCCAACGAATCCTACACCAGCAGCCGTTTGAGCATTATCTTCCTTGTGTTTTTCTAATCCTTTATCATAGTAGTGTTTAAAAACAACTTCAGCGTGCTCATACTCTTCAGGAAGCACATAGTCTTCTCCACTGTCTCCAAGTTCGAATCCAGCTTCCTGTATCTCCTGGACTTCTTCATTAGATTCGAATCCTTCTTTGTACCACTTAATATATTTGGGATTATCAATCTTTGGCGCCTGGTATTTAAGATTAGTAAATGCAGCATTATATCCCTTTTGAACGTACTTTTCTTTAAATTCAGCCAGTCCTTTTTTAAATCCATCCTCGTAGGCTTGATAATAACTTTCTTTCATATTATCTAAGGTTTGGCGCATATCTTCTAATCCATCTTCATAGCCCATCTTTGAGTATTTAGCGATGAATTTTTCATCACGAGCTTTTACCACTTCATTAAAGCTTTCAGTGAAAGCATCTTTTAACACAGTATTTTCCTTGTATTTGTCTGGAACAGAGAGAGTATCTGTTTTTTGACCAAGAGCAGCTCCTTCTTTTTGGGCTGTTATTTTCTCGGCTTCGAGTTTCTTCTGACCTTCAACATAGCCTTTCTCATATCCACTTTCATAACCTTCATTGTATGATTCAGAGCCAGATCCTTCAGCGTTCTTAGTTGCAGCTACGTATCCATCTTCATAACCAGAATCATAACCTTCTTTTTCTCCTTTAGAACGATCCGCTGCTTCTTGCTGTGCTGCAATTTCAGCGGGGGACGGTTCATTGGACGGGGAGGCGGAAGAGCTACCACCACTACTTGAACTATCACTACTGCTACCACCACCTGAACTGTTTCCACCGCCTCCATTATGATAGTGATACTGTCCGTCTTGAAGGCCCCATTTCGCACAATTTGTGCGGCATGTGTGGCCTCCATTACTATCTGTTCTTCCTGGATGTGCAAAAGACGACGTAGCAATACTAAAAGTTAGAAGGGGAACTAGTACAGCGACTTTCTTTTTCACTTTCTCAACTCCTAATCGTATTAGTGGTTTTTAATTAACTAAATTTTTCTATTTGATGAGCAATATTTAATAAGTCTATATAACTAATAATCGAGCAAAATAAAGACACGCCGCAGCGTGTGTAAATGGAAAGTAATTTCCTATATTATCCTACAAATCAATTTAAAATTCTATATCCTCCGTTCGTCAAATAACGACAAGAACTCATGAAGTAAGCAACTATAATCAGTATATTGACCTAGTGGCTGTGATAAAAGTTTATAAAGGAGGAAAGTTAGTTGGTTAGAAGACTCACATAATATGAAACATACAACTGAGAACAGTGTATGATTTAAGTAAGGGATTTTTTGTAAACTTCCTTCTTTCGGTATTATGTTAATCATGAACAGATGGGTGACTGGTTTTGAAAGGAGAACATCTAGTGAAATATAAAGTGCTTGATAAGTATATAAAGCTAATTGAATCTTTTTTAAAGAATGAAATAGGTGTTGCAGAATTTGAAAAAAAATATTTTAAAACCTTTTTAAATGATCCTGACGAAAAAGAGCTAGATGAAGAGTCGTTTACTATTTTGAATGACTTATTTGAATCAGTAGACTGTTATTGGCACGAATGTAAACCAGGAGAAGAAACAGATTTTGAAATATCAGAAGAACAGTTAAGAGTTGATACACAAAAAGCTTTGCAAGGATTATATTTTTTAAAAAGATCATAGATATCATTTATTTCCTATTTCGAGGATTATATTAACCAAAGAAAGGGCCATAGTTTCTAACTGAAAAGCTTTAAATACGCTTATGCTTTCAGCAACTGTATCATTTAAAACAAAGTTCGGTTATTTGAAATAAAGATTGATAAATTATGAGTAAGTTTAATTGAAAGTCCTATTTTTATGATTTTCTTCTTAAACTAACGGGGCAGATTAGTGAAAAAAGAAAGAATAGAATATACTTGTATTCGAAAAAATAAATAACTTTTATATATTCCGCATATTGCCAATCTAGTATGTTATACTGTAAACAACCTTTGAAGCTTTAAACCTTTTTCAATTACCTGTACCATCTCCCTACTCGAACGTTGAGTAGGGTTTTTTATTAAGTATGATATAGAGGGCATAAAAAAACAGGCCCTATATAAAGAGCCTGTTTGTCTAATCGATTTAAGATTAAGCAACTTTTTGAACGTTAGCAGCTTGAGCTCCACGAGGACCTTGCTCAACGTCAAACGTTACTTTTTGACCTTCGTCTAAAGATTTGAATCCGTCACTTTGGATTGCAGAGAAGTGTACGAATACATCGTCTCCATTTGCACGTTCGATAAAGCCAAAACCTTTATCTGCATTAAACCATTTCACTGTACCTTGTTCCATTTTTGTTGCCTCCTAGTGCGTTACCACACATTATATTACTATCCTTGCCCAAAGTATCATCAAGACGAAAAGTCAATATTCATACTATCCTTTACACCGAACAAAAATAATTCTTCTTTATCATAACAGGAAACGGAAAAAATTGCAAATTAATATTATTATTTTAATCATGAAATTATTTGTTAAACGTGTGGATACAAGTGCAGAAGCGGTAAGCAAAATAGAAAGTATCAATAATTCTTCACCGAATTTGTAACATGGTCTAAGATGCCTGTTAATAATTATGGTTTGAAACCCCCGTGAAAATGAATCACGAGTGTCTTCAAACCTTTTTCTTTGCTTAAGAGTACTTCAAAGATAATTTCTACGGTTATTGATTGTTAAAGATTTCTTTAAAAAGCTCAACTGTTTATTGTTCAAGTGCAAGATATTCTCTTAAAAGCAGTTCACCATCTAAATAAACCGATTCCTATAGGGGAAGCAGGGAGAGAGTTTGGCCCGGTAAAGAGCTGGGTATAATCTTCGTACGCCCTTTGTATCCCGGTTGGCTCTGCTAATAAAGATTTAATTGAGCCTGAAATTCGTTTCGTATTTCCATTAATTTCACAGAGAGATTGGAAAAACGATTCACTTAACAACTTTTGAAAAGGATCCTTAGCTAGAGGGCGAGATAAACCAAAACGAATGACGTCATTCACAACCAAACTTGTATGAAAAAGCGATTCAAAAGAGGGCGATTCTAATTCTTCTAGGGCAGCCATATCCATTTCCCTTTTTGATTTTCTTTTCTTTCCTGAGTTAAAAACAGTCCATAAAAATTGTTATCAAAAGAATTTCTTTAATAAAAACAGGTGTCAAATAAAATTATAAAATATGTTAATAAATTATGGATGATGGGATCAGGTTCCACTTTGGTGAAATGAGGAAATAAAAGTTTTTTATGAAAATGGGATAAATATGACAGTTACCATATATGGTGTATGGCAGCTGGGACTTCAAAGGCAATAAAACGTTTTTTATACTTAGATTAACAACATCAGGGAAGGTGAAACTCTAAGAAATGAATGAACAGAACCCAAGGGCTTTGAGAAAACTGGTTACTCCTTATGAAAAGTCCGATTTACAAAAAAGTATTTGGCAAATCATTAACACATTGGTACCATTCTTCCTGTTATGGTGGTTGGCATATAAGAGCTTGTCGATTTCTTATTTCCTTACATTAGCGATTTCTGTCGTTGCGGCAGGTTTTTTAGTAAGAACCTTCATCATCTTTCATGATTGTTGCCACTATTCCTTTTTCAAGAACAGAAAGGCGAATCGGATCCTTGGAACAATAACAGGAATTCTGACTCTTCATCCTTTTGACCATTGGGCACACGACCATTCTGTCCATCATGCGACAAGCAGCAACCTAGACAAACGGGGTACAGGTGATATTTGGGTACTGACCGTTGAGGAATATAAAGAAGCTTCAACTAAGACAAAAATAATGTACCGTTTGTACAGAAATCCTTTTGTTATGTTTATTATTGGTCCGATTTACGTCTTCGCGATTACCAATCGTTTTAATCGTAAAGGGGCAAAACGCAAAGAGCGGATGAATACGTATGTAACGAACCTAGGGATCGTCGCTTTGGCAGCACTTTTATGTTGGGCTATTGGCTGGCAAAATTTCCTGCTGGTTCAGATGCCAACTTTTATGATATCGGGATCCCTCGGAATTTGGCTGTTTTATATTCAGCATACGTTTGAGGATTCTTATTTTGAAGAAGATGAGCATTGGGAATATGTGAAAGCAGCAGTTGAAGGGAGCTCTTTTTATAAGCTTCCAAAATTCATGCAATGGCTAACAGGCAATATCGGTTTCCATCATGTTCATCATTTAAGCCCGAGAGTTCCAAACTATAAGCTTGAAGAGGTTCATAATAACACTGAACCATTGCAAAATGTTCCGACCATTACACTGGCAACAAGCCTTAAGTCATTAAAGTTCCGCTTATGGGATGAAGAAGGCAAAAAATTTGTTGGTTTTAACCACTTAAAAAAAGCTTCTAAAAGCCAAGTATCAGCGCGACTAACAACAGATTAAATAAACTCCCCTTAATCGATGATTAAGGGGAGTTTATTTTGCAGAATAAAAGTGCAGACTCACGCAACAGTTTTGTGCAGAGGTCAGCACTTTTTTAGTGCCAAATATACTTATGGACTCCACAATGAGGTACAGTTGTAAAAAATAAGGGGAAATGTTATATAAAATTGAAAAAGATAATCGGTATATTGTTAATTTTAATTATTAATTTCCTATAACGAGTACTTTAGCGCAATAGAGCCTATTAAAATTATCAGTAATCAAAAGAGTAATTTGCAAAAACACTTCATCTGTTCTTATTATGGTAGTCATCATTCATAGATACCGGGTAAACAAAGTGAAACTCCCACTGAATTCATGTTTCTTCAGTGGGGGTTTTCATTTATTCAATACATCTTCGCCAAAGCCTTTTCCATCTGTTCTTCATTCGCCTTAACCTCATGGCTATTCACATCATCAACGCCTCGGTATGTATACTTTGTGTTCTACCAAAAGTCAAAAGCAAAGAGGAAAGTCAGTGTGTTATCCTATCCTTATTGAAAAATTATAATCAAGTACGATTGAAAGTCCTATTTTTATGCTTTTCTTATTAAGCTAAAGGGGCATTTCTGTAATAAGCAGGAATGCTTTTTCGTATTGTGCTAACAAGTGCAGTTTAATGGAATAAGGAGTTTTACCATAACTAGGTTAATAACATTAAGAATTATCATGTGGTGAATATAATTTGTTAGAGTTAAGATAAAAAAGATTTCAGCTTGAGCTTGGAATCCTTTCTAAATTATATAAATTTATTCGCTTTTTTGAAGTATTTTAGCAGTATAATAGTATTGGTAATTATACAATGACAGATTTTTTTCTTTGCTATTATTCAAAAATTCTTCAAAGATTTTTGTTGATATAGATAAAAATTGTAAAATAGTTCTAATTTTATTATAAAAAGAGGTGCAATATGCAACAAAAATGGTATCAAAAGTCATGGGGGATTATTTTATTACTCCTTGCACTACTTATTTTATTAACTAGTTGTTCGCAACAAAATAATACGGAAATCCAAAAAATACAACTCAAGAAGTAAGCAAAAAGATAGCAACCACTGTTGAAAGCAAGAAAAGTATACCTGACGATGAAACTGAAAAAACGACTAGTGAAAGCGTAGTCAATCCAAGCGTTTCTGCCACTAGTACACCAACGATAACAAGTGTTAATGGTGACTTTGACTACAATAAATATACACTAATTGTAGTAGATGGCGGTGATATGTCAGGTTATAGAAAGCCGAATGTCAGAGTTGATGTCGGATTTGGTGACAGGGAATATTGGGCTTTTACAAATGAATACGGTCAGCTAATTCGTGTTGAGGCGAAAAATATCACACTTCAAAATCCGACTACTGATCATGTATTGTCATCAGGAAGATATTACTCTGATGAAGCGAATGTTCCTGGTACAGAGAGTCCAACCTTGGATCAAGGGCATGTGATTGCTGACTCGCTTGGGGGAGTATCAAACGCATATAACATTACACCTCAGGACAGCATTCTCAATAGGCATGGCGATCAAGCTTATATGGAAAAAGTGATTCGAGATGCAGGAGGTTGTACTGATTTCGTAGCAGTGATTCAATATCCAAATACTCAGACGCAAATTCCGAGCCATTATAAATTCACATACAAAATTCAGGGCAGAACCATTACAGATGAATTTGACAATGTAAACCCAGATGAAGTGAACAAAAATTTAGGGGAAACGACAGGTACGATCAGTACGCCACCGAAAACAGATAATGTACCTGCAGCCGAAACGAAAAATAGTAATGAAGATGTTAGTAAAGTGGATACCAATCATAACGGAAGTGTTACTATCGCTGAAGCCAAAGCTGCTGGCTTTAAAATGCCAATTACGCGAGATTCATGGCTCTATAAATATATGGATGATCGAGATGGTGATGGTTTAGTAGGTGAATAAATGGGGGTATGCGGCGATTCTTTTCTTCTTAAGCTAACTAGGCAGGGGAGTTGACGAAGGGGAGCCAATCCACTTCATAGAATAATAATTATTAAACACGTTTTAGAACAGGAGGAAAAATGAATTACAATGACTTAACAAAGCATTTTACTGAAAACTTCAAGGAGTATAAGCCTTTATTACAGGAACATATTGACTTTAATGGTGAAGTTTTAAATCATGTATTCTTTGGTGAGTGTAACGATTATTTTATTGAATTAATTGGTAAAGAGAAGGATATAGCCAAGATTAAAGATTTATTTAATTTTTTTGAACGGATGGCAACTCAAGGTGATAATGATGTTAAAGACTTATTAAGTGTTACGATTCTTGCACGACTTGGCGACTCCAAGAAATTGCTACAAACTGCATATAAATATATGGGTGCTGAAACAAGAAAAGCTTCAGATGAAATTGAAAAGTTTTGGGGTAGATATTGAACCATTGTGTGCTTTAGTACAATAGTGTCTATTAAAATTATCAATAATCATAAGAATAATTTGAAAAAATCCTTCATATGTTTGCACTGGGAGGGATACCAGATAACTAAAGCAAACACCCACTGAATTCAATTTCTTCAGTGGGTGTTTTGTTTATTCAATACATCTTCGCCAAAGCCTTATCCATCTGTTCTTCATTCGCCTTAACCTCATGACTATTCACATCATCAACGCCTCTGTATGTATACTTTGCGTTCTGCCAAAAATCAAAAGCAAAGAGGGCGATCGGCGTATTGTCCTGTCCTCGGTGATCATAGTAAGTATCGACAACCTCAGCTTTAAAGATATTCATCAACATATACTCGTCATTTTCTATATCTGCTAGGTACTTACCGGTTTTATATTCATTAACGATATAATTCTCAAACCCCGTACGCTCGCTGTCACTAGCATTATAATCTTGAGCATACAAGCTGACTTCATCAAACTTTTCTGTTTTCGTTTTATCTGAAGCCGCTACTTCTTGAATTTTAGATAACCAGCTTCCTTTTTCTGCTGTCTCTTTGTTTTCGTTTACTGTCTCTTCCTTCTTGCTGATTGTTTCATTGTCCTCACTATTAGGGGGCTTTTCTGCAGGCGCTTCGGTAACAGATTCCCCTGTCTTGTCATATTCTTTTGCGCCGAAATAAGCGCTGCATCCACCGATTACAAGAGACAACAGAATGATTAGACCCAAACAGCCTAGACAACCTTTAAATAAATTCCCCATTTACATTCTCCCTTTCTAGATGTTTAAATGTGAAAATTATTCTCTTCTATTATTCTATAAATCGATTTGAAATTCTATATCCAGCATTCGAAAAGTATGACTTGAGTACATATTAAGTTAGGAAAGCTGAATGGTGTCTTATTTATCCTTTACAGATCTAATTAACTTAAAAGTGTCTGTCCCTTTTTGTTTTACAATAAAACCCCATCTCGTAGAAGATGGGGGGAGATATTTATCTTTCGCAAGCCAAACTTGCTTCGGGATATTCATCATATGTTTGTCCGTCTAAGACTCTTCCATGACGATGTTTTTGTACGCCTCCCCATTGTTTAAAAAAGAAGGCAACATTTTGCTCTTGGCATTGATCTCGAATAGAAAGTGCCCAATCAGCCTCCATAGGACGAGCACCAGGCCCTGATTCTCCACCGACGATTACCCAGTGAATTCCTTCAAGCTCCAAGTAGAGAGGACCTAAGAGGGGTTCACAGGATAAGAAACGGATATGGGCAGGAATTTGTTTTAGATAATCGATTCTTTCTATAACACGTTGATTTTCCACACTAGTACCTAACCAAATGTTGGGGGTAAAAGTTAAATAAGAAGCTAACTCAGCAGCTCTTTCAGGACGTTTTGTTAATACCTGATAAGAATGCTGAGGAGTTTCATTCATTGTGAGAAATACTCTTTGAATAAATTCTAATGGTATATCTTTGTGAAAAAGGTCAGACATAGAATTCACAAAAATTTTTCTTGGTTTAACCCACTTCCGAGGAGCGTCAATTAAATCAGGATGTAAAGTTACGTTAAATCCATCTATGTATCGTGGGTTACCCATGGCATGTAGTCGCTTTGCCATACGTTCAGCATAACAGTGTTTACATCCTTCTGAAACCTTCGTGCAGCCTGTTACCGGGTTCCAAGTGGCTTCGGTCCATTCAATACTACTATTTCCAGCCATCTTTATCCCTCCTATTACCAAGAGTATAACGTATTAAAAGAGCGATTGAAACAAAAATAGGAACATTCGTTCCTGGAAGTTCCTAAAATAAAGATAATTGATCACTTTGTTTATCGTATACACTTTTCATAATTTTGTTCCCTATCGGATGTTTCCCCACCCATATCATCATATATAATTCAGGGCCATTTTTAACTTGGAATATTTCAGATTCATGTACATAGCAGTATCCTAGCTTCTTTAAATTTCCGATATAGAAATTTAAGAGATTGCTTAACAAGTAGTCTCTGTGAGAATTTAGGTAGATATCTAACCAATCTTTTGATCCAAAGAAACTATTGAGCCGTTCTTTCTGCCAATCACCCAACTTCGAATGATCCCTAGGTAAATATCTTCTAAGTGTCATTTGGTAAGGAAAAAGTATAAATAGTTCCGTTTGCCATTGGGACAATAACTGCATCGTTGAAAATTGGACTTGATCAGCCGAAGGATCGACAAATACAAAGGAGGGAGCTCGTTTGTGAATTCTCTGAAGAACACTTTTTATTTTATCGTTACAATCACCTTGAACGACTTCAGCGTTTGTACATTGTTGTTCTTTGATTAATTCGTTTAAGGAATTACATCTTTCTGAATTCATTTCGATGAAAAACATTTTTGTGAAGTCATTTTTATATTTCATACTAATAGCGGGTGATCCGTCTACAATTTCTTTAGTATCTTTATGAATCCATTTCCCCTTACCTGCAAAACAATCAATATAATAGCGATGCATGGCTTTTTTGGTGGCTCTTATGTAATGGGGCAAATAATCTTCTATGAACTTCAATTTAGCTAATGACCAGCTACCAATCTCATCATAATTTCCGCCGTAAGCCATCTTTATTCCTCCTTAATTATCCATTTGTTCTAATAATTTAATTCTTTATATAGATCACTGCTGTTGAGTGATAAGTTGAACGTATTATAAATGAGCGTACTTATAATATCCTTAAATAATTGAAAGTCTTAGATAGGAACAGTGAAAATGGACTTTTAAAGCAAATAAAAAATAAGAGTTATTTTCCTATATTATCCTACAAATTAATCTAAAGTTCTATATCTAACATTCGACATGTAACGACAAAAGATCTAGTTGAAGTTTGTTAAAATAGGTCTATGGACCTTTGGGGATCATTTAGAGGGGGAGTGTAGTTATAAGAATCAATTAGAAGATAACCATATTAATATTGAGCAGGCTTTATGAAGAAGTATTATTACGATACTCAGTACATTCTGATCCTATGGTAGGTACTATTTTGGGAGGGGACCTAATTTGAATCATATTCAGGGAGTTGTTTTTGACTTAGATGAAACTCTTTTAGATACTAGTTCATTAAAACCTATGAGAGACAAAAGAGATTGGAAAACATGTTATAGAAGTGTAAATTTAACTCAACATTATAACGGGGGAAAGGAAGTTATTGAAACTTTGCAACTGAAAGGAATAAAGATAGGAATTGTAACGAATTCACCTCGTAAATATGCAGAGTCAGTTTTAAATTATCATGGTATAAAACCCGATTATTTAGTGGCATACCATGATTGTAAATATAAGAAACCTCATCCTGGGCCTATAGAAATGTGTATTCAAGGATTAGAGTTATCGAAGAAAGCATTTTTAGGTATAGGTGATGATATCAGGGATATAAAAGCGTATAAAAGTGCAGGAATAGAGGCTGTTGGAGTAGTATGGGGAGTTCATACAGAAAAAGAATTAATCACAGCTGGCGCCGATATAATAATTAATTCATTTAATGAACTTTTAACTTTAATCTAATATATCGTAAACTAGGGGGTATTCAATTGCTTATTTATAACCAAGGTATAGAACATATTTTCTTTGATTTAGATCATATCAGTAGGGATTATTTTCAAAAATCTGATTACTTCGTTCCGTTTAATAATTATTTACAGCATACTCAATTTTACGCTTTATATAGCCAAGAGGAAATATGGGATATTTTTACCGATGGCCTCAATGGAGAATTTTTGTCGTATATTCAACCAATAAAATATCGCTTTCCGAAGTCTATCTTTTCAGTCATAAAGGAATTGGAAGTGAATGCACTTCAATCTCTACTTGTGACAGGGAATCTCGATAACATTTATTCAGCCCATACTTTTCACTTAAATTCCATGTATTTTAGAAATAAAGATGTGAGAGCAGAAAGGACAAAGCTTCCGGATTGTGTAGTAGATTCCGTTTCGGATCTAGAGGGGTATTTAAATGGAAGAAGCGATGGATATTTAAACGAAAATAAAGCATGCGATTCAGAAATTAATAGCGGGAAAATCTATCTGGAAAATTTGTATCATCCTTTGGATAATGGAATCTCTTCTAAACTTTATACAGCGGGTAGATATTTTACTTCGGCTGATCCTAGATCTTATCTTCACCCGTTAACGGGAAAAATACTGAATTTTAAAGAGGGAGATAAAGTAAATATAGGAAAAAATTTAGCGGGAATTGTTAAAATAAATTTAGATTATATATCGAAAAAAGCTGGGAGAATTAATTTTATTACTTCTGTACCCGCAAAACCTGGAAAAACGGATAGAATTAAATTAATTTTAGAAAACGATGAAGTAGCTAACTATGCTTCAGAAATTGATTGTGATATATTATCAGTTCTTAGAGACTATAAACCACAAAAAGAAGCTAAAGGGTGGGATAAGAGAGCTGAAAATGTAAATGGAGTTTTTTCTACTAATAAAAAGGTAAGCGGACATGTAGTATTAGTCGATGACATAATTACTAGCGGTTCTACCGCTATGGAATGTGTGAAAATGTTGCTGAAAGCTGGAGCAGAAAAGGTTTCTATACTTGCATTAGCTGCTATGCAGACAAAAATTAATACAAGATCTAAATTATTAATCCCATGTCAGTGTTGTGATGGCCTTTATAAACTAAGATTCAATGGTAATGATGCAAGGCCTTTTTGGGGATGTTCAAATTTCTCAAGTTCTAATTGCAGAAGTAGTCTAGAATTTTATGAGGGCTGTAACAACTTAACTATGGAAGAGGAAACGCCAATTTTCGAAAGAGAAGACGTTGATTTATTTTAAGGTCTATCTTTATAATTATAAAAGTTGGAATTTTTATTAAATCGTTCGTACCTTAAGGGGTGACTTACATTGTCATTGATTTGGATAGCTTTAAGTAAAGTTAAAGGTCTTGGTTCTAAAAGGCTAATAAGCTTATATAACAGTTTCCCAGATTTATCTTTTGAGTTTTTGATAAACTCACAAAATTTCCCTTTGTTGGAAAAGCATATTAAGACAAATTCAATTCTAGAACAAGTTACAGATAGGTTTTATATGAAAAGTCTTATGCAAAAAGCTGAGGATATGGTGAATCAACATTATGCGCAAGGAGTAAAAGTTGTCACTATTAATGATGAATTTTATCCTAAAAATCTCAAACGAATTGATGACCCTCCGATGTACTTATTTTGCAAGGGTAATTTAGATTTGTTAAAAGAAGATAATACAATTGCAGTTGTTGGAACAAGAAAACCTACAGAAATTGGAGTTAGATCAGCAAAGCGTGTTTCCTCTATTTTTTCAAAAATGGGGTATGTTATTGTTAGCGGATTGGCACTCGGCATTGATACTGCTGGACACGAAGGTGCTCTGAGAGTAAATGGAAAAACAATAGCTGTTCTGGCTGGAGGTCTAGATAAAATATATCCTAAAGAAAATACTGGTCTTGCTCAAGACATTCTAAATAAGAACGGACTTCTTATTTCTGAAACACCAATTGGTGGAAGAACATTTAAGCAGTCTTTTGTTTTAAGAGATAGAATTCAAAGTGGATTAAGTCTAGGGGTCTGTCCTGTTCAAACAGATGTAATAGGAGGAACTCAACATACTATAAAGTTTTCGAAACAACAAAAAAGGTTGTTGTTTTGTCCAATTCCTACAGAAGAGGAGAAGCCACAAAATAGAGGGATATATAAACTTCTTAATGATAAAGAAGCAGAGGTTTTGAAGGCAGAGGATGACTATGCTCGACTTGATAAACTGATGCAAGAAGTTAAAAGGAGTCTACATAGTAGAGCAGAATCCAATAAAGAAAAGAGTAAAACCTATTTAGAAGAGACGAACATTTTTCATAATCATTTTGAAGGAGCAACAGAAGAACTCAAAGCTTCTTCAACTGAAAAGTTAGATGAAGCTTTAGATAAAGTTTGTGAAATAGCTATAGAACTTAAAGTTGAACTAAATGTTCTGATTCGCAAACTTGAAGATCGTTATTTTAAATTATGATTCCAAAATTTGAAGTACTTGTGGATAATCGACATAAAAAACACCTGCTAGTATTACAACTGAACAACTTACGCGGAGAATTAGCATCGTTATTATTCAAAATAGAGATAACCGCATTTTCTGCCGAGAATGCGGTTTTTAATCGTATAAAGTTAAAACAAAAAACACGCCATGATCTTATAACAGAATTATAGGGCTAAATTGTAACGGAAGTTATCAAAAAGAAGATTTAAGGGTAGCATAGAGAAGAGTGTAAAATTGAAGTTACTTAAAAACAAATAAGAGTGCTAACATCTTCCGGGGGAATCACCAGGGTGACCCATTTCGAAAGAGAGAAGCACTCATTGTTCTTATATTAGAGTATGTACCGATTTTAACATGTATTCTTTTCTTAGTCAATAAATTTAAAAATACCATTTGTTTATTACACAAGTGAACTAAGAGGGACAGTTATATTCTAAGATTGATTAGTTTAAAGCAAATTTATCTATTTTGAGGAGAAACAAAATGGGGGAAAAGGAAAAAATATACAATGCAAAAAAATATTTTATACATGGGTTTAAAAGTTATATAAAGAATGAACATAAGTCTTTGTCTAAAATTTACACCCCAAGTGTTAGGGAGTTACTTATAGATTATGTTGAGATCCATGAAGATATTACGACAAATCTCGAATTAGACAAACTCGGAAAGTCAAGAAATGAACTTATTGATGCAATGAAATACTATATAAAAAACTCTATTTTATACGATGAGAGCCTGTATAGAAAAGAATTTCATTTATTAATACAACAACTAGAGGGTTTAGATCATAAGGAAGGTCAGCAAAAGTTAATACAATATTCTCATATCTACATTATTTGTGATTCGCTGGTAAAAAAGATTGACACAGAAAATATTTACTCTCAAATAATTAATTTTGTTAAAAATTATAAGAGTTACGATCAAGTAGAAAAAGCTATTCAACTTATTATTAATGAATTATTGTACGATGGATACTCTTTAAAGTACTTAGGAACATGGTTTAATGGGCACTTTGGTGGTGTGAAAATTGATGAAAGTAATATTGATGAATTTCTAGATAAATTTGGGGAATTAAAACGTACAGCTGATGAATTTGTATATTATATGAATGTATTACAGAGTAGTTATTTTAATAATGATGAATTGTATATTGATTTTAATCTTTCGTTAGTGAAAGAGGATTTTTCCAAAGTAACTCTAGTTGATGCAGTTAGTGGAAAAGAGACAAAGCAATACTTACAAGTACCTAACGGTTATGATCTTTGCAGTATAAAAATAAAATCAATGGATTATTTTAAAGGTCTTGATTATATAGTAAATTCAATTACATCTTATTTTCAAATGATCAATTACGTCTCTGCACAAAGTGAAAATCTAATTTTAGATAAGATAATTTGTAAACTTCCTAACGGCAATTGTAAGAAAATAAGATATACAGAAAACGAAGACGTAAATATTCTATTTTCTAATGTCGAAAACAGGGAACGACAGGATGTTGAAGACTTTATATTGTATAGGAACAGGGTTTTTTCCGAAAGTATTAGATCACAAGAAGTGTTTAATATTCAACGAGCTTTGAATATTGTCAAAAATCAACTTAACCAATCTCAAGAGAATAAAATTATAAATCTTTGGGCAGTATTAGAATATATTTTGACCTTTAAAGAATCTGGAGGGAGTATTATTGCTAAGGTTAAAGATATTATTCCTAAAATTGTATGCTTATATATAGTTAAGGATAAAATAAATGTTTTTTGGGGGAGGATTTTTGAGCAAAAGGATCGAGGAATTTCTATTATAGAAGAATTTCTGGAATGTAAAAAAAATGGTGAAGATTATCAGTATGATTTAAAGAAGCTTCTTAATTTTATTGAGAATAAAGGGAGTTCTTTAATATCAGAATTAGAATTTAATGATAATCTAGCCAGGGGTATCGCAGAGATAGGAAGTTTTTTATCTAATCCAAAGGTTCTGCATCAATATCTTAGTACGAAGAGAAAAGAAATAGAGTATGATCTTGTTAGAACTTATAGAGCAAGGAATGTATTAATACATTCTGGTAAAGAAACAAAAGTAGACTTGAACTGCAAGTCTCTACGGCTTTATAGTTATAACAATAACTTGCTTGGATTAATAATCTATTACATGTGCAAAAATCCACATTTGAGAATTACTGAGATATTAAACTCTATAGATTACACGTATGAGGATTATATGAAAAGATTAGAGAATGGTACAGTAGGGAAAGAAGAAATTAGTAAACCGAAGTATTTATTTATAGGGTAAACAAATTAAGAAAATATAATTAAACCATTTTAATGAAGAAAAGAAGTTTTTCGTTAAAATGGTTCTTTCTATTAATTTGTTTTTCTATGATAACTATTTTCTCACTAACGTTAACAAAACAAGTAATTGTATCGAAAAAACAACAACACGCCAGTCGCAGCGTGTTGTTCATTAACCTATGTATATCATTTCTCTTTTTTTCTCTTCTTGATAACTTCCCAAATTTCTCGTAGCTCCTCTAGCTGCTCTTCTGGAGACTCTTTCATTTCTTTAAAGAATAAATTCAATTTAGGATTACTGAAGAATTCCTTCATTTCTTTTTCGTCGTTAGTTTGAGTATTGGTATTGTCTGATCTGCCCAGAATGAAATCAATTGTGACAGAATAATAATCGGCTATTTTCTGGAGGGTTTCAAAATCAGGCTGTGTTTTACCTAGCTCATACCGCGCATAAGTGGAGCGATTAATCTTTAATCTATCTGCAAATTCTTGCTGAGATATACCTCTTTCATTTCTTAGCTTTTTTAAGCGCTCTCCATATTCCATAGAAACCTCTCCTATTAGCATTTCTTATATTATAAGTGAAAAAAATGCACATTAAAATGTTTGTGCAAAAAATGAACAAAAGTGTTGACAGTGCAAAAAATGCACTATACAATTAGTGTAGAAACTGCACAAGGTGGTGAAATAATGAAAAATACATGGTTAGTTGAAAAAAGAAATGAAAAAGAATTATCACATCAGGAAATAGCAGACTTAGTTGGTATTGACCGTTCTTATTATACTAAGATCGAAAATGGCTTGAGGCCAAGTGTTAAAGTAGCAAAATCAATTGCTAATCATTTGGATTTTGATTGGACGCTTTTTTTTAATGATTTTTGTGCAAAAAATGCACAAAAGGAACTAACTAAGGAGGTAAGCTAATGACCCGCCAAACAATGACCGTCCAGGAAGCTGCTGATTATCTCGGCGTATGTACGGACACAATTTACAACATGGTCCGAGAAAAAGAAATCCCGCACTTTCGGGTACGTCGCCGAATCTTTTTTACTACAGCAGCTATTGATGACTGGATTCGTCAGCAAGAGCAACAAGTAGTTTCTTGAATCTACCATACTACTAATTTATGTATTTAAAAATTGAAAGCCAAATACAAAAGGAGGAAGGGTTATGACGATCAAACCGTCAGCAGAAGTCGGAGAGGCTGTAAGAAACCTGCTGATAGAAGAGGACATGACAAACGAACAAATGGCACTAGATCTCAATATTTCGAAACAGTTGGTTAGCCACTACAAGAATGACCGCAGGAAGATGCAGCGGGACATTGCTAAACAATCAATTCGAGTATATGAAGACAGCCCAGAATACATAGGGGAACTGCTCTATGAGTTTTCCGACGGTTACACTTCACCGGTTTTAAAAGGACCAGCTATAGAAAGGCATAGGTTGGCACTAGAAGCAAATGCAGAAAGAGAGATAACTGAGGCTCTTAATAAGATACAAACAGTCTGTTTAGCTAAACCGCCTAACATTATTGATGAGCATGAAAAAGAAGGCATTGCACAAATGATGGACGAGTTGCTTGAAGCCAGGGCATTCATCGACAACTTGAATATGATGCTAGAAAAAGAATATGGCATTCCAATTAAAAAGCGGATTAAGAAGTTGCTGCCTCAATGGAAGGCAAAAGGGTGGCTGTTATAAGTAGACTTATCAATCAGATGAGAGAAAGAGAATCATTCAAATGGGGGACGACCAAAATGTATTTCACTTTATCAGCAAGTCGTTTAATGAAGGCTTCTGAAGTAAGAAAGCTTTGTCAGGAAATGAGGGATAATCCAGTTTTACTTTTATCAGTAGAGTTTGAAGCTAAAAAACGTTATTTCGCCTCAAAAGGAAAAGCGGCAAGCTAGTTGGAGTTGCTCACCGCCATATGGGCTAACAAGAATATTGTAACATATTTTACCTTTAATGGGAATATTCACATTATTAGTAAAAAGGAGGCGATCCGAATGAACATCGAACATCCAGTAATTACTCGTACGATGGAAACAGGTTATGCAAACATGATGAGTCAGCCAGAACATGTTGGTATGGATGCTTTCGGTGATGAAATCTTAGTAGGGGATGACATTATTGAGATTAATGGTGAAGTGATCCTAGAAAAGAATTTGGAGGATTATTTAATTGAGTATCTTGGGGCAACCTTTAAAACAGCGGAATGAAAAAGACTCGCTCTGCCAAGCGAGTCAAATGTTTAGAAAATATAGGATTGTTTCTATTGTAACGGATTTTGAAAACTGAATCAAGAGGAGCGGATTGGAATGGATATTTGTTTAGAGAGTCACTTTAATCGAACAAAACAGACTTTTCCGGATATGGACGATAAGAGAGCTTTAGATTCTGTGTATATAGGAGTCAGTCAAGCCGTTGCTGGAGTAGGTACACATGCAGATTTAAAGGAACTCGTTAAGCAATATAACAATTTATTATCAGTCATTATGAAGGAGGCCGTTTAATGAGCCAGTTAACTGAACAATTTAATCAGCAACAGCAGCAACCAGGAGTACTTGGACAAGTTTCCGCTTCCCGTGAAATGGAAGAGGTAAAAGGAGCAATCTTTCTGGCAAAGCAATTTCCACGAAACGTTTTCCAGTCAGAACAGCGCATTTTAGATTCTTGCAAGCGACCTGCCTTAGCGCAGGTTGCCATGTATCAATATCCACGTGGAGGAACAAAGGTGACTGGACCTTCTATTCGCTTAGCGGAAGTACTTGCCCAAAACTGGGGAAACATTTCATTCGGTGTAAAGGAACTGGAGCAGCGTCCCGGAGAATCGGTTGCTATGGCGTATGCTTGGGATCTTGAAACGAATGTCAGACAAGAAAAAACATTCACTGTGAAACACAGCATTGGAACGAAAAAAGGATTGAAGCAGCTAACTGATCCACGGGATATCTATGAAAAAGTAGCGAATGACGGTTCTCGCCGATTACGTGCCTGCATCTTGGGCATTATTCCAGGAGACATTGTCGATAAAGCAATTGCTGAATGTGAAGAAACACTTCGAGGAAATAACAAGGGACCGTTAAAAGACAGGGTAGCCAGTGCGTTAAAAGCTTTTAAAGAGCAACACCGTGTCACACAAGACATGATTGAAGAAAGATTCGGCTACAATGCGGAAGCTTTTACAGAGTATGACTACTTAGAACTTATCAAGATCTTTAACTCACTGAAAGACGGAATGTCTAAAGTGGAAGATTGGTTTGATAAGAGTGCTTCGAAGAAAAAGAAACAAAGCCAACTAGCTAAGTCTTTCGAAAATGAACAGCAAGAAGACGCTGAACCTCAAAAGAAACATGAAGAGAAGAAAGAAGAGGTGAAGCCAAGTGCTGCAGACATGGACTTTGACCAAGGAGAACTATCATTCGATTGAAGCAGATCAACAATTCTTCTCTGTTTCACAGTTTAAAAGTTTTATTGAGTGTGAGACAAAAACAATGGCGGAGTTAAAAGGGGCTTATCAAGAGCCCCACTCCAACACCTTGTTAGTCGGTTCCTACGTTCATGCAGCGTTTGAAAGTAACGAGACATTTGAACAGTTTATTGAAGAAAACAACGGAGCAATCTTCAAATCACGTGGCGGTAAGTATTCAGACTTTGAAACAGCGGATCGAATGATCGAAACATTAAAAGCAGATCCTTTCGCTATGTTTGCGTTAGAAGGGGAGAAAGAAGAAATTTACACAGCTCACTTATTCGGAGCAGATTGGAAGATTAAAGTGGACAGCATTCATCATGGCCGCCGGACATTTAGTGATTTGAAAACAACACAAGACCTCTATAAACGGTACTGGTCAGTTAAGTATGATAACTGGGTTTCCTTCGTGGAAGCTTGGGATTATGTGCTTCAAATGGCTTTGTATCGAAGAGTGTTACAGGAGGCTACAGGAAGTACATATACACCTTATATCGTTGCAGTAACAAAGGAAAACCCACCGAATAAAGCGGTGCTGCATTTCGATGAAACTCGCTTCGACTTCGAGTATGAATACATTGAAATGAAAATGGAGCGACTGATCGAAGTGAAAGCTGGAAAAGTAGACCCTATTCGTTGTGAGAAATGTGATTACTGCCGAATGACCAAACAGTTAAATGACACGATAGAGGTTGGCGAGTTGATCTGGCAATGATCATACAAATCCGCGTTCTTCTTCCTCAGCGGCTATGGGAGGAAGCTCAAAGTAAAGAACAATTGAAACAGCTAATCTTGCAGTATATGAACAAGTGTTATCCAGACTACGTGATTAAAAGAGTGAAGAATGGATTCGCTATATGTGAAAGGAGGGGATAGGCGTGAACTACATTAAAGAAATAAACGCATTCTATGATTGGCTCGAAATAAATGAACTGTCACCATCAGCAATTAATTTATGGTACGCACTCATGCACATAAATAATAAGGCTGGATGGACAGAAACATTTACGGTGGCTGAATCGGTGTTATGCGTTAAAACAGGATTAACAGATCGCACCCTCCGAAAAGTGAGAAATGAGTTAAAGCAAAAAGGACGAATCGATTTTATTTCTAGAAAAGGAAAAGCACCTATTTACAAGATGATCTCTTTTGAGAGAACGGAAAATAATTCCGAACTTCCTCAAAGGTCGGAAAATATTTCCGCACTTCGTTCCGCAGTTAGTGCCGAGGTTCGTTCCGTACCTAGTTCCGGAGTTAGTTCCGCATTAATTAAACTAAATAAAACTAAACAAAAAGATAAAGAAGATGAAGAAGATAAGCGCGCATTGGTTAATCCTTTTCAGTTTTATGAACAAGAAGGGTTTGGACAGCTTAGTGGCTTTGTAGCGGATAAGTTAGGGAGCCTAGTTGACGATTATGGAGAAAGCTTAGTCTTACATGCTATGGGTGAAGCGGTCTTATATGGGGCTCGCAACTTAAAATACGTGGAATCTATCTTGAAAAATCCTAACAAAAAACGAGGTGAAGAGAGTGGCCAGAAGGTTTATCAGCATCGCAGAAGTTATGGCCGACCTACAAGCAAAGGCAAATCAACGGATGACGTATACCGAGAACTGGAAGAAGCCAGAAGAGCGTGGGGCGGTTAAATATGAGTGTGCAATTTGCAAGGATACAGAGCTAGTTTATTACCAAGAAGCAGCCACTAACGGCCTGATGTATGAATTTGCTAAGCCTTGTGAATGTCGTGAGAGAAAAGCCTGGAGAAGACGATTTAAACAATCCATGATTCCAGAGGAGTTTACTCAAGCGAACTTTGAAAACTATGAAACCTCATCACCGGTTCAAAAAGACATGCTGGAATTAACAAAAAGATACAGGTCCTTGTTTAAGGTCGTTAAGCAAGGTGATGAGAAAAAGAAAATCATTCCGGCTTATAATTTTGGCCTGATTGCCGTTTTTGGAGAACAACGGCTGAAAGAAATGCCTGCTTCGGAAAGAGCAGCATTGAAACAAAAGCATAACAATTTCGGAATTGGCAAAACACATTTGCAGATAGCTTTGTCTAAACAGTTGATCAAAGAGGGATTTAATGTGCTCGTTGTCTCGGATGTGTCGTTCATGGAAGAGCTTATGCAAGCCAAGAAGATGGATGATGAGGGAGAAACCTATCATCGCCTCTTAAACGGGGCTTTATCGGCAGATGTACTCATTTGGGATGACATCGGGAAAGTAAGCTGGACAGAAGCGCGTGAACGAATGTACTACACGATCATTAACGAGAGATACCGTAAGCAAAAGCCGATTGTTTTTAACAGTAATGAAGATCGAGGGACGCTGGCTGACAAGATTGGATATGCAGCGGCGAGTCGACTAATTGGAGAATGCGGAGAATACCTATTAGAGACAGAAGGAATAGATTGGAGGTTAAAACGATGACATGCAATTTATGCAACGGTACTTATGTAGTCACAAATGACATTGGCTTTGGGTGGATCAAGCAGCCTTGTCCAAAGTGTGGACCGATGCCAGAAGAGGTTTGGGAGAAAAAACATGCAGACTTTAAAAAGAGGTTGCGAGAAGCTATGCGGCAAACTGAACTCATTGGGAAGGATGCAAGTTGAGGAAAGCGAGGTCAAAATATGGTTCTAAGAAAGTGGTGGTGGATGGCATCACGTTCGATAGCAAAGCCGAAGCAAGGTATTATGCGCATCTGAAACGGCTGCAGGCGAATGAGCAAATTCTTTTCTTCCGCACCCAGCCGCGGTACTTGCTCCAAGAAGCTTTCACGAAGAATGGGGTAACGCATCGGAAAATTGAGTATGTGGCCGATTTTGAAGTGCATAAGAAGGACGGCAGCATTGAAGTGATAGACATCAAGGGAGTGGAAACAGAGGCTTTTAAGATTAAGCGGAAGCTGTTTGAGTTTAAATATCCTCACATATTGAGCTTGCTTGCATATAGTCCGGATCATGAGGGGTTTTTGCCGACGGAAGAGTATCAGGATTATGTGAGTAAGAAACAGAAGATGAGGAGGAGAAAGCCTGTTAAGGATATACAGTGATAACAGGAAGGGGAACAAACGCGGCTAAGAGTCGTAATAGATACAAAATGAGCAATAGAAACGAGCAAAAAAGAGATAAATCCAAATAGGACTTATCTATCCCTAATCTCTTCATAAAGAATAATTTTGCCGGTTAGTATGTTCAAGTATTAAAAGTCTATTAGATAGCGTAATTATTATCCATTTGTAGGTGGTACAGGAAGGCTAAGGGTTAAAGGTATTGGCGCCTCACAACGAGATGGATTAATATCAGTCAAGCAACCATCTTTGGATTTAATAATTGTTTCAATTTAATTTGTGTGCTTTTCTGGGGGAGGCGAATTTTTTAATGTTTCATTTCTCATCGGTAAAATTGTATTCTTAGCCGAAAAGCTTGAAAGCAATGATGTTGCACCTCCAAACAGTACAGGAGGTTGGATAGTCGAAGGAAATGGAATTTCACAACGATCTCTATTTACGTCAATAAAGCAGCCATCTTTAGATTTAATAACTGGACGGGTAGCTGTAATGGTCGTTCGTAAAATAATTTTGATGATAAATCTAAAGTTCCGAAATCCCGGGTCGGCGTTGTTGTATTGGATAATCTGGGCAATAGCCGCTTCTACCTGAAGAGGGGCCTCGGTTACCACATCCCCTGGACAGACTCCCGGACACTCTGTTTCTTCCTGAAATGGTATCCCTTCTTGGATATCAAGGGAGCCGGCTGTGTCACTAATAGTTATAGTTGTGGGGACAACTCCAATGTTTACGATCTTATCTCTGATTACAACGATATTTTGGGAAATACGCTCTTCATGCACTACCACTTCTATATTTAAATTCCCTTCAAATTCAGAAGTCGGAAGAGTTTGGAAAAATTCCACCCCAGCTATTTTTTGTACTTCTTTCGAGCATATTACGCTATCTATTATGAAGGAATCTTTTGGACAGTATTTTTGATTTTGAGAGGAATGATCAGTATTTTGAGTTTTCTTACTCACACAAGCACCTCCTTTTTTACATGAAAAGTACTTTATATATTGTATTAACTTGTTTTACTTAAAGTTTGGATAAATGCCTCTAATGCTTAAAACATTCTAAGACTGAAATCTAGAGAACTTCATAGCAATGGCGTTGCGATTGAATGTTGGATGGCAGAGGATTATCAAATATGCAAGGAAGCCACTGGATCGTCTTTCATGAAAAGGTATTATGAGAATCTGAAGCGGTGAGGAGAGGAGGAGGAAAGCCTGTTAAGGATATACAGTGACAACAGGAAGGGGAACAAACGCGGTTCAGAGTCGTGATAGACACAAACTACGTAATAGAATGAGAAAGAAGAAAGATAAATCCAACTAGGATTTATCTGCATTTAATGTCTGCATCCGGGAAACCAACTTTTTAACGTTTCATTTCCCACCAGTAAAATTGCATTCTTAGCCGAAAAACTCGACGAAGATAATACTTAGTCTCTAAGGATTGATTGTAGGAAGCTGGATAACCGAAGAGGGCAGAGGAGCACAACGATCTTTATTTACGTCAATAAAGCAGCCATCTTTAGATTTAATAACTGGCCGAGTAACTGTAATTGTGGTTTGTAAGATGATCTTGACGATAATGCTAAAGAACGGAGGATCGTCGAATTCGGTTTGAATAGCTTGAGCAATGATAGCTTCTATCTGAAGAGGGGCTTCGGTTACCGTATCACCCGGACAGGCTCCCGGACATTCTGTCTCTTCTTGAAATGATAAGATTCTTGAGAACTCAGCGGAGCCGGGGCCCGATGGGGGAGTAGCAGTTACAGTTACAGGGACAGCACCGATGTTTATGACTTTATCTTTAATTACAAGGATGTTTTGAGCAATGCGATCCTCTTGCACTGTCACGTCTATATTTATATCCTCTGCACCCGCAAAACTCACACCAATGTTATCAAACTCAGCGATTTTTTGTACTTTCTTTGAGCATATTACGCTATCTATTATGAGAGAGTCATTAAGGCAGTGATTTTGAGAAGGAAGAGAATTACTTTTATTTTTATTATTCATACAAATACCTCCTTTTTTACGTAAAAAGATCTCTTATATATTGTATTGATTTATTTTACTTAAAGTTTGGACAAATGCCTCTAATGCTTAAAACATTCTAAGACTGAAATCTAGAGAGCTTCATAGCAATGGCGTTGTAATTGAATGTTGAATAGCAGAGGATTATCAAATATGCAAGGAAGCCACTGGATCGTATTTCATGAAAAGGTATTATGAGAATCTGAAGCGGTGAGGAGAGGAGGAGGAAAGCCTGTTAAGGATATACAGTGATAACAGGAAGGGGAACAAACGCGGCTAAGAGTCGTAATAGACTCATACTATGACGTAGAGAAATAAAAATAGTCTGCCAACTCGTCGCACCTTCTTCGGCACATTGATGTTGACAGACCCAAGTTTATTTTTGTTAATTCAAAAACTTATAACCAAACAAACAATAAAGAATTGCTGAAGCCCCCATAAAGAAAGCAAAAAATAAAACTTGTTGAGGTTTAGAACGACCTTTTAACCATTTCCATCTTTTGTTTTCTATATCAAGCCAGAAGAAGTCAACAATTAATGCGGCTAGTACAACTGCAATGAATGTAACAAAGCCCAAGAATCTATTCACTCCTTTCTTGTTTATATTAATTATACCACAATATGGAAGATAAAATGTAATGTCGCAGTTTGTGAAAGAAGCGAAATAAAGCAGTGTATTTATTTCATAAGGATAGCTCTTAGTGTTCATACTACAAGAAATAGCAAATGATCGAGGTGACTTTATGTTCTTAGATTCATGTGACTCTCTAAACAATATCTCTAATTTAAACACTTTTTAATGGCTGTGATTTTATAGGCTCAGGACAAGGCTGTTAATTGATATTCATTAATAAGCTTGTCCAGTTCTTCGCTGTATTTTAAGGTTTCATAATCATTGAGACCTTTACTCATGCCAGTTGAAATCATTAAACTACGTACATTGTTAATCCTAGTGATTAATTCTTCAGGCGATTCTTGCGTAATCACTTTTCATCTCTCCTAATAATGTATATAAAAAACTACAAGCTTGTACATTATACAACTAAAAAAGTAAGGAAAAAGGAATTCGACAAAACATTTCAAAAATTTACCTTATTTAATTTAGTAGATGAAAAAAGCCGAGAAAGCTCCCGGCCTTTCGAATAAATAGTGTTGGTACCTTTATTTTAACAGATCGGGAGGAGTTTTAGTGAAAAATTCTAACCTTAAAATCACAGCAGAAATCGACTTAATGGAAAATGCAGCGTATGTAGTTATCGACGGACAATTGACGAAAGTGACGCCTAAACAATTTGGAGAAGACACAATCATCTGGAAGGATGGTAAGGTGTTTGATGTGATAAGAAGCCAGCGGGTTCGAATGTCTGGTCAGGAGGTTATTTAGAGGAGGGTGCAAAATGAGTGAAGAAGCGGTAATTATTAATATACCCCCCATCGAAAAGTAGACCATTAAGGAACTAAAATATGTGTGTAAGCATAATAAAATCAAAGGCTACACAATAATGACAAGAGAGCAACTAATAGAGCAAGTAAAAACTATTTTGAGTCATATAAAATAAAGAATATATAGCCTAACGGAAAAACCGAGGGCACCAAAACTTTAAGGCAGGTTGCAGCTGCTTTATTGTTTGGTGTCCTCTTTTATTTTATTAATTTAATCGCCATTTTAATTGATGAAAGACAAGGGAGGAACTTGAAAGTGATGAATAAGAAAGAAATAGAGAAGATTTTAAAAGATTATCACTGGATGATGAATTCGATAAGAATACTCCGTGAGTCCTTAAACGATGCTGGTGAACGCGTGGTCCGTCAATATGGCCCCGACAGTGATATGCCGAAAGCAAAAGGAAGAACTTCTGATCCTGTTTACCAGGAATATCTTAGACGAGAAAAGCGATGGAAGAAGGTCCATGAATATGAGAGAAAGATTCAGCTTCTTCAACAGCGGCTATATGCTATTAAGAATGAGCGAGAAATTGAAGTACTGCATTGGCTTCTGGAAGGAAAGAGCTATCGCTGGATTGCGATGCATCTGGGACTCTCTCATTCTCATATCAGACGGTTGAGAGAGAAAATTATAGAGCAACTTGCAGAATATGTTCCGAATGTTCCAGACGTTCCAAAGGATACGATTTTGCCAGAGCATCATTCGGCTTGTTAGAATGGGAGGCAGGAACGGAGCGGTAAGATGGTCCGTTGGCGTTATTTGTCGAATGAATATTGTAGGTAAATATTCCCTTCTATCGAACTGTGTAGATAGAGGGGGTGTGTAAAATAAAAAAATATTCAATTGATTTTCATTTAATCAATAATCATGTGATCACGCTTGAGGCAGAGAGGAATTCCGAAAAGGAACTTAAAGATGAGCTTGAAAAGACAAAAGGGTTTTATGTAGTAGAAAATGGGGCCGTCAATTTGGCTAATGTAAAGAAGTATAAAATTAAGGATACTATTTAAAGAGAAATACAGGATTTGTTTAGAACGTCACTCAAAAGAGTAACACTGTATTATTTTAATTTTTAATAAAGGTCCTATCTGGTTAATACATAACCAGATAGGACCTCTTTGCTTATAAAAATTTCTATATCGAAACTATCTATTTCTTCTTAAATAGATAAATACGTAATTCAAAAGTTTTTTCAGAAGTTTTTACTTTCCTATTTTTATTATTTTGCATATATTCTTTGGTTTTTCGAATTAATTTGAAAATCATTGAAAGCCTCCTAATTATTTATTAGAGGCCCTATGTTATACGGTTATAATCCATAGTCTATAACATTACTGTTAAATTTTAAAGAGTTGATAAAATAAATTCTCTATTAATTGACAGGTGTAAATCTTTTTTCTCGTCTCATAATTCCAGCCTTTCTAATAAAAACATTATCTTTCGCGGAACTCTTGAATTGAGCATCCCTAAAGTTACCACAACGGCCGAAAATAATGTCTGGATGATCATTGTGGCGATAGACAATAGTTAAATCATATTTTTATTCTCTTCCATGCTGATCACCTTTCTGGTGAAGTCCAGTGATTATTTTATCGTGGAAGGGTAGAGGAAAAAGCTTTTTTATCAAAATATAATTTAAAAAGATATGGTGAAGTTAAAGTAACGAGTAGCACAAAAGAAAAAATAATTTTGATGGCAGAAAACTAAGATATCTTATATATTGGAAAAATCTTCTTATTTTTTGAATTGCTAGAATAAGTTGACAAAGTCAACTAACCGGTTTATATTTTTTATATGATTGACAAAGTCAACTAATATAAAAAGGGGAGTTTCTAATGAAAAATGTTGAAGATAAAACGGTGAAAGAGTTCAGAAGATTTAATCGTTTCTATACAAACGTTCTTGGTTTTCTGAATGAACATATATATGACAGTCCTTTTTCTCTAACAGAAACGCGTATTTTATACGAAATTTACAACAGTCATAATTGTACTGCTAAAAAGCTGCAAGAACATTTAGGGTTAGATCGGGGATATGTAAGTAGAATTATAAAAAAATTTGAAAAAGAAAATATTATTTACAAACAAAAATGTAAAGAGGACGGTCGCAACTATTTAGTGTATTTAACAACATCGGGAGTAGATATTTACAAGAATTTAGAGAAAAAAGCTAATCAACAAGTGGAATATATTTTGAAAGGCATAGATGATAAAACTAGAGGGGAACTTATAGATTCGATGCAAGTCATTGAATGCATTTTATCCCAAAACCTTAATTCTAAAGGGTCAACAATCTTTATAAAAGACTCTTATACTCCTGAAGATATAAAAATTATGATTGAAAAACAACGAGCTTTTTTCATGGATACATATGGATGGGATGACACGTTCTTAGATTATCTTTATAAGACGTTTGAGGGGGATATTGAAAAAATTTGGATAGCTGAAAGTGATGGAGACTTTGTAGGTTGTGTTGGATTGGTCAAACATGATGAGAAAACAGCACAACTGCGCTGGTTTCTTGTAGAGACCGCTTTTCGAAAAGGAGGAACCGGAACTAAACTGATTCATAATTTAATTGATTATTGTAAAGAAAAAAGGTATGAACGTGTATTTCTCTGGACTGTGAGTAACATAACTGCAGCTCGCGCCTTATATGAAAAATTTGGATTCAAAATTACGGAGGTTAAGGAAGAGCAAATGTTATGGGGGCAAAAGCTTGTAGAAGAACGATGGGATTTAATGTTATAAATTGCTTCATGTTTAGTTGAGGAGGAATTATGAATATAAAGGCTCATTATGCTTGGATCATTGTTTTTTTGACATTTCTATCTCTTTTGACTGTTCAAGGTGTTCGTCTTTCTTTTGGTGCATTTGTTGAGCCTTGGGAAAAAGAATTTTCGTTGAATAGAGGAACAGTATCGCTTAT